>NZ_JAMPKZ010000052.1:0-16755 GCF_039962215.1 Leptolyngbya sp. ST-U4
TTCTCATGCCCCAAACAGCCCCTCCTCCTGTTTGCGGTTCTGGGAATTCTTCTAGGCTTTAAGCAGCAGAATTCCCAGAACTCATAGAGATAGGAGCATAGGTAGTACAGCTTATCCCAGGCTGCCTGACCTTAAGGAGGGTGAGCAACCCGTTTCTGAACGGGTCAGGGAAGCACTCTCTAATCCCAAACGGCAGCAGCAGAAACGAGCGATTGAGAACCCTTTTGGGGCTAGAACACGAGCTGCTACAGCGATTTTCAAGCTAGTAAGCCACAGTTAGTCACTGGGTTAAAGTCTTCTTTGACAGATCCGTGTGGCTTACCCAAGTGGCAACCGCTGTAGGTCTGGATAAGCGGGTTTCCCGCTTTGAGGAACTGGCGAACCTAAAGAGAAGTACCAGCGGACGTTGAGCAGGATGATTGCAGGCTGAAAGTGCCCCCGCTTGAACAGAACAGGAATAGACATTGGAGAGCGAGTCGGCAGAGTTCGGCTTGTCTACCTTACCATTGACCCGTTATTGCGACACAACCTGACAGTTTCCCTCATAGTGCTTTGCCGTTTCGTAAATCTCGCATAAATCCTTCTAATGCTGATGCTCCTTGCTCAACATACAATTTCACGGCTTGGGTACCGATAATGGCGATATCAATTTGCCCCTTTAATTGAGAAATAGCTGCTTGAGATTGAATGCCAAATCCAACACCGATTGGACGTTGAACGAATGCACGAACAGATTCTACATACCGGTTAAATTGAGTTGAAAATTGCGTTTCATGCCCTGTCACGCCTTTGCGAGCGGTACAGTAAATCATTCCGCTTGTGCTTTTGGCAATCTGCTGTAATCGTTGAGGACAACTATTTGGTGTGCATAAGAAGATTGTAGCAATGCCATGATAGTTACAGGCTGCAACATAAGTCTCAGCCTCCTCCGGAGGTAAATCAGGAATGATCAATCCAGCAATACCAGAACGGGCGACGGTTTGGACAAACTGCTCAACTCCATACTGATAGACAACGTTGCAGTAAGTTGTAACAACAAACCGAGCTTGCCAATACTGCCGGGTGATCTTAGCAGCAAAGCAGAAGCAATCATTGATTGTTGTTCCAGCTTGGATAGCAGAGTGGTTTGCATTGAGCAGGATGGAGCCATCTGCGATCGCCTCTAAAAAGGGGAACTGGAGTTCAATTAATTCAACCCCTGCCTGCACAAGCGCATCAACCGCACGATAATTGTCGTGAAACGACGGATAGCCCAAGACCGTATGAGACATCAGCAGAATGTCTTGCTGCTGACGCTGTTCAACAATAAACTGCTCTAATGCAGTGGATGTGGATAGGGTCTCCATCAATTTTTCCTTAAATTCCTTAGTTTGGCGGGTTAAAAGAGGATGCTTGATTACTTAAAAATGCTTTCCACTCAGCATCATTAAATGCATTGGCGATCGTGAAAATATCTTTATCACCTCGTCCAGATTGGTTAATCACAATGCAATCATTGGAAGTATAGTAAGGGGCATCTTTAAAGGCTTGAACAAACGCATGAGCGGATTCCAAGGCAGGAATTAGTCCTTCTTGACTCATACACAACTGGCAAGCATCAAGTACTTCCGCATCTGTTGCGGCTTTGACGATCATCCGGTTTGTTTGAGTCAAATGAGCAAGAATGGGTGAAACACCAACATAGTCAAGCCCTGCTGCAACGGAATGGGTGTCCTGCATTTGTCCATCCTGGTTTTGCAGAAAATAGGTTTTATACCCCTGAGCAATCCCAACAGATGCATCCGATGCTGCTAAACGAGAGGCATGATGTGGGGTACTGATTCCCAATCCCCCTGCTTCTATCCCCACTAATTGCACCGCCGCATCCTCTAGGAATCCACCAAAGATCCCGATCGCATTAGAGCCTCCTCCAACACAGGCATAGACCGCTGTGGGTAGTCTTCCAGCCTGCTGCAGGATTTGCGATCGCGCTTCCAGTCCAATCACCGATTGAAACCAGGCAACCATTTCTGGGAAAGGATGAGGTCCACAGGCGGTTCCTAATACATAATGCGTCGTGTCCATATGAGTAGACCAATCCCGTAATGCCTCATTCATGGCATCTTTGAGCGTTTGAGTTCCCGTTGAAACAGGGATCACCTCTGCCCCTAACTTTCGCATCCAGAACACGTTCGGGTTTTGCCGTTCAATATCGATCGTGCCCATATAGATAGTGCAGTTAAGCCCAAATTTAGCGGCAAGGGTGGCAGTCGCAACTCCATGTTGCCCTGCCCCTGTTTCTGCGATGACTCGCGTTTTGCCCATCCGTTTCGCTAGCAGCATTTGCCCAAGCCCATTATTCAATTTGTGCGAGCCTGTGTGGTTTAAGTCTTCTCGCTTGATGAAAATTTTGGCACCCCCCAAATAATGGGTTAACCGCTCAGCATAAGTGAGGGGTGTCGGACGACCGGAATAGTTAGACAACAGGGCGATAAATTCACTCCAAAACTCAGGATCTTGTCTAGCAGCTTGATAGGCAATGGTGACCGTCTCCAACGTTTCATGCAAAATCTCAGGCGTAAAGCGCCCGCCAAATTCACCGTAATATCCTTTCTGGCTCAGGAGTTGGGGTATCGCGCTTGCTCCTGTAGATGGTGAGATAACCATAATGCTGGGCTGTTTGAATCCAGTGAACTGTGTTATTGAAACGATAAGAGCTGGGCTTTGATATGTCCAATATTGGTTAGATCGGCATACTATACTTCTGAAATATGGTTGTGAGATAAGCTGCGAATTTTAACAATGGAACTACGACACCTGCGATACTTCGTTATGGTTGCAGAGGAGCTAAATTTTAGCCGAGCGGCTGAGCGGTTACACATGGCTCAACCCCCCTTAAGCCAGCAAATCCGTGCTTTGGAAATCGAACTGGGTGTACAGTTATTTGAACGGGATAAACGCCCTCTTCAGTTAACCCATGCGGGACAAGCATTTTTAAAGCAGGCGCAATTAGTTTTAACTCAGGTTGAACAGGCAACTCAAATTGCTCAGCAAGCTAATCGAGGGGAAACTGGGCACTTAGCCATCGGGGTTAACAGTACTGTGACTCAAAGCGTCTTGCCAAATATCCTGAACATTTTTCAAACTCGATTTCCACAGGTTGAGTTGATCTTATGTGAATTGGATTCTCAAGCTCAAATTCAACAGCTTAAGGATTGCACAATTGATTGTGGTTTCCTTAATTCTCCTATTCAAAACAATCCCGATCTGAATTCTTTGTCTATTCTCAAGGAGCCATTAATTGTCGCTATTCATCAAGAGCATCCACTCCTATCTCACCAGAGAATTCCGCTCAAAGCGCTGAGCAAAGAACCCTTTATTTTGCCCCCATCTTACATTGGGCAAGGGTTGTATCATCAAGTCCTAAATCTTTGTCAGGAAAACGGGTTTATGCCAACCGTCGTGCAACAAGCGCGGTGGTTACAAACAGTACTCAGTTTGGTTGCTGGAAGAATTGGAGTTGCACTCGTGCCAGCCTCAATGCAGAATCTACAACGAGCTGGGGTGATCTACAAAGATATACAGCCGACATTTGAAATTGAGACTGTTGCTGTGTGGCGCCCCCGTAACCCATCACCTGTGTTGCACAAGTTTATTGAGGCAATCCGTAACGACTGAGGTTGCAGAGTGGGGCAAGTCTTTGGGATTAAGAAACGGGTGAAACGTTCATAGCATTCTTGGGTCATGCCGAGCATAGTTGTATCAGTGAAGTGTAGTGCTGATGAAACGATCAAGATATGAAACATTGAAACGCAGCAGTTGCGGTTCCAGTGCCCGCGAAAACGATGCGATAATTACTACCAAACCCTTTCAGGGATCGAAGCCCAGTCCACACCAGACGAGTGCTTACTTCCGCCCGTGACGGCGATGATCATTACCAGGATGAAACACGCCTACAAGCAACGCTGTCCGCTCTCTACCAGCAGATCAGGAGTTATCCTGAAACCTATGGGGCGATCGCTGGCAAAAAGGGCAAGGAAAATAGCTAACAGGAAGTCATGATGTCTAAAACCATTATCATCAGTGTCACTGCCGATCAAAAACTGGAACTACCTTCTGAAATTCAGGCAACGCTTAAACCCGGCGACGAATATGCAGTGTGGCAGACTGAGGATACGATCTTGATCAAAAAGATCCAGAAACCGCAAGGCTTCTCAGACCTGTGGCAGCGCATTGACGATTTGGGGCACGACACTGAGCAGCCTGCGGTCGAAGAAATCGCTGAGATTGTGAAGGAAGTAAGACGCACAATGGCAGAAGATGAAAGTCGTTCTTGACACCAATATCTGGGTTTCAGGTTTACTGTGGGGTGGTTTTCCTCGGCAAGTCATTATAAGGGCAGAACAACAGCAGATTACAATTGCTGCGAGCGATCGTCTGCTATCAGAGCTAGAAGCGACGTTAAACTACCCAAAATTACAACCTCGTCTTCTCAGGATTGGCATACCAGTTGAAGAATTGATGCTTAGGGTCAGGCAATTGGTTGAACTTTGTTCCCCTGCATCCTTACCAGAAGTTTCCAGCCTCAGAGATCCTGATGATCTGATTGTTATTGCAGCGGCAGTTGCTGCAAATGCAGAAGTCATCATTACAGGAGATGCTGATCTTCTTGTCCTGCATCCCTGAAATGGGATTGCTATCTTAACTGCCGCAGCATTTATCGAGCAGTTTCCCTAACTGGAAGATTTTCCAATGGTTTTCTATCACTGCACCCTCACCCTCCACGATAATGTCTTTTTTTGCAGCTCGTGAGATAGGCATTTTGTACGAAACAGAAAAACATCTGCCAACTGGGCACTAAGCTTTGCGCTGTTTGAAACTTTCTACAAAACAGGCGATGATCACCAGCAAACCCTTTCAGGAATTGAAACCTGTATCTGCGTCATAACTCAAATATCGCCCGATCGCGAAGATCATTACCAAACCCTTTCAGGGATTAAACGATCCTATGGGTTAATTTTTATAGACTAGTGAGTAACGATACTGTCTCATCGATAAGATTCTGATAGCCCTTCAAGGTGCTCCTGAATTCTATTGAGGAAGAAAGCGATGGCAGTAGAGAAGAAGGTGGACTACCGCATCACAGCAATTGCTGACACTACCCGCTTCGCAACTTTTGAATTTAGCCCAACTGGCGTTCCCCTTGCGACTGCACCTGCAATCAACGACTCGGGCGAAATAGCGTTTTGGGGTGCCACTCGTTCCCAGGAGGCGGGCATTTTTGTTGGCAATGGTGATTCTCTGACCTCCATCGCCAGTACAGCAGGAGACTTTAGCTTTTTAGGGGTTGGTCCTTCCATTAATAATCAGGGTACGGTTGCCTTCTTAGCTGGCTTAGACAGTGGAGATGCAGGCTATTTTACGGGCGATGGCACGACCATTACTCGCATTGCAGATAGCTCTGGTTCCTTTAATTTTCAACGCATTCCCACCCTCGACAACCTCTTCGGCGAACCTGCTATTAATAATCGGGGCAAGGTTGCATTCCGAGCTGATTTGGATCAGGGTGAAAAGGGCATTTTTACCAGCACCAGGGGCAACACGCGCACGATCGCGGATTCTAACAGTGGGTTGACGACCTTTGGAATTACGCCCGATTTAAATGAGCGAGGCACCGTTGTTTTCTCCGCAGGAATTGCTCCCGTTCCAGGCACGATCGAGGTAGAGGGGCAGCAGGTTCCAATCGCAGAACTGTTTCAAAATGCAGGCATTTTTACCGGGCGGAATAGGCAAGTAACGACGATCGCAGATCCCAGCGATGGATTGATTCTTTTTGGCAGCTCACCCGCCATCAACAGGGAAGGAACGGCTGCATTCATTGGTGTTTCTGCAACTGGGACAGTGGGTGTATTCACAGGGGATGGAGGTGACTTAAATTCCGTTGCAGATAGTGCAGGTTCCTTGCGATCGTTTCGGGGAGTGGACATCAACAATGCTGGAACGGTGGCATATCTGGCAGACTTTGATGCGGGCGGCAGCGCCATTTTTGTGGGACAGCAGGAGGTCATTGCTACAGGGGATCAGCTACTCGGTTCAACAGTCGTTGATTTGAACTTTTTGAATAAAGGACTAAACAATCAGGATTCAGTGGCATTCTGGGCGAAGTTATCAGATGGTCGCTCCGGCATCTTCCGAGCGGACGAAGATAACCACTTCCCGTTGCCCCTCACTCAAGAGCCGTTTTCCCTCAACATCAAGCGTTTCACAACAACGATCGTACCTGATGGAGATCAGGCGGATATCTACTATCCTCAATTGCCTCGGTTCCTTCGCAATACCGTGGAGTTGCCGATCGCGTTAATGTTACAGGGTGCGCTGGTGGATAAATCAGACTACTCTAACTTTGCCTCACAGGTTGCGAGCTATGGCTTTGTGGTGGTTGTGCCAAACAATGAGCGGACGCTGATTGGACCTGGTGGTCAACCGTTTACTGGGCTATTTCCTGAACAGGAACAGGTCAATCAGGTGCTCGAGCAGATGCGGGTGGAAGACCAGAATCCCTCATCTCCGATTTTCAAAATTGTGGATACGGATAAATTGGGATTGTTAGGGCATTCCTTTGGTGGTGGCGCAGGATTAGGAGCAACACAGGAAGAGTTTTGCCTGCCCGGCATTTGCTCAGGGAACTACACGCGCCCGCCGGAGCTAAAAGCTGGTGTTTTTTATGGCACAAACTTCCGCAATCAGCAAACTGGCGAATTCCTCCCAATCGACAATGACGATATTCCAATTGGCTTGATTGTAGGAAGTTTGGATAGTGTGGCGCTACCCGCTGCTAGTCAAGCAACTTACGATCAAATTCTCAATCCCCCCAAAGCGCTGATTACGGTTGCAGGGGCAAATCACTATGGCATCACTAATGAGGATAACCCCCTCCGTGAGCCAAATCGTCCGACATTAGATCAGGCTACGGCAACAGAAACGATCGCGCGCTGGAGTGGGCTATTCTTGAGAGCCAGTATGCTGGGCAATCAGCAGGTATTTGATGCGCTATTCAAGGTTGGAGATGCGCTTGATCCGAATGTGAGTATTATCAGTCAAACCCAGGCAGCCTTGAAGGCGGCGTAAATTGGGCAAACCTCGCTGAATACCGATAGGATTATCAAAGATGGAGCTTTGCGACAGAAGTAAGGGAAACTGTCAGATTTGGGTACTCAAATCACAGCTTTTTTGCCATTTTTATCTGTATTAAACGAACCTTAGTCTGACACTTCAATTAAACTGAACCTAAATCAGGAGTGTCAAAATGAATACTTAAGACAAGATCATTGAAACTTGAAATGGTTAGATTCTATCGCAGAGCAGTGGGTAACGATCATCTAAGTAGGTAGGTACAAATAAACGTAGGATAAGAAGAAGACCAAATTTCCCCGGTTTTGCTGACTATGCCTGCCTCTGTCCATATCGTTCTGACGGCTGAAGAAGACCGAACGTTGAGCGAACTGCGCGTGGCGACAACGGTGTGTCAACGCATTCGTGACCGTGCCCATATGCTTCGACTCAACGCGCACGGCTGGAATGTTCCTGCCATTGCTGAAATCTTTGAGTGCTAGGAAAACACAGTGCGACAAACGATTCGTCGTTGGCAACAAGCAGGTTTAGGCGGACTGTGGGATGCGCCTGGGCGTGGGATAAAACCAAAATGGCAGGAAGCAGACTGGGTTTATCTGGAACAATGCCTCCAGCAGGAACCGCGAACGTATAACAGCAAACAACTGGCTCACAAACTTGCCCAGGAACGACAAGTCGAACTGAGTGCCGACCGGATTCGCAGAATCTTGAAAAAAACTAGGACAGCAAAGTTAGCTTGAGCAGTTGTTGCTCTAAGTCGGCCAGGTAGGTGACTGGATTTTGCCGAAAGCGACGCTGCTGAACGCGCTTGTGCTGATGAGCTTTGAGTTGTGCTCGCACTTGTTGCCAAGCGTTGTGATCAACACTCGCTAGATCACAAGCCGAGTAAGATCGCCCTTGTGTCGCCAGTGCTGCGACTAGTTGTACTGCTCCACGAGTCACGGCAGTTGCGGGTGCGACTTTGCGCCCACTACAGCGGCGTTGATGGTGTCGCCACTTGCCAAACACCTGCTCTAAGTCGTTGTTAGTTCTGGGCAGTCCGTCGATGTCATAGCAGTGAAACAAGCCTGACCAATAGCTGCGCGTGACTTTGAGGAAATGCTCGATGCCAAGCGCAAGATCGCCTGCTTGCGTTTTCCATCGTGCCATTGCACCGAGCAGCCCTCGAAATCGTCTGCGAATTGCCTTGGCTAGGTGTTGCGGCTCGTTTTTAAGAATCGCTGCGGCCTGGTGTATCCACTTAAAAGCAGTTCGCACCGGCGGCCACAAAGTAGCAGTGTAGTCTAAGCCCGACTTGAGCAGGCGTTTCAATCTGGCGAGCGGTTCGGCAAGTTCTGCGTTTGCTCGACTCGCCCTAAGCTGTGCTCAATGGCTTCAAGCCGCTCATGCAACCGAAGTCCCGCTGCATCGAGCGGTGGACGCCCATCATCAGTTAAGGCAGCCCGCACCGCTTGGCAGTAACCTTGCACCACTTCACCCATTTCACCTGGGCTATCGGTTACCGAACGCTCAATCGCGCGGACGCCCCGGACGCGTTTTTTCAACTCCTTCTTGGCATGACGGTCAGCGTCGTAAATCTGCTTGGCCGCCTCACGCAGATAGTGGAACTGACACAAGCCATGAGCCGCTTCGGGCAAGGCAGTGGCAACCGCTTTGCGAATGGACTGTTGCCCGTCGCTAACCACGGCGACAACTGGAACCATCAAGGCTTGTTTGACCTGTAGCAACAGGGCACTCAGGTCAGCACTCGTTGCCGACAACAACGTCTTTGCCAGCAAGATTTCACCACTGAGGCAATCTCGCATCACCCACAACACCTCATGCCCCACATCCGGTTGCAACCCATCGAGGGCGAGAATGACACGCTGCTGTTTGCCCACCATCGCCGCGATACGCTCGCTATCACCCAACTTGACGGCGAGTAGTTCATCATAGCGGGCGAGCAGATTGCTCACGGTGCGCTCACTCACCTGTACTTGGCACTGTTGCAAGTGTTGATGAATCTCCGGCACACTGCGATGTTGTTGATGCCGCAGCGCCCCGACTAAAACAATCACGTCTAAGCCGAACTCGTGTTGCGGTAGTGCCCATTGGCCTTCGGCTTCCGGGCGATAGGGCACACGGAAGCGGTCGCATTGTGGGTCGGGGCAGCGCCGAATCTTTAAGTGCAACTGCACCACGCCTTTGAGCGTTCGCACTCGCCGGAAGTTGTTGTAGTCGTGCCACATCCGCCCGCCACAACTGATGCAAGCACGATAGCGACACTCCAGAATTTTGGTTGTGGTTGCGGCAGGTTGGCAGGAGCGTCTAGCCATGATGAACGACGGTGATTGGAGACAAAAGACTCTCCTCAAAGCTTACCGCGTCTTGCTAGCCAACTTTGCTGCCCTAGTTTTTTTCCATCCTTTACTAAATAGCACTACCCTTGTTGTTTAATTGCAGGCAGGCGTCTTGGATAGGACGGATTGAGAATAAACGTTCGTCCTTGGCTCGCTTCACTCTGGCAGCGAAACCGTTGTTCACCTTCGGCACTCTTGCCGTTCTCGACGACGGCTTCATCGCTTTGACAGTAAGGACATATCACAGCAATCAGAGCCATAGGTTGATACTTCGTACCAATCGATTGAAATGGTGTCTTTTCTATCAAAGTTTAGAGCATCAACAGATCTAAAACACTACCCAGAAATCGTTGGGCTAACAGAGAGAGATGCCCGCGAATTTTTGACCTCAAAGACCTTCAAACGCCTAGTAGACAGGACCCTTGCTAAATTGATAAAAATGAACCAATCAAAAAATGTGCTTCAGTCTACTCCTTGAAAGAGCGTCTTGAAGCACAATGTGCTAAGTTATTGCAACTGTTCTACTGCAACAGTTTGATTCAGCAGAACTGATTAGCCGATTACAAAATTGGTAGACTTAACGTTGCTTGCAAGGGTATTTTGTAGGGTCAGCACGGTCGAAAATGTTGTGTTGCTGCCCTTACCATCGCCGTCAACTTGGACCTCAATATTTGCACCAACCTGTACCAGCTTTGTGTATTGGTGATACTGCGCGAAACGGTTGTCTGCTGCAAACTGAGCGGATTTAAAGATGCCGCGTAGATCAATTAAGTCTGATGCGCTATTAAAATCAACAACGCGATCGCTGACCTTTTCAATCGTATCGACTCTAAAAGTGTCTCGACCAGCACCACCGTTCAGGATATCCTTACCGCCACCACCAATCAAAACATCATTTCCATTGTTGCCCAGGAGGCGATCGCGTCCGACAGCACCCATGAGGGTGTCATGGCCATTCCGACCCCTGCAATTATCGTTTCCTGTTCCACCGAGCAGGTGGTCGTTTCCACCACCACCAGAGAGCTTGTCCTTTCCAGCACCACCAACCTGACGATCATTGCCGCCAAAACCGAAGAGTGTGTCGTTGCCGCCCAGTCCGCGCATTACATCACGGTTCATGCTGCCCATGACGAAGTTTTTCCCACCAAAGTCGGAAACGACGAGACCGCGCTTACCGCCCCTTCGAGGAGCAGGGAGAGCATCTGCAGTGAAGCCGGTCAGCCAGGTATCATTGTTGCCAACCATTAGGGAGTTACCAGCCAGGTCAGTGATTGTGCTGCTGGGTTTGATGCTGATTTGATAGTTGCCGCCTGGATTCGTTAAACCAGGAATGTTCTCTAGCGTGAAGATCTGGTTGTCTTGCGTCGATAGTTTTGCACTCGTGAGTGAAACGGGTTGACCATCGCGTGTAATTACCAAATCGTCCAACTGCACATTTTTGACAGCTTCGCTGAACTTAAAGCTAAGGCTATTCACACTGGTATCGCGAACTTTAGCTCCAAAGTCAAGGATTTGCACCGTTGCTGGCTTGGTATCGATCGTGAGCGAGGTTTCGGGTGAGAGGGTAACGCCACCACTCCCGTTCGTTGACCGCACTGTCATCTGATAAGTGCCATCCAGTAGGGGAGTGCTGGGAGTAAAGCTCCAGGCGCCATCGGGGTTCACCGTTGCTGTACCTTCGATTTTTTGACCATTTGCCAAGATTTCAATCGTACTGCCTGGTTCAACCTTTCCGCTGAAGGGAAGTTGGTTATTGTTGGTCAAGCCCCCATTCTCGTTGCCTACGGGGTTAGAGCCACCATTGGAGCTACCTGGCGTCAGGGTTGGTGTGACACCGGCATTGGGGTCAATCTTGATATTTAAAGCAGGTGATTTGCCGCTCTCGTTGCCGGTTAGCGGATCGACAACGATGCTGGTGATGATACGATCGCCGACACTTAAAGCTGAGGTTTTAATTGACCAATTACCATTGCCATCAACGGTGCCTTCCCCAACTTGAGTATCGCCATCATAGAGGCGAACGATCTGTCCAGCGGTTCCTGTGCCACTAAAGGTGGGGGTATTGTTGGCAGTAATATTGTCAGTGCGGCTAATGCCAGTGTCGCTTGCTTCCGTGAGGTCAGGTGCGATCGTTGATGCATTAGGATCAACTGTATTGACATTAATGCTTAACGCGCTGGAAAGCTGACTTTGATTGCCGTGCAGGTCGGTCAACGAGTATTGAATTGCGTGGGAGCCATCATTTAACTCTGAAGTCGTGACTAACCAAGAGCCATCTGCTTGAACAACTCCGGTGCCAACAGGTGTTGAACCATCGTAAAGCGTAATTGTGTAGCCTGCTTCGTTGGCAGTCAATTGACCTGCAAAATCAGGGGTATTTTCGCCTGTGTTGTTGTCAGCGTCAAAGATGCCTGTGTCGGTTGCTGCAGTCAGGTCTGGGGTTGAGCCAGCGGGTAAGGTTGGTGCAGTGGTATTGACATCAATGGTTAATGCCGCTGATTTTTGGCTTTCGTTGCCTGCTGCGTCACTCAGGGTGTAGGTAATCGATCGATTTCCGGTTCCGACCCCTGTTGTATTGACTGACCATGCTCCTGTTCCACTGACGACTCCCTGACCAACAACGCTATTGCCGTCGTAGACCTTAATCGTTAAACCAGCTTCCGCAGGCGTGAGTGTTCCATCAAAGGTAAGACTGGTGAGGTTTGTTTTGTCGTCGCTGTTAGAAACGCCCTTATCGCTATTTGCGTTGAGGTCAGGCTTAGAAGTGAGATTGATGGTTGGTGCAGTATTGTCGATCGTGACGGTAATTCCAGCAGAATTTGCGCTTTGGGTGCTGCCTGGAGCAGTTGCTCTGGCAGTAATGTTGCGGGTTCCAATTGCAAGATCGGCTGAAGGCGTAAATGTCCAGTTGCCTGAACCATCGATCGTAGAATTGCCTGCAATTTCAACTCCATCAGCATAGAGTTTAATTGTGCTGCCGGGTACTGCAGTCCCCTGAAATTGAGGTCGGAGGTTGCTGGTGATGCGATCGGTTTGAGAAATGCCTGTGTCATTGGTAGTATCAGAGGGCAGTTTTAAACCAGTGGGTGCTGCCGTTTGAACAGGGTAGTTTACGTTAACAGTAACGCTACCTGTCAGGTCAACAACCGGATCGCCTGCCATCCCACCGTACTCAATAACGTAGCCAGCAATCTGACCATTGTTATACAAAAAATCATTCCAGGTACCTTTTTGGGTACCAGTGCCCCAGAAGTGGGCGTGATCTTCGTTTCCGCCGAAATTATTGGGTTCGTTAGATGCCCAATTCGTGTAATAGGAAGACATCAACGTGCCGCTTTCTGGTCCAGTAACCCATTTCCAGGTTCCTTCGGCTTCCTCGTCACTGCCACCAATCCAGCCATTACCACCGAGTTTATTTGTGATGAAAGTGTTTTCGGCAGCAGTTGTAACAGTTGCCAGATAACCTTGTAAGCCAAAATACGTTTGTTGAGCTGCGATATCACGAGCCTGCTGCCAAGTTAATGTACCCGACACATACTCATAGAAGTGCCCGTTGTTAGTATTTGCGAGGTTTTCACCAATTGCAAAGTCGATTTGGCGGCTACCATTGGTTGTGCTGCCGGTGCTGTAATACACGACCTGCTTGAAAGCTGATTCGTACTGTGCGGCTGTTCCACTTCCTGTAAAAGTGAGAGTACCCGTGCTTGTGCTGTAATTCCAACTAATAGAAGTGCCAGCAATCGTTCCACTGGTACTAGTTCCTGCACCCTGAAGACCCAGACGATCGCTTGAAGTGAAGCTGCCTGTACCAAAGCTGACCTTAGCACCAAGTAGGTTGCCAGAAACGCCTGAAATGACTGCGTTAGGAGCAAGCAGTTGAGGTGTAGAGCCATTTGCACTAAGGGAACCCGAGATATCAACGGTTGGACCCAGGATGCCAGCATAAGCTTGTTGAGCTTCAAGGGTGAGCGCAAGTTCAACCGCTACTGCTCCGGTTTGCACATCTAAATTCCAGTTGCCACCCAGAGCGGCATTACCTGTAGGAGTGGCTGAAGCAGCGATGTTTGCTCCTGTTAAAGCATGAAGTTTTTCAATTAGCTCGGTTCCAGCATCTCCGGCAGCAACATTGCAGCCATAAAGAACCAGGGATTGGAGTGACCAGGATTGTAGATCACAGCGGTAGCGATCGAGGGTTGATAAACTAAGTTCGCTGTTGCTGATGAAAAGCGTACCAGGAGCGCCATGAGACACAATGTGCAGACTGGTAACTTGCGGATGCTGCCGCAGCGCTTGGGTAATTTGCTCAATGCCATCTTGTTGAGCGTCAAGCAGAACCGCGATCGACCCTGGTACGACTTCTGCCGCTAGCATTGCAGAATCAGCAACGCTGGCATCAATTACGACTAGGGTTGAACCGAAATTAGCCTGTGCTGGGGAGGATGAGAACGTCTCATTCTTTGCAATGGGAGCGGAAAAAGCCATACATCGATACCTGAAATGCGTAATTAAGGAGAAAAGCGACTGTGAAGAGAAGCAAGTAGCTTTGTAATAAGCTATACCTAATATTCCCGAAGGTACTGTGTCGCTAACACGCTCTATGGTTTCTACTGAGTAAAGGTTTGATGAAGCGCAGTGATGGGGCAATGCAGTGGAACAGTGACTTTGCAGAGAAACAACCAACTCTAGAACGGGCTGTACTCAATGTCTCCGGTTGTGTCGCAAAGACTCTTTTAAAGACAAATGGAAATTGTAATTGAACTTGACCTATCGCTATTGCTAGGTGTAAACCCGCTAACACAACAAGATTGACACGGAGTCATTCATCCACCCACATCCTTGACAATTCCAATGCACCTGAGTCAGGTGAACTAAAGCGACCGCCATCTCACACACAGGACACCGTTCTGTAAAAAGGGGATGGGTATCCAGTAAGTCCAGTTGGTCCGTCAACGTGCGTTGCCTGGGCTGCAAAACCAGCTCCCCGTTATAATAGGCTGCACTGTCTGGCTACCATTGCTCCTCCACTTCATCCAGTGGAGCGATGCGAAGCTGTTCTCCTTGCAGGGTAACTGCCGCAAAGTCACGACATTCCTCTAGCGCCAAACCCGTTGGATGTACGGTGCAGCGCGATAGGGATTGTGGGTATAGAACTCACAGAGCTGACATTGAGGCAGGTAGTAAGAAGCTGGGGAACTGGGCATCAGGCTAATGGGGAATTGGATCATCCGTAGTGTTCCCTACGCTCACGGCTCAAATAACCCCTTTTTCCTGGTGGCAGTTCTGGGAAAGAATCTAACCTTCGAGCAACCAACTTCCCAGAACTGATCGAGGTAATGCTCAGACCCAGCTGCCCGCTCCAGACCTCAGCCTGACGATGAGAGGCTATGCTAGAAGTACAGCATTCGGAGGCATTCCCTTCTTTATTCCATCCCTCGATATTCATGCGCTGATCAATGCTCTGGCAACTGAAGGGGCAGTCTCAGTTCCCCTCCTTACTGAACCAGCAAGGCAAGCCCTTTTGCTAGAGGCACAGCACTTTCACTATGAGCCCGAAATCAAAACTGTAGGAACGGGCGATGCTGTCGTCAGAACAGAATATAGTGCTTGTAATCGTCTTCCCAACAATGGACTGTATCCAGAATTCAAGCAGGCGTTTCAGACCCTGCTCGACCAGGCGTGCGATCGGCTAGATAACTATCCCTTTAGTACTCCCTTGCAATTCACAGAACTGGTTGTGCAACGGTATGAACCAGGACAACTTGGCATTACGCCGCATCGAGATAGTTTGAGAGCGATCAACCTGATTGCCCTTGTGAATCTAGGTGGGCAAGCCGAGTTTTATCGCTGTGATGACCGTCAGAGCACCCATGCTGTTTCGTTAGACGCCACACCTGGTCATGTAATTTTCCTGCGTGCTCCGGGTTTCTTGCATACTTCCGTGCGCCCCTTTCATTTTGTCACCAACGTTCGATCAACTCGCTACAGTTTAGGCTTGCGGCAGCGCAGCGGGAATGGATAGCTAATCAACAAATCGGCTCGACTAATTCTTAGTTCCAGGCATTCTGCATCCCCGAAGTAAGTTAACGTGATATGAAAACTTAATTATGGACTACATCACAGAACTAAAGCACTATTTGGATCAGCAGGGACGCTTAGAGAAATGGCCCTCCAGACGCAATAAAGGACGGTTTCAGCAGCTTGCTCTGGAATATTTAGCCAATCAGTTTGAGCACGACCTTCTGTACAATGAGCAGGAAGTCAATGCTTTACTCAGGCAGCACCACACCTTTAACGATCCAGCCCTGCTACGTCGAGAACTCTTCGATCGAGGTCTAATAGACCGGCTGCGAGATGGGTCTGCTTATTGGCTGAGGTAAATTAGATGGTTCCGTTGCAAAAAGTGATACTCTAAATGAGTTTTTGAGAGAAAACTGCTTCAGCGATCGTGGTCAATCCAATAGCTCCCTTCGCGTAGCGGCACTTTTTGCCTGAAATCATCTTGCTGAACGTCCGTTGGTATTGTCGCTATGCGTTGAGCTACCGAGACTTAGAGGAGCTGATGGTAGAGCGCGCAGTTGAAGTAGATCATACGACGATTTACCGATGGGTGCAGGACTATGCGCTAGAGTTGGACAAACGCATCCGTCCCCACTTGCAGCAAACGAATGATTCATGACGAGTAGACGAAACCTATATTAAAATTCGAGGGGAGTAGAAATACTTGTACCAAGCGGTGGATTCGGAGGGGAATACGCTGGATTTCATGTTGAGTGCGTTCGCGAGATGGAAAGGCTGCTGCCCGCTTTTTACATAAGGTCTTGGGAGCCAAGCACACTCAAACTCCACAGGTGATCACCGTCGATAAAAATGCTGCCTATCCAGTGACAATGGATGAATTGAAGCAAGACAAAACATTGAAAGTCGAGACCAAATTGAGACAAAGCAAATATTTGAATAACATCATTGAGCAGGGCCACCGGAACATAAAGCGGATTGTCAAACCAATGATGGAATTTCAATCGTTCAACACGGCGAGAAGAACGCTGCGTGGGATTGAAACCATAGATATGATTCGCAAAGGGCAAGTGAAAGGGATTAGCCAAGGGGACAGTGTATCTCAAGCAGAATTTGTCAACGAAATCTTCGGAGTGAGTGCTTAAGGTAATACGAACGGAACCAGTTCGTTTGTGACTTATAGCTTTACGAGATCAGGTGAGAACGCTAAGCTAGCGAGAAACAAGCGTCTAGGAGTGCCGATGCCTTCCCCCTACAGTGATGACCTGCGGCGCAAAGCAGTTGATGCGGT
>NZ_JAMPKZ010000053.1:0-16386 GCF_039962215.1 Leptolyngbya sp. ST-U4
CTCATCTTGTTGCTCTCAGACGCTCTAAACCTCAAACATTGCCGCTAACCCTTAGTTTGAGAGGCTTTTGCTTGTACTCCCTACTGCTGGATCACCAAAAGATGGGATGAGCCAATTCTTCGTTAAGAACACTTATTTTTTCGCTCTACAAGATTGTGCTGAACCGGAACAGGGTATAGATTACGTGTTGGGCTGCAAAGTTTGTTTCCGTCCGGTTAGCTCAAACGTTGTGCCGCCGACCCTGGGTGGGGCGTGACTGCAAGCCGATCGGTTAGTGACTATTGGCAACTATGTTTTTGAGGAACTGGCTTTCCTGAAATACGTTCTACTAGTGGGAGCGGGTTGTAGTGAACAGTTTTTTGGGGATGCCTCACAGCAAAGCTTCTACACAATTGATGTGTTCATCAAATATCGCGCTCAGTCATAAAAAGGCAACTGCTTTCATTAGTAAACATTGCTAAGGCGATCGCAATGAATTCAAATTTTTATTGCATGTTGGAGCCTAGCATCACATTGGAGACGCGCTCATGCAAACACGTATAAACAGGACCGCGTACTGGTTTGCCGTCGGCATTGCGCTCGCGGCAGCATTCATCCTCGTCTGGCTAAGCCTTGGCGTTGGCATCATCGGGAAGGACGGCGATCCCGCCAACCTGATGTATTTCGGGGTGCTCGCTGTCGGAATTATCGGTGCCATCATCGCGCGCCTCCAACCCCAAGGGATGGCACGTGCGTTGGTCGCGACGGCGATTGCTCAGGCATTGGTTGCTGCGATCGCGCTAATCGCAAGGTTGGGTCTTCCGTGGAGCGGACCGGCAGAGATCCTGGTGCTAAATGGGTTCTTCATCGCGTTGTTTGCCGGATCAGCCTGGCTGTTTCAGCGTGCTGGGCGTGGGCGAATCTGGACGGGGCAGCGCCTAACCATCTGCTTGCACACCGACCACAGTAGGGTTAATTGCTAAGAGTGAGAAGTATGCTGCGGCAGGTGAAGCGGAACGTTCTGCTGCAAACCCTCAGTGGAGACGGTTCTTGGAGTTTATCTGTTAGTCTTTGATATCTAGACGCTTTGAATTTATCCAGGAGCGCAAAGCACTTCAGCCGCTATAACGAGGACTAGCAAAGCTTATGCTTTAGACAGGTAACAGAACGTGCCCTGTTTCGTTCCGTTCTATGCAACATCACCCCGATAGCGATATTGATGTGATGGTGAGATTTCACCCAGATGCTCATCCTACCTACATTTTCCCAGCACCTTGAGAATCGTTGAAGACTCCGTTTATGCCTATCCTGAGAGGGTTACGATCGCCCCGATTTTTCCTTTAGTCTCGGCTTAATTTGTCTCGCTGGAAGGGGAAAGTTCGCGATGTTTATGCCGATCGACTTCATACTTCGTTTGTTATCGAGTGTGCTGTCCGTTTTCATTCTTGGAGGTGGGGCATACATTCTCTATCAGTGGCATGAAGGAGAGTTGGTGAGCGATCGCTGGCTATACCTGGGAGTGGGAATGCTAGTGTGGTCGTTTCTAGGTTTGCTGCCGATTTTGCTGCTGCACCGTGCCGGACGCGATGAACCGAAACCGTTTCGCAGCGATCGGGTTCAGCGACTTTCTCGACCAGACGGCAGTGAGATTCAGGTGGAGTTTTATGAGCCTGATTTCTCGACGGGGGAAACGGCTTCGTATCCCGTGCCAACGATCATCCTGACCCATGGATGGGGACCGGATAGCACGGTCTGGTACTACGCCAAGAAGCAGTTGACCGAGCAGTTTCGCGTGATCACCTGGGATCTTCCAGGCTTGGGCAAATCTCGCAAGCCGCGGAATCGAGACTATTCGCTGGAGAAATATGCGCGTGATTTGAATGCGGTGATCGAGGCGGCGGGGAATCAGCCTGTGATTTTGCTGGGGCATAGTATGGGCGCGATGATTCTGCTGACTTTTAGCCGATTGTTTCCAGAACGGTTAGGCGATCGCGTGGCAGGTCTGATTCTGGTAGACGGCACTTATACAAATCCCTTGAGAACAACGACTCTGAGCAAGCTGCTGCTGGCACTGCAAAAGCCTTTGCTCGAACCACTGCTGCATCTGGCGATCGTCTTTTCTCCGGTGCTGTGGTTGGCAAGCTGGCTGAGCTATCTAAACGGTTCGACGCTGCTGACGACCGAGATTTCTGGCTTTACGGGCCGAGAAACACGCGGACAGCTTAATTTTTCTAGTTTGATCGGCATTAAAGCACCGCCAGGAATTTTGGCGCGCGGCGTTCTGGCCATGTTCAAGTTTGAAGAGACCCAGACGCTTCCCACTATCTCAGTTCCAACCCTGGTTGTGGTGGGCAAGTCGGATATTGCAACTCGACGGTTTGCCAGCGATCGAATGAGTCAGGCCATTCCTGGGGCAGAGTTGAGTGTTATCGCTCCGGGTGGACACATGGCACTGATGGAACGCAATGCTCAGTTTGCAGAAATTGTTCAGTCGTTTAGTCGTGCCTGCCTGAGCTTAAAGGCATAAGCAAGGATTTGTATTTTCAGGAGATAGATTCCTGAGTGGATCGCCCGCTCCAGCCGCCTGGCAGATCTTCCAGGATTGCGCCTCTTGCCTTCAAATTAATTCGATCGCTGTGGGTTAATCCGGGGTTTTTGTTGAATCTTGCGCCTTTCACCAGTACCACGCCCAGATCCACCTGATCCAGATCTACGCCTTGCAGCAATGCTTCACGAAAATCGGCTCCGCTGAGGTCAGCTCCGCTAAGGGTCGCTTCTTTGAGCCTGGCACGGCTGAGATTTGCCCAGCTTAGATTGGCATCACTGAGATTAGCGCGATTGATTTTTGCCCAGCTCAGGTTTGCGGCAGTGAGATTGGCGCGGCAAAGGCTCGCGTCGCGCAGATCGGTATCGCTGAGAATCGCATCGCTGAGTTCGGCATCGCTCAGGTCTACGCCAGGAAGGATAGCGTCACTCAGGTCGGCTCCTGTGAGATCTGCTCCACTCAGGTCGGCTCCACTCAAATCCGCTCCGCGCAAAATCGCTTCTCGCAAATTGGCATTTCTGAGGTTCGACCGGCTCAGGTGGGCATCGCGCAGATCAATCCGGCTCAAGTTCGCATGGCTCAGATTTGCCCCACTCAAATCGGCATTGCTCAGATCGACCCGGCTCAAAATTGCCCACAGAAGAAACAAGATATTGGGATTTGCCCAGACGATCGCCGTTCTCCCTGGCTGTGCTGCGATCGTCATCGCCCAGATCAGGGTTGCCCAAACTAAGCCGATGCCAATTAGAATTGGCAGGTTAAAGCTGCCGCGTCGAGGAACGGCTACCTTGAGCATGACTTCTCGCAGGTTGATCCAGACCAGAATCGTCCAGAGCAGGTTTGCCCAGATTAAAATAACGCCTGCGACGCCTGCCTCGGTCAATTGCAGCCATAGCAAGACTGCCCAGGCAAAGTTTGCCCATAGCAGCAGCGTTCCAATAAAATCAACTCGGCTGAGATCAACGCCCTGCAAATTTGCGCCGCCAAAGGTTTTTTTGCCGCGCCACACTTTGAGCCTGATTCGGAGTCCTGCAAAAATGTGGCTGTACCAGGGAGGACGATCGGGCGGCGAAGTAGACGAGGTAGAGGGCATCAGTGACGATCGGCGCATAGGATTCACAGGATTGGCGGGCAGGAGGATGAAGAGACAAACTCACTAAACCGTCTGGATCATAGCCAATCGGAAAGACCAACCGCCAGTGTATTCGACTGCAAAAATTGCCTGTAGTGGGCTGTAAATGTCGAATGCAAAAGGAATTGCGAAGCGAGCAGGAGCGCAAGAAGGGGAAATGAAAACAAACGCCGTGCGGATTCTTGACAGCTTAGAAATTGGATATCAGCTTTTAAACTACGAGGTTGATCCTGAAGATCTCGCCGCGGAAAGCACTGCCGTGAAGCTTAATCTGCCGCCGGAACAGGTGTTTAAGACGCTTGTGACCAAAGGCGATCGCACTGGAATTTGTCTTGCCGTGATTCCGGGCAATGCTCATCTCGACCTTAAAGCACTGGCAAAGCTAAGCGGCAATCGTAAAACTGAACCTGTGCCGCTAAAGGATGTGCAGCCGTTGACTGGGTATATTCGGGGTGGCGTAACTGCCCTGGCGTGCAAAAAGCCTTACCCTGTCTATGTTGATGAAACGATCGATTTATTCGATCAGGTTGCGGTTTCTGCTGGAATGCGCGGACTGATGATTTTTCTATCGCCTGCTGACTATTTGCAAGCGGTCAACGGCACGATCGGGGCGATCGCTCAGGACAAAGCGTAATCCTTTTAACTGCGAATTAGCTGCAAATTAGCTGCGAACATCGCTGCGCTTTGCTTTGAGTTTGAACTTTGGAAAGAACATTCGACCGCCTAAACTCTGAAAATAAATGCCGCCAACCGTTGCTAAAAACAGGATGTATGCGATCGCCTGCACTTGATAAAGCTGCTGTGTATAGCCAAACAGCGCACTCAACAGGAGTCCTGGAAAGCGATCGTCCGGCAGCACTTTCGACAGATTCCAGACCGTCGGACCCAGGATGCAGGAATGGTTCCGGGTGAAACGTTTATAGTAAAAGTAGAGCGATTCCGAGGCGCGATCCCGGCTGGCAAGAGTCTGCATGACCGTGTCGAAATGCCCTAACGCCGTTACCACCAGTCCGGCAATCAGCAGTAGCAGCAGCACGCCCATCGCCTGAAAGAACAGCTTCAGGTTCAGCTTTATCCCGAACTTAAACAGGAGCAGGACGCTTCAAACATTCTCTAGGAAGGAACCATTTTCTGGTGGTGTTCTAGCGGTTAAAGGGTTTCTAGCTGATTGTTTTGAGCAGTTAATACTACAATTGCCAGATCGGCTTGACTCAAATGATGTGTTTGGAATATCGCGAGTGCTTTTACTCCGCTTCGTCCTGTCCCTGTAGCTTGGTCATTTCAAATGTTTGGTTTTTTGATTGTTTTGTTATCTTCTGTTTTCTTTTGTTTTCAAAACGTTCTGGTTAGAGTTCTGTTTAAAGAACATGATATTTTAGGTCTTTTTACAACGGGTGGTTTTGTCACCCCATCCTTGCCGAGTTCGTTTCTGCTCATGTTCATGCGGACGCTGCTCGTGATGCCTTTAACGTCCTCGTTTGCTCCAGTTTTGCACTCTAGCATCTGGTCTGATTTGCGTCACCTTGGCGATCGATCGAATCGTTCTCTACTCTGGCAATTGCTGGGTGGCGGGATGCTGATGTTTTTATATCTGGCATTGCTTTATATTGCGATCGGTACGATTCCTACCGGGATCGCACTAACGCTGTTTTTTACCTATCCTGTTTTTACTGCGTTGTTGTCTTGGCGGTGGTTTGGCAATCGTCCCAGTCGGTTGAGCTGGATTGTGATGGGTATTGTGCTGATTGGCAGCTATTTCACCATGCCTGTGATCAATGCTCAAATCGATCGATCAAGCTTAATTGGTATTCTTGCCGGCTTAGGGTCGGGTATCACCTATGCTTTCTACGCGGTAATTGCCCAAAAGAGCTTCGAGCGGATTCATCCTTTTTCCTACACCTGGATCAGTTTTGGAACCACAATGATTCTCTCCGGGATGAGTCTGCTGCTGTGGAACTTTCACAGTCAGTCGTTACCCTGGACGGCTCTTTGGATTGCGGGGTTGTTATCGGCGATCGTTTCCTTCGGGGGTCACTTGCTCAATAACTTTGGCATTCGCTATCTGGGTGCGACGGCGGCAGCGATCGTGGCTGCGACCAATCCGGCTCTCACTGCTCTGCTTGCCTGGTTAACGATTCAGGAAACGCTAAACGGCATTCAAATTATGGGTGTGCTGACTGTGACGCTGAGTGTGGCTTTGCTCAGTCGAGAACTCAAGTCTGAGAAGCAGGGTTAGATGAAATTCAGGTCAAAATCATGCCGCCCAGCAGCTTGCGATAGCGATATTCCAGCTCGGTTTTCATCAGGCTCCAGCGTTCCAGCGAAGCATCTCTTTCCATCACGGCTTCTGCTGCGTCACGGGCTACCTGCAAAACGTCTTGATCTTCCACCAGTCTTGCCAGGGCAAAATCGGGTAAGCCAGACTGCCGCATTCCCAGCACTTCACCAGGTCCACGAAAACGCAGATCCATTTCTGAAATAAAGAAGCCGTCTTGAGATTGCTCCAGAACTTTGAGCCGCTGAGCTGCTGTTTGATTTTTTGAGGTATTCATCAGCAGACAGAAAGATTGATTGCCGCCTCTGCCGACCCGTCCGCGAAGCTGGTGAAGCTGGGACAGCCCAAAGCGATCGGCGTGTTCGATCAGCATGACTGTGGCATTCGGAACATCCACTCCCACCTCAATGACCGTGGTTGAGACAATAATTTGGGTTTCGTTATCGCGAAATTTGCCGATCGCCTCATCTTTCTCTGCCGAACTCATGCGCCCGTGCAGCAGTCCCACCGAGAATTCAGGAAAGACCCCTTCGCTTAAGTGCTGATATTCCTCGATCGCCGACTTCAAATCGAGTTTTTCTGATTCCTCGACCAGCGGCAGCACTACATACACCTGCCGTCCCTGCGCGACTTCCCGCTTGATCAGTTCATAGGCATGGTTGCGATCGCGTCCCGTCAGCACCGTGGTTTGAATCGCTTTGCGTCCGGGCGGCAGTTCATCGATCTGGCTTACGTCTAAGTCTCCGTGCAGCGTCAGAGCCAGAGTGCGGGGAATGGGCGTTGCTGTCATGGTCAGGACATGGGGATAATCGCCTTTTTGCTGAAGTTTTGCTCGCTGTCCCACGCCAAAGCGATGCTGCTCATCGATCACGACCAAGCCCAATCGCTGAAACTGTACCGGGTCTTCGATCAGTGCATGGGTTCCCACCAGCAGGGGCAATTCTCCAGTCGATAGCTCAGCGAGCAGTTTGCGCCGTTTCGCGACCTTTGTTGATCCGGTTAATAGCTCGACAGGCAAATGCAGCAGGTTAAACCAGCTCACCAGCTTATGATAGTGCTGCTCCGCCAGAACTTCGGTGGGAGCCATTAACGCTGCCTGATATCCCGACTGAATCGCTGCCAGAATTGCCACCACTGCCACCACTGTTTTTCCCGATCCGACATCGCCCTGCACGAGTCGATTCATCGGTGTTGGCTTTTGCAGATCGGTAAGGATTTCGTTGACGACGCGCTGTTGGGCATCAGTGAAGCGGAAGGGCAGCACTTCGTAAAACTGCTCGATCAACTGTCCGGTGGGGGCAAGCGTGGCAGTCGTTTCCTTTTTTTGCTGCTGTTTGCGCCGCAGTAATCCGAGCTGCAAATAGAAAAATTCATCAAACACCAGACGACGGCGGGCGTCATTCAGAGCCGCTTCATCAGCCGGATAGTGGATCGAGCCGATCGCCCCTTTCAGCTCAATCAGCTCATATTTTTGCCGCAAGCCATCGGGCAGCGGATCTTGAATCTGGGAAATGGCGGGTAACGCTGCAACGACTGCCTTCCGCACGATATCGGCTTCTACGCCATCGGTAAGCGGATAAATTGGCACAATTCGCCCGACTTTCAGTGAATCGATTGACGCCCCCGAATGATCCATTACCTCAATCTGCGGATCTTCCAGCGTTGCTCCATACTTATCTTTTTTCACCAGGCCCGAAGCAGCAATCACGGCTCCCGGTGGATACATTCGCTTTTGCTGCTCCTGCCAGCCACGGGTATAGCGAGTTCCGGCAAAGAAACGGCTGAGCTTGAGTCGTCCCGTGTGATCTGCCACCGTCAGTTGAAAGATGGTGAGCTTCTTGTTTTTAGGACTGGTAAAGCAGGTGCAGCTTTTCACGGTGGCAACCAGCGTCACGGTCTCGCCCGGTTCCAGCGATCGAATATTGACCTGACGCGCATAATTAATGTGGTCACGCGGATAGTAAAACAGCAGATCGCGCACCGTATCAATGCCCAGCCTTGCCAGCTTTTCGCTGTTCTTCGGGCCAATTCCCGGTAAGTAGGTCACTGCCTGATCGAGGGCGATTTTGCCTTTGCGATCGGAACTGACCAGCGGCACAGTACGTGGAGCTTTAACCGCCTGACCGCCTGACTTTGCCGCAGATTCTGAACTGGAAGCAGGGCTGGTCGTTTTGCCATTGGACTCAGCAGCAGATGGCGCAGCAGCAATGCTTTGCAGTTCTCCCCTGGGAGGAATCGAAGCTAACTCAGCTTGCTCGACCTGCTTGCGGGCACTGTGCAGCAAACGGCGTGCCTCAGCAATTAAATGCTGACGTTGAGAAAATGATAGGTCGGTGTATTCCGTAAACTGGTCGGCGATCTCGCGAAACCGCCTGCGCTCTGCCACGGGCAATCCGGTCGGCGGCTGATTCAGGCTGAGGCTGAGAAATTCGCTGAAGCGATACTGATTGCCCCGCAAATCATTAAACCCGTTTTCCGCCTCAACTGAGAGTGCTTTTTGCAGTCTGAGCCAATCCATAGTCTGCGTTACTGACTCCGCTAGTCCTCATACCAGCTCGATCGCCATGCGGCTTCTGCCTGCGCGGTCGAGCGCTCTTTTTGCTTTTGATAATAGTCTCGTCCAATCTTACTGAGTCGGGCAGAAAGTTCACGAATTCGCGATCGCCACACGCTCAAACTTCCATTGGAAAACTCTATCTCAGATAGCCGCAGCCGTACTGCAGTAATCGTAGTCATGCTCGGTCGTTTGCTGCTTTCCGATCGAGTTTCGATCATCAGGCTCAGCAGATTAGGCAGACTTGCCGTTGTCTCAGCGCTGAGTTCTGCTTTGGTTGCGACTTCCAAAATCGGTTCTGGAAGCTGACGGGGCAGCAGCTCAGCTCGATACAGCAGTCGGTTGGTCGCATGGGACCAGTGATACAGCATTTCCATCACTGATTCTTCAAGCCTGTGCTGCCAGTAGAGCAGGTCTTTGGGCGTGAGCGGTCGGTCTTCGATCGGGGGTTCGTCGTCTTGCTCGTCGTCAGGTTCGTTTTCAAATTGGGAATTTGGGGAATCTGGGGAATCTGGGGAATCTGGGGAATCTGGGGAGCTATCCTCTGAAGAATCCTGCTGGGCGTCGGCTACTTTGGCTGGGTCGGGCTGCATGGCAGCTTGAAGGAATCGAAGGGCAGTGGGCAAATCGAGATCAGAAGCACCTATCAGAAATGCCTGGTCAGTTCCCAGCTCAACCCGATTGATCGATTCCTCTAGCTCCTCGTCTCCTTCGTCTTCTTCATCTCCCTCATCCCCCTCCTCTCCTTCGTCTCCCTCTTCTAGTTCCTCCTCTTCCGTTTCCCCCGACAAATCACGCGGCACGATCGGCTGAAGCACACTTCTCATTTCCGTCTGTGCCTGCTTTGCTAACTGTCGCAGCCTTTGCTGAAGTTCCTGTCGTTGATTAAACGTAAGACTGAGAAATGCTTCGGGATAGCCATGGGTGCAGAGGTGATAGCAAGCCAGAATGAGCTGCTGACGGACTGCCTGTCCCAGCGCGTCCAGGTATTCACCATAGGCATCATGAAATTCTTCTGCGATCGATGCAACCGCTTGCTGGAGGGCTGCCATCTCCTGTTCGATCTGGTTAAGGCTTCTCACCATCGATCCTTATTTTCCCCTTTTCTGCTTTCCAGGATAGCGATTTCTTTCAGAAGCACTGCCCTCACCCGGTTCTGCTTTTAGAGGGCAAAGCAAAATGGGCAACGAACGATCGGAGAAAATGACCTTCTCGATCGCCCATCGCCCAATCCGTATCAGAACGCCAAATCAGAACCCAGGCTCAGGCTTATGCCTTTCCACCTGTTTGCGCTGCCACTTCTGCGGCGAAGTCTTCTTCTTTCTTTTCAATGCCTTCGCCCATCACATAGCGGACAAAGCGACGCACCTGGATATTTTCGCCGATGCTGGCGATTTTTTGCTTCAGCAGATCGCCCACTGTAATCGTCTGGTCTTTGATATAGGGCTGATCCATCAGCGACAGTTCTTTCAACCGCTTTTCGATCCGTCCTGCCACGATCTTCTCGCGGACGGCTTCCGGTTTATTGCCCAAGTCGTCTTTGCCCATTTCGATCGACTTTTCTTTTTCGATCACGTCTGGCGGAATGTCTTCTACCCGGACGTACTCTACGTTCTGGTAAGCGGCGATCTGCATGGCAATGTCTTTCACCAATCCCTGAAACTCTTCGTTTCGCGCCACAAAGTCAGTCTGGCAGTTGACTTCGACCAGAACGCCAACCCGTCCGCCAATGTGGATATAGCTGCCGACCAAGCCTTCAGCCGTGATCTTGCCCGAAGCTTTTTCTGCCTTTGTAATCCCTTTTTGACGGAGCCATTCGATCGCCTTTTCCATATCGCCATCGGTGGCTTCCAGGGCTTTCTTGCAGTCACCGAACCCTGCGTTCGTCTTGTCGCGCAATTGCTTGACGAGTTTTGCTGGTATCTCCGCCATGATGCTTCAATTCCTAACTAGATATGCTTTGGATGAGATTTGCATAATTCATTCTGTGAGATGCCTCAGAAAGCTGTTCGGTCGGTCTGCGCTCCGAACCGCCCCTCGTCTCCCAAGGCTAAGGAGAGCCTACTGACCCCTGGGGTTTCAAAGTTCCCTAGCATTAGGAATTTGGGGGGCAATATAGCACCTAAAACACCCCTCAAACACCCTCTTGAGTTCATCTCCAGAACGATCGCTCACAGATAAACCTACCGGAAAAGAGACAGGATAAGGCAAGTCTTCGGCAACACACACGACAGATTCTGCTCTCACCCTGTCCCGCGCCAATTACGCTTCTGTTTCTTCTTCTTCTTCGACAAGCTCGGTTTCGTCGTACTCGAACTCTTCTTCTGCGCCTTCGTAGTCTTCGTAGTCTTCTTCAGCGTCGAGCTGACCGTGACGACCTTCATAGATCGCGTCTGCCAGTTTGCCCACGATGAGCTTGATCGATCGAATCGCGTCATCGTTTGCGGGGATCGGAATATCCGCCGTATCGGGATCGCAGTTCGTATCCAGCAGTGAGACGATCGGAATATCGAGCTTCTGGCACTCCTGAACGGCGTTATATTCGCGCCGCTGGTCTACCAGAACCACAATATCGGGCAGTTTCCGCATTCCCTGAATGCCGCCGAGGTACTTCTGCAGCTTTTCGAGTTCACGCCGCAGCACTGCCGCTTCTTTTTTAGGCAACAGATCGAGTGCGCCCGTTTCCTGTCTGCGCTCCAGTTCCTTGAGGCGATCGACGCGGGTTTTGATCGTTGTCCAGTTGGTTAGCATTCCGCCCAGCCAACGCTGGTTGACGTAGAACGCACCGCAGCGGCTTGCTTCCTGAGCAATGATTCCGGCTGCCTGACGCTTTGTACCGATAAACAGAACGCGCTTGCCTTGCTCCGACGCATTGCGGAGGTAGGTGTACGCTTCCTCCATCAGCTGAGCGGTCTGCACCAAGTCAATGATGTGAACGCCATTTCGAGCCGTGTAGATGTAGGGAGCCATCTTGGGGTTCCAGCGACGTGTCTGATGACCAAAGTGAACCCCTGACTCTAATAATTGAGCCAATGAAACAACAGGCATGATTTTCTCCTTTCGGGTTAATCCGCCATCCAGTTGTATCTTTGCCGCTTGCTTCGCAGTTTCTCGAAGAGGTAATCGTCGCTATGACTTATTTCTCTGTCACTTATTTCTAAGGAAGAATGAGCTTGGGCAGACGAAAACAGCGCAAAAACACCCGAAATACTGAATGTGTGAATTTTGACAACTCTACTAGGTTAGCACAGGCACAACCCGTTTATGGCAGAAGAATAGACTGCGCTAAGGTACGGATCTCACCCTAATTTTAGAGTTGAGGAAACCTGATAAAAAAACCTCAGATGCAAGTCAGAAAGTGGCTTAGAGAACAACCTATTCTGCCGCCCGATCACGCAAAATAGAGTGAAGAATATTGCTATTCTCCGATCGGTGTCGCATCTGCTGGGGTGCGTCCTGCTTTTGCTTATTTGTTTGCTGATTCATTTAGGCTGATTCGTTTAGTTTAGTAAGAACGCTGTACCTCGATCGCCTGCTTCAGGAATTCGTCCTGCTTAAAGTTGCTCGATCTAGTTCCCTGACTTTGCCGCTCAACCCTGCCCCAATGTCCGATGAAGCCCATGACTGAATCCGAGGGGCATCTACGCCCGTCTGCTGCTACGCCTGAACCGCCACCGCTCAAACAATTCCTCAAACAGCTCCAGCCCACCCCAGAGGCGATCGTATTGCTATTGGCGGTTCTGGTGGGAACAGGAGCGGGAGCGGGGGTAGTTTTGTTTCGAGCATTGATTCAGTGGACCCATGATCTGATGTTTGGCGAGGTGTCCAGCTTTTTGTCAATCTGGGGACACTGGACGATCGCCCTGATTCCCCTGCTGGGTGGGGTGATTGTGGGGCTGATGCGCTGGCGAATGCAGGATTTTGGTCCGGGACTGACCACGCTGGTAGAAGTGGTCCAGGAAAGCCGCGAGCTGCTGCTGATTAATCCCGTGACTAAGATGGTTGCCGCCTCGATTTCGCTGGGGAGTGGGGCATCGCTAGGTCCAGAAGGTCCGAGTGTGGAAATTGGAGCGTACTTTAGTTTGTTGCTGGGGCAAGTGCTTCAGGTATCGCAGGAGCGGCGGCGATTGTTGCTGAGTGCAGGGGCGGCGGCAGGATTGGCGGCAGGATTTAATGCACCGATCGCCGGAGTCTTTTTTGCGCTGGAAGTCGTCATGGGCACTACGTTTGCAGCATCGGCGGCGAGTGTTGTGCTGTTGGCGGCGGTCGTAGCGGCGTGGATTGCCCGAATTGGAATGGGGGCACAGCCTGCGTTCACGTTGCCCGCCTACGAAGTGCGAAGTGTGCTGGAACTGCCGCTGTACGTTGGACTGGGGCTGCTGGCAAGTCTGCTGTCGCTGATTCACATTCGCGCCCTGCGGCTGTCTCAACGCTGCTTTCAGGGGCAAATTGCCGGACTGGAATGGATCGGTCAAATTCCCCAACCGTTCCATCCGGTCATTGGCGGAGCCGTGCTGGGGTTGGTTGCTCTGAAGCTGCCGCAAATTTTGGGCGTGGGCTATGAAACCGTTGAGTCGATGCTGCAAGACGTGCAGTTTCCGCTTCCGTTGGTGGTAGCTCTGCTAGTGATGAAGCTGATTATGACGGCGATTAGCTTTGGCAGTGGCTTTGTGGGCGGGGTGTTTGCGCCTGCGCTGTTCCTGGGGGCATCGCTGGGATCAGTTTACGGGAAGGTTTTGGCGATCGGCTTACCGATGCTGCACGACTACATGGCTTCTCCTCCGGCTTATGCGATGGTGGGCATGGCGGCATTTCTGGCGGCGAGTGTGCGTGCCCCGCTGACGGCAATTTTGCTGCTGTTTGAACTCACCAACGATTACCGGATTGTGTTGCCTCTGATGGCAGCAGTAGGCTTGAGCATCTGGACGGCTGAATATTTGGAGCCGAAAGTCGTGATTGACAACGCGGCACAGAATGAACCTGTTGAAGCTGTTCTCCATCCTGATGTGTCTCGCCTCACCGTTGCAGACGTCATGCACCCGGCTCCGCTTCAGCTCAGGAGCGATTTTACCCTGGCGATCGCCGCCCAACAATTTGTCCAGTATCGCTGTCACAGTGCCCTGGTTATTGACGCTGAGAATCAGCTTGTCGGCATCTTCACCCTGAATGACATTACCCGCATAGTGACGCGATCGAAATCTGCTGAAGACCGCATCATGCTATTACAGCAGCCGATCGCTGATCTTTGCACCACTAAAATGGTCTACGCTTATCCCGATGAATCCCTGACGGAAGCCACCGATCGCATGACCACCAGAGGACTGCATCAGCTTCCCGTTGTCGATCGGGATCATCCCCAGCAGGCGATCGGACTCCTAACCCAGGCAGATATCGATCTTGCTGCCAGCCTCGCCCAAACCCGCCAGGTATTAGAACAATACGGCCCTCCCCAGCCAGAAGCACTTGCCTTGCTGAATTAATTGACTCCTTCACTCCCCCCAAACCTGACAAAACACCGATCGCCGCCTTGGACCATCCAGCTCAAACAGCAGTACCGCTTGGTAGGTTCCCAGGGTCAGCTTGCCGTTTGCGATCGGGACAATCTCGCTGGTGCTGAGCGTCATTGCCATCAAGTGAGCGTGGGCGTTCACTGGCTCGTCGGGGGGAATGTTGGGGCGCAGGTGCAGATCGTTGTGCAGGTAGGGATCGGCTTCGGGAGCGAGTTTTCGCAGATAGGCTTTCACATCCTGCATCAGGCGCGGCTCGAATTCATTGATGGCTAAAGCGGTGGTGGTGTGGCGCGAAAAGATTAACGCCTGTCCGTTTTGAAGGTTCGATTTTGAAACGATCGCCTGAATGTGTGCCGTAATGTCGTACACTTCGATTCCGGCTGTGGTTTCTAGTTCAATAATGTGATTGACGATCGCCATCGCCTCGTTCCTCACGCGAATGCACTGGACAGCTTGCTTTCTAATATTCTGAGGGGAATGTGCTGAAAATGAAATCGGATATTGAGCTTTACTTCAGTGCTGCTTTAAGGAGAATTGAAATTGATTAAAGCTGTATATCGCCTCATGAATCGCAGATTATTCAGTAGAAAATAAGAGGAATTGTCTCCGCTAAGCAAACCGTAGCTTATACTACAAAATTATTTTTGGTAGCGGTGATAGAAACAGTCAGGCAACCCAGCCTGCAATGCACTAAGAACTAAGGGAGCTTACAAAGTCCATGAAAAAAGTTGAAGCAATCATTCGTCCTTTTAAACTTGATGAAGTCAAGATCGCGCTGGTGAATGCCGGGATTGTTGGGATGACGGTTTCTGAAGTACGCGGCTTTGGTCGGCAGAAGGGACAAACCGAACGCTATCGCGGCTCTGAATACACGGTTGAATTTCTGCAAAAGCTAAAAGTTGAAATCGTTGTCGAAGACGATCAGCTAGACATGGTGGTAGACAAAATCATCTCGGCTGCACGAACTGGGGAAATCGGCGACGGTAAAATCTTCATCTCCCCTGTCGATCAAATTGTGCGAATTCGGACAGGGGAAAAGAACCAGGAAGCGATTTAAGATTCCGGGTTGATTTCTTTAAGCTGAGGCAAGAGTGCCTCAAATGCTTTCCCCCGGTGGCTGACGCGATGTTTCAGTTCCGGGGGCATTTCAGCAAAAGTCATGCCTGCTTCCGGCACGTAAAAAATCGGGTCATAGCCAAAGCCGCCTGAACCTCGCGGCGCGCTGATAATTTCTCCCACGCAAATCCCCTCGGTGTGCAGGGCGATCGATCCATCGGGACGTGCCAGCGCGATCGCACAAACAAACTGCGCCTGTCGATGCGAAGCAGTTCCTCCTGCAGGAGAATCAGGCTGATGGTCTAATTCTCGCAAAAGCCGCGCAATTCGATCGGCATCAGTATCAGCATAGCGGGCAGAGTAAATTCCCGGTGCGCCGTTTAGCGCATTGACCATCAAGCCTGAATCATCGGCGATCGACCATTGCCCCAAAGCTTTTGCCACCTGAGACGCTTTCAAACAGGCATTTTCTAAAAAGGTGGTTCCGGTTTCTTCGATTTCCAATGCTTTGGGCTTCAGGCTCAGCTTCCACGGCAACGATGGATCGGTGAGGTATGCCTGCATTTCCGTTAACTTACCGGGATTACTGGTGGCAACGACGAGAAGAGTCATAGCAAAGAGAAGCGGTTCTTGAAAGGTCTTATTGGGGATCATAGGGGATCGTATTTGCTTCTAGCCAATCGATTGCGATTTGTTTTAAAGCGGTTTGTCGATCGCGGCTTCAATCTCAGTGCAAAATTGCTTCATGATGACCTGTTCGTGAATCTTAATTCGTGAATCCTCAACGGACTGGGAAGCCGTAGATAGTCATCAGACTCTAGTTTTTTTGCGCTTTCTGAATTGTGTCTTTCAGATTGCGTTCTTTCAGATTGCGTCTTCCAGTTTCAATCAGCAGCGGCGTCGTCTTCTGAATCAGCCGCTTGAAAGTCATTCTGGCTAACCGTGACCGATTTACCTGTCTGTTGATTGAGACAGGCAAACAGCTTGTGATTAAGTGTAACCATTTCGTTTACCCTATCTCAAACTTTGACGACTAAAGCCATTCCTCACGACTTTCTCAACGAAGTTCGGAAATACTACAGGATGAAACTGATTTTTGCTACTTTGTAACTCAAAATCAGCCGTGAGACGCAAGAAGTTCGCTGCGATCGGATTTAGGTTTGCACTAGGTAAACGCTTCAATTTTCCTTCTAGTCCCATTTCTTTGTACTGGAAACCCTCCTGATACGGAATCCGGATAGTAAAGTAACACTATTTTATGCCTGCCTCCACCAGTGAAATAGCGTGTGCTGACGAATGACTTCCGGCATGGCTGCAAGGATGTTACAACGAGAG
>NZ_JAMPKZ010000054.1:0-16264 GCF_039962215.1 Leptolyngbya sp. ST-U4
GAAGAGTTGACTCAGCAATTGCAGCAGTTGCAACGCCAGACGATTGCGTCTTTAACCGGTTGGGATTACATTCTCAATGCTTTATCTGTAGCAGGTATTTATTGAATTGGTATAAGTCGCTTGAAGTGCTGTATCAAACATTTCGCACTGCCGATCGACTACTGCGCTACATACCCACCATCTACCATCAACGTTTCACCTGTTATGAACGACGCCAGGTCAGATGATAAAAACAGAACTGCATTTGCAACTTCAAGCGGTGTTCCAATTCGTCCGATCGGGTGGAGTCCTGTTATGTAAGCTTTGACCTCATCCTGCCCACCTGTAGCTGCTTCAAACATATCTGTTTCGATTGCTGCTGGTGCAACGACATTGATGCGAATACCTGCTTTGGCATATTGGAGCGCAGCAGCTTTTGTTAAACCGACTACTGCATGTTTACTCGCGGTGTAAAGGGGTTGGGTAGGAACTGCAATGACTCCAGCCCCAGATGATGTATTGACGATCGAACCACTTCCCTGTTTCAACATCTGAGCGATTTCATGCTTCATCGACAACCAAACGCCTTTGACATTGACGTTCATAATGCGATCGTATTCAGCTTCTGTTTGCTCAATCAATGAGGGGTTTTCGCCGACCATTCCTGCATTATTAAAGGCAATATCTAACCGACCAAAAACGCCAACCGCCTTATCAACCATTGCTTCAACATCGGCTTCTTTTGTGACATCTGCTTGCACAAAAATCGCTTCTCCGCCAGCTTCTTGAATCAATCGAACTGTTTCTTCACCTTCATCCATTCGACGACCAACCACCACCACCTTTGCTTGTTGCTGGGCATAAGCGATCGCAGTTGCTCTGCCAATTCCCGATGTGCCTCCGGTGACTAACGCCACTTTATCTTGCAGTATCATTCTGTTTCTCCTATTTCAATTTCATCAGTTTGTATCGGATAAGTTTGTCTCAGCAACTCAGTGACTTGTTGTGCGATCGCAATCAGGGCATGATTAACTGAGGAGTCGCGAAGAGAATCAGTCTGAGGTGTACTTTCATGCCCAGAATTATTCTTGCCTTGTACTAGTGAATGCGTCATAGAACTATCCTCAATGAAATACCGATTTGTAATTGACTAAATCAATACTCAGGAATTCAGTTGTTGGTATGGTAACTGTTGTCATGGTTCAAAAAGTGGCAATTTTGTTCAGTGAAACAGGCAAAATCTAGCCATCAAAATTAGATGGCTTACAGCACTTACAGATAAATCAGATATGAATTGGAAGCAAAGATCGGGGAGCTTACTGACTTGCAGCAATTATGGCAGTCATCAACTCCGTCGTGTTCCATCGCCCGATATACCGACTTCCATTGATAAACAGGGCTGGGGTAATCGTCACTCCACTCTCTATTCCGCCTTCAATATCTTCATTGATGCGATCGACATGCACTTGTTTAGACAACTCTTTGAGAAATTGAGGAATATCAAGCCCTAAATCATTGGCGTACTCGACAAGATAACCGTCCTCCAACCTTTGTTGATGGTCAAATAAGGTATCGCTCATTAACCAAAACTGTCCTTGGGCGGCGGCGGCAACGGCTGCTTGGGCTGCCCGTTGAGCATGGGGATGAATCTGTGCTTGTGGAAAATGACGGAAGAAGAAGCATAAATAATCTTCTCCAAAAGCAGCACTAAGCTCTCGTTTTATCGCTTTAATCAGCTTGTAAACGTTTGCACTTCTAGGGCATTGATAGTCTCCATACATCACCAGCACGACTCTTGTACTTAGCACACCTTGCATCCAATCTTGAGTTGAAGGTGGTACAAGTAAAGACCTGTGGCTACGATCGTCGCTCATCTTTCTACATTCGTATCAGACAGGAAACCTTGCAATTAACTTACTCGATCACTTGACTGCATCTCTATTTGCATAAATTCAATATAGAAGATTGCCTTCGAGTCGTCGTCTATAGCGAGTTAAAAGTTTTACAGTACAGATTGATAGAGTTGCTATGCGATCGCAGAGTAGAAGGCTGGTTATAACTTAAGTTAGAATCGGATACACTGATTTGTTTGAGAGTACATCAGTTTGTAGTGACTATCAGAGTAGGTAGTATCATCAGTCAAACGTTTCTCTCCCAATAGGGCGGATTCCCAAATCGTTGAATCAGGAAATCAATAAACACCTGAACACGTCGCGAATGCTTACGACTCGGTAAACACAATGCATAAAAGCAGTTCGTCCAGATTAAATTTAACCTGGACGACTGCTCATTTATAGTTGAACTTTAGTCGCTAGCAGTGTGACCACATCAGCATGAGCTAGCACCACATCGGGGTTACGCTGAAGTGCCATATCATACTTCACAGCAAAGTCATTTCCAACTTCATCAGGTGTGAGTAGAATCTGAACATCAGCAATGAGAGCAGCGATCGCCTCTGAGGTGATAGGCTCATCAGAGTGGATTAACTCATCAATTTGCACAATCAATTCTGAGAGGCGATGCAACCAGGCAAATTGATCGTGATTGATCGCTAGTTGCAGCAATTCACCTTTAGAAACCCGTCCGCGCACCTGTTCGTAACGAATACGCTCTGTATCCAACAACAGTTTATGCAAATGCAATAACTTGATGCGTATATTGGTCAGCAGTTGATGTTGGGTAATGCGGTTTTGAAGCGTGTTAAGCATGAATGTGTCCCATCCTTCCATTTCGGTAATCGTCGATCGCTTGCAGGATTTCGGCTTCAGTGTTCATCACAAAAGGACCATAGCGCACCACAGGTTCATTCAGTGGCATTCCAGCAATTAGCAGTAGATCAAGGGGTTGGGTGGCATCCGCAGGATTAGCGATCGCCACTTCCTCACCATCAGGTGCAAAAATCACCATTTGCCCATCCTCACCCCGTTCCTGCTCAGTGCCAAACAAACCAGACCCATCGAGGACATAGGTAAAGGCGTTGTACTCTTTCGGTACCGGTTGAACCATGCTTGCTCCCGGTTGGAGCGTGAAGTGCAAGTACATAATCGGAGTGCGGGTTTCAATCACCGCTTTCGCCCCCAACGCTTCTCCCGCAATCACGCGCACTGTCACGGACCCATCTTTGGTCTGAGCCACTGGAATCTGCACTGATGGAATTTCCTGATAGCGAGGAGCAATCATCTTGTCCTGCTGCGGCAAGTTGACCCACAGTTGAATGCCGTGCAGTCGCCCACCTGTGCGGGTAAACTCAGCTTCTGGCATTTCGGAATGCACTACGCCTGCCCCAGCGGTCATCCACTGCACATCACCGGGATTGAGCAGTCCGGCATGACCGACCGAATCCTTGTGTTCCAGCCGTCCATCCAGGACGTAGCTGACGGTTTCAAAGCCACGATGGGGATGATCCGGTGCGCCCTTTGCTTGACCGGGCTTCAGATTCACAGGACCCAATTCATCGAGAAGGAGAAACGGATCAAACTCAGAGAAACTGCTCTTAGGAAAGGGACGACGCACCAGGAAGCCTGCTCCTTCAAGCGTTTCTACACTATTAATGATTCCAGCAACGGTTCGGAGTGTTTGAGTTTGAGTTGTCATACAGTTGCCTCCAGGCAGACAGTTTATAAGACTTTTCCTATATGTGATTAATCATATACTAACATAGAAGGATATAAATTCTATGGGTAGGGCTTGTCCTCCCTGTTCGTTCGGTAAACCGCCTATGTCTCTTGCCCATGTGATTCTGGGTCTGCTCCAACAACAGGAGCGAACCGGCTACGACCTCAAAACCGAGTGCTTTGACGATTGCATTTCCCATCTGTGGCCAGCAGATCAGGCACAGATTTATCGGACTTTAGACAAACTGGAGTCACAGGCGTGGATTACCTGTACCGTTGAGATTCAGCACGATCGCCCCAATCGCAAGGTTTACCGGATTACCGAAGCAGGCGAAGCAGAGTTAACCCACTGGCTTCAGACGCATCATCCGTTGCCCGTGTTGCGAGAGCCGTTGCTGGTGCAACTCTATTTTGCAGCTCAGTTGCCTAATGAGGCTATCGTGGATTTGCTAAAGCAGGAACTGGAAGCACGGCAAGAAAAGCTAGCCCAGTGTGAGGTGATCGAGGCTCTATCTTTGAGTAATCCGACTGCATCGCGTGAACAAGAACTGCATCGACTGATTTTGGACTTAGTGAAGCAACGGGAACAGACTTATTTAGATTGGTTGGAAAAGGCGATACGTGCTATGCACACGCTGCGCGATCGCAACAATCCGTAGCCAATCAACGTAAATTCCTTTGAATATATTGCGATGGAAAGTCAACAGAAATTCAAGCATTGGCTACGACGTATGGAGGCGGAGAGGTATGTCATCTGCGCCAGTGTTTGCGCCTCGCCATAGCGCCCACGCAGTGCCCGCGCAGGCCCTTCCTGCGGCACGTCGGATGGAGCCAGGTAGATGCTATGCGCAGGCGTGTTTTCTTCCGCAGCGGGCAAGGCGATCCAGAGCTGGAAGCCTTTAACCTGCGTGTCGCCAACGGGGGTGCCTGAGTGCCACACGCCGTTTCCTGCCTTTATCCATTCAACACCGCCAGCCGCCAAAACGCCTTGCTGACCGGTCGTGTCCACATAGCGAAAGTTACCCTGAGTCATGAACGTCAGCGTCGCGATGCCGGAGTGCGGGTGCATGGGGAACCAAGGGTTCCCCACAGTGGTATCAAAACTGGCTAGGTCAAGGAACACGAACGGTTTTAGCAACTCGCCAAGGTCACCAGAACTTTGCGCCGCTCATGGCTGCCATGAACACCATCGGGTCCCAGTACTCGCGGTAATTGACGATCAACCCATTCTTGACAGTCACAAACGTGGCGTAGCTCATTTCATAGGGATTGCCGTTGCTGATCACCCGGCCTGAGACGCTCCATTCGGCAATGGCCATGCTGGGGTCGTCGGTAGCAATGATCTTCAACGTGGGAGTCCGCTGCACGTCAATGACGCTGGGATAGTTCTTCAAATACTCGTAGATAGCCGCTCGGCCCATCAGCTTTCTGGTCGCCACGTCGGGCGCGAAGGGAAATTCGACGACGACGTTTTCGTCGCAGAGTTCAGCCCAGCCCTTAATATCTTTGGCTAGGAAAGTGTCCAGACTGCGCTTCAGCAATTGCGCTGCGGTCAGACCCTTGCCAGCCTCTTGCGTGTGTGCGGGTGCGGCGGTGGCGAGCGTGACGTCGCTTGTGAGATGATCTTGTTTCATGTGATTGTGTCCAAGTTGGGGTTGATGATGTTGACTTGCCCCTGCGGCAAATCTCAGAGCTATCGCTCTTTCGGGCGGGGTTGCTTTCACTGATTGCGTACTTCTCTTAGGCCATCCGGGCAGCGATGCTTTCGGCCAGCATCATGGTCGGGAAAGCCGTTGCGACGGAGGGCACGTCAGGCCAGATCGAGGCATCGACGACTCGCAGGCTCTTGACGCCACGAACGTGCCCGTCAATATCCACCACGGCCCCGGCATCGCGCGGTCCGCCCATGGGTACAGTGGAGGTCGGATGCTGATAGCTCTGCACAGAGGTCGCGAGCGCGGCGTTGATCGAAGCGCGGTCGCTCTTTGCCGCGCCCGGCGCCAGTTCTGCACCCACCATATCGGCAAAAGGCTGCTGACGCGCAATGTTCCGGATGACTTCGACACCATCGACCAAGCGCTCGCGGTCACCGCTGTCCGTCAGGAAGCCGAGATCGATGATGGGCGCAGCATAGGGATCACGGCTGGCGATGGTGAGGGAACCCACGGAACGCGGTCTCACGAGCGCAGCGAACAGCAGGAACATCGCGCCGTCGGAAGTCTGCCCACCGTCGGGCAGGGTCGCGGTGCTGATGTTCAGATCTGCCTCGCCGTTCGTCGCGTGGTTGGATGCCGTCCACAGCATTGCGCCGATGGGTGGATACGGAAGGCCTACTGCTTCCTTGCGAATCGACCAGACGGTCGGAACCATCGGGTGATCCTGTAGACGGCGACCGACCGGCAGATCGGACACGACCGGGATGTCAAGGCCTCGCAGCACCTTAGAGGGGCCAATGCCGGAACGCATCAGGATCGCCGGGCTGACATAGGTGCCCGCTGAAAGAATGATTTCACCGGCTAGGATGATCGCCCCGTCAGCCAGTCGGACGCCTTGGGCCTGGCCATGCTCCATTAACACGGCATCGACCAGCGTCTCGTCGCGGATGGTCAGATTAGGTCGGGCGCGCACCGCATCGCCCAACAAGGTCATTCCTGTGTTAAGCCTCACACCCATGCGGGTATTCATCACATAGGGACCAACGCCCAGCGGCTGCCCCGTCGTAAAACCCAATGTGCGCTGGTAGCCCGCAGCCAGTGCCGACGCAATGAAGTCGCGATGCTGGTCAGACACTTCTTCATCGCCGAGCTGGTGGATGGGGACGCAGCCGTCGCGGCCGTCGCCGCCAGTGCCGGAGGTACGCTCCAGCGAACGATAGAAGGCCTGCGAGCTTTGCCAGTTCAAGGCGTCGAGGTCATACGCCTTGGCCCAGCGATCGTGGTCGTATTTCGGCACCCGCATCGCCACTGCACCGTTGATGGCAGACGAGCCACCCAGCACCTTGCCGCGGTTGAGCTGAAGCCTTCTGCCCAGCACGCCAGGCTCGCTGTAAAAGCCCCAGTCGTGCTGCGGATCGCCACCCACTAGGTCCTGGCGGCGGACTGGGTCGGGATAGGCGTTTGGGGGATAGGCCTTGCCCGCTTCGATCAGCAAGACACGGCGAGATGGATCAGCACTCAGGCGATTGGCCAGCACTGCGCCGGCGGATCCGCCACCGACGATGATGACGTCAAACTCTGCTCGGCCAGCGCGCCCAGCAAAGTCTCGGCGGCTCTGTTGTGTTGCGTTGATTGTTTGATTGCCTTTCATTTCATTACTCCTGTAAGGTCTTCTCCGCACGGCACATGCCGCACACTGGGGTGGTATTGGCGCGGAGGACTGGGAGTTCAATGTCACGCACAAGTTGGAAGAGTCCGCTCTGATGAGCAATCAGCAGCAGCACGCTGTCATTAGGATCGATCATTGTGTCGATGGTGTTGCTCATGGGTTTGTCTCCTTTTTGATTCAAATTCAATCAATGTCGTTTTTTCCTAGCTATCTGGGGCGTGTCCAGTTCTAGTACTCAGCTTCTTTCGGAATAAGTTCAATATAGGAGATTGCTTTCAAGCCGTCGTCTATAGTGAGTTAACGCTTTTACAGTACAAATTGATAGAGTAACTATGCGATCGCAAAGTATAAGGCTGGCTCTAACTTAAGTTAGAATCCGAATTCGATCGAAAGTACATCCTACAAATTCACAATGCCGCGTTTAACAGCAACAATCACAGCTTGAGTGCGATCGCTAACATCTAACTTATTCAAAATGCGATTGACATGAGATTTGACAGTACCTTCACCGATGCTCAAAGCCGCCGCAATATCGGCATTACTCATCCCCTGTGCGAGTGAGCGGAGTACTGCTAGTTCTCGTTCACTCAGTTCTGGATTGCTGAGCCGCTGTACCAACTTTGCTCCCACATCGGGCGGAATGTACTTCTGACCCCGATGAACGGTACGAATGGCATTCAGAAGCTCTTCAGGTTCAGTTTCTTTCAACAGATATCCTTTTGCGCCTGCCTGCAATCCTCGATAAATATCTTCGTCACTATCATACGTGGTCAGTACAATAATCCGAGCAGATTTAGCGATCGCACAAATTACGCCGATGGCGGCAACTCCTTCCACTTCCGGCATTCGCAAATCCATGAGTGTAACATCCGGTTGATGTTCCCCAAATAGCGCGATCGCCTGTTCCCCATTTTCAGCTTGGGCAATCACCTGCATATCAGGGTCACGGTTAATAATCGTGGCTAATCCTTGCCGAAAAATGGCATGATCGTCCGCAATTAGAACTCGAATGGTTGTGGCTTGGCTCATCGTGATGCTACTTCCGATTGACGGTGACAATAATTTCTGTTCCCTGCCCAGGTTGACTTCCAATCGTGAGTTGTGCGCCGATGCGCTCTGCCCGTTCGCTCATGCCGAGTAAGCCAAAACCCTCAGAGGCTGGAATATTCCCCACTCCAAAGCCCTGCCCATTGTCTCTCACGCGTAAGCAAACCTGATCGCGATCGTAGACTAGCTCCACTCGAATTTCATCAGCATTGGCATGTTTAATCGCATTGGTTAATGCTTCCTGCCCCATCCGCAGTAGATTATTCTCGACTTCAGTAGGGAGAGCATACACTGCCCCCTCGATCTCATAGTGCAAAGTAGTATCCATTGCGGCAGCTCTAGTCTGAGCGATGAGACGATGGAGAGCGCTCTGTAAATTGCCTTCTTCCAAAAGCTGAGGACGCAGCGCGACGACCGATCGACGTGCTTCAGCCAGTCCAGTTCGCGCCAATTCTTTGATCAGGTCTAGATGTGCCCCAGTTGCTTCTACATCATCCGTTAGCACTTGGCTTGCAGCTCCGACCTGAGCCAGAATGCCTGTAAACGACTGAGCGAGTGTGTCGTGAATTTCGCGTGCCATGCGGTTGCGCTCCTCTAAAATTGAGGCTGCTTCTGCTTGCTTTTGCAGCGTAATGTCTCGCGCCAACCAAATCACCTGTTCGTGCCGAATCGGGGCAATGCGAGCCGAAAACCAGACTTCTCGTCCAGCTATCCACTGGCATTCAGTGTATTCAACGGTGAGTACTTGTTGGGTTTTCACCACCTGCTGAATATAATTCAGGAATTCATCAGCTTGTTCCTTGGCATAGAGTTGATGCAGTGTTTTACCAATATATTCCTTTATATACTCCTCTCCATAGGATGGATTTCCTGGGATTGCGTCGATCACTTGCCCTTCAGCATTGTAAACACACAGCGGATCGGGAATGGCTGAGAAGAGCGCTCGCAGTTCTGCTTCAGAGGCTTGCAGCGCGGCTTCTGCCTGTTTGCGATCGCTAATATCTACAACCACCCCTTCGATGTATCCATCGGCTGCATTCAGATAAGAAGAGAAAAGTACCCAAAACAATGTCCCATCTCGTTTCCGCACCTGGGCTTCAAAGTTTCGCACTTCCCCATCCCGCTTCAGCAACTCAAGGAATTGTTGGCGATCGCTGGGATTGACATAGTAGCCTGCGGTGTGTTCAATCCCAATGATCTCCTCTGGTGAGTCAAAGCCATACAGATTGGCAAAGCATTGATTGGCATTGAGAATTAACCCATCACCAATGCGGGTGCGGTAGATGCCAACCTGGGAGTTTGCAAAGATAGCTCGGAATTTAGCTTCACTGCGTTGTAGAGCCTCTTCTGCTTGTTTACGCTGGGTGGTGTCATTGCCCACCGATAAGATTTCAACGACCTCTCCCTGTTCATTGAAGATGGCTTGATTCGACCAGGACATCCAAACTCGTCGACCGTCTCGACACAGGTTTTCACCCTCGCTTTGCGGGTACGATTGAGGATTGCGAAGTAAATTATGAACAAGGGGTTTGACATCGCGTCCAGAGGTTTCGATGTCTGGAATGATGGTTTCAAATAGGGTTCGCCCTAAAATCTGATGTTCTTCATAGCCCAACAATTTCACTCCATAATCGTTGATGTAGTGAATTCGTCCTTGCGTGTCATAGCGAATGATAACGGAATTCGCGGTTTGTAGCAGGTTGCGATAATTCGCTTCACTTTGTCTCAATGCGGCTTCGGTCTGTAGACGTTCAGCGATTTCCTGCTGTAGGGATTGAGTTCGCTCTTCTACCTTTCTTTCCAATGTTTCGGTATAGTCTGCTAACTGTTCATATAACCGAGCATTCTCCAGTGAAATTGCTGCCTGAGCCATCAACAGTTTGAGGACTTGTAAGCGATCGCGGGTAAACACTCCGGTACTGAGATTGTTCTCCAGATAAAGGATGCCGATCATCTGACTTTGCTTGAGAATTGGCATACACAGGAGCGATCGCGTCTGTTGCTTTTGAATATAAGGATCAGTCAAAAAAGATGGTTCACTGACTGCATCATCAAACACCAGAGTTTCTTGAGTACGTTCTACTGAGTAAATGACGGGGACAGGAATCGTTGCACAGTCAGTAACAGCGATCTTTTCCAGGTTGCACTGTCTACTCCCACTACACTGAGCCACCACAGTGAGTTGATCGTCTTCTAGGAGCACTAGAACGCCTGTTTCGGCTCCGGCATTTTCTATCACCACCTGCATTAACGTGGCGATCAATTGATCGAGATGGATTATTTCTGAAAGAGCTTGAGCTGCTTTCATTACCGCAGCCAAATCGATCGCCGCAGTCGGATGAAGGGTCGTTTTAGCGGTCAAGATTGAGTTCGATTGCCGAATCAGGTTGGAATTGAGTAGTTGTGGATAGCGTTTTTCTAAATCTTTGACTTTAGCAGTTGCGCCCCATCTTTCATAGCAGTAGTGTGCTTCTTTCATGTAGATCTGAGCAATCTTTTCCCGACCTCGCGCTAGATAATGTTTTGCAGCCAATTCGTATGCTAACGCCTCTTCCTGGATATATTCATTTTCTCTGGCTCCTTGAATCGCCTGTTCATAAAACTCTTCAGCCTCAAGAAATTGCCTTAAGACTCGTGCTTTCTCTGCTTCGACTAGATAAAATTTATGTAAATAATTCATTGGGGCGTGTTCTGCCCATTTCTGCATTTTTTCTTGGTTGGTGTTAACGCAGTTTAGCCAAGCTGATTTTTCAGAGTTTGAAGCATCGAGCAATAGGCTCAAAAGCGCCAGCGAATGATAGAAACAGAATATAGGTAGACTTATTATTGCTGACACCTCTTCAAAATGTTGCCTTGCCAAAATAGCAGTCTGTACAGCTTGATGGTGTTCTTCAAATAGATAACACAACATGACTTTGTGTAAATAGAGTATTTGAATTACAGTTCTATCTTTAACTGCAGTAGCGTGTGATAACGCCTCCTCTTCATTACAAACCCGACCAACTAAGCGACTGGGATTCTCAGATCTATCTAACAAATTAAGAATTGTCTGCCACACTATTGCAAGCCAATTCGAGGGGCTTTTCCGTCTGATTTGATTGGTCGCTTTGCTATAGGTTGCTGTTTTTTGTTCCAGTTGGGTGAGTTCCTCTCCAGCAGAAAACGAGTTATAGCATATGTTATAGGCAGCATAACCAGCACATTCAAAGTCTCCAGTTTCCACTCCACTTTGATAGGTATCAGCCAGCATTGGTATTATGTTCCTAAGATGCACCTTCCATTGCAGGATATGGGTACCCGAAAACCTTAGGGTTCTAGCCTTGCCTCTTTTGTTATTCAATCGTTCTGCCGAGGTAAGAGCCAATTGACCAAATTTATAGCCGAGTTCAATGTCTTGAACAACTCCACATAGAACAAATCCGTAGGCAGCATAATACATCGGTGACCAGATAGCATTACCATAGGTGATTGATAAATTTACCGTTTTGCATATAATCAGTATCCACAGTGCTGGTAACGTTATAAATGCAGCAGACCCGATATTCGATAAGATTGTTATAGCTGCCAGTGGTTCTGGTGCAGCAATCTCTGGTAAATTACTCAAGTCTTCGATTTCTCGCTCAGCGAGTAATGCAGCCGTTGACTCCAATTCCCTTTGAATATCTAACTGACTTGGATTTTCTATTAAATCTATTCCCAGGAGCTTTAACGCTTCCAATCCAGTTTTGAGTGTTTCTTTCAGGTTGCCCTGCGACAAATATCCTTGAATTTTGCTATCGTAAACCTGCACTTTGTCAACCACTGTTTTGGCACGATCGAGTACCACTTCTACCAACCGTTCCATCTCATCAAAGCAACCCTGGAGATACGCCGCTTCTGCTGCTTCTGAGTACAACGCTAAGGTGAGGTCATACTCACTGAGCCAACTCTCTGAATTGAGGAGTTTAAGCCCTATAGTGAAATACTTAAAAGCTGCTTCATAAGCCGTTGCTGCCTTTGCTTTCTGACCTGCCCTTAAGTTCAATCTGGCAATTTCAGTTCGTTCTGATCGAGCAGTGACTAGCTCAAGTCCTTGATTGAGATGATCGATGATTTCAAACAACCGATCAGATCGTTGCTCTGGTGAAGTTTTTTCGAGCAAATTGCGACCGATTTGAAGATGAACAACCTGTTTCTGTGATTCATCAATTAGGGCATAAGCCGCTTGCTGAACGCGATCGTGCAGAAACTTATACTCTTGAACCAACAAGTCTTCATCCAAGTCAGACAGAGGTTGAATTAATCCTGCTTGTATTGCTGCTAGTAGATCCTGGAAAATTGCTTTCGGTGATTTTTCGCAAACGGTTCCTTCGGAGTTGCGCTCTGCGCTAAGCGCCAACGTTTCTAAATCAAACTCAGACCCAACACAAGCGGCGATGGAGAGAATTTGCTGTGTTGCTTCCGGCAATTTCTGCAACTGACGCAGCAGCAGCTCCACCACATTATCGGTGATATCTTGAGCTTCAATCTCAGCTAGGTTCCACTGCCAACTCAACTGTTGGGCATCAAAGGTCAACAGGTTTTCGCTATGCAGCAGCTTCAAAAATTCACCCACAAAGAAAGGGTTGCCCTCGGTTTTACGCAACACGACTTGGGCTAAAGAACGAACGGTATCAGGATTGTGATGTAATGTCTCAGCTATCAGTTGACTCAACGGTTCCAGTGTTAAGGGGGTCAGGGTGATTTCTTGAAATACTGCTCCCTGGTTTCGCAGGCTCTCTAGCGTTAAGACCAACGGATGCGTTGGAGCCAGTTCGTTATCTCGGTAGGCTCCGATCAAAAACAGATACTGGATTTGCGCATCAAGCAAGATGAGTTCGATTAACTTCAACGTCGCAGAATCGATCCACTGTAGATCGTCTAAGAAAATGACTAGGGGATGCTCTTTTGCACAAAACGCCCGCACGAATTTTTGAAACGTGAGATTGAAGCGATTCTGTGCTTCTGTTGCTCCAACTTCGGGCACAGGTGGCTGCTTGCCAATAATGAACTCAACTTCGGGAATGACATCTATGATAATTTGTCCGTTGCTTCCCAAAGCCGTGAGTAGACGCGATCGCCATACTTCCACCTGTTCATTGGGTTCTCCCAAGAGTTGCTGCACCAATTTTTGCAGGGCATCGACGATCGCGCTGTAGGGAATATTGCGCCCAAATTGGTCAAATTTGCCAGAGATAAAATAGCCGTGCTTTGCGGTGACCGGTTTATGGAGTTCCTGCACCAATGCCGTTTTGCCGATGCCAGCATAACCGGAGACCAGCATCATTTCGCTGCATGAGGGTGTAGGGTGTAGGGTGTAGGGTGTAGGGTGTTTTTCCCGATTCCCGGCTCCCGATTCCCGATTCCCCGTCACTCTGTCAAACGCCACCAATAATGCTGCAATCTCCGCTTCTCGCCCATATAGTTTTTGAGGAATGCGGAACTGCTCGGAAACATCTTGCAGTCCCAACGATACGGTGTTAATCTGACCCATTTCCGCCAGTTGTTGGGCACAGCGCTCTAGATCTGCTTTGATGCCCCAGGCACTTTGATAGCGATCCTCCGCATTTTTTGCCATCAGTTTCAAAATTAGGTTTGAAACAGGTTGAGGAATCGTGGCATTCAATTCATGCGGGGGAATCGGCGGTGTAGCAATGTGACAGTGAACTAGTTCCAGGAGATCACTGGTGGGAAACGGCAATTGTCCCGTCAACAGTTCGTAGAAGGTTGCACCCAGTGAATAAAAGTCGGTGCGATAGTCGAGCATCCGGTTCATTCGCCCGGTTTGCTCTGGCGACAAATAGGCAGGGGTTCCTTCTAGGAGATGGAGACTTTTGAATGTAGGATTGGTACGACTGAAGCGAGTGGCAATGCCAAAATCAATGATTTTGACCACGCCAGTCCTCGGATTAAAGACAATGTTGCCAGGATTAATGTCTTTATGGATGACATGAGCCGCATGGATTTTGCCTAGAGTACCCGTAATGGCGATCGCCATATTCAAAAAAACCGACAGCGGCATGGGAGAGAAGCCTAATTGTTGCCGCATCCAGCATTCTAAAGACTCTCCACCAAAGTCTTCCAAAAGAAGAACCAGCGTGCGCTGGTAGTCTTGCTGGCTGTATGCCTTGACTACGCCTTCAATGTTGAGAAAGCGAGTAATTTCATACTCCTGCCGATAGCGAGTTAAATCCTGAGGAGAGGGATAATCCTGCTTGAGAACTTTGGCAATCACTGCACAGTTATCTTGCTCTCTGATGCCCCGATACACCAAAGAAGCTAAACTCTCATAGATTTTGCTGTGGATAGTAATTCCAGGCAGGGTAATCATTGAATGCTCCCCGATGAAGGACTGTCATCCGTTTCCCAAAGTATATCGCTTGCCAAAATTCAGGATATAAAGCTCCTTGTATAGGTCTTTATATCCTGACTTGTAATTGCTCAACTCAGTAGCCACTCAGACTGGTGTGAGGCAAGGGCATGGGGAATAGCCTGGAAGGCAGAGATACTCTGACGGCGAGCCGTATTCACCAACGACCACACCTGGGCGAACAACTCCGCACCCCAATCGGAGCAAAAGCCATGGGTGACCTTGCGAAAAACCACGCTCCAGCGCATTGCCTGTTCACTGGAATGATTGGTCGGCGGCACCGTCTCATTGTTGAGGAACAGCAGCAGGCGCTTCTCAATAGTCGAGTAGTGCCTGAAAAATTGCTGTCCCTTAGGGGACTAGGGCTTCAGATTCAAGATCTCCCGCAGGCTGCCTCGGAATCGAGAGCTGTATTGCTGAAGCGTTGAGGCAGCCAGGGTCTGTCGTCGGTTCACGGCAATAGCTCGTAGTGACAGCCGCTTCATCCGGGGGCAAACAGGTCTCGCCCACATCAAAGGTCTGGGACATCGCTACCGGATTTTGCATTCAGACATTGATGGTCGATCGGTTGTATGAATGTACTTTCGATCAAATTCGGACTCTAACTTAAGTTAGAGCCAGCCTTCTACTCTGCGATGGCATGGTTACTCTATCAATTTGCACTGTAAAGAATTTAACTTGCTGTAGGCGACAGCTTGAAGGCGACCACCTATATTGAATTTGTGCAAACAGTCATGCAAATGGATTGAGCAAGCAAATTGCACGGTTTCATGCTTGAAGGCATGAATATTCAAGGTGCAACTGGGCGAATGCTCTTTGGGCACGTGACACGAAAATCTTAACTCTGTGCTTAACTTGCGGAGCTTAAGTGATGAAATTTGGCGTTGTCTTGCAGACTTAGTTCATGGCGCGATCGCTTACGTCATCAACCCTTGAGGGTAAACAGACGTTTCACTTAAAAGCACAAGCAGAGATGTTTAGCTTTTGATTTCATTCTGCAATTCCTCATTCACCAATCACTCAAATAGGAGAATTACCTAATGTCTACATTCAAGTACAATCGTCTAGATAAGAATAATGCTGCGGTTCTACTGGTGGATCACCAAACTGGACTGTTCTCGCTTGTGCGTGATATTGGTGCCGCCGACTTCAAAAATAATGTGCTAGCGCTAGCAAGTGTAGCCGAGTTTTTCAACCTGCCTACTGTTTTGAGCACTAGCTTTGAGGACGGTCCCAATGGAGTCATCCTGCCCGAACTGAAGGAGAAGTTTCCTGATGCTCCCTTCATTCCGCGCCCCGGACAGATCAACGCTTGGGACAATGAGGAATTTGTGGCGTTGCTGAACAGGAATATGATTTAAGGTGGAACGGGCACGTCTCCAAACTTGAGGTAGTGCAGTAGCAATCGAATCGAGTGCTTCAGCATCGCTACGGATTTGGAATAACACAACGTCTTGCGGTGTAACCGAGCTAGATAATGGCGCAGGCGGGTGTTCTCTCCCTCCACTCTGGTCATGTAGGTTTTGCTCACAATTTGATCGCCTGGGGAAATCAATCCAGGGTAAACAGACCATCCATCAGTCACATAAAAGTAGCACTGCCAACGCTTAACGATAGCCCACAACGGTGCAAACGTTTCGGCACTATGATCGCCTACGACCCACCCTAAAATGCCCTGCTGAAAGTGGTCAACTGCAGTCCACAGCCAGATTTTGTTTTTTTGAGCCAACAAAAGTTTCTAATTCATCCAACTCTCCAACTTCCGGTGTCGTTTCTGGATCATACGCATCAGGTAATAGACTTGTCGGGAAATAAGCAAGAATAGAAGGCAGAAATGGGATAAGCAAATGCTGGATATTGAACGGGTGCTGACACAAGACCGCTTGCTGCGCGCTTTAACTGGCTTGAATCG
>NZ_JAMPKZ010000055.1:0-14398 GCF_039962215.1 Leptolyngbya sp. ST-U4
AAAGCCAGGGTCAATTGGAGATTTTCCAGTGCAGGTGCGCGCATTCGGTTAGGGCATCTCTATCCTAAATTAAAGCATGCTAACTAGGCAAAGTTTATTTGGTGAACTACTAGTTTTTGCATTAAAATATGAAATTTCCTGATAAAACGAACCATCATGGCAAGAAAGCCGAAAGAATTTGGTGAACTGCTACACCAGCAACAGCGTGCCAAGGGACAGAACGTGAGTGAGGTGCCATTGAGCAGGGAGGCGCGATCGTACCTAGAAGCCTATTTAGAGAGCAGCAGGGAGGCGTATTTGAACCGATACCGGAGAGTCCGATGTTTCTAGCGCAGGACCCGAAGAATAAGAGGCAGCGGTTAGGCTACAAGGGGCTGCACAAAATGGTGTGAGCATGGCAGAACTAAGCACAAGGAGAAATCGCTATGCCTTACCAAGAACTGCAACGCTTGAGTGTTGGAGAATTTAAGCGATTGTGCGGCGTGAGCTGGGAGACCTTCGGCGAGATGGTTGAGGAGTTGCGTCCCCACCTGGAACACCAGGGACGACGAGGTGGACAAAACAAACTGAGCTTGGAAGACCAGTTGTTAGTGGCATTGGAATACTGGCGGGAATATCGCAGCTAGTTCCACATTGGCACGAGTTGGGGACTGCACGAAACAACAGTGGGGCGCATCATCAAGAAGGTCGAGGACATCCTGGTCAAATGCGGTCAGTTTCGCTTGCCTAGCCAACGATAGCTATACCAACCGGGGTGGGAATGGAAAGTGCTGCTGTGGACGTAGGCAAAGTCAAAATCGAACTCCCGAAAAAAAATAGAAACGGTACTACAGTGGGAAGCACAAATGCCATACGCTGAAGGCGCACCTGTGAGTGGAGTTTGACACCGGGTAAGTGATTGCCACCTACAAGGGCAGGACGCATGACTTCAAGCTGATCAAGCGCAGTCGCCTACCCTTTGTGCTATCGCAGTTATGTTTAGCTGACCGAAGGTATCAGGGGTTTGCCAAACGTTATGCTGGGGCTTGTACCCCAACCAAGAAACCGCGCAAGCAACCGTTAGCCAAAGACGAAAAGCAGCACAATCGGGCACTAGCGAGACTGCGAGTTCGAGTGGAGCGCATCATTCGTCGCTTCAAGATCTTCCGCATCTTCTCAGGACGCTACCGTAACCGCAGGAGGCGATTTAGCTTGCGCTTGAACTTGATTGCCGGGCTGCTCAACTACGAACTAGCACATCCCGCCTGATTCACGCAGGAAGTTTACTATTTCAGCTAGCCTCGGCAGCCTGCAAGACGCGTCTCACGGTTTGGGCATCGGGTCGTAAAGTAGGGTTGCGATCCAGTAAAGCAACAATAACTGCTCTAACATCGCGCGGAATGCCTCTTCTGAGCTTGCCGATCGGTGCTTTTAGTTCCTCACTTGTCGGAAGTTTATTGCTCAGCATTTGATGCAGAGTCGAGCCAAGGGCATAAAGGTCTTGAGAAACTCCCTGAATTTGTGCAGAAGCACTCAACGATTCAGGCGGCAAGTAGCCCGATGTTCCCCAAGGCACCGGATCTAACGCATTGATTTGGCAAGCACCTTCAAAATCGAAAGCTCGCAATGTGCCATCTTGACTGCGCATTAAATTCATGGGCTTGCAATCTCGCCAAATCCAACCAGCGGCATGAAGTTTTTCTAGAATACAGGCGATCTGAATGCCATACTGTATCGCTTCCTGAATGGGTAATTTTTTGCTGCGTTGGAGAAGAGCCTGTAAGGTTTCGCCTTCAATCGCTTCCATTGCAAGATAGAAATTTTCTCCTGCTTGAAACGTTGCATAAACCTCAGGAACCTTTACTCCTGCCAGCTTTAGCGATGAGAGAATTTCAGCTTCATATTTTACTCTCCAGTATCCATCTCGCCCATCCCAGTCAATCTCTCCTGCTTTTCTTCCTTCTTTTAAAATGCACAATCGAGCCGGAAGCACGCTTAAATCTAGCGCGCGATAGACTCCTCCCTTTCCTCGCTGAGACAATGCCTCATAGGCACGAAAAGTTGATTGGAGTTGACTTGCTTTAGGGGCTGAACCGGAGCTGAGCGATCGTGAACTGTGAATGAAAGGATCAGTCACCCAATGAGGAACAGCCGCTTGGGGTTCACGTAGATCCGGGACTAAATTGCCTTGAGGAGTTCGTACAGCAGGAGTTTGAGTTCCGTCAGGGTTTGTAATGGCTAAAGAACTAAATGAGCCGTAGCGATAATAAACACAGCTATTTTGTCTCAGCGGCAGATCGTAGGGGATCGGAGGAGAGGATAATCCTTCAGTCAATTGATGCAGCCGATCGGCAATTTCAACGGCAATTTCAGTTGTTTTTGGATATACAGTAATAAATTTTCCAACCTGACTGAACCCATAGAAAAGACCGCTGTTAATTTTCTTCAGTTCCTTAAGAGAATTGGGTGCTTTGAATAAAATGTTATTTTTTTGCAAGAAAGGCGCAACTCGCTCAAAAATTTCAATTGCAGACAAAACCGTTGCAGAAACATGAAGCTTCCATCCCTGCTCGGCATCATCGCTATTTCCTAAGCGGCTAGATCGCCAGATGGAGTAGTCAGATTCTACTGGAAGGTAAGTCTTACAGAGCTGCTGCCATCGACTTTCCGCTTTTTGAACTAAAGCAAGATATTCTGTAAAGTCGATGCATTTTTTCGACGTTCTACTCAGTGTCTTACTGCTCATCTTTTTCCTCTTGCTTAAGCAACTAAAAACAAAATTTCGACAGCATTATTAGTAAATCCGCAACCCTTTTAGATCACGGATGATTAACACAAAACTACAGCCCTTTCAAAGCTGAGGTCGTACAAGAAATGGGATGCAGGAGTGATGTCCCTGCATGGAAACTGTGCCCCTACATCCCCTCATACCTTAGTAGAGTGGAAAAAACTCATTTCAGCTTGCTATTTAGTCTTGGGAAGACTCAATCCCAATAGGAAAATCGGTTGTCGTGGTCGTGAAAGTGGTTGTGGTTGTGAAAGTGCAGACTAAGGTTGTGGTTGTAGCTGTAAACGTGGTCGTAGTCGTGGTGTTCTGGGCTCCACCCGTTGTTAAACGCAGGTTTTTTAACTGAGCTAGCTCTTCTGGCGTTTCAGCAAAATTTTTCATTGCGACTTCCCACGCTTCTGAGCCAACACCTTCGCGAGAAACTCTTTCAGCCTGCTTTTTGAGCCTTTCAGCAAAGGTTCTATCAGCTAACGCCCGATCGAGAACTTCTTGAAATTTCATGATTCATCCTCCTTCTTGTAGCAGTTTTAGAAAGCTCAGTAATGTCAAGACAAAACTTTGATAAACGTGACTCAATCAAAGTTCAAATTCACGTGACCTCTGAGTTTCTACTGTTAATCTTGACGAACCTGCACAGCTAATGCTATTACCCACCTGGGTACTAAAAGCCTATCCGAACACCCGTATTGCTCTCACCACAATGCATGCACAAGCGAGGTGAATCATCCCCAGATAGTTTTCTTTATGTTTCTCCCAACGAATCAATAAGCGTCGAGATCAATTCATCCATGCGTGTGTTCGCTCAACGACCCATCGTCTTGCTCGGTAGTTGGGAATATCATGAATGATTCGTTTTCCTTTATCCCGGGATGGAATATGTCCCACATATCCCCAGGCTTTAACAATCTCTCGCACTTTATGGTAGTCATACCCTTTGTCTAAACACAGATTGCAAACTTCAGTGTCACCGGGAATAATGCGTTGTGCTGCTATTGTCATTTCGGTCATCTTCATGTCATGACGATTGGCTCCTTCAATGGCGATTGCAAGTGGGATGCCTTTACCATCGGTTAACAGACTGCGTTTGGTGCCCAACTTCCCTTGGTCAGTGGGATTAGCTCCCGTTGCTTTTTCCCCCAACGGTGCTTTGACCATTGCACCATCCATCGCCATCCACTCCCAGTCGATGCCAACCGCCTCGGCATACTGTTCTAACCCCAACTCCCACATGCGTTCAAACACGCCCTGCTCAACCCACAGCTGAAAACGATCATGAACGGTACTAGAAGCACTTAAACAACGAGGTAAAGCGTTCCACTAGCATCCGGTTCGCAGCACATAGAATACGGCATTTAAGGCTTTGCGATCATTCATTCTGGCGTCATCCTTTCGGCTTTGGAGCTTCGAGTAGAATGGCTGCTTTTACCCGTTCCCAGACTGGGTCGGGCAGCAGAAAAGTGGGGTCAATGTCTGTGAAGCTCATGGAGTTCTAAACGCTGAAATAGAGCCGCTGCGATCCTCTCACAGCTCTGGGGGTTTTCGGATAGATTTTTAGCAAAGGCTTTTTCAAGCATTGCATCCTGACGTGGGTGGGGTGAGTGGAATGGAAACGTCGGGTCGGATGCTGCCCCAATCGCTGGGTGGGAAACCGCGCTGTTCCGTTTGACCGAGAACTGGGGATTGCCCCTTGTAGTACTGGCTAAACCATCCCTATTGCCTCATTTTGTTTGTCATTCAGAAAGTTTTGCGGCACAGTCAAAGCAACTCTTCCAAAGCGGCGGTCGCGTTCCTGATAATGCAGCAAGGCGCAATACAGTGCTTTGCGATCGAAGTCGGGAAATAGCACATCGGTAAAATAAAGTTCTGTGTATGCGATTTGCCAGAGCAGGTAGTTACTGAGACGCATTTCGCCGCTCGTGCGAATGAACAAATCTGGATCAGGATGTCCTGCTGTATAAAGCTGTTCCTCTAGCTGTGCAGCATCAATTTCTGTGGGATGTAGCGTTCCCTGTTGAACCTGTTGGACAAGCTGACGACAGGCATTGATCAGTTCGTTTCGACTTCCATAGTTGATTGCAACATTGAGATGAACGTTGCAATTGTGGACAGTTTCCTGCGTGGCTCGGTGCATTTCCTGCTGAAGCGACGGGGCAAGGTTTGATCGATCGCCAATAAAAGTAATCTTGACGCCTTCTCGCTGCATTTCTACCAACTCGCGCTGGAGCAGTTGTTCAAACAATCCCATGAGAAACTGAACTTCCGACCGCGGACGCTGCCAGTTCTCGGTGGAAAATGCATAGGCAGTTAACGTAGAAATGCCCCAATCCTTGCAGCAGCGCAACAGTTCCTTCAACGCTCTGGCTCCCTGCCGATGTCCCGCAAACCGAGGCAATCCTCGCTGCATTGCCCAACGTCCATTTCCATCCATGATGACGGCAATGTGGCAAGGCAACCGTTGCGGATCGAGATCCGCTGGTAAGGCTAAAAAGTTTCGCTCATTCATCGTCATGATTTAAAATTCTCCTCACTGAATGACAGGGACTTTCACCCAGTAAGTCCTGCAAAAAGGCTGGAGTCAGACCTTGGTTCCAGCGACCTAGAAGCCGCAGCGCGTGGATGCAGGTCAAGGCAAATGTCCATCGGTTTGTTGCAGACCAGGCTTGCCATCCCAATACCTCAGTCATGCGGTGAAGCGTGCCCACCAAGCTACTGCGATCGCGCTGATAACCGATTCGCCCCTTCATCGTTTGTAGCAAGGTCCAGCCAACACAGGGGAGCGATGAATTTGGGTATGCCCAAACGCCAAAGCCCCAAAACTTTGCCATGTGGTTGATTTCATCCAGCAGCAGTTCATGCAGCACCGCTTGCAAAGGTCCAGTCGTATGGGCCATCAACCAGAGATAAAGGCAGGCAGCTCCATATTCAGTCGCAACCCGGTGCAGCCCGTGACGGTAAAGCGCAATCGTTGGGCTAGCCACAGAGTGATAGGCTCGAACTGCATGGGGCTGAGGAATTATTTTTCTCCCTGCAAGTTGGGTATAAACTCTGAGCAACGCGGGTGTGTGTTGCCGCTCTTCTTTTTCCCAAAGACCTGGTTCTAGCAATTGACCGTCTGCCGCGACCACTCCTCCGACAAAGCGAGCCATCCGGGAATCGATCGGTTCTAGATATTGGCGACTGGTTTGGGTATAACCCCGAATTGGGGCTTCTGTGTCAATCGCCCCTCGTAGAATCGACAGAAACGCCTGGGGCTGTATCCCCACAATTTGATCCAGGGCAATTCTCTGCCAGTCGATCGGTTTCCAGGGGCGGGGTTGAGGGTGGTGAAACTGATTCGGTAAATCCTGAAGGCGATCGTTCAGGTGAGCGATTGAAAAATAATGGTTGAGCAAATCACTTAAATCCTGCTGAGTGGGAGAGCTAGAAAAATCGAGAGAAGCTGATTTGATGTAATGCAATTTGTTGTTATGCATTAGTGGCAGGTCGATCGTCATAGGATAATTCCGTCGAAGATTTGATTGCGATCGTTCACAGCTTAAGCAATCCATCTGCTTCGCGTCAGTCGGGGACAGTCGCCCATTGAACCTGTGCAAAAGTCGGAAAAGTCGGAAAAGTTGGGGATAGAGACACTGGCCGGACTGATTCAGTAGAATGTGTAAAAAACTTCATCAGTTATTCCGCAATGGAAGCTGAAATGGCACTGGTATGGGTGGATCAGCTACTCGCTCGAAAAACTGGAAAACGGCTTAGCGTCCTGCAAAAGGAGATTTTGGGTAAGGTGCTGCGTGGGCAAAAGTACCCGGAGATTGCAGCGCATTCTGGTTATACTGAGGGACACATCAAGGATGTGAGTGCTCACCTATGGAAGGTGCTGTCTGGGTTATTGGGCGAGCGCATTACCAAAAGCACCTGTCGAGTTGTTCTGGAGCGGTATCTCCACACGCTGTCTGAGGTTTCGGCAACATTCCTCCCTGCACAGGCATTGGTGAACGATCGCCCCCCGTCCAAAACTCTTCTGGGTCGGGAAGCGGCAATCGCGCATCTGGATCATCTCGTGCAGCAGGGTTGTAGAGTCATTGTCATTCAGGGCGAAGGCGGTTTAGGCAAAACGACGCTGGCACAGCACTATCTCCAAACGCAAGGATTTGAAGCAGTGCTGGAACTGCTGATGGCAAAAGAAACGCAAAATATTACCTCGGTTGAACGCATTGTTGAGGAGTGGTTAAAACAGGACTTCCAGCAGGAACCGGGATCGGAATGGGGAATTTCGCTGGGACGCTTAAAACGCCAACTGCATCAGCGGCGAATCGGTATCCTGATTGACAACCTGGAACCTGCGCTGGACGCAGAAGGTCGGTTCATTCCACCCCATCGTGCCTATGTTGAGCTACTGCGAGTCCTATCAGATGCTAGAGTTCAGTCTGTCACACTAATGACGAGTCGCGATCGCTTATGTGAACCCGATCTGGCAGTAGAACACTACAAGCTACCCCGGCTCGATCTCGCGGCGTGGCAAACCTTTTTCAGTCGCCAAACGGCGATCGATCTGCCCACCCTGGGGCAAATACATCATGCCTATGGTGGCAATGCCAAAGCAATGGGGATTTTGTGTGGTGCTATTGCTGAAGACTTTAATGGTGACATGGCAACCTACTGGCAGGAAAATCAGCAGGACTTGCTGGCAACACGAGACTTAAGAAATTTAGTGATCAATCAGATCGATCGCCTGCAAGCATTAGATCCGGCTGCCTATCAATTGCTTTGCCGCTTGGGATGCTACCGCTATCAGGAAATGCCGGCGGTTCCCTCGGAAGGAGCGCTGTGTTTACTTTGGGATGTACCGACTAACCAACGACGGCAGGTAATGACTGGGCTGCGGGATCGATCGCTGGTGGAGTGTGAACAAGGCAAATACTGGCTGCATCCTGTGATTCAAGCGGAGGCGCTCGCCCGGTTGCGTGCCAGTCCAGACTGGGAAATCAGCCACCGCAAAGCCGCAGAATTTTGGACGACTCAAGTCTTGACGATTGAGACCGTTCAAGACGCGCTGCAAGCTCTGGAGGCACACTACCACTACATCGAAATTGGGGACTTTGAAGCAGCGGGGAGCGTCATTCTCAAAAGCCGGACGAATCAGTGGCGGCAGTTTTTACCTCTAGGCAGTACTCTCTACCGCATGGGATTGCTGCAACCCGTCCTGACCGCGATCGTCCAAGTGATCCCTAACATTCAATCTCCCGCCAAACTCAGCGAACTCTACAACATCCTGGGAGATTTGTATTGGATTACGGGTCGCATTCAGGAAGCGATCGCCTGTCAGGAGAAAACAATTGGGCTGGTGGATGCTGCTCAGCAAAAGCTCTCTTTCATTACCCGAAACCAGCACACCGTTTACTATCTTCGGATGCTAGAAGTGGATTCACTCCTGAGCATTGGGCTATACCAGATAGACTTATGGGAACTGGAAATCGCCGCCCGACTCTTTCAGCAGGTGATCGACCGAGCGCAAAACACCGCCCATCATCCTTGGGCAGAAAAAGCATCGGTCTGTTTAGCCCTAACCCATTCCTATCTAGGGCAAGCCGATGCCGCCTATTCCTTAGCAGAGACAGCCTATCAATCTATTCTGGCTGAGAAAGTGATCGAACAAACCGGACGATTCGCCTATTTCATTCAGATTCTAGGGCAAACCTACACAAATTTAGGGGAGTTTGAGCGCGCACAGGCAATGTACGATCGTGCCTTGAAATTTGCAGAAGAAAGTCATTACACCCAGGTCAAAGCAAAGACGCTGAATGGACTCGCAGAACTTTGTCGCCGCCAGCAGGCTTTAGACAATGCACTGATGTACCACAAACAGGCGATCGCGCTGCTCGATACAATCGGAGCTGTTTGCGATTTGGCAAATGCTCATTTTCAATTGGGACTCACCTACCAGGCGATCGGTGAATCGCAACTGTGTCAGCACTCATTAGAGCAGGCATTACGATTGTTTAGGCAAATGCAAGCAACAGGACAGATTGAAAGGATTCAACTACAGATTCAGTTCAAGTGACTTCTAGAAGGTGAAAGAGAAAGCTTACAATGATGAAAATTTGTAAAAAAGCCACGAATTGAGTACCTAGTTCTGACAGTTTCAGAGCAACATTCTCAATCAGAAGGGATGAGTACTTAGTTCTGAGAGTTTTATACCAACTGAACAATCTTGGAAACTCACATTTGTTGGTCGGCTTTTCGGTGTATCTTATTTGAAAGTAGGTTACGCTGTGCAAGTCTCACAGAAACCTCTAGATCATTCGTTATCGAGAGAGAGTTATGAAAAGACGCTCTGTGCTGTATGCTTCGCTGTTTACAGCGGGTTTGTTAGTAACGGCTTGTACTCAACCTCAACAGTCTGGGCAAGCAGGGCAGGATACATCCTCCCAGACCCAGGCGACGGGAACTCCCCCTGCTGTTGAACTGACCTTTGTGTCTTATGGAGTCGCGAAGCCGCTGTATTCCAAAATCATTCCAGCATTTCAAGCAGAATGGAAAGAAAAGACAGGTCAACAGGTAACTTTCAAAGAGTCTTATGGAGCTTCCGGTGCTCAAACGAGAGCTATTTTGGGAGGGTTAGAAGCAGATGTTTTGGCTCAGAATATCCAAAGTAATGTTGACCCGCTTGTGGAAAAGGGATTTGTTGCTACTGATTGGAGTAAACGTTTACCGAATCAAGCTTCTCCTGCTAGCACCGTCATGGTGTTAGTTACCCGTCCTGGTAATCCGAAGCAGATCCGCGATTGGCGAGACCTGGCAAAAGATGGGGTATCGATCGTGGCAATTAACCCTCAGACTTCTGGGAATGCTCGGTGGGGTATTTTAGCGGGCTATGGTGCGTTAGCGAAGAGTGAAGGTGAAGCAGCAGCAAACGCTTATCTAAACGGCTTTGCTAGAAATATCAAAACACTCGTGAGCAGTGGACGAGAAGCATCAGATGCCTTTGTCAAAAACAAAATTGGGGATGTGCTGGTTACGTTTGAGAATGAGATTATTTTCACTAACGATGCCATTCCTGATGATTATCCCTATATTGTTCCAACTGACAATATTCAGGTTGATTTTCCAGTAACTGTCATTGACAAAACTGTTGACAAGCGCGGCACACGGGAAGTTGCAGAGGCGTTTACAGCGTTTTTATTTACCCCGAAGGCACAAGAAATTTTTGCCCAAGCCGGGTATCGTCCGATCGATAAACAAGCCTATGCCACAAAGTCTAGCCAGTATAAGCCTGTAGACAAGCTCTACACGATCGCGGATTTTGGCGGATGGCAAGCCGTCAACAAAAACTTGTTTGCAGATGGTGGCTTATTTGATGCGGCTCAAGCAGCAGGTAAACAATAGGCATGGCGACTCGGACGATTCCTACCTCCCAAGTTGCAGGTCGGGCATTGTTTTCTGGGCTGGTGCTCACTTATCTCAGCTTTATTCTGCTGCTGCCGTTAGGCGTCATCTTTCTACAAGCCTCTCAGCGTCCGTGGCAGGAGTTGTGGCAAGTCATTACGGCTCCGGTGGCAATCGAAGCCTATACGCTGTCTTTTTCCGCAGCGATTTTGGCAGCGCTTATTAACAGTGTGTTTGGGTTGATTCTTGCCTGGATTCTGGTGCGGTATGACTTTCCTGGTAAGCGATTTGCCGATGGCTTGGTCGATTTACCGTTTGCTATGCCTGCTGTGGTGGCAGGGATTGCCCTGTTATCTCTCTATGGTCCAGATGGAATGGTGGGTCGCTACCTCAACCCTGGAACGGCTTTAGGAGACGGGCTGCAACAACTGGGGTTTCAATCCATCAACCTAACTTCTTCGGTGATAGGCGTCGTGTTTGCCAAAGTTTTTGTGACGCTGCCTTTTGTGGTGCGAGCTGTACAGCCTGTCTTGATGGAGCTAGAGCCAGAAGTGGAGGAAGCTGCCCATGTCTTGGGAGCAAACGATCGACAAGTATTTTGGCGAGTCATTTTTCCACAGTTGCTGCCGGCAATCCTCACGGGCTTTACGCTTGCCTTTGCAAGAGGCGTTGGTGAGTATGGAGTCGTTGTCTTAATTTCAGGCAATATTCCTTACGAAACGATGATTAGCTCCGTCTATATTTACCGTCGTTTAGAGGAGTATGACTATAGCGGGGCAACCGCCGTTGCGATCGTCTTGCTCATTGTTTCGCTCATTGTCCTGGTCTGTATTAATCTGCTGCAATGGTGGACTCGGCGATATGACCCTTAGCTTACCTCAACCCAAACAGATTGCTCTGCGGTTGCAACAGCTCCCTTGGGGGCGCTATCTTCTGATTGGTTTAGGATTGTCATTTCTGGCAATCGTTGTTCTCTTTCCCTTACTAACGGTGTTTTACCAGGCGTTTGCCAGCGGCATCACTGCTTATTGGGAAGGCATTACCACTCCTGAAGCCCAACACGCGATCGCTTTGACGTTGACAATTGCGTTGGTCACGATGCCAGTCAATACTGTCTTTGGGATTGCGATCGCTTGGATTTTGGTACGCTACCAATTTCCGGGTAAGCCAATTCTGATAGGGTTACTAGACTTACCCCTTGCGATTTCGCCTGTGGTGGTGGGGTTAATGTTTATTCTGCTCTACAGTCCTACGGCAGGCATCTTTGGCAGTTGGGTAGAGGCAAGCAATCTAAAAATCATTTTTGCGTTACCCGGCATGATCCTCACAACTCTGTTTGTGACATTGCCCTTTGTAGCGCGGGAAGTGCTGCCAGTTTTTCAAAGTATGGGAATCGAAGCGGAAGAAGCTGCACAAACCCTGGGGGCAAATGCCTGGCAAACCTTCTGGCGCATTACATTTCCCTCAATTCGGTGGGCAGTGCTGTATGGCGTCATTCTCTGCACATCTAGGGCGATCGGCGAGTTTGGGGCGGTTTCAGTTGTCTCCGGGAAGCTAATTCGGGAAACAAATACGCTAACGCTGCATGTTGAACAGGTTTACACCGAATATCAGACTGTTGCTGCCTTTGCCTGTGCTTCGCTACTTGCCCTTTTGGCATTACTGACTCTAGTTGTCCAGGAATTATTGCGGACGACCGATAAGCTGCAAACATCAGCACATACTTCAATACCTAAAAATTAGCTGACCAAAGGAACGATATTGTGGACGAAACGTTGAATGGCTTGGGGGAATATGTTCATCCTCAAGGATATTTGGAATATGTCAGTACGCTACCTTTTCTAGGACAACTACGCTGCCCAACTCAGACGATCGAAGCTGGAAGCTGGCAAGAAATCCTGCTCGATTATGAGGTTGGTGCGTCTGGAATTGCAGATGGTGCCTGGATCAAGGTGACATTTAAGTTCTATTCAGACTGGGGACTGTTTCAAACTGAAGACCCTTTAGCTGCAAACTATATTTCTGCGGAATATCAGGCTCGACCCTCGCTTCCGGGGGAAAGCCCTGCTACCGTGCAATCGCTCAAGGTTCGATTTGATCAAAAAGGACATGAACGCCCTTTTCAAAAAGCGATCATTATTGACATTGTAGATGGCTATCTTAAACCCGGAGACCACATCCTGATTCGCTTGGGCGATCGGCGGGCTGGAGGACCTGGAACCCGAGTTCAAACCTTTGTCGAGCAAGACTTCCGCTTTCGTGCTTATATCGATCCGGTTGGCACTTCTCGCTTTGCCGCAATTCCAGGAGATGTTGTGGTGGATATTGTACCTGGAGCACCTGCGAAACTGGCAGTCATTAGCCCTCGATTGGTTAGGGCAGGAACAGCTTTTCCTCTCAGAATTCGTGCTGAAGACCGTTGGGGCAATACCTGCTGGAACTTAGGCAAACCGCTGAAGTTAATCCAGCAAAGTACAGCTGGAGCGATCGTCGAGCAAGAACTGAACTTTCCAAAGCAAGGATGGGCAGTTGCCAAAACAGATCTGACGTTGGAAGCGATCGAAGAAACGCGATTTCAAGCAACTTTAAGTGGAACAAGTTTGCAGAGCAATTTAACGCCTGTCACTGTAGAGTCTGATCTGGCTTATCCGCGTGCGTTTTTTGCTGATCTGCATGTACATTCCAATAACACGGTCGGAACCAATAGCACTGAATACAATTTCACCTATGGTCGAGATGTTGCCGGATTAGATATTTTAGGCTACACCGCAAACGACTTTAACATCACCAAAGAACGGTGGCAGGGTGATGTAAAACAATGTCGAGAGATTACCGAAGAAGGCAAATTCCTCTGCTATCCCGGAACAGAATGGTGTGGCAATTCTGCTGCTGGCGGCGATCGCAATGTGATTTTCTTAGGGAATGAAGTGCGATTTCCCTACGATCCTCAGGGTAACCAAGTGCGATCGTTTGAGTGGAATGAAGAAATGAAGGGACAGGAATTAGTCCCTGGGGCTTGGCCCGTCGATCGGCTGTTTGCAGCTTACATTCACGATCCAGAGCAACATTTGCTGATTCCTCATGTCGGCGGACGACGTGCCATTTTAGACTGGCATCACCCCCAGTTAGAACGGCTCATTGAAATTGGTTCTGCTTGGGGACATTTTCCCTGGTTTTATCAAGATGCAATTCGTCGAGGCTATAAGGTTGGTGTATCTGCCAATGGAGATGAGCATCGAGGACGGTGTGGCGGCGGCGTCCCGGGTACAGCCGTCTTTGGTGTAAACGGTGGTTTGACAGGGGTCATTGCGCCATCCCTAACCAAATCAGCCATTAATCATGCCCTGCGTTCTCGACATACCTGGGCAACAGCAGGCGATCGTCTGGTTGCGCTGCTGTGGTCAGGTTCTCATATTCAGGGGGACGAGTTTACTGCATCCGATTCAGTCAAGATTCAATATCGATTCTTGGGCACAAGCGGCTGGGATGAGATTGCTGCTTATACAGATACAGGATTGTTGTGGAGCCGTAATCTTCAAGCTGAGGTAGGCTATGCTCCTAATCGAATCCGACTTCGCTGGGGAGGAGCACGGATTAAAGATCGCTATCGTTGGGCAGAATGGCGCGGAGTATTAGAGTACTCCAACACGCTCATGCAGAGTTATCAAGTTTATGGATTAGAACATCCTGAAGAGTATGTGCGACGAGCCAGCCCTCTAAAGCTAGAGTTCCGCTCTGACACTTACGGAGATAGTGATGCAATTGAATTAGAATTATCCGATTTGCTCCAAGCTCGGTTTCGTCTGCATATTCAAATTGGTAGCTACACCAAGGTAGGTAGTTTACTTCAGCCTAATCCTTATATTCACTGTCCTGAGTTCACCTGGGAGTTCACAGGACAGGAGCTGCTAGCCCAAACTAATTTGCGTCAAGAATTGGGTGGAGCAGAGCTTTTTGTTGCCGTAGAACGTGTGAGTGGAAAACAGATGCCCCGAGATTTAAGCGGTGAATTTACTCTGCCTCCTCAATCTAGACCACATGGCTTTGTACCTGTTTATCTATCAGGTCGTCAGGTTGATGATTCAAAGGTTTGGACAAGTCCATTGTTCGTTGAATTTGGCTGATTCATATTTATTAGACTTGTCGGGAAATAAGCAAGAATAGAAGGCAGAAATGGGATAAGCAAATGCTGGATATTGAACGGGTGCTGACACAAGACCGCTTGCTGCGCGCTTTAACTGGCTTGAATCG
>NZ_JAMPKZ010000056.1:0-13682 GCF_039962215.1 Leptolyngbya sp. ST-U4
AATCGCGAGTGGTCTGTGAAAATGCGTTTGCTGGAGTCAAGCGTTACAATGCGGTGAGCGCTATCTATCGCAATCGAAAAGCGGAGTTTGATGATCACCTTATGCTAACCGCAGCAGGATTATGGAACTTCTACCTGACTGCGGCATAGGAAGAACTTGAAAGGTCGCATTGGCTAGCTCTGTTCTTATTTCCCGACAACTCTATTTAAATTGGTATCAGTTCTGACAATTTCGTCGAGTTTGGTAAAGCTCATCTCTTCAGTCTAAATTGCTGCTGCGTAAGTCCTGTCAGTTTCAAAATTCGCTGAAACTGGATAATTTAGAGGGCAGTGTAGCACCCTAAATATTTCTCAACCAATTCCTAACGCTCGTTAGGTGACAGACCTGAAGTTGTTCTCATACCTTGGAAAACATTCACATCTTACAGGCTCATATTCACAGCAGTATTTCGGCACTGAGCAAGAACGATTAACCGGAAGTATCGATCGCAAATTCCAGTCGTCTAACCCTTGTATTTCCGTTTTTAATTAAGTTTTAACAATTCGGGAAAGTACCCGTGGGGGTACTACGAGAAGTCACAAAGTGCATCCGACAATCAAAGAGTTCGCAAGCCTAACTCAGTGCTTCGAGCAAATGCATTATCTACCACATGAGAGATTATTGATGCTAACTCTAATCTGGCTGACGTTAACCCAAAACCCACTCAGTTTTCAAGGTCGATCGCTGGAAAGTAACGCCCCTTGTGTTAAAGATGCTCAAGAGGCAGGAAATCGTCGTTCTGGCAGCTCGATCAACATAAAGTTTAAGACTATGAATCTTTAGCTAGCGGTAGCTTAAACACGATACAAGGCATTGTGGGACAGGATAACTTGAGAATTTACAGCAAACAGGCTGTTTTTTCTAGAAAATAAAAGTCCAAGTTAAGACATGCTAAAAAAACACTCTAACAACGATGTCAAAGTTTAGGATTCTATTGACGAGAAAAGCTTGGTGTCGAAGCTTTGTTGCTCTATCTTCACGAATGCACTACTTAAACCTACAAATTAGCTTCCATCGGTTGGACTGAGCCTCTCCCTGAGCCTTAGTCTATATGCAAGGATTTGTTCTAAACCCGTTATACACAAACCTCTAGGGCTTTCACCCATATTACTATCTCTGCGCGGTTAGCAAAAGGTAGCAGGATTCGTATGACTAGATAACTTCAGGATGGAGAACATTCTTCTATGGAACGATCGCTTGAACTATATCCAGATGGTCGCTTGTATGAACTGGAAGGAGACTATGCGGTTAAAGTGACTGAAACCCAAGGGCAAGTGGATGCGATCATCAAAGCACTCCAATTTAGTACTGCCCAAACGCTAACCGTTGCCCCTCCCGAGAAAGAACCTCCAGAGGTCATTACCCCTAGAGGTTCCCGTCGTATCAATGACGAAGGCTTTAGGCTGCTCACCACCTTTGAAGGGTGTAAATTACATGCTTACGACGATGGAGCTGGTGTCTGGACAATCGGCTATGGGCACACCAGAGGGGTTTCTCCGGGAATGACCATTACTCAGGTACAAGCTGAACAGTTCTTACACGAAGATCTGGAGCAATTTGAATCCTATGTTGAAGATGCCGTTCAGGTCGATTTGAACGAGGAGCAATTCTCAGCCTTAGTGTGCTTCTGCTTCAATGTGGGACCAGGAAGCGAAGGATTTGGGGGTTCAACGCTGCTTAGAAAACTGAATGCCGGAGACTATGAGGGCGCAGTTGGACAGTTTCCTGTATGGAATAAAGTGGACGGCGAACCCTGGCTCGGACTCACGCGCCGACGACTCGCAGAACAGGCACTCTTTCTCAGTCAACCCTGGAAGCCTTTCCTTACTTACGAAGGAGATGGAACAACAGGTCGGACTATTGGCACTCGCACCTTAAAACTGACTAGCCCGATCATGCAGGGTGAAGATGTCCGTCGCGTGCAGCAAGCACTCATTAATGCAGGATTTAGTGTTGGTACTGATGGTGCGGATGGCTTCTTTGGTAAAGCAACAGATGCTGCTATTCAACAGTTTCAGCAGAAAAAAGGACTCACAGTAGATGGAATTGTAGGCAGTCAAACTCTGCAAGCGTTAGGTCTATAGATCATTAGCTTCACAACAGGATATACCAGGAGAATATTATGACTGATAGCATCATTGAACTTTGTACAGAGATTAATGAACGGGATAAAAATGGGATCAGAGCCAGCTTTCGAGGACCGTTGCAAGATGCCCCCAGTGCCGCCTCAACTTCGATCGCCAATGGGCTATCTCAGCAATTAATTCATCAACTTCAACTGATTCTGCCTAATGTCTTTACCAGTTTTGATGATCTCAATGTAGATCTGCTCGATGCCGCCTACCCCTATGTTCAAACTGCTGCCAAACAAGGACTCCAGCGCGCGATTCAGGATCGGGGAGCAAAGATGCTGGTTAACTCCTGCTACCGGACAATCGCCCAGCAAATGCTGCTCTACATCGATCGTCACAACAACTCAAATCCGGTTGCCCCGCCAGGAGCTAGCAATCACCAGACGGGATTGGCGATCGACATCGAAGATCCGAGAGGCTGGGAATCTTATTTGATGCGCTATGGCTGGAATCCGCTGCCCGGTGACCCGCCCCACTTCGACTTCCAGGGAGGCGGCACGACCGATATTCGCAGTAAGTCGATCCTAGCCTTCCAGCAGCTTTGGAACAAGAACAACCCCAATAATAAAATTGGTGAAGATGGAGCTTTTGGTCCACAGACTGAAGGGGCACTCAATCAATCTCCGGCTCACGGTTTTGCTAAAGCTCCCTGGGATGATAAGCCCAGAGTCCTCAAACTTACCCAACCGCGAATGGAAGGCTCTGATGTGGAACGTCTCCAGGACACCCTGAAGAAGGCAGGGATTAATGTCGGTGTGGATGGTGAATTTGGACCCGGAACCGACAAAGCCGTCAAGGAATTCCAGCAGAAGAAAAGCTTGACCGCAGATGGAATTGTGGGATCGAACACCCGGGCAGTGATGTAAAAAACACCTTGAGAATAGATTCCTAGGTTTGATCCTTGCTGCATCTGCGAACTGAGACTCAATCCGAGTGCTTTAGGACGCTGGTGCAGCAATTGCTCAGGTATTAAAAAAATCTAGATACAGCACAGCACATGACAGAACAAGCTTCAACCATTCATGCCCTTTTGATTGGCATTGACTATTACCAGCCAAATAAGTTTTATAAAAGCTTGAAAGGAGCCGTCCGAGACATCAATCTCGTCGATACATTTCTCAGGCAAACCTTAGAGATTCCGCCAGAGCGCATTCGCAAGCTCACGTCACCCAATCAGGAAGACGCAGTTCTACTGGAAGCGAGATCTGCCCAGGACGAGGAGCCAACTTACGAAAATATTATCCGGGCATTTAGCGAGATTACCGAGACGGCAGAACCCGGAGAACAGGTTTACATCCATTACGCTGGACATGGCGGCAATCCGCAAACCGTGTATCCCAATCTGAAGCAGGGCAGCAACCAGAAAGACGAAGGCATCGTGCCAATGGATATTGGAGATTTGCCGGAAGGTCGCTATTTGCGCGATGTAGAGATGACGACGCTCCTTAAACGAATGACGGATAAAGGGTTGATTGTGACCGTTGTGCTGGACTGCTGCAACTCTGGCGGTGCAACGCGCGGCGATGCCGAAATCCGCAGTTCTGAGCTACCGGATACTTTGCCTCGCACAGACAAAAGCTCGGTCGCAGAACGGGAGGAGCTAGAGCGTAACTGGTTAGCAAGTACCAGAAATCGCCTTGTTGGAGCGGCAGGGTTGCCTCAATCTAGAGAGTACGTTTTACTGGCAGCCTGTCGTCCCAGCGAGTACGCCTACGAATATGCGGTGAACGGCGGCACAGAGCGCCACGGCGCATTGACCTACTGGATGATCGATACGCTCAGCAGTATTGCCACGAGCGGTCAGCCGCTGACCTATAAACTGCTGCACGATCGCATTAATGCTCAAATCCAAAGCAAATTTCCACAGCAGCTCCCGATGATTATGGGTGAGAGCGATCGACTCGTGTTTGGTAGCGATCAATGGTCTACGCCCTACACGGTTGCGGTGATCAAAGTAGATTCGACGAGAACCCAAATCACACTCAATGCAGGGCAGGCGCAGGGCGTCAGCAAGGGCACTCGCTTTTCGATTTATCCCCTGAACACTACTGACTTTACCGAAAAGGAACGTCAGGTGGCGATCGTGGAGCTAACCCGGGTAGATGCGTCTGCGTCCACGGCAAGAGTTTTGAAGCCGGAAGAAGGGGGAATCAAAGTCGAGGGGAAGATTGAATCGGGTGCGCCTGCGATCATGGTGTCTGCCCCGATCGATCTGATTCGGCGCGTGCGGTTCTTTGACCAAAAGCAGGAGGGCGAGCAGGAACATGAGCTGCCATCCAATCTGGTGCAACGACAGGCAACTGCTTTAGAATCGGTGCGGCAAGCCCTGGCAGGAAACGGTTGGGTGGTGGAAGTCAAGGAAGGAGAATCGGCGCATTATCAGGTGGCGGTGGGTCGAGAAGGAGAATATGAAATCAACATTGGCACTCCCCTGCAAAATCTGAGACCGCCACTGTCTATTGATGACTCAACGGCTCCTCAGCGTGTGGTCGATCGCCTGGTGCATCTCGCCAAGTATCAAGCCGTGCAAAGCCTGGATAATTCGGGGTCGAAACTGAGTCAGGCGATCGAGGTAGAGCTATTAAGAGAAGACGGAACACCCTTTGACACTCTCCAAAATCTGGTGGTGAAAAATGATGAGGTTGTTATCCTTCGTCTAACCAATCAGGGATCGCAATCGCTGAAAGTAGCTGTCCTGGATCTTGATCCAACCTGGGCAATCTGGCAGATTCCGATCGGGGGAATGGAGTCACCCTTCTTTAGCCTGGAGCGAGGACAGAAGCAAGAAATCATGCTCCGAATGAGCGTTCCAGACGACGAATTTTATCAGCAAACCAAAGAAACGCTGAAAGTCTTTGCAGTGCAAAAGGGATTGGCTGATTTTCGCTGGCTCACGCTGCCGCCGCTAGATGAGCCGCAGGAGCCGAGAGGGGCTGAACTGGAGCAGGCGTTAGAAGCCGAAAACGCTGTCACCCGTGGCGAAGCCGAAGGCGTTAATCCCCTGAATCAGCTTTTAGCGGCGATCGGGGCTGATTTAGATAAGGCTCCCCAGGTGACAAGAGCAGCAACGATGGTGGTTGACCCAAGGCAGGAGTGGGTGACAAAGCAAATTCAAATTGTTGTGGAGCGATAGGAAATTGGAGCGATTTAAGATTTCGATCGCCTCTGCCTCCATGCAAACTAGCCATTACTAGAAACTTTTATCGTGAGCAACACTAAGATGATTAATAGATTGCTATCGCAGGATGGAAACTAGTGCCAAAGCTCCTCATTCTTTCCTCGAATCCGAGACGCGACCTTGACCTGGAACGAGAAGTTTCAGATCTTGTCACAGCGGTACAGCGATTGGGAAAGTTTGAAATTGGGCTTGGGTTGGGTGTGCGTTCACAAGAACTACCAGGACTGCTGGCAGAACATTCTCCACAAGTGGTTCATTTTTGTGGGCATGGAGCAGGAGAACAGGGGTTAGTTTTCCAGGATGAGCAGGGGCGAGAACAGTTTGTTAGTACTGAGATTTTGGCGCGATTATTCAAGACTTTTGCCGATGAGATTAATTGTGTTGTCCTAAATGCTTGCGATAGCGATCGTCAGGCAGAAGCGATCGTTGCCCATGTCAACTATGTGGTGGGTATGAGTCAGCCCATTCTGGATATAGCTGCTTATTACTTTGCCACTGGCTTTTATCAGGGATTGGCGGCAGGAAAATCGCTCGAGCAATCGTATGAGTTAGGCTGTATTGCAATTCAAATTTGGAGCGAAACAAATTCCTCCGCCAGTCAGCAGTATCGCAAATTTGAATACGTTGGGGAGATTTCACAGTCTGAGCCTAAGCTACAAGAGCATTTGAAGCCTGTATTGCTAAAGAAAAGGGAGTGGATAGCGATTGAGGAAATTGCGATCGGCTCAACTCCGGAAATTCCTCTGGCAACATCTTCTGAACATTCACTACAGTTCGTTGAATTTGTGCAGCAGGAAATTGATCGCAAAGAATATAAAGATCAAGCGAGAACAGCTTATGACAATTTTGGACAGTTTTCAGCTCAAACTGCGAATGCTTTAGGCAAATCAGAGTACAAGCAGCGTCAAATCCTTTTAGGCAAGGTAAAGGAATTCTGGATTGAGGGATTTCTCAAGCCGTCGCTTCAGGGAATTGATGCCCTCAAGCTTGAACTAACAGCCAGACCGGATGCGATCGCTGATCGATTTCAGGGAATTGAAGCGTTGGCAGTGGAGTTGGATAGCTCCTATGAGATACTGCGGGAGACGCGCATCCATGAGGAAATTGGCGGAGGACGGACGCTGCTGATTCTGGGTGAGCCGGGAGCCGGGAAAACGATTGCCCTGCTACAACTGGCACAACGCTTGATCGATCGCAGTGAGCAGAATTTAACTTTGCCAATGCCTGTTGTGTTTAATTTGTCGTCCTGGGCAAAGGAGCGCAAATCAATCGTCGATTGGTTGATCGATGAACTGCGAGAAAAATATCAGGTTCCCAGGTCGTTGAGTGAACCCTGGATAACTCAGCAGCAGCTTATTCTGTTACTGGATGGACTGGATGAAGTCAGAGAGGACTATCGCAACGATTGCGTTCGGGCTTTGAACGAGTTTATAGAGCTGTTTCCTCAGACCGAGGTAGCAGTTTGTAGTCGGGTGCGAGATTACGAAGCCCTGAGCGAACGCCTACAGATTAGCAGTGCCCTCTGCCTTCAGCCGCTCTCGCCTAAGCAGGTGTATGAGTTTTTGGACAAGGTCGGTGGATCTCTGGCAGGTTTGAGAGCCTTGCTCAAACAAAATTCTGACCTGGAGCAGTTTGCTCAAACCCCACTGATTTTAAACTTTATGAGTGCGGCATACCAGGGGTGGTCAATGGAAAAGTTGAGGGATGAACTTCGCTCAACTTCGCATCGCAGCCAACACTTATTTGAGACTTATATCGGTCGGAGGCTAGAGCGGGGTGCTGCTTCAGAATATTCTAAGCATCAGGTGCTGAGCTGGCTGAGTTGGCTGGCAGGTCGAATGGTACAGGAAAAGCAAACGGTATTTTTGATTGAGAAGATGCAGCCAACCTGGTTAAAGAATCGCAGCGAGGAAAGAGCTTATCGAATTAGAACCTTTATAGTTTCTGGGCTGAGTGTTGGGCTGATTGCTGGGCTGATTGCTGGACTGATTTTTGGGCTAAATTATGAGCTGAGTGGTAAACCGCTTAATGGGCTGAGTATTGGGCTGAGTGTTGGGCTGAGTGTTGGGCTGGGTGTTGGGCTGAGTGTTGGGCTGATTATTAGCTTATCCCGAAAAATATTACCTTTAGAGAAACTGAGTTGGTCGTGGCAAAGGGCAAAGTCTGGATTTATTCGCGAATTGTTTAGTGGAGTTGGTTTTGGGCTGATTGGTGGGCTGATTGGTGGGCTGTGGTATGGTTTTGGGCTGATTGGTGGGCTGATGCGTTATGGGCTGATTTTTGGGCTGGGTGGTGGGCTGATTTTTGGGCTAGGTTTTGGGCTGGGTAGCGGACTGGGCAGCTCTGACATCGTTCAACGAGCAGTTCCGAATCAGGGAATTCGCACCTCTCTAAGAAATGGCCTTTTCATTGGGCTGATTTATGGGCTGATTTACGGGCTGATTTTTGGGCTGATTTTTGGGCCGATTTATGGGCTGATTGATGGGCTGTGTTTGGTGCTGATTTACGGGCTGATTCTTGGGCTGGTTTTTGGGTTGAAATATGGTGGAATTGCTTGCATTCAACACCTCACTTTACGCCAGTTGCTTCACGAGAAAGGGCGCATTCCCCAAAACTATGCCAAATTTCTTGACTTTGCTTCAGACCGTCTCCTAATGAAAAAAATTGGGGGTGGCTATGTCTTTTTCCATCGAATGCTGCTAGAGCATTTTGCCCGAATGAATCTTAACTAAATTTAAGCTAGAGGGCTGCGTTGGATTCTAGTTGGCGTGAGAGAAAAGTGAAGATATCCAGCTTTTGGAGAACGAATCATGGTGAGTAAAGCTCCGATGAAAGATATGGTCGTCATCCTTCCCGGCATTTTGGGAAGCACGCTGCAGAAGGATGGCAAAGATCTCTGGGCAGTTTCCGGGCAGGCAATCTGGCAGGTGTTAACCCGATCGACCCAAACAATCAGCAATCTCAAACTAATTCAAGATAATTCTGAAGTAGACAATCTGGATGATGGTATTCGCCCCACAGGTTTGATTCAAGATACGCATCTTATTCCAGGCTTCTGGAAGATCGATGGCTATACTAAAACCACACGTTTGATTACTGATAACTTTGATATCATTCCGGGTGATATTTACAATGACCCCGATAATAAAGCCGCAAACTTCTATCAGTTTCCCTATGATTGGCGGCGAGATTGTCGGGCGAATGCGCGAATTCTGAAAAAGCTGATTGATAAGCGGCTGAAATGTTGGCGAGAAAGTAGCGGAGCCGCTGATGCCAAAGTAATTCTAATGGCGCACAGCATGGGAGGGCTTATCTCTCGCTATTACCTGGAAGTGTTAGAAGGCTGGCAGGATAGCCGTGCTTTGTTCACCTTTGGCACACCCTATCGCGGTTCGTTGAAAGCCGTTAACTTTCTAGCAAATGGCTATAAGAAGCTTTTCCTGGATTTGACCGAAGTGATGCGATCGTTCACCTCCGTCTACCAGCTTTTGCCCATCTACAAAGTCATCAACATCAACGGAGAATATCATCGGATTGCAGAAGTCGAGGGTTTACCGAATATTGATCAGATGAAGGCACAGGATGCACTGGCATTCCATCGAGAAATCGAGGCGGCAGTCGAGCGGCATCGGCAGGACGAAACCTATCTGCGATCGCTGGCAGTTGTGCCGATTTCGGGCGTTCAGCAGCCCACGCTGCAATCTGCAACTCTGATGAACGGCAAACTGACGGCAACTGAAGATTTACCCGCCGTGTTACAGAACCGATCGGATCTGGGTGACGGCGATGGAACGGTTCCCAAGGTTTCCGCGATCCCGATCGAGCGATCGAAGGAGTTTGATAATTTCTTTATTGCGGAGCAGCATGGGGGCTTGCAAAATCAGGCTCAGGTGTTAGATAGCCTGCTCAACACGCTGCGCATGAGCCAGTACACCCTATCCGATGTTCGGGCGAAAACCCCTCAAACCGCCATTAGCTTGAGCCTGGATGATTTGTATCTGGCAGACGAACCCGTTGCTCTACGAGCTAAATTGATCGGTGTACCTGACTCAGCCCCCGGAAAACTGAAAGCTGAGATTGAATCGGTGTCGAGCAAGCGACCTGCGCTGAAACTCGATTTTGTGGAGCAGGAGCAAGAATGGATTTTGGCGATCGAAGACTTACCCGCAGGACTGTATCGCGTCAGGGTGCAGGCAGACAATTTGAACGAGCAGGCTCCAACACCTGTCCATGATGTGTTTGAAGTCGTGAGAGTTTGATTGACAGTTATTAAGCAGACAGACGAGGAGAGAAAGGAATGAGCACTGCACAGAACGAAAGACTATCTTCACGGGACAACCCGTTAGAGGAAGGACAATAACCTATGAAACGGTTTTTACTCCCTGTTTTCCTTCCTTTCCTGCTATCGCAAAGTATCGCAACGGCTCAAACGGCTCCGCAGGCTCCAGCCCCTCCTGACGTGCCATCTGTTCCTCAGGGGCAACCCGTCATCGGCAATCAACCTCCTGTTATTCCCTTACAGGGCACAGACCAGATTCAGCTTCGCCTGGTCAATTGCAGGGCAATCAATTGCCTTTTGTCCCGCCTTTTTCTGCCCGCCAGTAGCCGACTCAACCAACTGAGCCTGGAATTGGACAACCCCTCCGCAACGCCAGTTCAAATTCTCAGCTCAGCCGTCTCCGTCCGGGGAGAATTCAACCTCTATCCGCTGACCAGTAACGCCCTGTCGCTGCCCCAGGAGCCAATCACCCTCCCTGCCCAGCAAATTACGACGATTCCCCTGACCATTAACCGTTCTGTGATACCGCCCGATCGATACATTGGCAAAATTTACCTGGTTCAAGCAAACCAAAGTAACCGTCTCGTGCTGCCCGTGAATATGAGCGTGCGATCGAGTCCGCTGATGCCTTTGCTCGTGCTGCTTCTCGGTATTGTTCTGGGGCAATTGTTCAAATATATGCAGGAACAGGGCGGTCCTCAATCCAAGGCACGCAAGAAGGTGTATCAACTGGAGGAGGATATTCGAGACGCGCATCCAGGGGATCGCAAAATTCTGCTCCCCATGATTCGTGACGTCCGAAAGCGGGTCTATCGGCAACAGCTCGAAGTGGTTGATACTCAAATTACGCTCATCCAGAGCCGACTGGCAGTGCTGAATCAACTGCGATCGATCGAGAATGGGCTTTACGAGAAACAAAAGCAAAATGATCTGATCGACGAGGAAACCTTTGGGCAAATCCAAACTGCACGAGACCTCATTGCCCGGGGGCAAGATGATGCAGCAACGACCGCTGTGAGTGAAATTTTGCAATCGATCAGTGCGACGAGACGCGGCGGCGCAGCAGATGATTCCGACTCAACGGCAGCAGCTCTCCACAATGTGGCTGTCAATCTCGATAAAAGCGCACGCAATGCGATCGTGGAAGCGGAAAAAATAGAGCCTCCAACCCGAAGCGAGCAGCTACAGCAATTTCTGGTCTCGCTCTCAGGGTTTTCAGATCAGGCACGTGCTGAAGCGACCTTCTGGTTTGTTCGTCCGTTGCTCTATCTGGTCTTGCTCACTGGTTTGACCCTTACAGGCTTAAACACGCTCTACATCGAGAAAGGCGATGCCTTCGGAGCCAGACCTATGAGCGATTATCTGGCGCTGCTGCTGTGGGGATTAAGTGCCGATGTTGCAAGTCGCAGCCTCAGCAATTTACAGGGGCAACGGCAGTGAAGCCAAGACATAAGTAGCTAGTATGCATTATTTTAAGGCGTGAGCGAAACAGCAAAATCACCACTGATGTCAGCATTGATAAAGAAACGATCGTCCATCAAATCCTGTTAACCGATCGCTACAGCATCACCTTTGAGTCTATTTCAGCCTTTGACGCTAACTTTGAAGCTGCGATTAATCTGGCGAATACGCTTAATGCAGGCAGAGTGGCATTTGATCTAGAACAAATTGCGAAAAAGCAAGTGATCATTCGTGTGAATGATGGCAATGAGTATTTGATTGCGTTGAAAGATATTGATTGGGATGACCTTTAGCAGTATTGATTTTTCAGGCAGAAGCACAGCAAAACTTCGCGAACGTTTGTATTGATTGCTAATGCCAAGTGTTTTTGTTTCTGAATTTTGCTTGATAGGAGTTGAAATACTACTTTAAATGGACATTAGAGTTGAATTTGCCCTGCCATCTACCGCTTTTGCCCCCTACTCCTATGAAAATCCTGATCCTGGCATCTAACCCGCGCAAAGACCTCAATCTCGATCGCGAAATTCGAGAATTAAAGCATGTGATTGAAAGATCTCGCAACCGAGAGCAATTTGAAGTAGAAGACGCTTTGGCAGTACGGGTTGGGGATTTGCAGGATCTGCTCCTCGAAAATCAACCCCACATTGTTCATATTTGCGGACATGGTGGCGGTACGGCAGGGTTGGTGCTAGAGGACGACGATGGCAGGGAGCAGTGGGTAGGAACGGAAGCTTTGCGGGATTTGTTTCGGCTTTTCTCCAGCAAAGTCAGATGCGTTTTGCTGAACGCCTGCTATTCCAACGAACAAGCAAATGAAATCGTCAACTGCATTGATTATGTGATCGGGATGGAGCAGGAAATTCGCGATGATGCCGCGATCGCCTTCTCTAAGGGATTTTATCGGGCACTGGGATATGGCTGTTCGGTTGAGGAAGCTTATGCGTTTGGCTGCAATGCAATTCAATTAGAAATTACCAATCGATTAGCAGCGCGATCGCCCACTCACAGAAGTGCGGCACAGGCGGACACGCCAGATCTAACTCGCAAAGCTGAGGTGGTTGAAGCAGTCAAAACCACGATTATTCCAGAACACCTGAAGCCGATTCTCAAAAAAAGGCAAGGACTGTCTCTCGGTAACGTATGGCAACCTCAGTCCAGCCCGTCTCTTCCACAAGAAAAAAAGGAAGAAATTCAGTGGGAGTTAGCTCAGGAACTGATCAGCTCTCAGCCTGAAAGCGTGCAGGCTCAACCTGAAAAAAATTCCGATCGCATTTCTCAAAGTCAGGCTCAGAGCCAGCCATCCTACAGTCTTCTAGAAGTTCCTGCCTCACGTCGTCGGCGCACCACTCCACTGCTCATCGTCAGCATCGTCGGCATCCTGGCTGGGCTGCTTTCATCGATTGGGATCTACACTTATCGCCAGAGGTCATTGAACCAAACAGAGCCATCTAACACAGAGCAGGCACAAGTTCTTCCACCATCAGCCCCAGCGGAATCCCCTAACTCGGAGCTGCCCAGTAAAGAACTGTCCGATCAGGAGCTTCTAGAACAGGCAAAGGAGTTTGCTAACAAGAATCAGTGGAAAGAGGCGATCGCTGTCCTTGCAAAGATTCCTGCTGATAGTCCTGTCGCTGAACAGACTAAAGCCTATCTCACCGAATGGTCAGATTCATTACTGAAACGGGCACGCGAGCTTTACGACCAAGGCGATCTAGACGGAGCATTGATAGGGGCTCAGGGCATTCCCGACAATAGCCCTAACCATGAACAGGCGAAAGCAGCGATCGCAGCCTGGACAGCAGAAAAAGAAACGGGAAATAAGATCCAATTTAGTTTGACAAATGCGTGGGATGTGCAGGGCAGCAGGCAATTGCTTTCAACAATCCAGAGTCCCGGGTTTCTGGAAAAAATGAAAGCGGACATTGCAGCGATCGAGGTAAAAATTCTGGCAAATGCACAGGAGCTTTATGCGGACGGTAATAGGGACGAGGCTTTGCAAAAAGCCCAGATTATTCCTGAAGGCAGTCCTTCCTATCTAGAAGCGCAGAGGCTGATCGCAGCTTGGAAGGAAATTGAGCGGACACCTAGTCCTAGCCCGAATCCCACTCCCACTCCACCTGTTCCTACCCAAACTTCCAAGCCAAGTCCACCCGATAATGGCTGGTTTTTTGTTCAATCTGAGTACGGTTGGTTATCTGAGCGATTAGTGACTGAGGAAGATTTGCAAGGTAAAACTGCAATTGAGCTAGACATTTTAAGAAATTCTCTCTTTGCAAGATATGGACTGAGGTTTAACAACCCTGAACTTCGGGCAGCATTTGAGGCTCAACCCTGGTATCAACCGACCGGCATTAGCTTCGGTGAGGTCTATAACAAAATGTCTGAGCTTGAGCGGCAAAATTTTCGAGCAATCTGTAAGTTTCAGAAGGAGAGAAATCCTAGCTTGAGTGGAAATCTTAATTGTGATTGACCAAACTGCAGGCTCATCCCATCTTTTGGTGAAGTTTTGGCAAGATAGAGATATATTCTCTGAATCAGGAGAAATTAATCTTCATTCAACCGCTTTTACCTGACCCCACCCAGTTACACCTCG
>NZ_JAMPKZ010000057.1:0-12697 GCF_039962215.1 Leptolyngbya sp. ST-U4
GCCGAGTATCTCAACTGTGATGTCAAGCAGGGAGTTCACGCGAAGCCCCCGACGCGAAACCAGGCGCAGTTGGAACAGCGGGTGTCATCTCATCTGCATAAGCTTCAGAAGTTACCGGGGCGCATCGTGCGGTACTTTAAACATCCTGCCATTGCTTATGCTGCCTGACCTTATGCACTCTCTATACTTGCCAGGTTAATAAGTCTCATGCCAGTGATCCAAGCACCATTCCCAGACATTGCCGTGCATATCATACAAACCGAAAGCATTCGCTGGGAAGCTACCTACCTTTATCGTCTGCTTTCGGTAAACCCCTGTTGTGCCTGAGCCATAAGTATAGTTACTGTCATAATTTGCTAAGTCGGTTGTGATCGTTTCTCCAAAGTAGAAAGGTGTTGTGGCTCCAGCTCGACAGGCATATTCCCATTCTGCTTCGCTCGGTAAGCGATATTGTTTCCCTGTTTTCTGGGAGAGCCGATCGCAAAACTCGACTGCCTCATACCAGGAAACGCATTCAACTGGACGACGATCGCCCTTAAAACCTGAAGGATCAGGATTCAAAGCTCGATTGACTTTTGGCATTTCTGCAGCCACTTTCCACTGCGCCTGCGTCACGGCAAACTTTCCCATCAAGAAGGGTGGGACGGTGACCCGATGTTGAGGACCTTCATTGTCCAATCGGTTTAACTCTTGGCTGGGCGATCCCATCACAAAACCGCCACCCGGAATAGCAACCATCTCCAATGTCACGCCGTTACCCAGATCCTCAACAAAATATTCTGCTTGTCCTCTTCGAGAAGTAACGTTCAGAGTCGTAACGGTTTCCGTTTTCTTACCAAAGATTCCTGATTTTCCAACTTTTCTGCTATTAATCTGAATTGTAGGAACCTGAAATTCAAAGCTACTTAATGAAAGTTTTCGCTTTGCTTTTTCCTGTTTGCCTTTTAGCTGTCGCTGATACTCGGCTTCCTTAGGCGCAATTGTTGGCTCCTCAATCCAGGTTACATCCTTAGTACTTAATCCTAAAGACTCCTTCAATGCTCTCAATTGGCTACGGGTGGAAGAATCAATCGGGTATTGAGCTTCGATTGCTTTCCTAAACTCCTGCTCATAGTGTTGCAGCTTAATCTGATACTCCTGCTCCCTTTGCTGCTTCCCTTGGTCTTGTCGTCGCTTCAGCTCTTGCTGATGTACTGTTTCTTGAGATGAAACAATTGGTTCTTCAATCCGACCTACGTCCTCAGCGCTTAGGCCTAGAGAATGCTGAAGAGTTTTCAGCTCATCACGAACCAGTGCTTCGATTGGGTATTGAGTTTCGATTGCTTTTCTGAACTCCTGCTCATAGCAGTGCAACTTATTTTCATATTCCAGTTGGGCTCTTTGCTCTTTTTCTATTTGACGTTGCCGTTCGAGTTCCTGCTGCTCTAACTGCTGCTGACATGCTGCTTCCTTTGATCCAATTAGCGGTTCTTCAATTTGAGCTATATCCGCATTGCTCAATTTCAACGACTTTTGAAGGTCAATTAGTTTATCCCGAACTGATTGCTGAATTGGGTACTCTGCTACGATTACCTTTGTGAACTCCTGCTCATAGTGTTGCAGCTTGGTTTCATATTCCTGTTGCTCTCGTTGGCTCAGTTTCTCCTGATAGTCTGCTTCTGCCTTCTCAAGAATTGGTCGAGAGATTTCATCCACTTCCTCATCCGTCAGATTCCTCTGCCTCTGAAATTTTTTTAGCTCTGCCTGAATCGTTTTGTCAAAGGGATAGTATTTGATGAGTGCAACTAACCGTTTTGCATACACTTGTCGCGCTTGCCGAAGTGGTTCTTGTTCCTCTTCTAAAATCCTGTCCGCTTCTTCGGTTGATAAACCTAGCTCTTCCCTCAATTCGTTAAGCAGATCCTTCTCATAATCAGCTAACTTGTGATCCTGCAAATACTCCCTAACTTGATCTCGAAATTCCTTCAGGCTTGGTTCTTCCTCGGTCAATGCCTGCGCTACATCCAGTTGAATGGCTTCTCGCTTTGCCTGGGAAAGTACTTGATCAGAACCCGATAAAACCTGGTTTGATTGAATCAGAGTTGGCTTACGCCTGAGAACTGGCTTCAAATGCTCAGGAATCTCCTTTGCAACAGCATCTACCACTTCAGCTTTGCGCTGTTGCTCCGTTACAGTAGAGCGCAATACCTTAGAGCTACCCGAAATTTCTAGCTGAATCGCATTCTTACCAAACTCATATGCTTCTTCGATCGAACACTCATACCCTAATGCTCGATAAAATCCTTTGGAAAAAGCAATCGCCGCATCATCGCGAATCTTCTGATTCATGCCAATCACATAATCAATATGATTCACAATGGCATTTGCCTGGTCTTCCGAGTAGCAAGCGTTGAGTAAAACACAGCCAACATTTTGAGCAAACAGACGAAACAAATCAGATAAAGCCTCTGCCCGTACCCACTGCTCTCCGCCCTCATTGCCTTCAAACACTAATCCCTGCTGACCGCTACCATGCCCACAAAAATGTACAACTTGAGGCCGGTGTCTGAAGAGAAGATCGTGCAAATCCCCAACACGCACTGCCAGAGCATCCTCTACCTCAAATCGCTGTCTGTTGGCAGACCTCTCGATCGCAGCCTTCAAGTCTCGGATTTCACGATCGAGGTTGAGGTCTTTGCGAGGGTTAGAGGCAAGAATCAGGATTTTCATGACTGGGGGCGATCGGACTAAAGCTTTGAGGGAACTACTTTCTAAAGTACTGGTAGGCTTCTCGATCGCACCAACAATAATGAAATCTTCATAATGCTCTTAGCCCTCCAATCACATGAGGTAATGGGGCGAATAAAACGACCCGCCTGCTTCTGAAGATTGTAGATCCTCTTGCGGTTCTGAAATTCTAAGGATGTCAAGGAGCTTAGAGGACGTTTGAAAAGCGAGCAGGTCAGTAAAAAAGCTCTCCGGGCATACGCTGTAGATACTTACACCACAGCACCCTTGAGAGCGATGAGTAAAGCATACTCCAGCAATTTAACCCCAGACCAATGGGAACTGCTTGAAGCGTTGATTCCCCCTGCAAAACCCAGGGCTGATTTATTGGAAGAAGGAAAATAGCTGATGAATATTGTGAGCGACTGCCCGAATGACTTTGGTGACTGAAGCAAAACCATTGAGGCGAAACAGATTCACAGCAATGGTACGCACAATGGCAAAGTTCGTCAGCGCATGACCCGCACATAACAGTGCTTTATCCTCGCTCAACACCACATCTTTGACCCAATGCAGATTGTTCTCCACCTGCCAGTGGCAAGGGAGCCAATCGTCATGACATGAAGATGACCGAAATGACAATAGCAGCACAACGCATCATTCCCGGTGACACTGAAGTTTGCAATCTGTGTTTAGACAAAGGGGATGACTACGATAAAGTGCGAGAGATTGTCAAAGCCTGGGGAGATGTGGGACATATTCCACCCCGGGATGAAGGAAAACAAATCATTCATGACATTCCCAACTACCAAGCAAGACGATGGGTCGTTGAGCGAACGCACGCATGGATAAATCGATTTCGACGCTCATTGATTCGTTGGGAGGAACATAAAGAAAACTATCTGGGGATGATTCACCTCGCTTGTGCATGCATTGTGGTGAGAGCAATACGGGTTTTCGGATAACCTTTTAGTAGTAAGACAAAATAATCGTTGGAAAGAATTAGCCTACTGTCTTCGGTGAATACCTATGTCCTTCCAACATCAGGCATTACTATCTCGGTCGATGCAATAATTGCGTCAATTTGCTCAATTCGTTTCCGTAATAGCTCAATTTTCTTGTCTAATTGCCTAAGAGTTTTGCCCCGATCGATCGCCGCTTCATACTGCCCAACCTCAGAAGCCTTGATGTATTTTGACTTCTTTCCAGCAGACTGAGCCTTGCGGCTCCTCAACTGCCAGTGAGCTTTACCCGTTCTGGCAGTCCCTCCTGGTTTTGAGGGAGCAAGCCAGCAATCAAACAGAATGTCTCCCTCATTGCTGATCCGATTTCTTTCAGCTTCCAGTGCCTCCAGGTTTTTCAGCAAAGCAAAGTATCTGGTCATGCTCTGATTCGTGTGCATCTTGCCCAATTGCTTTAACTTACACACGAATCAGAAGTAGGAAAGCTGGCAGGAGTGCGGGGCGAGCTGGCAGTTGAAGTGCTGAGATCAGGGTTTTGACCAAACGAACCCATAGAACCCTCATTCTTTCGTTGCTGAATTGCCTCCAGGCGATCCAATGCCTCATACAATTCCCGGTTGATGCTGCGCTGGTAGCGGCTGAAAAGTTCCTGCTGCTGCATCCCTTTACTGGCTACCTTGGTTTGACTCAGCCGTGCTTCCAAGGCTTTATGCTCTGCTGAAAGCTGTTCGATCGCCTGAATCCGTTCCCTTGCAAGCTGCTGGACTTGGGTGATGCGGGTAACGACTTCCTCTGCTGAGGGTAGTGGTTCTGAATAGGGTTGCTCTTTGTGCTCAAAAGTCCACTGATCGAGCCACAAGTCAAGCTCATCCTGTGCTTGATAAACGGGGGCAGTGCGATCGTGAGGATAATAAGCACTACCAACAGACTCCTGTACTCCCTCAAACCACATCTGGAAATGAGGATCTGTCTTGAGTAGGCGCATGTCTTCATCCAACAAACTAATTAATCGTTTCAGGATCTCACGCTCCTTTGTCAGGACTTGCTGAGGGGGGATTCGTTTTTCGAGGAGGTCTGACTCCACCTTGACTCTGGGCGGAACCACTAAGTCTGGAAATTGGGCTTCCTGTTGCGCCTTCAAAATTTCAAGATTCGCGATCGCGACCTCGACTGACCAGAGCCGATGTTGCTTTACCATTCCCATTGCCACCTGTTGAATCAGGAAATGCTCAGTTGGGTTTTGGGGTTGGTAGTGATCGATCAATCCTTGAACAAGACTTTCAAAGGTTGCCAAGTCTTCAGTTATGAGCAGAGGAGGCTGTTTTGCAAGCAAACCATGCTTCGTCGCATTGCGGCTGGCAATCGCCTTGCCCCGTGCTGTGACTGCTCCTTTTGACTTTGCACCGTTTCGCCGACAAACTTCAGGACTCGCTACCATGGGTTAATCTCCTATTAAATCAAAATGGTTATTGATGCCGTGTGATAACAACTCATATTTGAGTGACAATGCCTTCGTGAACTGATTCACAGTTGATGAAAGAAATTTGTTCAGGGAAGTATCTTGAGGAAAGGCGATCGCACTTTCTACTCATGATGTGTTTTGTTCCAGTGTTTCAAATGTAGGAGCAAGAAATGAAACAGAATTAAGCTTCGAAGAAATTAAATTAAATTGCTCCAAACAAAACTGTTTGTTCAGATTGACCACTATCGTTCTGAGTAGCTTGTTGTCATGAATTCTTTTAGCGAACTGATTTGCTTTGATACTCGGCGGGCTAGCTCGATCAACCTCGATCGCTTGCTGTGAGGAATTAAGGAAGGGAGCAAGTTTGTCTGTGGGTTTAAGCTTCCCCGGTTTACTAAAGAAATTTGCCTGTTCACTAATATCTACACTTAGTGGCGGAAAGGGTGTGACATCTTGATTCTTGGGAATTTCTGCCGTTTCCAAGATTCCAGCAGTCTGTTGAGAATCGTCCGTATCCCTTGCAGAATGATTTGTCACACACTCCTGAGTTCTTTTCTCCTGTAAGCTAATCTTGGCTGCATCAGCATGGATCAAAGTTGTCTCCGCTGAGATAGCTCCGACCGCTGTAGGTTGCTCTGTGCTATAACCCTGTTCATCAAAATTGGGATGCCACAACTCCCTATATTTCCACAACGTTTTGGTTCCACATCTGGCAGTCCTGCGGATTAAGTTTTCTCGCTCTCGCACTGTCTTCGGCAGTGAACCTTGTTCCTTCAAGATAGTATCGATCGCTGCTCAAATTCGCTGTAGAGCTTCCTCTTGCCTGGCTTTGTTGGTAGAAAAGGGTGACGTTATAAACTGCTTAATCTGACTGCCCAGGGGAGTATGTTTTCTATTCTTTTGGTTGGCTTTTAACCATTCGCTAATCCGTTTTCTGATATTGTTCTGGTGATTGCAGAATGTTTTGTAGCCGGGTAGGTTAACAATCGTTTGATAGACCCATTTTTGAGTAGCAGACCAGTCTAGTTCGCCCCAGGTTTTACCCTGATTCTGAAAGACGATTGCATACTGGCAGACCTCCTTGATAATCTGATTTGTTTGGCCGACTTGGGTCCATCCACGTTCTAAAGTTTCTTCTAATCGCTCTTTCCATTCGGCTACATTTCTTGAAGAAGCATGGAGCTGAGGAATTTTGCTTCGAGCGGGCTTCGCTTGATCAATCGTGGTGGCCAGCAGTTCCCTATCCTGATGAGAAGCCGCTAATACCCAGCTATTGATGAACTGCTCAAGCGAATTGTGAATCGGCTGGAAATCATCATTGAGAGCATAAGAATCTTGCTGAAGCGGTAGGCGATGCCCGTTGTAGAGCGAATCAGGAAGTTTGATATTTGGAAAGATTTCTAATTGTCCTGACGTGACTCTAAACCCTGCTTCGGTAACAAGATTATGAATGGTAAATGCTGTCTTTAGACAGGGTTGAGCTTCCGGAAAAGGAAAGTATAGGTGTAATCCGCCAGAAGAACTCGATTGAATTTTGAGATGACGGCATAATCCAGCTTTCTCTTCCAAAATTGCTACCAGTTTTGGAATGGCTGTAGGGTTCTGGAAAGGATGATATTGACTACCGAAATCAATATCAATCATCACATACCAAGTTCGACCGTTTCTAGAAGTCTCAAAGCGGACACCAATCAGCTCTGTCAAGCTGAGCCACCGTTTATACAAAGTCGTTGGTGATAGAGGAAATCCTTTGGTATTTGTTTTCCATTCAGCTTTGGACTCGGTTGCATCTGCATAGATGAAGTCCCACTGGTGAAAAATACCAAACCATTCTGGGATTGTTGTGGGTAGATTATCTGCAATGCGAGAGCTTGGACGACCGCCTTCGGAGGTGGCTCGTTTGCAGTTCATGTTTTGTCTTTTAATCACGGAAAGCGTTTTGAAGCGATTACTGCTTGACTCGTGTGATTTAGGTAAGGAAAACCAGGGAAGAAGCCATCAGCAGGCTTCAAGCAGGGAAATTGTTGTGAGCAGAGCGGCCTCGCTTCTTCGGTTGGTTGGAAGGAAGCGTGCTGAGATAGTGGGCGATCGCTTGCTGATGGGACTGGGGAGCATGAAGGTTTTGGATCCAGTCCATAACCAGCGTTGCATTGTATCGGACTACCCTCGGATTTACTCTAATCCAATGGACTCCCTCGATTAACTTGCCGCTCAGTCTATACCGCTTGAGGGTTTCCTCTGAGAATCCTGTTAGTTCCGCGATTTCATGCTTAGTAACAAAGCGGTACTGAGGTAGGATAAAGCTATTCATGATTCGGTGGGAGAATAAACAACACAAAAAATGCCGCTGGCTCGAAAGCTTGCGGCACTAGATTGGCGACGAGAACAAACAGCTAGGGGGCACCCATTTGATCTGGAAGCCCCCGAAAGATTTTTATGCTAGAGGATCTACCTCGACTTGTACTAATACTATAGGAAGAGTGCGAAATTGACCACTTAATAACCAAAATTTCTCGAAAACAACCTGGCAACGAGTAGAACTTATGCAAGTTCCTGTAGTGGCTGCTTTAGAACTCAAGAATAAATAATTCTCGCTTGTTCCCCACATAACGACGATAAATAACCTCGGGAGAACTCCCCACTGTCAAGTAACACGGGTGCATCCCAATCTTGCAAATCTCACTTGAAGAATTGTCGTTAAGATAGGCACAACGGTGCAGCAGAACTTGAGGAATACTGTCCGCTTTCCATTGTGCTCCAGACAGTTTAATGCGCGCTTCAATGCCTTCTAATGTCGTCAGTTGTTCCAGTGCCGTTTCGTCATACAGTAATACCGCAATGGCAAGGGCGTGGGCTTGGATTTGTTGGAGTTTATTAGCATCTATGGGCAGCATCCTGAGGAATCAGTAGATTTCCTCCAGCCGGTATTGCCAACTTAATTAGAAGAAATAGGGAATAAGCACGACAACCCTTAGCGAGAAGGGGTCACAAGATTATATGGCAGGTTTCAACCCAACAATTGCTTGCCAACCCTGAATTCGTTAGCGCATCTGTTTACGGTAACGACTAGCCGTCAGTTGGTGTTGTTTGGGGTGGAAGTGGGCTCGAATCGATCCAAACGCAGCGAGAAATCGTTGGGCTTGAAGAATTTATAGTTCTGGAACTTGAAGGTCACGCTTGTTACCAGCATAGTGACGATAAATTACCTCTGGGGAATTGCCAACCCACTTTGCGACGTCTTTTGCATCAATGTCTGCTTCAAGGCACAGAGTAATGAACGTGTGCCTGCATTGGTAGGGGCGACGGTACTCACTTACCCTTCCTTCGCGCACAAGCTGCGTCACAATTCCATCAATCTGCTTACCGTGCCTGTTCTTATATCCTTTCCAGGCATGGCTCAGAAAATCACCAAAGTCAATAGTTCCACCCTTTTTGCTCTTGAAGATAAAATCATCTGGCTTACAGTTCCCAGGTCTAATCGAGTTGAGAATCGACCTGAGTTGCTGGTTGACTGGAAACCGCCGTTGAGCCTGAGTCTTCAAACCCTCTTTGAGAGCTAAGCCTTTAGTGCTGATGGTGATCGCCTGCTCAAAAACGATGAAGCGATCGTTAATGTGTTTCCATTGCAGTGCGATCGCTTCTGAAGGTCTGCTTCCGGTAAAAAATAGAAACTTGACTAGTGGGGCGTAATAGCTGTAGAGCTTACTTTCCTCGAATGCCCGAATGATCATATCTCGCTCTTCCGGCGTGAAAGGGTTAATTTCCATCTCCTCATCAGATTCCGATTTAGGCACCTGAACATTGCAAGCCATCCCTTGAAACGGGTTCGACTCAATCAATTTACTTTTGAGTGCCCAATCACAGCAGGCATTGATGTTGGTCAATATTCTCCTGGCAGTATCGGGTGTAACGTTAGCCAGAAGGTAGTCACGGATAGCAACCGCGTCTTCTATATTTTGGGTTGGCAATTTAGCGATGTGATTACGGTATCTCCTGTAATCCACTGCTGTCGTTGTTTGGCTGACTTGAGGCTTCTTGAACTTTGTGTACTGCTCCCAAAGCTCACCTAGATCAGGCTTTGAGACAACTTCTGGGGTAATTGGGGTAACGGTTGATAAAGAAGCTGCGGGTTTGTACTTGACTAAACTGGCATCAAATTCTCCATAGTCAATGTCACGCTGAATTTTTGCAGCGAGCACAGAAGCTTGTTGCCTGCCCAAAGGGGTGTCTGGCTGCCCAGTGGAGAAGTAAAAACGCTTCGTCTGAATTTCGCCTGATGGGGTAATAACTGGATGGGAGAAAACCAGTTGAAGCCTGCCGTGTGAGCTTTTAGTTTGTATGGAGCCTTTCCTGGCTCTACCTTGATTATTTTTGGAGTACATCGGTATTACTCTAAGCGATGATTTATTGTATACCGATGTAGGCTTTACCCCAAGGTTACCCCAAAGGTTAACCGAAACTACCCCAAAATTACCCAAAAATACCAAACGGCTTTTGAACCTCATTCCCTACACTTGGGTGTTGGAGAGCTTTTCAGAAGCCGTATCTACTGATTTGTCTAGAAGGCGGCACCCAGATTCGAACTGGGGGATGGAGGTTTTGCAGACCTCTGCCTTACCACTTGGCTATGCCGCCATATTGATTCAGAAGCCAGTATATCAGATCTCGCTGCTTTTATTAGAAGCCTGCCAGGCAAAACAACTTTACTCTTCAGGAAAATATGCTAAAAATTGTTTCAAAATGGAATGGTCGCGCTTGACGGTAGAGGAATAATGGCACAGGAAGCCGTAACGATCGCCCAAATCACCGACACCCATCTTTTTGCCAATTCGGATCAGGCTTTGAAAGGCGTGAATACTGTTCGATCGCTTCAGGCAGTCATTCAGCGAGTGCAGCACAGGCAGCCGGATGTTTTGCTGTTAACCGGGGATGTATCGCAGGATGAGACGCTGGCATCCTATGAGCATTTGCGGGAGTTGATTGCGCCGCTTGGTCTTCCCACTTATTGGATTCCGGGCAATCACGATCGACCAGAATTGATGATGCGAATGCTGAGCGAGGCTCCTTTTCGGCGTGAAAAATCATTGCAGCAGGCTGGCTGGAATGGGGTATTGCTCGATTCCCGGGTAGCGGGAGAGGTGGGGGGCGAGTTGTCTCAGGAAAGCTTACAGGAATTGGACGAGGCGTTGCGGCGTTATCCTGATCTTCCGGCGTTTGTGGCGCTGCATCATCCGGTGTTGGATGTGGGGTCTGCCTGGATGGGGGAGATTGGGCTGGGCAACGCAGCCGATCTGCTAGCCGTGATCGATCGTCATCCGCAGGTGAAGCTGGTGCTGTTTGGGCACATTCATCAGGTGTTTGAGCGGCAGCGGCAAGGAGTCACTTATTTAGGTACGCCTTCGACCTGTGTACAGTTCAAGCCGCACAGTGAGACTTTTGCGATCGACGATCAGATGCCAGGATTTCGCATCCTGCGACTATGGGCGGACGGGCGGTTTGAGACTGCGGTGGAGCGGGTGCCCATCAAGCAGTAATTGACTGAGCCGGTTGCGCCAGGAGCGAACCTGAGTGCTTAACGCGAGAGGAAGCCAATCGTCGTACTGCGGATAAATGGGAAGGCGAGGAGTGAGCTGCCAACCGTGTTGCTGAACCATTTCAGCCAGGGCTGCGTCGTGGGGATGAGGGTAGTTGGGATTGACTTCATCTTTGGGACCAATGCCGCCAAGGTCGCGTGCTCCTGCTTGCAGACAGGCAATGAGCTGAGCCGAGGTTGGAATTAGATTGGGCGGAATTTGCAGCGTGATTTCTGGAGGCAGGAGGGTGCGGGCAAGCTGAATGACCTGCGGTAGCGTTTCGATCGCAAAGGCATTACCCTGCCAGGACTGTTGCTGCCCGGGACTGTGAGGTTGCAAGATCACTTCTTGAATGTGGCGATAGCGATCGTGGATTTGGGCGATCGTCTCCAGGGTTTCGACCCAGTCTGCTTCGGTTTCGCCGATGCCGAGTAGTAAGCCTGTGGTAAAGGGAATCTTTAGTTCGCCTGCCCATTCGAGCTGCTGTAGGCGGACAGACGGAATTTTACTGGGAGCGCGGTGATGGACAGTTTGCAGCAGAGCAGGAGTCATTTGCTCCAGCATCAGCCCCATTGAAACGTTGACTGTTCTAAGCTGCGCCATCTCCTCAAAGCTGAGAATGCCCGCATTCGTGTGGGGCAAAAATTCTAGATGCAGGGCAAGCTCACACAAGTCATAGATTCGCTGAAACCATGCCCGTCGCTGCGGATGCTGCGGATGCACCTCCCCAGCCAGAATCAAAATCTCGATTACGCCCTGCGGCTGAAGCGATCGTAAGATTTGCGCTGCGCGATCGAGCGTCAACCATTCATCTTGTCCCGGATCGGCCCGAAAGTTGCAGTAGGTGCAGCGATTGAAGCATTCGTAGGTGGGGACGAGGGTGTAGGCGGGGCTGTAGGTGAGGAGGCGAGCGGACATAGGGGTGAATGAAGGGAGGAGATGGGGAGACGGGGAGATAGGGGGGTAACAGGGGTAACCAAAGGAGGGCTTTGAATTTTGAGTTCGACCTTTAGCCGTTCCCTTCGCTGCCCATCGCTTTCCCTATTGCTCTATTTTGATTTACTCACCCCGTCCCTCCTCCCATCGCTTCCCCTCAGCCCCTCAGCCTCTTAGTCCCTCAGTCCCTCACTTCCTCACACAGAGACCCGTCCCCGGCTCACCGTTCCCATCGCTTCCACTAGACTGCGGACCACGGCGATCATGGCAACTTCATCGTTCAGGCGGTTGATAGCAGAGCCGACTCCGATTCCTGATGCGCCTGCGGCGATCGCCAGAGGTGCGGTGACGCTGGATAAACCGGAAGCACAAAGAACGGGGACGCTGACAACGCGAGAGATTTCAGAGGCGGCTGCCAGGGTGGGAGCTGCTTTTTCGATCAGTCCCAGGGTTCCGGCGTGGGTGGGCTGGCTGCTAGTGCCGCCTTCGGTCTGGATGATGTCTACGCCTACTTGAACCAGTGCTTCGGCAAGCTGCACCTGCTGGTCGAGTTCCAGGATGTGGGGAACCGTGACTGACAGAGTGATATGGGGCAACAGGGCGCGAGTCCGCCGGGTCAGTTCGAGGACTTCCGCCGCTTCAAACCGGATGCCCTGGGCGTAGAAGGGGTCGAAGTTGCCGATTTCGATCAGGTCTGCGCCTGCTTCGATCGCCGCTACAAATTTTTCAGGCTCAATCGCGGAAACGCAAATCGGCAGGTGGGTGAGCTGCTTTGCCATCCGCACGAGGTCGGCATCGGCAGCAATGTCTACAAAGGTTGCCCCGCCGCGATCGGCAGCTTTTACGACAGCAGCAACGCGATCGGCATCAAAATTGGTCAAGCCACTGATTACTTTCAGGGCGTTTGCTTGCTGGAATGCCAGTTGAAGTGTGGAAGGAATGGTCATGGATTTCTCCAACCTTTAATAACGAGACGATCGTTCTACATCCAAAAATCCTATCGGTCATTCGGATATTGTGCTAGTCCTGGTCGGGATTGGGGGGGATCTGGAGAGATA
>NZ_JAMPKZ010000058.1:0-10000 GCF_039962215.1 Leptolyngbya sp. ST-U4
TATGGTACGGTGGACCCACCCTGACCCATCCCGAACTCAGGTGTGAAACGCTGAAACGGCGACGATAGTTGGAGGGTTGCTTCCTGCAACAATAGCTCGATGCCAGGGTAATTATGAAGTTAGAAGCCTCTCCTGCGTTTGCAAGAGAGGCTTTTGCGTATGAGTAATTTGCCTTACTGAAATGAAACAGGAAGACGGCATGGAAGACTGGGATGTATTTGGATTACACCGAGCTGCAATTTTGTCTCTAGTGAATCCGAAATCCCGGCTTAGACGTACTGTAAGCAGATTGGATGAGTTCGGATGCATAGCTGAACCATCTTAAATTTGACAAACAGATGTACTCCGTTCAGAGGTAAAGATATGAAAACCAAGATTTCAAGCATCAGATGCATGCTGAGTTTATTTGTGTTGCTGTCTGGAGTTGCTTTGCCTCAGATTGCTCGAGCTGGTCATACCAATGCGGTGCTGTCAACAGAGCTAGATGGTAGAGCGGAAGTTCCTAGTAATGCTAGCAATAACCGCATGGTAGGCGACCCGGATGGAATGGGGTCAGCTTATGTGTTTGGCGTAGATGGTGATCCAAAAACTCTATGTTATGTTCTGGAAGTCTCAGAACTTCAGTTAGTTCCAGTTGGTGATGGAATGGCTGCCCATATTCACGAGGGAACAGCTGGTGAAAACGGACCAGTGGTGGTGGCCCTGGCTGGGCCAGAAGATGGTAATGCCGGCGACTGTTTGACCGAGGGTGAAGAAGGCAAGTTCCCTACAGGCGAAGCAGGACTTGTTCAGCGCATTCTGACCAACCCGGAGAACTTTTATATTAATGTGCATAACCCTGAGTTTCCAGATGGGGCAATTCGAGGGCAGCTAATGGCTATTGATTAAGCCTAAAGGAGACTGGTGCAGATATTAAGGTGAGGTATCTACGTTGCGTTCGGCTTTGACTACGGGCATCGTTTGCCCCACTATTGAGTGAATTTGCTCATCAATATTCCTCAACCAGGCTTTCTAGCTCCTGCAATAGCTTCTCTAATCGCCGCTGCTTTTTGGGGTCATCTAGCCCCTGCTTCACCTTCCGGGAAACAGACACTAGGCGATCGCTCAAAGTTGGCTTTTTTTCAGCCGTCGAAGTCAGGTCTTGGAACCGCTCCTTAATCTGCGTCAACGATAGATTTTGGGCGATCGCCTCCTGTAAAAGCTTTTGCCGCAATGAGTCATCTTTCAGACGTGAAATTGCCCTTGCTTTGGTATATTCCAACTTGCCCCGGCGCAACACCTCTAGTACATCTGGGGGAAGCTTCAGGAGTGGAAGCCTTGACGTGCGAAAACTCTCAGGTGTGATCCCAACGGTTGACTTTAGAATTTTGGCGATCGATTCTATTCGTCGGGAAACATTGACCGATAAATCAGTTCCCTTTTTCTGAGCTGTTGCCATCTGAGTCAGTGCGTCCAGAATCTTCTCCCGGCTGCACTGTAGATTAAGAGTTAGTAGCTCCAGTAGTCCCTCGGTTTCCTCAACTGGGTTGAGGTCTTCCCGCTGCAAGTTTTCCACCAGGGCAAGCTGCACTGCACCCTGGTCTGATAACTCCCGTACTACAATCGGAATCTCTTTCAGCCCAGCCAGTTGAGACGCCTTGTAGCGACGCTCTCCGGCAACTAATTCATACTTCCCATCCGGCAGGGGACGCACCAGAATTGGTTCCAGAACCCCATGCTGCCGAATTGATGCCGCCAAGTCTTCTAACTTCTCCGAGTCAAAATATCGCCGGGGCTGCTTCGAGGGAAGGAGGATATTTTCGATCGCGATTGAGTTTATAGCAGCCGCTTCTCCAGAGGCAGAGGTAATCTCAGGCAAAGAACTGAGAAAAGCTTTAACCCCGCGCATCTCCGGCACAACTCGCTTCTTGCTCATGCCAACGCCTCCAACTGAGTAGCGATCGCCTCCAGAACCTTTACGGCTGGATGACTGGAACTGTATCGAACAAGGGGCTGATGTTCCATTGAAGCATCCGCAAAGGCAGTTGCACGCGGAACTGGGGGAAAGACCGTTGTGATTGCGCCAAGCTGCTCCTGAACTGCCCCCAGAATCATTTTATCTTGAGCATTGCTTGCAGCATAAATCGTAGGCACAACTCCTGCTATTTCTAACTCCGAATTGACGTAAGACTGCACCTGCCGAATGCTATCTAACAGCAACTCCGTTCCCTTATAGCTCTTGTACTGCGTCTGAATTGGGATCAGCACATGGGTCGAGGCTACTAAGCTGAGGACACTCAGAATCCCTAAGCTAGGCGGAGAATCAATCAGAACAACATCATATTGATTTAGAATCGGCTCTAAGACTCGCTTCAATCGCCATTCTCGCGCCATTGCAGAAGTAAGCTGCATCTCCGCGGCACTCAACATAATGTTAGAAGGCAATAGATCCATTCCATGAATACCAGGGTGAATCGCTAATGGAGCTTCATTCAAGATCGAGTTGGCGATCGTCTGTTCTAGCTCAGCAGGTTCCAAGCCCATGAAAACAGTCAGGCTCGCCTGCGGATCCATATCAATCAGCAGCACCTTCCGACCATGCTGAGCCATGTGATAGCCCAAATTCATGGTTAGTGACGTTTTCATTACGCCACCCGACTGGTTATAGATGGTGATTACCAGAGCCACCGAACTCACCCGGTAAACGCTATCCAAAAGTTTAAGCGAGATCGGGTGAGTTTACTCACTGCTTCAAGCCCTCAAGGAGCAATGTTTCCTGCAAGGGGTTAATTGCTCTCTCCAGCACAGCGATCGGAATAATCTTCCTCAGTTCCTCCTGAGCCTCGATACAATCAGCTTCCTGCCACAGTTGCCGCACATCCTCGATTGTTTCTGGAGAATGCCACGCTTTAAGAAGCTGGAAGGAGGTCGGGGGCGGATCACCCGTCTGTTTTTCTATATTAGACAGGAGGGGAGATCCAGCACCTACGGTTTGATCGCGCTTAGCTTTACGCTGTTCCAGAATCGCGATCGCCTCCTGCCAGGACAGAAGATGCAATCGGTAAACCCTCAGCTTCTCGCCCTCATACCCTGCTACGAATCGAGACCAGCGAAAATCAGTTTTGATGCCCAGTTGCGATAGAAGCTGGTGGATGATTTGCACATCACTCATCTCTTCAGTAATTGTGAGTTTAAGCGCTTGCTTAATCTGGGCTGCCCATTTCCTGGCTTTGGCCGCATAAGGGCAGAGGTCATACCTGGTCCATTCTTTGTCCTGGTTCAGAAAATCAGTTAGCCCGAGCTGTTCCCGTAAGGCTCGACGGAGCTCAGCACTGGAGATATCCCATGGACAGAGCGATTGATTCCATCTCAGTTGATTGTCCAATGCCTTCACGGTGCGATCGATCGCCACACCAGGGTAGAGCAATTCCTCCAGGCTCCGCAGTTCCCCCCGTCGTCGCCCCTCCTTATCCGCCAGGATGTCCTCGATCGTGAGTTCGTCTAGACAATAGAACTCCTTCAGATAAAACTTGGCGATCGCCCGCTGCTGCTCTGGAGAAATACTCTCCTGCGCCTCCAGTTGCAGCACTTCGCTGATCGTCAAATCGTCTGCTGCCACAATACTCTCCGCGTCCAATTGCCGTAGCTCGTCGCGAGCAATCTTCAGCAGTTCGCCAATGTTGCCATTTGATTCTCGGTTCTGGATTGTCACCTGGTTGCCCTCCAAGCGAAGCCGCACGATTAACGCCTCTCGCAGTTGTAGCATCGATCGATTCTGGGCGGCAGCAATGCGGCAGTAAAAGTCGAGATGAGGATCAGCTTGCCAGTCATAGGCTTTGAGATCTGGGACATCTTCCCGCAGGGATGAGCGAATTAAGCTAACCGTGGCAGAAGTGCAGCTTTGCAGATGGGCTTTTAGCTCCAGAAAATTCGTAGACCGGGATGCTTTGCTATAGTTGCTACCCCGTTTGGCACACCATACCACTCGCTCCACCGGCTCCCGGACTCGTCCTAACGCCTGAGCCATATCTGCATCTGTGGAACTGACGCCGCTGAAGATGCCATAGACTTTAGCAATGATGCCCTGAGCTTCAATGCTGACTCCGGTGGACAGTGAGGGAGAGCAAATAATTACATCGAACTCACTCTGCTCCAGAACTGAGTCTGGGGTTTGGATGAAGGCTCGCTCAAACTCTCCACCCGATGTATCAGAATTAACCACCAGCACCCGCAACTGAGGAAACTGCTGCTCGATCGTCCTGGCCAGTGTCTTCGAGGTTGCCTTGCTGTCTGTCGCGACAAACAACACCTTGCCAGATTCCAGTGTCGCGATGTCTTCTAACAAGTCTGCCGTGATTGCAGTGCGATCAGGACACTGAAACATTTGTACTATGCATCCTTGCGGCTGGAAGTCGTTGCGAATCAGGAAGACAGGGCTTGTATCTTCCCTCAAGGCTTTGAGGTAGTGCAGCGTCGCATTATCCAGATCTGCATCGGCAACAATGACGCGACGAGCAACTCGAATTAACTGCCGGAATCGTGCTAGCAGGGCTGGGCGCTTGCCGTCTTTCGCGCAGGTACTAGAGGCCAGCAAGTGGCGAATTACCTGCACCGCTTCGTCAATCACCAAGTCGCAGCCCTTGAACTGCTCAGGGTCGATCGCCAGCAGAGAATCAACGACAAAGCTGATGCGGAGGGTGTAGGCAGAGCCAGAGATAAACTCTCCGTTCGCTTTATCTAGGTCGCCAATGTAATCCAGCTTCAATCGTTGGCTGAGGGAACGTTGCAGCGATCGCCGATGTCCAGCAGAGAGGACTTTCTCTAATCCCTCAACCTGATGAGCAATCCACTTGGTCTTTCCCGTTCCCTTGGGGCTGCACAGTGCGATTATGCCTTCCGCAGGGAGACGTTCTAGCTCCAGGGTAGATAAGTCAGCAGTCTGTAACCTGATCGCCGGCGTCCAGGTAAGCTGCTGGGCGAACTGCTGCCAGATGCGCCAGTGTTCCAGTAGAAGTGCCTCGGCGTTTGCTTTTTCCCAGGCTTCAACCCCGCAATTCACGATCAGGTCATCAATGCCCTTGCCGTCTTTGCCGTTCCACTGGGCGATCGCCACCGTTCCATTCGTTTGATGCAGCAGCCCGCCGAAGCGAGATAGCGCAACATTCACCCGCTGCCGCGTTTTGTCTTCTGCATCCTGGTCAAATGCTAGTACATGTTGCCTGCCCACCTGACAGAAGCGCAGGACCTCTGCAATCAGATCGCGATCGCCAAGCGCATCCTTGGAGTAGCCACCATTCACCCCATAAAGCGCGATTGCCACAAAGCCCAAGCTCAGGAGGGAGAGGGCTTTCTTACCGCCTTCTGTCCAGACGATCGGAATTTCAGGATGGGCAGCTAACCAGTCCCAGAATGAACCGTCTAAGGGGACATCGATGCTGTAGCGATCGGTAATTCTTTGTCGGATGGCAGGTGGAAGGTCGGGCAGAAAGGCTCTTGACCCGTTGCCAACTGGGGTTTCATACTTGCAAACCTTCCCTGTCTGGTTCACTCTGGGCTGACCGAGCTTTGCCTGCCAGCAAGAATCATCTTCATTCAAGAGCAGTGCGGCGACCGTTGCGATCGGTCTACTAATCCAAAAGCGGGTGTATTTCCAGTTCAGCGCATCATGGATCGGGGTTTCAAGCACTTCCCCGCGCTCGTAGATCAGGTCAGGAACTACTCGGACAGTGGCAGCAAACAGGACTGGGTCGATCGCGCTGCCGTGAATAAACTCTTGCTCGATTGCTTTACGGAACTGTTCTAGCGAGATGAAGGCTTGTGGGTTTGTGCCGTTTTCTTCGTTCCTTTCTGACCATGACAAATTTTGAGATGCAAAACCCTGTGGAGACGAGGAGACTCTCGTCCCAATCAATGAAATATTCATGGGGACGTTCTTAGTGCTGCGTGAATGGGTTGCTTGATTCGTGAGTTTTCCGGTGACCTAGGGGGTGAAGAATGAAGCGGGTTCCCAGCAGGCTTGAGAAAAATTGCAGCAACAATTGACGCACCGATCTGACAGTGTGCTATCTTTGTCTCAAGTCTGGGTGATTTTTAAACCAAAAATCCCCGCTGCTGAAAGAGTTACTTTTTCAGCGATTTGACCCCCTAGGGGGACTTATGAAAAACCAAATAGCCTGTGTAAGAACTAAAAACCGCTGGTAGTTGAGATTGGTCCCTCGTTAACCAGTGGTTTTTGCCTTTCTGCTACTGGTTTTTGTTTGTTTGAGCATTTGTTTGTTAGTTTCACCCCCTTAGCTAGGTGGACAAACTGGGTCTCTAGTGGCACTCGACCGATCGGGCTGAGGTGCGACTAATGTGCAAAGTATAGATCCGATCGCGTTTGAAAGAAAATCTGTGTTGCCCTAGATTACTACCTCGGCATCCTAATTTTTGGCTGAATCCGTTCTCTTGATTGGGCAAGAAGCCGGAGCTAGTGTACTTCTCCGCTCGGGGCTCGCGCTGAAAACCAGACCATTCTTCCCCTTTTCCTTTCATGGTCCAGCCGGCAAGCACAAGGTGATTGGCGTTCCCAGTGAGAGGGTATCGCTCATCCACTTCCTTTTCCGAGCTGGATGATTTGATTGGTAGTGAGCTTTAGTTCCTTGAACGTTTCACAAGGAATCGCCTCGTCCCCCATGAACTCTTGCTTGTCATAGCCGAGCCGCCCAACCAAAGGAAAAATGGCTCAAATTTAAGCACTATATGGTTAGGTGCTAGTATCCGATCCTGCAATGCAGGCAATGCTGCGTAATACGTTGCAAGGAACCGTAGGACACAGTATCGAAAAAAATTCCGGGCTGACGTTTGAGCAGCTTAAGGCTGCAGCTGAAAAAACAAGAATGAGGCGACTGCCACCGCGACCGCTCCAACACGGGCTATCAAAGTTGAGGTTCGAGCAGGATATTCAGGGGCAGTTCTGGGGAGATTGCAAGGAGTTCACATTGTTTCAGACTCTGAGTTAGTTCTCATGGCATCGGGTAACACGATCGCTTCAATCACCCCTATTTACACGAAAACTGGCGTAAGCGGGGCCCTTCCCTTGCTCCAGCAACCTGTAAATCAAACGGATATGTTATTTACATGCTCAACGGCCACACTGCTGATTAACGCTTCGTTAATAGAAAGAAATTAAATAGCTTTGAAATCTCTTACAGCAATCTTTGTCAAGTTCTAATAACTGAAAAATCTGGGAAACAAGCTACCCTTCAATGCCGAGGAAACTCCTCCAAGTTAAATATCCACTTCCAGTTCAACTTGGCATTGTATGGATAGGTATGCTTGCACAGGCGCACTCTTGGGCTATTAATATAACCAATTATTTCGAATTAAAAATACATGTTTCAAATCACAACGTTGATTATCTTTCTTCTCGATTTCTCCTCAATTGTATTTCCCATCGATTATCCCAGTAATTACACCTGTGCTGTTTGTTTGCAATACCTGTAGCACGTCAAAAGAAACCACACCACACACCTGGATAGGAAAATACTATGAGCAGCGAAAGCGGATGTCCGTTTGCGGGCGGAGGTCAGAAACATCAGCCTCGTCATAAACCATCGAACCGAGACTGGTGGCCGCATTATTTGCATCTGAACGTCCTCCACCAACACTCACCCCAGTCCAATCCTATGGGTGAGGAATTCAACTACGCTGAGGAGTTCAAGACTCTCGACTTAGCTGCCCTGAGGGCAGATATTTATGAGCTGATGACCACTTCTCAGGATTGGTGGCCAGCTGACTACGGTCATTATGGGCCGCTCTTCATCCGGATGGCTTGGCACAGCGCTGGCACGTATCGGATGGGTGATGGTCGCGGCGGCGCGGGCTCGGGTAGCCAGCGGTTTGAACCCCTCAACAGTTGGCCAGACAATGCCAACCTGGACAAGGCGCGCATGTTGCTTTGGCCAGTCAAGCAGAAATACGGCAAGAAAATTTCGTGGGCTGACCTCATGGTCTTCGCCGGCAACTGTGCCCTAGAGTCGATGGGCTTCAAGACGCTCGGCTTTGCCGGTGGGCGCGTGGACGTCTGGGCACCAGAGGAAGACATCTACTGGGGTTCTGAGAAAGCCTGGCTTGGCAATGAGCGTCACGAGGAGGACCGGGTGCTGCTGAACCCTCTCGCTGCCGTTCAGATGGGTCTGATTTATGTGAACCCGGAAGGGCCGGACGGCCACCCTGATCCGATCGGCGAAGGGCGCGATATTCGTGAAACCTTTAAGCGGATGGCGATGAACGATGCCGAAACGGTTGCGCTCACCGCTGGCGGACATACTTTTGGCAAATGTCACGGTGCGGGCGAGGCGACGCACGTGGGTCCTGACCCTGGGGGGGCCACCGTCATGGATCAGGGCCTCGGCTGGAAGAACGCCTTCAACACGGGTGTCGGTGTCGATGCGATCACCAGCGGAATCGAAGGCGCATGGACTCCTACGCCGACGCAGTGGGACAACAGCTATCTCGAAACCCTGTTCAAATATGACTGGGAACTGACGAAGAGCCCGGCTGGTGCGTGGCAATGGAAGCCCAAGGGCGACGCGGGTGCGGGTACAGTGCCCGACGCACACGATCCGTCAAGACGGCACGCCCCCATGATGACCACGGCGGACATGGCTATGAAGATGGACCCCATCTATGAGCCAATTTCGCGGCATTACCTCGAGCACCCGGATGAGTTTGCTGAGGCGTTTGCTAAAGCCTGGTTTAAGCTAACGCACCGTGACATGGGTCCTCGATCGCGCTATCTCGGTCCGGAGGTTCCTCAAGAAGAGTTCCTGTGGCAAGACCCCATCCCCGAAGTCGATCATGAATTGATTGATGAGCAGGATATCGCCGCCCTCAAAGCCAAGATCCTGGCTTCGGGACTGTCTGTCTCCCAACTTGTTTCGACCGCTTGGGCGTCGGCGGTAACGTTCCGCTGCTCCGACATGCGTGGTGGAGCGAACGGGGGGCGTCTTCGTCTCGCGCCGCAGAAAGATTGGGAAGTCAACCAGCCAGACCAGTTGGCAACAGTGCTGCAAACCCTGGAGGGGATCCAGCAGGAGTTCAACAGCTCGCAGTCTGGCGGAAAGTGGGTTTCAATCGCTGACTTGATCGTTCTGGGCGGCTGTGCAGGCATCGAACAAGCGGCGAAAAATGCCGGTCACGATGTGACAGTTCCTTTCAAGCCGGGACGCATGGACGCGTCGCAAGAGAAAACGGATGTCGAGTCCTTCGCGGTGCTCGAGCCAACTGCAGACGGGTTCCGCAACTACACCAGCGGCAAACACAGTGAATCACTCGAAGAGTTGCTGGTTGATCGGGCGCAGTTGCTGAACTTAACAGCCCCTCAGATGACGGCTCTCCTAGGCGGCTTGCGCGTCTTGGGTGCAAACTTTGGAGGGTCCAAACACGGCGTCTTCACCGATCGATCAGAGACGTTGACCAATGACTTCTTCATCAACCTGCTCGACCTGGGCACGACCTGGAAGGCGGTCTCGGAGGAGGAATATGTGTTCGAGGGAAGCGATCGCAAAACAGGCGACCTCAAGTGGACCGCGACCCGTGTTGACCTCATTTTCGGCTCAAACTCTCAGCTCCGAGCCCTTGCGGAAGTCTACGGAGCTGAGGACTCGCAGTCGAAATTTGTAAATGACTTTGTGGCAGCGTGGGACAAGGTGATGAACCTCGATCGCTATGACCTTCGCGCAGTCTTAGCGAAAACCTCTGCAAGGAGTTTCTAGGCGTAACTTTAACCAATCATCGGTGATTCTAGGCTGAGGCTACGCAGACCTGCAGAAATCATGAACGCGGGTGGAAGCCAGAGACAAACATAAGGGCGGCATTTCAAGACAAGTTGAAACTCCGCCCTCGCTTTAGTCCCTTACGTCAAAGCTGCTAATAATCCAACCAACGCCCGAGGAGATCGTGTCGGTTCCTTCTCCTTACTACCTTCGATTACGCCTTCGGCAAACTGCGAAGCAACCGACACGATCACGATCGGTAG
>NZ_JAMPKZ010000059.1:0-12366 GCF_039962215.1 Leptolyngbya sp. ST-U4
TAACGGCAGTACCAACGAACATTGAGCAGGATAATTTCAGGCAAGAAATGCCGCCACTTGAACAGAGCAGCAGTAGCCATCGGAGGGCGAGAAGGCATAACGGGGCTTGTCTACCTTACCAGCGGCTGTTTTTGCGACACAACCGCTTAGAGAACAAAACCCGTAGTACGAGGGTTTAGTATTCCCTAAGTTTGTGCTTTTCCCAAGATACAGATGTTTGGTTTAGCAATTCGATACAGTCATCGAGAGTGTTATGCCTTCTGATTCATTTCCTCCTTAAGTAGGATGAAGTAGAGGAGCCAGGGACGAATCCTTAAACTACAGATGTATAAGTTTAGATCCCACTCGAATCGATCGCCCAATGCTCAACCCCAAACCGTACGTCCGCTACTCTCAGACTGTAGAAGTCAAGCAACCTGATGAGGATCGACTCGTCCGCGAAATCCTAGACTCTGTTGCCCGGCAGGGGCAGAAGGTGTTTGACAAGCATCGCCATGCCATGCGGGGTGCCCATGCGAAGAGCCATGGCGGACTGAAGGGGGAACTGACTGTTTACGACAACTTGCCTGTTCACCTCGCACAGGGATTATTCCGCGAGCCCGGCACCTACCCAGTGATGATTCGCTTCTCGACAGTTCCGGGTGACATCATGCCCGATGGTCTATCCTGCTTTCGTGGCATGGCAATCAAGGTCATTGGCGTGGCAGAACCGAAGCTACTGGAGCCGGATGCCGTCACCCAGGATTTTCTCTTGATCAACAGTCCGGTTTTTCCATCGGGTAATATCGCTCGCTTTCTCCCGGAACAGCTCCTTCAGGAAAAGGTTGTGGTCAGTGCCCCAGAGGAGGCGCAACAACTGTTGGGAACGGCTGCCCGCCTAGTGAATGCGATAACCGAAAAAGCAGGCATCAGTCTCTATCCAACAGCGTTGGGCATTACTCATCCTGAAACTCATATTCTAGGGGAAACCTATTACACTGCTGCTGCCCTGCGCTATGGAGATTACATTGCTAAATTGAGTATTGCTCCCCTCTCTGCCAGCCTTCAGCCGCTTATTGGCAAACGCATTAATACCAACAATGCTTCTGCGCTGCGCAACCTGATCGTTGAGTTCTTCCGACAACAGTCCGCTGAGTATGAACTGCGTGTTCAGCTTTGCACCAATCTAGAAACGATGCCGATCGAGGATGCGTCGATCGAGTGGCCAGAAGGGGAAAGTCTTTATCAGCCGATCGCCAGAATCACAATTCCAACACAGGAAGCATACAGCCCTGCCCGGCAGGTGTACGTGGATGACGTCTTATCGTTTAATGCCTGGCATTGTATTGCAGAACATCAGCCGCTGGGATCGATTCAGCGTTTACGCAAGGAGGTCTATGAGGCGTCCAGTCGTTACCGGCATAAGATGAACCAGCAGCCCAAGCAAGAACCACGAAGCCTTGAGGAAATGCCGGACTAGGAAGCTGCTCTGATCGAGTTCGTGCGATCCTCACTGGCTATCGAGCATTTGGAGGACCAGATTCACCGAATCGAGTGCTACTCGGAAAGAGTTCTGTATGGGAATGGTATTCTCGACAAAAACGTGAAACTGAGCATTCCAGTGAAGACTAGTGTGGCTACCATCAGGCTCAGGCGATGCCAGAACAGCACCCACTGCCGCAATCGGTTGAATTGCATAATGAAGCTGTAACCGAGCAGCTGTTAGAGATTAAGGAGATAGAAAGATTGTCATAAGAGATTCAAAACATTCAAGTAGGCGGGGCAGGAATAAAGCACTTAGCAAAAATTCATTCTGTTGCTAACTGGATTTCTGCCTCGACCAAGGTAGCTCAAGTTCTGCGTCTGAACAAAAAATCGTTCTGCATCCAGTATTGGCTTTGATGCAACGCTATCGCTCAATTGTGTTGGGAGAGCGAGAATTTCACAGCATTGCCTTTGCTGACGGGTTGGGCCATCAGCAGGTAGGATTCATGCTGGTCTACCTCAAAGCACCACCGTCAGTTTCGTCCAGACGCCCAGTTTGAACGCCTGAACGAGTTACTCCAGTTTCCGGGGAGTGCCTGCTTTGAAGTGCAAGTGCAGGTGACGCGACAGCAGGGGTCTGGTCGCTTTAATCTCGTAACCCGCTGGAGACGAAGCTATCGGAAATCTCAAACCAATCAAGTCTGGTATCTGTTGACCAACCTCGTCTGCCTTGAAGCTGCACTCAACAGTTACGCCAAAAGGTTTTCGACTGAACCGATGTTCAAAGACTTGAAGAAGGGCGGCTACAACATGGAAAGCTATCGAGCAACTGGACAACGGTTCCAAGCTTTAGTCCTGCTGGTGGCGATTGCCTACTTACATTGGACTGTATAGACAGTTATGGATTAGCCGGATGGATCTGTGGTCAGAGTGGGCAGGGAAACTCATGCTTCTCAAACCCCCAAAACGTCCCTTTTTTCGATTAGGTTTAAGGGTGATGAGCTTGATCCAGTCTGTTCTTTACCTCCTTTGTCACTCCATGAGGCATTGAGCAGTGGTATTAACCCCAATAAAAGCCCAATAAATAATAAATCAGTACTGCTTTTACCGCCGAATTTCTCTTTCCATGGCAAAAGCAATACTGTAATACCCTAAGCATTCAAATTAAATTGCTGTAAGTCGATCGATTTACCGTATTTAATAGGAATACTAGGCATAGTAACGGGACGACTGCCTCAAGTCAAGCAATCGAATTCTGTTTTTTCTGAAAGCGCAATGAGCTGTAATGTTCGCTCGAAAAGTTGGATCTAAAAGTTGTTGCTTGAGTAACAATTTTAAGGATAGAAGAACATAAAGCTGCTTAAATCACATTAACTAAATCACCTTAGCTAAAGTCTTGTGACTCCTAATTAAAGTGACTTCTCCAAGTTTGCGAAATTTCCGAAATCAAAAATACAAAACTGCTTTTCCTGGAAAGCGACGATCGAGTAATTGCCGAGCAATATCTGCAACCTGCATCCAGGGAGCCTCGACCGAAATTTGCGGCTTGAGCTGTCCCTCTGCTACCAGTCCCAAGAGCCGCTGTAATCCAACCGATGCCGTTTCTCGTCTCAGTTCATGGAACAGAATCAGCGCATACAGGCTTGCACCATTGCTCACACCATAGAAGCGTTGCGCATTAAACGTCACCTCATTGCCGCCCGACGTACCGAACAAAACAACCGTTCCATCGGGTGCAACCGATCCCAACGTCGCTGCAAGGGTTTTGCCCCCAACTGATTCGATTATGAGATCATAGGGAGCGTATTCGCTATCTAACGGCAAATCTTCCCCAATCACCACTGCCTGTGCGCCTGCAGCTTTTACTGCGGCTTCTTGATCCGATCGCCGCAAATGAGCAATGACCTTTGCAGCGGATAGCCGCGCTAGTTGAATAGCAAAATTGCCTACACCGCCTGATCCGCCTGTGATCAAGACAGATTTTCCCAGCAAGAGTCCGCCCTGTTTTAGCGCATGATATGCCGTTAATCCTGCAACAGGTAGGGTTGCTGCTTCAGCAAACGAAACGGTATCCGGTAAAAGGGCAATCGCATTTGTTGGAACCGCGACTATCTCTCCCCAAGCTCCCGATCGAACAAACCCCACAACTCGCGTTCCTACAGGTGGGCTGGAACCGTCTGCCGCAGGAGTTTCAATCACACCCGCTAAATCCCATCCGGGCTGCCAGCCTGACTCAGCCGTCAGGGACCGTCTCACTTCACCGCGATTTAGGGAAACTGCCTGCACTTTGACTAAAGCTTCATTAGCAGCAGGGATTGGGGCATCGACTTCTCGCACAAGCCAGCGTTCAGGAGCGCTAGGTTCAACTACAACGGCACGAATTTTAGGCATCGTAGCTCCATTAGAAAGACTTCAAATTGAGTTTAGTCACAAAAGAGAGATGTCTTTTGGATCACATTTTCTGGTGTTTTCAAAGATTCTCTAGCTCTTTGATTTCCAGCGTCAAGCCACAGCGATATCTGGACATTCATTTTTAGCCATGTTATATCTCAATTAATTAAACTACGGTTTGTACGTCAGCTTACTGTATTTTAGTTAATTCGCCTTGATTTGAAAGCCTTTGATAGGGCTAATGATGTTGAACATTTTGCTACGGGTGGAAAGATCTGATGTTAAAAACGGCTCAAGACCTTGATATAACGACAGACTCACCAGAGACGATCGCCGCGATCGATACCTTTTCCGAGCGGGCACTCTGCTATGGAAAGGAGGTTGAATCGCTGCTGCTTCAGGGCATTGCTGCCGACCCAACCTGCGCGATCGTCCGGGCTTATGCTGCGGCTTATTACCTGTCGCAAGAAAGTCAAGCCGGACGACAGCAGGCGATTCCCCATCTCAGAGCAGCACAGCAATTTGCCGATCGAACGAGTGAGGGAGAACAGCTTTATATTCAGGCAACTGCAGCCTGGGCAGAAGGTGAGATTAATGAGGCGATCGCACTGCACGAAGCGATCGCGCAAAAGTTTCCTCGCGATTTAATTTCTGTACAGCAGGGACAGTACCATTATTTTTATCAAGGCGACAAAGCAGGACTGCTGTGGATTGCTCAAACGGTTCTTCCTGCCAATCCAGAAAATCCCTATCTACACGGCATGATTGCCTTTGGACTGGAACAGTGCCATCAGCTTGAAACTGCAGAACAGTGGGGGCGACGGGCAACGGAAATGCAGCGGCAAAATCCCTGGGCGCATCATGCAGTTGCCCATGTGCTGGAGATGCAGGGGCGTGTAGACGAAGGCATTGCCTGGATGGAAAGCCTCGCGAATACCTGGGAAAGCTGCAACTCTATGCTTTATACGCATAATTGGTGGCACATTGCGCTTTATTATTTAGCAAAGCAGGATGCTCAAGGGGTGCTGAAGCTGTATGACCAGAAAGTATGGGGGCATGCCCGCAAGGATTCCCCGAAAGATCAGGTTGGGGCGATTGCCCTGCTGCTGCGCTTAGAACTGCAAGGCATCGACGTTGGCAAATCTCGTTGGCAAGCATTAGCCCTGTATCTGTTGCCCCGCCTTCACGAACACGCCCTGCCGTTTCAAGACCTGCATTACCTCTATGCCCTGACGCGAGCAGGTCGCTTGTCGTGGGTAAGGGAAATGCTTAACAGCATGGAAGTGCACATCCAAACGCTGCATCCGGAGGCACAATCACCGTGGCTCAAGGTTGCTTTACCTGCGGCACAGGGTATCATCGACCATGCGAAGGGGCACTGGCAGGAAGCGATCGACCATCTGCAGCCCGTTCTACCGCAGCTCTGGAGGATTGGCGGGAGCCACGCCCAGCGACAGCTCTTCCAGCAAATTTATCGCGATGCAGTGCGACATCAGGAACAGCGACATCAGAAACGAGCTCAGCCGCGCCCACTTCCCCATTCCAGAATAGCGATCGCTAGATAAACTCGTATCCTGCTTCAATGGCAGCCTGGTACTGCACTGCCAGCATCGTATAATCCTCCGATCGAACTGGGGCAAGGCAACGAATCCGTGCTTTTGTCATTGCGATTTGCAGTTCGGTATCCGGCTGAAGCAGCGCTGCTTGAATTTGCTGAATTGTTGCTGTGTCAAACCGCTGAGAAACTGCGATCGGCGGCATTGGGCAAGCCCCAATTGAATCAATCACGCGCAGTCGTTGCTGCAATTCAGGGAAATCTCGCAGTTCTTGTTCTAAAACAACGCTATCGATCGCCGCACAGTCCGCCAGTTTCTCTGCAACCCAGCGCATTGATTGCTGATGGAATCCAGAAGAAATCGCTTGCGCAAAAAATGGGGCAGGATAGCCCTGTTCAAGGATTCGCTGTCGCAGCAAGTTGTAGCCACTGTTAGAACCGCGATCGTTATAGCAAAGTGTTTTTCCTGCCAAGTCACTGAGACTGAAATAGGGACTATCCACTGTAACAATCACATCAGCAAAATAGATGGGACTGCTCTGATAGCGATCGCTCTGCATCACAGGCGCAGCGATGGCAATAAGTGAATCTGGTGCGATCCATTCCAGATCAGCTTTGCTGCGCATGAGATATCTGGCAAACGGCAAACCACAGATAAACACAAAATCCCACTGGTTTTGATACAGTTGAGGATCATCGAGTGGATCAAATTTGCCCTGCTCAAATTGAATATTGAGATGGAAGGTGCGATCAAGAAAGGCAACGATCGCCTCATAAAACCAGAACAAGTTCGGAGATAGATAGGACACTGCCCTAGTAGGATGACCTTGAATCCGATCAGGTATTGCTTGCCGAAATTCTTTCTGCACGTTGAATATCAATTGAATATTAATGTATAAAGATTGTCATTTTCACAATCAGCCCACTTCCGGTTCCTTAATAATCTTGCCCTTCCATCAGTAGGCGCAGGTAGTTGGAAACCAATTCAGGCAGACTGCTAGCTTCTGCTCCAGTAAAGCATTGCCAATTTGACGGGCTTCCTCCGTAGTCTTAAGGGTGATGTAGTGGAGTTTCATGGAAAAGTTTTGACAGAAAAGTTGTAATAAATACTATATCTTGATCGGTTTACTGTATTATACTTCAAAAACATGCTAGAAATTCCTTATCCAGGATAACTAAGACCGCTCAACATGACCGATTTGCAGAAGAACTACAGCCAGCCTAAATAGGACGTGAACGAATAATAAGCTCATGATGGGTCTTGAATTCTATGCCTTTTGCTCGTGGAAACCCTCTACTCATCATGTTCAGTTTAATGAGTATTGACGTTGATGGTTTCATATCAAGTCAGGGAACATCACAAATTTGACGAGTTTCTGATGTTCCCTCTAGGGCGATTGAAGGACGGAGCCAGCGACAAGCCTGCTCAATTAATTCATTCAAGTCGCGAATCGGATACTGTTTTGGTGTGTTGTTTGCAGAAATTACAACAATACTTTTGCCGTCTGCGCTCAGTGCCATCGCGTAACCTTCATACTGAGCAATTTGATTGCCTCTGCCATCCCACACGCGAATCTGACGATCGCCTCCTAGTGTTGCAATCTGTTGACCACTTGCACTAATTTGCACGGCATTAGCTTGAACCGAAGTGGGAATAAACCAGCCCTGTCGCCCATGCAGCGTCGCAGTTTCACCGTTGAGATTCCACAAGAAAGCTCGATCGTCGGCAGCAGAAATAAATTGATTGGTTTGAGGATTGGTAAACGTAAAGCGGGCAAGATCGGAAAAAGTTGTACCGTCCGTAAATCGATCGCTACGAATTTTATTAACTGGGTTGCCCTGTACGTCCCAAGTTTGCACTGCTGCTGTACCGGAATCACTGGGAGCGATCGTCATCAACCCTTTTCCGTCGGCTGTGAAATACACCTGATCGACCCAGTTCGGATGCGCTTGAAAGTTTGCCACAGGTTGCCCCTGCAAATTCCAGAGCTGAACTTTCCCCTGCCCGCCAGCAGTTGCCAAGAATTGACCATCGGGACTGAAGGCGATCGATTGCACTTTGCCTGAAATTGGAGAGGTTACTGCAACTTTGTCTCCAGCTATCGTCCAAATTTGAATCGTATTATCGACTTGCAGCGTTGCCGCATAGCGTCCATCAGGACTGATTGGGTTGTTCCAGGTCAGGGGATTCAGCCAATCTTCGCCCCAAGTTCCAGCAAGTTTCGCAATCGTCTTTCCTCGTAGATCCCCGACAGTTACGGTTCTGTTCTGACCGCTATGCATCAAAAGATATTCTCCTGATGCGTTAAATCGTAAATTATCGATCGCAAATTCACTTAACGGGAGTGACAAATTGCCTTGAGTTTGAGAATTCCAGATCTCTACTGTGCCGTCATTCAATAAAGCTGCAAACGATTCTCCACTTGGGTTCATTCGCACTATGGAAACCTGCTGAGAGAGCGGAGAATATAAAGTCTCAGGCGTTTGCAGATGTAGAAACGTGGTATCAGAAAGGGCGATTGTTTTGCCATTGGGGCTGAACTTCAGCTTATACTATATCCTCGAAATCTCGATTCGGTAAGCTGCTGTCCGGCAAGATTCCAGACTCGCATGCGATCGTCCCGGTTCTGCGTTACCGTATCGCTGCCAATCGTTGCAAGTTGCTGACCATCCGGACTAATAGCAATTGCATAAATTCCGCCTGAATGCGCCTGAAACTCTCGGAGCAGATTGCCCTGAAGGTCATAAAGCCGCAGCTTACCGTCCTCTGAGCCGATCGCCATAAATTGATTGTTTGGGCTAATTTGAGCATCGATCGTTCCCTGCGATCGCGTTTCCACTGATGTCTTTACCCTGCCATTCAAATCACACTGCGTCACTATGGCGGTTCTTCCTTGAGCAGCGACCATCAAGACAGACTGACTATCTGGGCTGAAACGGGCTTTGAGGACTTGCCCCTGACCCTGACAAATCGCAACAGCTTGTCCCTGATTGTTCTAGAGCTTTACCTGACGATCGCCACCCGTCAGCAGATGCTCTCCATCTGGGCCGAATTCAACGACCAGCGACTGGTGATTCAGTGCCGCAACAAGCTGTCCCTGATCATTCCAGAGCCTTATGATTTGTCATTGCTAAGTTGCACTATTGTCACTACCAGCATCAATAACAGGTTCGATCGTGGCAAGCAGGCGACCGTTAGGGCTGAACGCAATTCCTAAAATTGGAGTTTGCAGGCTTGAAAAAGTGGCGATTGCATTGCCCGCAGTACTCCAAAGCGTTGCCGTACCGTCTGCTTTGATTGCTAAAAAACGTTCTCCATCAGGACTCAGGGCAACTTTATCAATCATTCCCTGCTGCTGAAATTGATTAATTTGTCGTCCCTCAACGTCTAAAATTTGATAATCAGTGCGATCGCGTTGCGTGTGTCCTGTGTAAAATAATATCTGTCCACCATTTGCGGTAAAAGGACGCGCAGTTGTGTTGCTGGTTGCGCCGATCGACTGTTCTTGAATGCGATCGAGTATCAGCTGTAGGGTTAGAATAGGTGTAGTTGTAACGTACTGCTTTGCATCACCCGTTGCTTGCTGTAAGTTTTGTGCTGCCGTTAACGCAGAAATTAATGCCTCACTGGGTTGATAGGAAAACTGGCCGAGGGCACTAGTGCTCGTTCGTTCTGCCTGGCCAACAAGCGTGGCACGATTCAGCGATCGGGTTGACCAGACGGTAATGCCTGAGGCTGCCAACAGTGCAGCAGCTAAAATCCCTGTTCCTAAACGCAGTCGTTGTTGTGCAATACGATTAGCCCTGGCGAGGATTTCATTAGCGCGTTTCGTGTCCTGGTTTTCAAACTGCGGTTGTGTCGCAAAAACAGCCGCTGGTAAGGTAGACAAGCCCCGTTATGCCTTCTCGCCCTCCGATGGCTACTGCTGCTCTGTTCAAGTGGCGGCATTTCTGGTTCTGTTGCAAGAAGTGATAGAATTAGCGTCTACCGAGAGAAAAATTAACGTCCGGTGGTTGATCCGAAAGCTCCGTTCAAGTGGCGGCATTTTTTGCCAGAGATCATTCTGTTAAATGTACGGTGGTATTGCCGTTATGCTTTGAGTTATCGAGATTTAGAAGAGATGATGTTAGAACGTGGAGTCGAGGTAGATCACACCACTATTTATCGATGGGTGCAGGACTACGCGCCAGAGCTCGACAAACGTATTCGTCCCCTTCTCAATCCCACAAACGATTCCTGGCGGGTGGACGAGACGTACATCGAAATCAAAGGGGAGTGGAAGTACTTGTACCGAGTGGTGGACTCAGAGGGGAATACCTTGGACTTCATGCTCAGTGCGAAGCGGGACGGAAAAGCTACGGCACGCTTTTTTCGCAAAGTGTTGGGAGCGAAACACACTCAAACTCCACGGGTGATCACCGTTGATAAGAATGCTGCCTATCCCGTCGCGATAGATGAATTACAGGAAGATAAAACGTTAAAAGCCGAGACCAAATTACGGCAAAGCAGATATTTGAACAACATGATTGAGCAAGACCACCGCAACGTGAAACGGATTGTAAAACCAATGATGGGATTTCAGTCGTTCAACACAGCGAGAAGAACATTGAGAGGAATCGAAGCAATGGCGATGATTTGCAAAGGACAAGTGAAGGGGGTTAACCAAGGGGAAAGTGTATCTCAAGCAGAATTCGTCAATGAAATCTTCGGAGTGAGTGCTTAAAGCAATACGAACGAGAGCAGTTCGTTTGTTACTTTAAAATCTTTGCAACAGAACCCCTTTTTTTGGGTGTCACCTGCACTTGACGGGGCACCTTCGCATATTTCTCGTTCACGTAGGTTTGCAGCCATTGTTGAGAAACCTGTGTCGCACGAGCAATACCAGCTAATGAAATCCGCTCTAACAGCAAGCGGTCAATTAGTTCCCGCGTGGCTTGGTCGATCACTTTTTTGCTGGGTTGTTCGATGAGCTGTCGTTTGCAGTCGTGGCATTTGAATCGTTATTTACCGTTGTGGATGTGACCATTCTTAACCGTTTTGGTGGATGCACAAATCGGGCACGCAGGCATGGTAGGAGAACAGAAAAGACTTTGCTTCTTCATCATTACATCTTGAGTACCACCAATCAGGTTTGAGCTTTTGACCAAGCCCTCGAAACAAGAAAAGGCAGAACAGGGAAAATCTGGATTTGTTCCGGCAATTGCCAGGTGGGTGATTGAGCGTTCCAATGCCTGGATGGAGCGTTGTAAAATCTTGGTCAAGAACTTTGAGCGGACGCTTGCCATTGCCATAACCAAACTCAACCTTTGCTTCATTCGGCTAATGATTAAGCGGCTTGCAGCCTCTCCTTAAGATCTCAAATAGGTTCTATATTCTTTACCGTTCCAAGAGTGATGAAATACCACTACTTTGACAGAGGTTAGTGTTCCTGGTGGTAAAATTTGCTCTACAACTTCCAGTGCTTCTTCAGAAGTCATCATTGAACCTCTTAAATCAGCCCTTGACGTAAAGCAACTACAGCAGCTTGTACACGATGGTCAACTCCAAGTTTGTTGAAGATACCACGTACATAAGTTTTTATAGTGTTGTGGCTGAGATATAGATGGGCTGCAATTTCAGAATTACTTTGACCTTCCGCCATGAGTTTCAAAACTTCCAATTCACGGCTTGAGAGCCTGTGCGTAGTCTCAAAAGACACTGAGGAAGAGTATTTTGTCTCTTGCATAAAAAACCTCTTAGGTGGTGTTAAAGTTGCTCACTATGAGTTATAAATCAATCAAGTTTTTGCTGATAGCTGTACATTGCAACCTGTGACAGAAGCAAGATGACTCGATACAGAAACATTGCGGTCTGATGCAAAAGGATTGCAATTTGATACAAAAGCGTTGCAGCTTTGTGCAGAAGCGTTGTGACTAGAGCGGCGATCGCTGCCGCGATTTACCCTACCTCAGCGATCACACCACGGACAAGATTACGGACAAGATTAAAGTTATACCCTCTAGCTTGCGGTGGATTCAAAAGACGAATCTATGAGCTTCTAATTACGCCGCGCTGCTAGTTTCATCCTTGACTTCGGTTTTGATGACGAAAGCCCTTAATTCGACAATCTTTCCGTCACGAAAGCGCCAGACATCGCAGTACGAGTAATGATCCGCCTTCCCGTCTGCGTCCTTCAGTGTGATGTCGCCAACTGCCGTGACGAAATCACCCTCAGCGATTAAGTTGGCGACCGTAAACTTTGGCGGCTCTATGTATGTCTCTGCCATATATTGGCGAACAGCTTCTTTTCCGTTAAGGGTCTTGTCCCCTACGAACGTCCATTTCGTGTCGTCAGTGCAGAATGACAAGAATCCTTCATAGTTGCCTGCAGCGTTCGCCGCATTTGCCTCTTCTAAAATGGCTTTGTTTTTCTCTGACATCTGAATCTCTCCTCTGTTCAAAGCAAAAAAGTGGTGTGAGTTGTTATGCTGTTGCCCCTCACTAGTTTACTTCTAGGGACTGGTAAACGGCTTACATTGAATCGCCTTCACATTTCGCAGATAGTTCAACTCTGGCTCGAAGTCAGTCGGACAGAAGACATAAACATTGTCCTGAGATCGGCTAATGACTAAACGGTAGCTGGGTGGAATTTCCTGGGAACCTTCGATCACTTCGATTCTGGGAATCACTTGTGAATTGACTTGAGCCAGGGATGGAAAATTGAACAGTAGGAGTACGCCGAACAGAATTGTGATTGCGATTGTGGTTGTAGTTGTAATTTTGGTTGAAAGAATCTTTCGGTTCATGAAAAATCTCCTGTGACTTGTGGTTGTGTAATGTTCTGTTGTTTCCAGGGAAGCGGTGATCGATAGGGGTTTTCGCGCATATCTAGGACTTCCCAAGTTGTAGGATTGACTTGCCCTGTGACTGGGATTTCGTACCGTTGCTGTAAATCTCGTATTGCAGAAGCTGTAAT
>NZ_JAMPKZ010000006.1:0-241915 GCF_039962215.1 Leptolyngbya sp. ST-U4
CTGCCTCGATTGCTTTAGTGCGGAGGTCGTAGCTGTAGGGGGCGGACATGACCATTTCCCAACTCTCTTCTAGCCTCTATGTTACTGTCCTATCTCTGTTGCGTAGGGCTATAAAATAACGGCTCGACAAGTGCCTTTAATCTTTGTCTTTGCAATTCCTGGTATCGTCCCTTTGGAAGCGCAATGCAGAATGCCGAAGTCGATCACCCCTGTAAGAGTCGTTTTTGCAGGAAAGCTTCCTATGTAGTCACTACAGGAACGCAAAGGGACGCAAGGGGACGCAAGGGGACAATGTTACCTTGACTTGTTTCTGGGTACTCTAAGCCTAAATTCAGCACGGTATCGTCGCTGATCTATATTTCAGGGGAACGTCCCATGAGCAAGCGTGTGAGCCGACCGTCCCGAAGGGGAAACAGCTTTGCATCAATTTCTGACCCGCAGGCTAAAGAGAAGATTGAGCAATTTCGCCAGGAGCTAGGTCAACAGATCGATCACGCGATCGATCACCACGAATTCAAGATGGTTTACATCGGCATTGCAACCTTGGTGCTGTTTGCTGGCGTGATTTATGCTGCCTGGAAGTTCTAGAGCCGTTTCCTGAAACTTCCTCAAACAATTTATTACCAATAGGCGATTATGCAGAAGCAGTTTGCGAGAGTGCAGGGATACTGGCTCGTTTTAGCAATCGGCTGTATGGGAATGGGAGTCTGGGCAGTTCAGCGGATTGCAGTACCGAGTCGTGCATCTGTCGAAACACCCGTGACCGCTCCTCAGCCGATTCGGGCAGTTGCCACCCTTGGACGTATTGAGCCGGAAAGCTCGATTATCAAAGTTTCAGTTGCCAACGCCAGGGATAGTCGAGTCAATCGCTTGCTGGTGGCAGAAGGCGATCAGGTTCAAGCCGGGCAGGTGATTGCGATTTTGCAGGGGCTAGAGAAACAGCAGGCTGCGGTGATCGAAGCTGAAAATAGCGTGGCGATCGAGCAGGCAAAGTTGAAGCAGGTTCAGGCAGGTAGCAGCAATTCCAGTCAGATCCGGGCACAGCAGGCTGCGATTGTCCGACTCCAAGCGGAACTGAACACAGACACCGTCGCGAAACAGGCATCCCTACGTCGAGCTGAAGTCGAGCTACAAAATGCTCAAACGACTTACAATCGATACGCTCAACTGTTTGAGCAGGGGGCAATTAGCGCAGCGACATTAGATGGCTATCGCAGAAACTACCGCACCTCCCAGACCCAAGTGACCGAGGCACAAGCAGAGTTAGCGAATACGATCGCAACCCTCAATGCCCAGATCATTCAAGCAAAAGCAACCCTGAACAACTTATCAGAAGTGCGCCCGGTGGATGTTACAGTGCCCCAGGCACAAGTCCGCTATGCCATTAGCAAACTTGCCAGCGAACAAGCCGAACTTGAAGATTATTATGTTCGCGCTCCGGCCGCCGGACAAATCCTCAAAATTAACACTCAGATTGGCGAGCAGGTTGACTCGGAAGCGGGTATTGTCGATTTGGGACAAACCGATCGCATGGCAGTCATCGCAGAAGTGTATGAAACTGATGTTCCTAAGATCAAAACTGGGCAACGGGCAACGATCGCCAGCGAAAATGGTGGCTTTACTGAGGAATTAAAGGGAACGGTCGAACAGATTGGCTTACAGGTAAAAAAGGTAGATATTCTCGACACTGATCCTGCTGCCAATAGCAATGCACGAGTCGTAGAAGTCAAAATTCGCCTGGATGCTCAATCAAGCGAGCAAGTTGCAGGATTGACCTATATGCAGGTGAGAGTCAAAATTCACCGGGATAAAGCCGATTGATCCGAACCGTTTCCCTAGCGGGGCAATTCTGCGAGGAAGCGAGCCAATGACGCTCACGCTCAAAGTCACCTATTGACGGGAAATTGAGGAGGCGATGCAGCACCTTTGACACGCTTGAAGACACTTCCTCGTCCGATCGATTGGCAGAAATATACAGCGTTTTCTGCACTTTTCGATATTCCACTTTTGCCTCGATACCTATGCAAATTTCTAAACCATTCAAGTTCAGTTTACCGAAGGAAATCCCGCTGGCGTGGTCGCAGTTGTCTCATCAGAAGGTGCGGCTGCTGGTTGCAATCTCAGGAATTTCGTTTGCAAATATTCTGATTTTTATGCAGCTTGGCTTTCGCGCTACCATGTTCGATGGCGTGACTCGCTTTCCCGAAAATGTTCAGGGAGATTTGTTTTTAGTGAATCGCAACTCGAAATTTTTGGGTAATCAATCTTTTCCCAAAGATCAGCTTTATCGGGTTAGCGCGATCGACGCTATTGAAGCCGCAAAACCGCTTTATTACACGCAAACGTCCTGGGTAAATCCCTGGAATAAGGAAGTCACTGATGTCACTGTGATCGCATTTAATCCGGCTCAGCCCGTGATGAACCTCCCTGCGATTAATCAACAGTTGGTGCAAATTGAGCAGCCTGACACGGTGCTGTTCGATCGCAAATCTCTGTCTTCACTGGGTTCAGTAGGTCAGGCGTTTGAGCAGGGCGAGACGGTCTCGACGGAGGTAGGCGATCGACAAATTTGGGTCGGTGGGCTATTTTCAATGGGGAGCAGCCTGTTTAAGCGGGGTCATGTCGTCACCAGTGATCTGAACTATCTGCGTTTGTTTGGTGAAGCAGGTGCGGATAACATTCATGCAGGAGTTTTGACGTTAGAGCCAGATGCGAATCCGGTTGAAGTCATTGCCCAGCTTCAAACCATCTTGCCAGAAGACGTTGCGATACTCAACCATCAGGAACTCATCGCGCTCGAAAATCGCTACTGGTCAAATCAGCCGCCTGGAATCATCTTTAACTTTGGAACCATTATGGGTTTTGTGGTAGGGGTGATTATTGTGTACCAGGTGCTTTATACCGACGTAAACGAGCATTTGCCGGAATATGCCACGCTAAAGGCGATCGGCTACTCAGATAATCAACTGCTTGTCGTGGTGTTTCAAGAAGCCATTATTCTAGCGGTGCTGGGTTTTCTGCCCGGATTTGGCTGCTCGATCGCGCTTTACGGAGTGCTGGGAAATTTAACCCAGCTTGCAGTGGTAATGCGGTTTGATGTTGCGTTGCAAGTGTTCATTCTCACAGTGCTGATGTGTATGATTTCAGCCGCGATTACAGTTCGCAAATTGCGATCGGCTGATCCCGCAGATGTTTTCTAAGTTGTTTTCCTCATTATTCTTTGTTGATTGTCTCGCTCTGTCACTTTCTTCTCAGCATTATTTATGCCACTGTCCGCAATTTCGGTTCGTCAGCTTCATCACGTTTATGGAAAAGGCAATCTCCGTAAACCTGTTTTGATCGATATTAATCTCGATATTTTTGCAGGTGAAATTGTCATTCTCACGGGCCCATCTGGAAGCGGTAAAACGACGCTGTTAAGCTTAATGGGCGGATTGCGATCGGTGCAGGAAGGCAGCTTAAAGGTGCTGGGGCAGGAGCTACAGGGAGCGAAGAAACGCCAGCTTGTGCAGGTTCGCAGTCGGATTGGCTATATTTTTCAAGCACATAACTTACTCGACTGTTTAACTGCCCAGGAAAATGTCCGAATGTCGCTGCGCCTGCACCCCGAAATTTCATTTGAGGAACGAACGCGCCGCTGTGTAGAAATGCTGGAAGCCGTTGGGCTGGGTCAGCGCATAAACTACTATCCCGATAGTCTTTCGGGCGGGCAAAAGCAGCGAGTGGCGATCGCCCGTGCCCTGGTGAGTCAGCCTCAGCTCGTGCTGGCAGATGAACCAACGGCTGCGCTGGATAGTAAATCGGGACGGGATGTGGTGGAAATTTTGCAGCGGCTTGCCAAAGAGCAGGGCTGTACGATTCTGCTGGTGACGCATGACAACCGCATTTTGGATATTGCCGATCGAATTATTCACATGGAGGACGGTCAGCTTATTCAAAATGTCAGTTCTATTGAAAGTAACAGCTCATCACCAAACTATTCTCCTGCACTGGCTGAATCTGCCTGAACCTGCCGGAATCTGCCTGAATTGACACTTCGATTAAGCTTTTCAGCCTTAGAAATTGAACCCATTTATTCCTGAAACCGCACGGGTTGCGCCCTTTCTTAAGGACGAGTCGCCAACTGAATTGCAGATAAAAATCAACCGAAATGCTACTTCAATGCTCATTCTGGGAACTCTGCTGAACAGCAATTTCTCAACAACATTGTGCGGCAACTTACTCTTTTCTACTCCTTCAAACTCTTCTAGCAAACGCATTGAAGGAGATGAATTTCACGCTGCTAAACACTATCGGTTAGGAGATTCCCTATGCTTAAAAACTTTTGGTATGCCGTTGAATTTAGTGCTGCTGTGCGTGACCAGCCCCGACAGGTCCGGCTCATGGGTCAGGATTATGTGCTATACCGCGATCGCCAGGGGCAGGTGATTGCCTTAATCGATCGCTGTATTCACCGGGGAGCTGCTTTATCAGGTGGATGGGTCGAGGGAGACTGTATTCGCTGTCCCTATCACGGCTGGCGTTACGCAAGCGACGGCAAGTGTGTGGAAGTGCCTGCGGATCAGACGGGTGTGCCAATTCCGAAGCGGGCAAAGGTCGAGCCTTTCTCGGTGGAAGAGCGCTACGGATTTATCTGGCTATTTGTGGGCGATTTGCCATCGGAGCAGCGTCCTCCGATTCCTCCGTTTCCAGAGTTTGATGATCCGGCATGGCGCAGTGTCAGCGGCGAATATACCTGGAACGCGCACTATACTCGCGTGGTTGAGAGCGGTCTGGATAGCTCCCATGCGCCTTTTGTGCATTCCGTGTTCTTTCATCACCGAAATGATGCCGAAGTACCACCCTACGAGGTGCAAATTGATGACTGGACTGCTACGGCTAAAACCATTTCCAAGCCGCCGAAGCGAGCGGGGCTACTAAAGCTGATTGTGAAGCGCGATCGTCCTTTTTCCAGTGCAACTCTAACGGTTCACCTGCCCAACATTAATCGCATTCACTTGGACTTTAACTACCGGGGATTTCAATACATTTACTTTGCCAGCAATATTCCGATCGATGAACACACCACTTTAACCAAGTGGATTGGACTGCGAAACTTCCTGACACAGCCCTGGGCAGACTGGAATTCTCGCAAAAACACCAATGACACTTATTACGAAGACAAGGCTGTGATTGAAAGCCAGGTTCCGAAGGTCGTGCCGCTCACCGGAGAAATCTTGATTGCTTCGGATAGTCTTCAGCTTGCCTACCGAAAACTGCTGCGGAAATATGTCGAGCAGGGCTGGGCAATCGGGGATTACGGAATTCCGACAGGATTGATTGAGACAAACGGGAAACAGGCAGCAGTGGTGACAGCAGGATAGCTCGATCGGTGAAAAAAACGTGCAAGAAAACGCGAAGGAAAATAGATGATGCTAAAGAATTTTTGGTATGCTGTCGAGCTGAGCCATGAGGTTACTTCAGCCCCAAAGCCGCTGAAACTGATGGGTAAAGAGTATGTCCTGTATCGGCATCAGGGGCAGGTCGTTGCGCTCGATAATCAGTGCGCTCATCGGGGAGCAAGTTTGGCAATGGGCTGGACAGAAGGAAACTGTATTCGCTGTCCCTATCATGGCTGGCGCTACGAGGCAGATGGACGGTGCAGTCATATTCCGGCAGATTCAGCTCAAACCCCGATTCCTAAGCGGGCGCGGGTTCAATCGTATCCAATCCAGGAGAAATATGATCTGGTCTGGATGTTTGTCGGAGACCTGGATTTGCCTGCCGATCGCCGTCCGCCGATTCCTGACTTTCCCCAGTTTGAATCTCCAGAGCGGCCCCCCGCTTTTAGCCGCTATACGTTTAACGCCCACTTCACCCGTACTATGGAAAACGGGATTGATGCTGCCCATGCACTGTATGTTCATCAAGGGGCGATCGGCACGAGCAAGGCTCCGCAAAACACCCAGATCGAAGACTATGAAGTTGAGATCAGTGAGTATGAAATGACGGCGAGCCTGGAGATCAAGGTGAATCGTTTAAATGGCCTGATGCGGTTTGTGATGCAACAAGACGACCCCGATGCGCGGAAAGGTTATCGGTTTGCTCTGCCCAATATCACTTACTCTTCGGTGCAATTTGGTCGCTTTAAGTTAGAAAGCATTCTCGCTCACATTCCGGTCGATGACACCACAACGATCGTCAAGTCAGTCAATATTCGTAACTTCCTGAACAATATGCCGATTCTTGATCATTGGCTCGATCGCCATACGGCGCAGGTCGGCAATAACATTTTGCAGGAAGACGATGTGGTGGTGAAAACCCAGTTTCCTCGCTATGCACCCTACAACGAAATGGGACGCGAACTGCTAGTCGCTTCAGATGCAACCCTGATCGCTTACCGCAAACTGCTGAAAAAATATGCCGATCACCCTGTGATTCTGGAGCAGCCGGAAATCATGGTTTAGGCGGCTGTTTGAGAAGAGGGCAGTGTAAGAGATTTAACACTGCTCAAACATTCTCGAATCAGTATTTTTCTTTTCCCTACGTGAGTTAATTTATGTCTTCAAGTCCTCTCCCAGCAAAGGCACTTTCGATGCCTCGACTGCTGTTTATTTTCATCACCATTTTGATCGACAAATTAGGGGAAAGTTTGATTTTTCCGATTTTACCCTTTCTGGTTGAACGGTTTCGATCGGATGCGTTTACGCTTGGTCTTTTAGCATCATCGTTTGCGATCGCTCAATTTATTGCCAGTCCCATTATTGGCGGATTGTCCGATCGCTATGGGCGTCGTCCGATTTTGCTTGTATGTGTTTTGGGAACAGCAGTTTCGTATTATCTATTCGGTTTTGCGGCAAGTTTGTGGATGCTATTTTTCTCTCGTGTGGTAGATGGAATCACGGGCGGAGTGGCGGCGACAGCTCAAGCCTACATTGCCGATATTTCCTCGCCGGAAGATCGAGCGAAAAACTTCGGTTTAACAGGTGCAGCGTTTGGGCTAGGCTTCACGCTGGGTCCAGCATTGGGAGGTGTGCTGGCAAATATTAACCTGAATTTGCCTGTGTTTGTCGCAGGAACGATCGCTTTACTAAACTTCTGCCTGGGCTGGTTCGTCCTGCCAGAGTCGCTGGACAAAGAGCATCGCCGTCCTTTTACACGGCAAGATCTCAATCCCATCAGCCAATTGATCGATTTACTCAAAAATCCTCGGATTCAGGGACTGCTGATTGCGTTCTTTATCTTTAACTTCGCGTTTGCGGGTTTTAGCAGTATTTTTGTGCTGTTCCTCAACGATCGCTACGGGTGGGGACCGAGTCAGGCAGCCGCCGTCTTTTTCTTTATTGGCATTGTCTCAACCGTGGTGCAAGGAGGGCTAATTCGTTCTCTGCTACCGCGCTTTGGCGAGTCTAAGCTGGCGATCGGGGGGCTGGGGCTAGTGGCGATCGCCTTTGGCGGCATTGTTTTGATTCCGGCAAGGGGTCCGATTCTCGTGCCTGCGCTATACACAACTCAAGCTCTGTTGGCATTAGGCGTGGGGCTAATTATTCCTTCATTGCGGGGTCTGATCTCAAACCGCGTCTCGGATCAGGAGCAGGGCAAAACGCTGGGGGGCAACCAGGCACTCCAGAGTGTTGCGACGATTCTGGGTCCGCTATGGGCAGGCTGGGTGTTTGATCATTCTGGTGTGCTGTCACCCTTCTGGACGGGAGCATTTTTCATGCTGATTGCGATCGGGTTTACCCTGATGAATTTGCCGCGTCGCCTGTCTGTTTCGTCCTGATTTATCCAGCCTGCTTGAGACGTTGTTTAACAAAATTATCATGATTCCTCGAACTGCTCCCCGCACGGGCTAATTCTAGGGGAGCCGAGCTAACTCCGCTTACATTCAAAGTCCCCCAGCATTGGGGGATTTAGGGGGCGATGTAGGAGATTGGATACCTTTAAAGCGTCCTCTGGTTGATCCAGCTTGACTTAAAGAATGTTTAAGGATATTTGGCAAGCTATCGCTGTGATCTGAACTGCCCCAGAACTCCCTAACGCTGAAGGAAACCGAGCCTCCTTCCAATTTCAAAGATTCCCAGAGATGGAATTTTTTTGCTTTTTGCGGATAAAGATTCCATTGTTTTTATTTTCTATTGTCCTCGCTTTACCAATCTTTGCTTTACCAATCTTTGCTTTACATTGTTTTTGATTTAATCGTGTCCTTCAACTTAAGTTAATCGCCCAGCATAAACCCTGGTTACTAACGGCTTAATTTCGATCGCCTGGTTTAAAAAGTTCGCTTAATGCCGATCGCTGCCTCGGATTAGAATTTCGATTTAGATTTAAGCCAAACGAAATATGACTTTCTATTCTTTTATCTCTACTCTTTTATAGATGACAGATTAAACGCTGGCTGATAAAGCTTTTGCACCTGAAAATGAACGATGAACCTTCCCTTCAACTTATCTATTAAAGCAGATAAATTTGTTAGTAAAAATAACCAGCTTGCAGTTAATTAGCAATCCCTTATACTGATAAAACATTAATAAAGAAGCAGGATCGGAATAAGTCTCATTTTCAAAATTGTTAAAAGGTAATTGACTTTTATGGAAACTCAGACGAATGCTGTAGAAACTCAAGCTGATGCAACTAAACTGAAGCGCGTCTTTGGTTTGCCAACCCTAATTATCTACGGAGTTGGCGATATTCTTGGAGCTGGAATTTATGCAGTTGTTGGCAAAATTGCAGGACTTTCTGGCACTCTGGTTTGGGCTTCGTTTCTCGTTGCAATGGTCGTTGCTGCGCTTACCGCGTTGAGCTATGCCGAACTGGGCAGCCGCATTCCGCAAAGCGGAGGAGTTGCCTGCTTTGTCAACCGGGCATTTCGCACAGATTGGCTTTCAGTTCTAGTGGGCTGGTTAATGTTTTGTACCTGCCTGGTGTCGATGGCAACCCTCTCAAAGGCGTTTGCAGGCTATCTGAATGCTTTTATTCCTGTTATTCCTGACTGGTTCATTATTCTCGCTTTGTTTTCAGTACTAGCGTTTGTGAACTTTAGGGGAATGCAGGAGTCTTCTGCCCTTAATATTTTTTGTACGACGCTGGAAGTTTCAGGACTGCTGATCGTCGTTCTGGTTTCGGTTTTGTTTCTGCTAGGCAACGGGGCAACCGCTCAAGCTCTGCCCATCGCTTCGGCTCCCTCTGGGCAAACAGTAGGCTGGTTAGCTGTGGTGCAGGGTGCGGCTCTGGCGTTCTATGCCTTTGTAGGGTTTGAGGACATTGTAAATGTGGCAGAGGAAGTCAAAAATCCAGAACGCAATCTGCCTAGAGCAATTCTGCTGGCCCTGGCAATTGCCGGAGGGGTGTATATCCTGGTGTCCTGGCTGGCGGTTCAGGTGATCAGTCCCTCGGAGTTAGCTGCTTCCAATGCGCCGCTATTAGATGTGGTTCGTCAGGCACAGCCGAATTTTCCTTCGGTCATTTTTACTGTCATTGCTTTGTTTGCCGTACTCAATACTGCCCTGCTCAACTTCATTACGGCATCTCGACTGCTTTATGGAATGGCGCGGGAAGGGCTGCTGCCTGCCTGGTTGGGTAAACTTCATCGGAGCAGACAAACGCCCTATCGTACGCTGATTGTGATTCTGCCGATCGCGATTTTCCTGGCACTCTCCGGTACGCTGCAATTCCTGGCAGGAACGACAGCAACATTAATTCTGGCAATGTTTTGTCTGGTCAACCTCTCGCTGCTGATCATTAAGCGTCGTGAACCGCGATCGAACGGATTTCGAGTGCCTTTGCCGATACCCGCCCTCGCGCTGCTGTTGAACCTGATCCTGGTTGCCTTTGCCTCGCGAGAAAGTCACATTCTGGCATTGGCGTTTGTAGGCATAGGGGTGCTTTTGATTGGCATTCAGAGTGCGGTGAAAAAACAGCGATCGCACAGCCTTTAACGCTCGATGAATTGATGATGAATCGATCAAGACGGATACGCTAATTTCGTTTGTTCATCCCTGGTTTCTGGGTTGATGTTTTGTCTTTCATTAATAAGAACATCGGTTGATACTTTTCGGTAGTCCTCTCTTCCTTCTTCCTTTAGAAAGAGGAATTTAGACTTTGCTTATGACAAAACAGTACTGTTTGTCACGCTCGTTCATTCTGTTCGTTTATTTTGGCTGCGATCGGCTCACTGCCTATTAAGGGATTTAGTGTTGTATCGCTCAACGGATGGATGTGAAAGGATTTATATGAAAGGATAGTTTTAGAAATATTAACAGAAATAGCGCAATCGCTTATGCAATATCGCCTGCTTGATATTTGCGATCGGGCATTTTTTTAGTGCCTTTTCTGCTTGCTTAAGCTTGTCACAGATGCTGCTGAACAAGAATGGCTTCTCAACTTAGAACTTACTTTGTTGGCAACAGCGTTACCGATACCATTAACCAGGCTGGATTGGATGCGTTGTCAGAAAGCGGTGGAGACGATTTGATCTGGGGCAGACACGTCATTCCCGGTGCGCCCCTAAGCTGGATCTGGGAACACCCTAATAATGGATTTCAGCAGCAGCCCTACGGCTATTATCCTAGTGCGCTTGGTAACTATCAGTGGGATGCGCTGTCGCTTCAGCCGTTCGATCGCTCGGTTCTGGGAGGTCAGGGAAACCCGCAGCAGGGCGACTTGCAGATGGCGAGTAATTTCATCAATCTTGCCCGGCAAAATAGCCCCAATCTTCAGGTCTACCTTTACCAGCGATGGCCCCGCAAATCGAGCCGCAATCCGAACCCCACCGCAGCCGATTGGGATGCTCTCTGGCAGGCAACTTACGGCGTAGAGACATCGGGGAACAATAATGAGTCGCGCAGTTATTTTGAGCGGCTGCAAACTCGCCTACAGGAGGCGTTTCCCGATCTAAAGCCAATTCGGCTTGTGCCGGTGGGCGAAGTTCTGTTTCAGCTTAATCAAAAGATGCAGAGTGGGCAGGTTCCGGGCTATTCCAGCATTTGGGATCTGTATGTCGATAATATTCATCTCAATAATATTGGGTCATACATTGTAGGAGCGACTTATTACGCCACGCTGTTTGGCGGCGATCTTACAAAACTGCCGATTCCTGTCCAATATTCCCTCAATCGTCCAGAGCAAAGCCGTCCAATCCCCATCAGTCCAGAGCTTGAATCGATTATTGAGCAGACTGTTCAAAGTGTGGTTGGCGTTGCTGCTCCGCCGATCGCCTCTGTTACCGAAGGTCAAGCCGGGGTTCGCCCTCCGACGGTGGCTCCTGAGCTTCCTGCTGTATCGATCGTCGATGTTGCTGCAATCGAAGGACGCGATTCTACAGCAGCGATTACGGTGAGTTTGTCTAAAGCAGGGACTCAGCCAATTACCATCCGCTACAGCACCGCAGACGGAACGGCTCAAGCAGGCAGCGATTATGCTCCAATCAGCGGCACGATCGCCTTTGCGCCCGGTCAAACCACCCAAACGATCGCACTGCCCATTCTGAACGATAACGTGCCCGAAGCTGATGAAACCCTGACCCTGACGCTGAGCAATGCCAACAACGGTGCGATTCTGGACGCTGAGGCGACGGTCACGATTAGCGATACCCTAGCGGCGACGGTCAGCACAACCCTGCCTAAAGCAATGGAAAGCCTGCGGCTCATGGGAACTACCCCTATTAGCGGCATCGGCAACGCGAGGAACAATGCCATCACGGGTAACGCAGGCAACAATCGGCTGCTGGGAAAAGCAGGTCGCGATGTTCTCGCGGGTGAAGCGGGAGCTGATCGGCTACTGGGTCAATCCGGGATGGATACGCTCATTGGGGGTGCAGGAAATGACATTCTTACAGGCGGGCGCCAATCCGATCGCTTTTGGTTTGGTGCGGGTGTGCCGTTTGCCGAGATAGGTCTGGATCGCGTTACTGATTTCGTCTCCAAACGCGATCGCATTGGCTTAAGTCAACCCACGTTTAGCCGACTTCAAAGCGACATAGGACGTGGATTTCAGAGCAAAAGCGAGTTTGCGATCGTGAACTCCGACCGGGCAGCAGCGCAGCAATCCGCTCTGATTGTCTACAACAGCAGAAATGGCAGCCTGTTTTACAACGAAAATGGCAGCACAGCCGGATTTGGCGAGGGCGGGAAGTTTGCCTTGCTGCAAGGGTCGCCAACGCTGAGGGTGCGTGATTTTGTGATTCAGGGCTAGCGCAAAAAAAATTCCCGAACACCAAAATGGAGTCCAGGAAATTGAAATCAGGGTGCATCTACCACTCCCTCTTTCCCTGGAAGTGACTGCCCGTCCGGAAAATTTGACCCAGATTTTTAGCTTAGTTTTTAGTTTTAGCCCAATCTCGATTTCCCGGAAAGACAATTTTGCAGCCTGCTTGAAAAGCTCAAATCTCGCCGTAACTTTTTTGCGTGGGCTGCGTCTTAGGGTTCAGTAGCTGGATCGAGTATCCTACAGACTGCGATCGGAATAGGACGGGGCTTAGACCAGATCTGCCTTGGAACTGTTCTGGCAGACCTGTATTGGGATAGATTCGATCTGGATTGCTGAACTCTCCTGGGCAATGCTCAGGCAGACGAACAATGGATGAAAACGGAGTGGATGAAAACAGAGCGCGATTCGAGCTTTTTTATACCTCTATCCCCGCTAAGTAAGGTAGCGATTATCCTTCTGGCGATCTGCGAAGCGGACGGCTAGAACGAGCGGAAATTGAAGCAGCTCACCAGGATTTATTTCCTGATTGGTTTGCAAGTTTGATGAACTTCGCTTGTAAGCGTCTGATTTTCGCTAGGCTAGCAAATGTTGTGTTTATCAGGGGCTCTGAGCTTGCCTTTCGCCGATGTGCTGTTCCGCCTCCTGGGTTCAGTCTTTTGTCGATCGTCCGATTTACTGTTTTGTCCATTGTTCAGTCCATCGAGGTTCAGCCCTCAGAGAGCCGCAGATTCAGTTGAGCGATTAGCAGGAGCGCACGGGTAAGGTGACTCAGGAATTTCATGTGTCTGTAACCCCAGTAGGGAACAATGAGTATCTGGTTCGGACAGAGCGAGTTGCGCCAGGAGTGCCGCTTGCGGAAGAACAATTTGTTTTGCCCCTGGAGTCGTGGCTGACTCAAGCGCGTCAGCTCATGAACGATCCGCTCGTGGGCATTTTGCAGGGCGAACGGGCATTTATAACCAACCCGGAACACCCCAGTGTTTTGCAGCCGTCGCTTAGTCTAGTGGAGCTGGGACAGCAGCTTTATCATCATTTGTTTCAAGGCACGTTGCGCGATAGCTGGCTGATGGCTCAGGGGGTTGCTCAAAACCGTCGTCAGGCATTGCGACTGCGACTGGGGCTGAAGGGCGATCGCCTGCCCCGCCTGCCTTGGGAAGTGCTGTATGGCTCTGATGTGCCGATCGAGCGAATGCGGCAAAACCAGGCTGCGCCCCGTCCTTTGGCAACCGGAATTCAGGTCATTTTCTCGCGCTATCGTCCGGGCACTCGTCTGGCGGAAGAAGGGGGGTCGCTGATGCTAGAACCGGGTCAGCCGCTCAAAATTCTTATGGTGGTTGCCTCGCCGAGCGATCGCGAGCAGTTGCAGCTTTATCGGGAAGCTACCCAGCTTCAGCAAGAGCTGCGGATGCCGTCCACGCTGCCTTCGGAGCCAGAAATTCAGCTTACGATCTTGAGTCAGCCTGGACGGGAAGAGCTAACGCAGGCACTCGAACAGGGTCAGTTTCAGGTGCTTCACTATGCGGGACACAGTGATGTCAGCGCGGGCGGCGGTTCGCTGTATCTGGTAAATAATCGTACCGGGCTCACCGAACTGATGAGCGGCGACGACCTGGCGGGCTTGCTGGTGAATAACGGCATTCGTCTGGCGGTGTTTAATTCCTGTCGCGGCGCGTATCTGCCCACCGAAACCGATCCCGCAATGGGGCGAAATCTGGAACAAAACCTGGCAGAGGCATTGGTCAGTCGGGGAATTCCTTCGGTGCTGGCAATGGCAGAGCAGATTCCCGATGAAGTGGCTTTGAATCTGACCCGCCTGTTCTATCGCAACCTGAAGCAGGGCTACCCGATCGATCTCAGCCTCAGCCGCGCCAGGCAGGGCTTAATTTCATCCTATGGCTCGAATCAGTTTTACTGGGCACTGCCGATTCTCTATCTGCATCCAGAGTTTGACGGCTACCTGACTCCCACCGATCGATCACAGGAGGACCCCGCCGATCGCCTGCTGTTTACGCCGCCCACCTATGAGGTGTTTCCGCTGCCGCCTGGCGAAGAAGCAATTTTTCCGCCTGCGCTGCTTGTTAATGCAGAACCCGTTGCTTCGCCGTTTCCCGAAGAAGTCATCGCAGCCGACGAAGCCGACATGATTGCTCAGGCAGTCCTCGCCGAAGATGCAGACTGGCTGGACGCGCTCGACGATGCGGGAGCGGTTGACGACGATGATTTTGCAGTGGCAGACATGATCCGGCAGCTTATTCCGCCTACGCCAAGCGAGACTCCAGTTGCTCCGCCTGCGGTTTCAACGCCCCCGATCGCTCCAGCAGCGTCCACCATTCGCCCGACTCCTCCGGCTGTTCCGAGTCATCGCACCCCGCCCCCTGCAAAGGTTGCTGTTCCCAAAGCACTTGTCACGCCCGACTCCGCTGAGCTTACTGCTCCTGACCCGCCTGGAGACTCCCTCAGCGAACCCAGCAGACAGACCCCCACCGAACAGGTTCACACCGAACAGATTCCAGGGGGGCAGGTTCACACCGAGCAAAGCTACCAGCGACGCACTACTGCCCGTCAACGGCAAAATAAAGCGATCGTCCTACCCCTGGTTGGGGCTGCCGGAGCGATCGGGCTGGCGATCGTCGGATTTTGGGCAGTGCCTCAGATTGTCTCGCAGTTTCAAAGCAGGGTGAGTGAGACAACCGCTACCAATCCCCCGACGCTCCAGGCGGAACTCGCCGCAAAATCAACTCCTGACCTGAAGCAGCTTGCGATCGATAGCTTTACGCAAAACCGCTACAATCGCGGTCAGCAGGCAGTTGAGGCGTTGCTCGATCGCGGTGCTTTTACCGAAGCCGAAGCCGCGCTTGCCAGCATTCCAGTCGATCGCCGCAATGATGCTACGACTCACTTCCTACAAGGTCGCTTAGCATGGCAGGCTGCTAAACAGGGCAACAGTCAATATAGCGTTGCCAATGCCCGCCAGAGCTGGGAAAAAGCAGTTGCCGCCGATTCAGACAATGCGCTTTACTATGAGGCGATCGGCTTTGCCGACTACGAAGCGGGAAAACCAGAGCAGGCGATTCAGTCCTGGGTGCGGGCACTCTCGCTTCAGGAACAGCCAGCTGCCCAGGAAACCTCAACCGCAGCTCGGCCTGCCCTAAACGATCGCATCTTAACCAGCTACGCTGGAATTGCCCTCGCGCTCTGGAAAACCTCAACTAACCCCGATACCGCCCAGCCCGGAGAACTGCTCAGCAAAGCCGTTAAAACCTATCAAATGGTTTCAACCATGAACCCACAGCAGTTCCAGCCCAATGCCCTCAGCCAAAACTGGCTCTGGACACCGATCGCGATTCGGGATTGGCAGACGCTAGGGGCAGCGACACCGGAGGCAAATGGAGGGTAAAAGGTTGAATGAATGGAGGGGTGAGTGAGCGGATGAGGGAGTAAAGAGATAAGGGAGTAAAGAGATAAGGGGATGGGGAGATGGGGAGATCAGGGAATAGGGAGATTTGAACGACTTTGTGTGAATCGATCGCTGCCAAACTCCAACTTCACTAGACCTCTTCTAAACTCCATCCCTACAACTCCCCCACTCATCCACCCATCCACCCATTCACCTGCGATACGCCAGCGCAAACCGCTCAACCCCCGCCAGATCGGGATGAATCTGAATTCCAACATAGTTTCCCTGCGCTTTCAACAGAGCGGTAACGGCTTCTGCCTGACCTGCCATCATTTCGATTAGCCATAGTCCGCCCGATCGCAGATAGGTAGGAGCGGTTTCGACTAAAAGACGAATTGCATCGAGTCCGTCTGTGCCGCCATCGAGGGCAAGGTGGGGTTCGTGCTGGCTGACTTCGGGCTGCAAATCAGGGATCATGGGCTGCGGGATGTAGGGTGGGTTGGATACCATGCCGCTGAGCTTGCCTTTCAGGTCCGTGAGTGGCTCGAACCAAGAACCGCGATAAAACTGAATTCGATCGCTAAAGCCGCACTGTTTTGCGTTTTCCTGAGCCACAGCTAGAGCGGCTTCGCTAAAGTCTACGGCATGAATTTGAGCAGCCGGAAAGCTGTCGGCTAAACCAATCGCGATCGCCCCGCTTCCGGTTCCCAAATCTGCCCAGTGTTCCTTGGCTAAGCCAAAATTGGGCGCGATTCCATCGGCGGAGCAAGCCGCAGCCTGCGCTAAATCAATCAGAATTTCGGTTTCTGGGCGGGGAATCAGGACGGCAGGCGTCACATGCAGCAGGAACTGTCGCCAGGGTGCAACCCCTGCAAGATACTGCACGGGAACTCGCTCGGTTAATCGCTGCTGCCATCGATCGCTGAGGGTCTCCAGGGGCACTTTGAGCGCGAGCGTTTGGGATGTGTAAGTTTCTAGGCGCAAGCTGAGGCGATCGAGTCCGGCAAGTTCTTGCAGAAGCCAATCGACTTCCTGGGGAGAAATTCCGGCGGCGATCGCCTGCTGTTTTGCGGTTTGCTGCCATTGCCACAGGGCGCTCCCAGAAACCTGAAAAGAAGGCATAGATTACGCACTAATACGATAAAAGGGCGCAAAATCAATGCGCCCCAGCGGAGACAAAACTCGAATTCACTTCAATCCAATAAACCCGATGGGCTTACCGGCGAGGCTGAGCGGGTTGCGCCTGTCGCTGCTGTCCTCCCTGCTGCCCCTGTCGCTGCTGCCCTTGCTGCCCCTGCCCACCCTGGGGCTGAAGCGATCGAACAAATTCCACGCTGTCTCTAGGCGGAACCAGCAAAATCTGATTCAGTTCTTCGTTCTCGCTGGCTTGCAAGGTTTGGATCAGTCCTTCCAGGTTGACGACCTGAACCTGCATACCGTTCGCTAGCTCAGGCTGACTTTGCTGAAGGCGAGTCAAAACGGCTTGCAGCTCGGCTCTATCAAAGAACATGGGAATCACCTGCTGATTGCCCTGCTGAATTGTCAGGTAGCCACGATTCTGACCACTGGACTGCGCCACAAAAATTGGCACTCCCTCAAATTCGTTAACGGTTTGTCCGCCTTCTCTCAAAATCGTCATTGCCGCGTCAACCTGCTGCTGGGCCGGGATAAAGGCAAAACGAAGCTGCTGGTCTTGCGGAGTCTGACCCGATCGCTCGGTTTCAGCGATTTGATAGATATCGGCAAGGGATACGGGAACCACCCGAACACCCTGTGCAACCTGAGGATTGCGGGTCTTAAGATCGTTCAGAAACCGCTCGGCATCCTGACGGTTAATAAAAACCCCGGCGACAGGACCGCGATTTTCCCCTTCGGTCGGCGAGGCAACCAGAGGGGCGCCCTGCTCATTTGCCAGGGTAAATACGGGGACGGGACGCAAGCGTTCCATCACCTGTTCGGCGGTTAAAGCCAGCACTCGCGCTGTGCCAGCCCAAAATGAACCGATTAGCACACTACTGACTAGACTTAGCGTTGCACTCCAACGAATGACTGACTTCATAAAAACTCCTGTGATGACGCGAGCATTCAGCAAAAAGGTGGGTGAATGATTCTGCAAATAACTCTGCAATAACTCTGCATTAGCGTTGCCCAGCGTTGTGCTGTCTGCATCTGTCGCTTTGAGGTAAAAAACACTCAGTCGATCGCTTGACCCAACCACTCAGCAGACGAGAATCTTGACCAGAGCGGGCAAAAGAAAGAGAGAAATCAATAGACTGTTTAGCGACCAACGCGACTCGCAGAATAGATTGGCACAATTTCAAGCAATAGGCAACCGTCCGCCTGTTGTTTCCAATAGAACAAGCTTATTCCAACGCTTCATCCTGCTTGACTTCCTTCGATCGTCCAAAGTTCCGGATTGAGAGAAGCTGCTGATTTTCGCTAAAGTTAAAGTTTATTCTGCAAGCCCAGGTTGAAGCGATTGCCCCACCCCAAGATTTGAAGCGTCGTGCTTGTGTCTCGAACTTGTTTTCAGAACTGCCCTACGCCCCTCTATTTTGGGGAATTCGTCTGAGAAATTCGTCTGGGAAATTCGCTGTCATCCTGAATCGCGCAGTTCAACAATTTCTTACTTCCTTTCCGCCTTCAGCCCCGATTCTCCAGGTTTTCGCTACGATCGTTTATCACGTTGATCCTCTTTTTGCTTGAAAAATCTTATGAAGCGTTTGAATAAGCCCTCTAAATTCAATCGATCGAATTTATTAAAACGGCTCGGAGGTGGCGGTGCGGCGGCTCTGATGCTGTCGATAACGGCTTGTGGCTCTGTGCCGCAAAATACTAGCCAGTCTCCTGAAGCGGGTTCCAGCCCGAGCGCAGCAACTACTGCCGGAGCCAGCGTAGAAGGGCAACTCAAGATTGGAACGCTGCTGCCCATCACAGGTGATTTGGCGCAGTATGGCACAACCATGCAGGACAGCGTAAATTTGCTGGGCGAGACGGTAAACGCATGTGGTGGCGTGTTGGGTAAGCCTGTGCAGATTGTTTCTGAAGATGACCAGACTGATCCCGCAGCAGGGGCGGCAGGCATGACCAAGCTGGCAGAAGTCGATAAGGTGGCAGGTGTAGTCGGCGCGGCAGGCAGCGCGGTTTCGAGTGCGGCAGTCGATATTGCTGTGCGAAACCAGGTGGTGCAAATTTCGCCTTCCAGCACCAGCCCCACTTTTACCGATCGTGCCAAGAAAGGTGAATTCAACGGCTTTTGGTTCCGTACCGCGCCGCCCGATACCTTTCAGGGAGATGCTCTGGCGCAATTGGCACAGCAGCAGGGCGCAAAGGAAGTTGCAGTCCTGGCGATTAACAACGATTACGGCAACGGTCTGATCGATTCCTTTATTCCTGCATTCAAAGAGCTAGGCGGCACGGTAACGAACGAATCCAGTCCAACGAAGTACGCTCCCGACGCGACTACGTTTGACTCAGAACTGCGGGCAGCGTTCAACGGCAATCCGGATGCGATCGTCATGGTTGCCTATCCTGAAACGGGCAGCATCATTCTAAAGCAAGCCCAAGAGCAAGGACTGCTCGACGGTAACACCAAAATCCTGATGTCGGACGGCATGAAGACCGATAAACTTGCTGAACTGTCCGGCAAAACGGCAGATGACAAGTTCATTGTATCGGGCGGATTGGGAACTGCTCCCAGCGCAGGTGGTCCGGCGATCGATCAGTTCAGCGACGCATATCAAAATAAATTTAACCGTGCGCCGAACGTTTACGATCCCAACTCCTGGGACGCTGCTGCTGTGATCGCGCTGGCAGCCGAAGCCGCAAAAGCGACGACGGGAGCTGCCATTAAAGATCAAATTCGTGCAGTGACGAGCGGCGACGGTGAAAAAGTCACGGATGTCTGTCAGGGACTCGCGCTGCTGCGGGAAGGCAAACCGATCAATTACGAAGGAGCCAGCGGCACGGTTGACTTTAACCCCGAAGGTGATGTAGTCGGCAGCTACGATGTCTGGACGATCGCCGATGACGGCAAGCTTCAGGTGCAGTCCAAGATTGAAGTGGCCGGCAGCGACTCGTAGCCGATCGCCTCACGGCTTTTAATCGGAATCGGAGCGAGGCGCAAATTCTCCGCCTGGCTCAGCTCAATATCCTGATACTGTCTGATTCTGATACTGTCTGATTCTGATACTGTCTGATTCTGATGTTGTTAAAAACTTCCCCTTATTCTCTTGTTCCAGGGAATGAGGGGGTTTTTGCAGGGGCGCTGCCTGGATTCCCAAAGATCGCCACACAACCGGACTGATTCCCGACAGGAGCATCTGGGAGAACCTGATTTTGGAACCCCATCAGGAGGCGAGTTTTTCCCAGAATGGGCTGCAGCGGAAGGCTACCCAAGCAGTATGGGATCGATCTGATCAAATCCTTTGATATGCCCTGTCCTTGGCCGGATGCAACAGTGCGGCTGCTGTCGGGCAGCAATATGCCAAAGCGGGTGCTGACGCGTGAGCCTAAGCGATTCTTGCTAGCCAGCCCCTATGCGGCTTAGCTTGGGCGCACTGAATATAAAAACTAAAAAATATGAAAACTAAAAAAGCTGTAGGGACGATCCGCAAACCGCCCTTACAGCCCCTGGAAATTCTTCTACAACAGTATTAGTTTTTGTACTGTTGTCTTTTGTTGTTTTTGTACTGTTTTTGTACGGTGCGTCGATCGCCTTGCCGCTACGCCTTGTTAGAAGCAGGCTCCTCCAGGTTAAACAGCGATCGCAGCGTTTGCATTGCCCGTCGTCGGGCGTCGATGTCCTGCTGTGCCCGGAGCTGCACCATCGGGTCGTGCAGAATCTTGTTGACGATGCCGCGCGTCAATGCCTCGATTACTTCTTGATGCTTTTCGGCAAACTCAGAGCCTAAGCGAGACAGGGCTTTTTCGAGTTCCTGAGCGCGGATGGCTTCAACTTTATCGCGCAGCTCGCTGATCGTTGCCACCGTTTCGAGCGATCGCCACCACAGGTCAAACGCAGCCACTTCTTCATCAAGAATGTTCTCGGCTTCCAGTGCCATCTGGCGGCGGCTTTCCTGGTTCTGAGCAACCACGGCTTTCAGGTCATCCACGTTAAACACCTGCACATGTGCCAGATCGTTGACATCAGCATCAACGTTGCGCGGCACCGAAATATCGAAGAGCTTCAGGCCACGGAGAGGATCAAGGGTGGCTTCCAGCTTGGCGCGATCGATCAGCGGTTCGGTGGCTGCAGTCGCCGTGAAAACCAGATCAGAGTTCGCAAGCACCTGCATCATTTCATCCAGCAAATGCAGGCGAATACTAGCTTCTTTGAACTGCTGCGCCAGTTCTTTAGCAGAGTCGAGCGATCGGTTAACGATCGAAATCTGGGTTGCGCCCTTTGAGAGCAAATGCTGCACCACTAGACGCGACATCTTTCCGGCTCCCAAAACGGCAACGCGACAGGTGGGGAGGTGCTGCACTTTGATTTGTGCCAGCTCCACCGCCGCGGAACTAATCGAAACAGCTCCGGTGCCAATGCTGGTTTCCGTCCGCACTCGCTTTCCAGCCGTAATTGCTTGATTAAACAAACGGTTGAGAATCCGCCCGATTCCGTTATACTGCTGCCCGGTTTTTTGCGTATGCTTAACCTGAGCTAAGATTTGCCCCTCGCCCAGCACTAGGCTGTCTAGCCCCGCCGACACTCGCATCAGGTGCATTACCGCATCGTCGTGCAGCAGGATAAACAGATAGGGACGCAACTGCGACACCGGGATTTTGCCGTGTTCTGAGAGAAACTGCATGACTTCTCGCACACCCTGCTCGGTTTCGCTGGTAACGACATAAACCTCCAGGCGGTTACAGGTGCTGAGAATGGTCGCTTCCTCAATATGGGGAAAGCTGCGAAGATGGGCAATGGCTGCCTCCATTTGAGGCGTTGGAATGCTTAGCTTTTCGCGCACCTCGACTGGCGCAGTTCGATGACTCAGACCCACAACAACAATGTTCATTCTTCCTCCCAAGGCTCTTTTTTTATGCTAGCTAAATAGATAAAGATTCCGGGACAAAATTTCATCTCGGAAAACCATCTAAGCGGCTCAAAATCAATCTAGATGTCACAATTGTTTGCGTAAGCTGTCATGAATAAGTGAGCGAAATGCCCAATTATCAACTTAAAAAAGTCTACCAATTGAGTGTAACGAGTTAGAGGATGCGCCGTCTGAAAATCGGGAGAATGGGGTAAATTTTTGTGAATGAGGCTGGAGAGAGCGATCGAACAAAATCTGCTGTAGCTCACGAAAACCCTATAACCCACTCAGCTTCTACCAGCTCCTACTGCTTACCCACAACCATTCTTGGGAGCGTTCCAAGTGTTGCAGCCTCCTAAATTCTCCGGCGTTGCTGAATTGGAGTATGACTAGCCCCCCTAGCCCCCCCAATTTTGGAGGAAACTGATCCTCAAAGTCCCCCAGCATTGGGGGATTTATGGGGCGATACAGGGTCTCAAGCTGTGTCTTCATACTTCGATTTAGCAACGCCAGTTTTCCCTAAATCGGAGACTCTACGCATCGGGGCAGGCTTCACTTTCCCAAAAGCTGGGAGGTTAGGGAGCCAAGCTGGAGCAATTTGAACATGAATCGAGCGGGGTGTACGGGGTAGCACAAAAACCATTAAAAAAAGGGACGATCGCTTCGCCCCCTTATCAAACAGTTTTCAGACTGTTTTCAGACTGTTTTCAGACTGTTTTTAACAGATTGTGGATGACTCGCGAAATTATCCTCTATCGCAGTTGCAGCGACTTTGGAGCATCAAACAAGTGAACTGTATCCACAAACCGAGCCGTCTTCGACTGGTTAGAAATCACCAGGCTATGCGTTCTTGCGCCACCGTGGAAGAATCGCACCCCATCCATCAGGGTTCCAGGGGTAATGCCGCTTGCCGCAAACAGAACCGTCTGACCCGATGCGAGTTCCTCGGCTTCGTAGATCCGATCGGGGTCAGTGATGCCCATTTCTGACAGACGCGCAATGTTTGACTCTTTGCTTTCGCCGATCAGCCCGGTCTTCACCACTGCCGGGTCATAAATAAGCTGTCCCTGGAAGTGTCCGCCCAAGCAGCGCATCGCTGCCGCCGAGATAACGCCTTCGGGAGCTGCCCCGATGCCCATCAGCGCGTGGGTGTTTGTTCCAGAGAAAGCGCAGGAGATCGCCGCCGAGACGTCACCGTCGCTGATTAGCCGCACTCTTGCCCCCGCTTCCCGGATTTCCCGAATCAGGTCATTGTGACGATCGCGCTTCATCACCACGACCACCAGTTCATCAATGGCACGATCGAGACATTCTGCCAGGATCTTCAGGTTTTCAGTGGGCGATTTGCGAATGTCTACTTTGCCTTTTGCCACAGGCGGAGCTGCCAGCTTATTCATATAAAAGTCGGGGGCTGCAAACAGTCCACCCTTCTCCGAAATTGCCAGCACTGCCATTGAACCGGGCTGCCCATAAGCGCAAAGGTTTGTGCCTTCGCAGGGGTCAACGGCAATGTCGATTTCAATCAGCTCGTCTGGATTGCAGTAGGTTTTCGCGTCTTCACGGGTGCAAATGCCCACTTCTTCACCGATATAGAGCATGGGCGCATCGTCCCGCTCTCCCTCGCCGATCACAATGCGACCGCGCATGTGGATTCTGTTCATGCGTTCGCGCATCGCTTCCACGGCAACCTGATCGGCTCCGTGCTTATCGCCCTTTCCCATCATCCGGGCAGAGGCGATCGCTGCTTGCTCAACAACTTCAATGATCTCTAAACCAAGTGTAGCTTCCACCGGATAAACCCTCCCGACTGCTGATGTGGCTCACAAATTTGCCTCAAAAAGGCATAATCTGCCTTAGCTTAAAAGTCTATCAGAGTGGGGATCACGTGACTAGAGAGGAAAAGAATGGAGGGGTGGATGAGGGGTGAGGGGATGGGGAGATAGGGGTGTTAGGCTAAACTATTCAGCCTTGCTGTACAGCCTTTTTGATTGCATATGCGCTAGAACTCAAAGCAAAAGGAAAACTTGACGCGCAATCCGCCCGATCGAGGCGTGGAAGAAAAAGAGGGGCAGAAAATAATGTGTGGACGCTACACCCTGGCTCAAGCCGCCGATCGCCTTGCCGAAGCTTTTGATCTGGACGATGATGTGCCATCAATGCCGTTTCGCTACAACATTGCACCGACGCAGGCAGTTCCTGTAGTTCGGGCGATCGGACAATCCCCCCAGCTTGACTTGCTTCATTGGGGACTGATTCCCTCCTGGTCAAAGGACCCAACCATTGGGTTTCGCCTGATTAATGCTAGAGCAGAAACGCTCACCGAGAAACCATCTTTTCGGGCTGCCTTTCGCCGCCGTCGCTGTTTGATTCCTGCGGATGGCTTTTATGAGTGGCAGCAGGTAGAACGCAAAAAACAGCCCTATTACTTTTGCCGCGATGGTCATCAGCCCTTTGCCTTTGCGGGACTGTGGGAACATTGGGAAAGCGCAGACGGCGAAATTGAATCCTGCACGATCGTCACGACAGAGGCGAATCACCTGCTGCGATCGATCCACCATCGGATGCCCGTCATCCTCCAGCCCGAAGACTATGAGCAATGGCTCGATCCGCAAGTTCAGGAGGGCGATCGCCTGCAACATCTTTTATATCCAGACGAAGATAAAACCTTTATCCGCTATCCTGTCAGCACAAAGGTCAACCGTCCTCAAAACGATACCCTACAGTGTATCGAGCCAATTTCACTCGAAGAAACAGACAGCGAGGTAGATTCAGCAAAGGCAAACGATATCGTCCAGCCCCATTAGCAAATTTCATTAGTAAGTTCTATTAGTAAATCCTATTAACGACCTACATTGACAGAAATGCGATTCAAGCCTAATTCATAAAGGCGGTCGAAACTTTGCAGGTCAATCAAAAGTTAATTGAATAATTATAAAAAATTAAATTGCAGCAGCTCAAGTTTCAATTTGCTAGTTAATTATAGATATTAAGATAGGAAATTAATATTGCAAAAAATATTATAAAGTAGATTATGGATAGTAGGCCATAAAACCAATATACGCTTTCAGTTTTACAACCAGAATAAATTTGGTGGAATTAAAACAAGAAACATTAATAATAAAGATGAGTACGTTTAGCTCAAGATTTAACGAAGAAGCATTTAACCCTGATTTTTAAGACACGACAATCAGTACAGCTCGTTGATTTTGAACGAAATTTGCCAGCCGGAAATTTGGGCAAAGCAACTGTTGCCTTAGTTTAGATCGATCGTGTAAAACTAGCATTCACTCTGGAATGAATGATCCAACTGCTATCCCAACGGTAAATCTAACAGCAGCACCGCTGGCATTTAAGCAACCTCCTGTAAGCAGTGCAACTTTGATCTGTTTGAATAGACTTCATCTAATGTCACTTAAGCAGTAAACATGGGAACTCTAAGCCCAATTAGGCTGCACATTGAGAGATTATGGCAACTGCTGCAAAACGACAGAGATCCAGGATACGTGTACCACTTCGTTTAATCTTAGTCGTACCCTTTGTCCTGCAAATCTCCATTGCCGTAGGGCTGACAGGGTGGCTCTCGTTCCGTAATGGCAAGCTCGCCGTCAACGATCTGGCAAATCAGCTCATGACTGAAATCGACGATCGAATCATCCAGCAGGCAAGTAATTACCTCAAAACTCCCCACGAAATTGCTGCTCTCAATCGCAGTGCTGTCCAATCAAACCTTCTCAATCTCAATAACTTTGAAGACACTGGACATTACTTCTGGCATCAAGTTCAAATTTCGGGTGTGGATTATGTTGCTTTCGGAGCAGCAAATGGAGAATACATTGGTGCTGGTTATGTAAATCAGAAAGGTCGAGTGATTGATGAAGTTTCAAAGATGCGAACTGGCAATCATTTGTATTCCTATACGACCGATCAACAGGGAAACCGTAACCGTATTGTTCAAACGATTAAAAATTGGGATCATCGTCTAGAAGCAGGCTACCGCGATATTGTTCAAGCCAATAAGCCAATTTGGAGCCAGGTTTATCAGGGGAATGATGGCTCTGGAACGCTATCTATCTCAGCGGGTCGTCCAATTTATAACGCCGCAGGAAAGCTTTTGGGAGTTTTAAGCGTAGACTTACGCCTTACGACGCTGAGCAATTTCCTGCACAATCTCAATATTGGACAAAACGGCAAGGCATTTATTCTTGAACGCAATGGTTTCTTGGTTGCAAGCTCCGCAAACGAACCGTTGGTTGTTAAGCAAGGGGAAAGAACAGAACGACTGCTGGCAACCCAGAGTCGCGATCCCTTAATTCAAAATACTGCTAAATATTTAGTCAATCGATTTGGTAGTTTTGCAACACTGCAAACTACGACTCTATTTAACATGAATATTGCTGGAGAGCAAGAATTTGTAAAAATTACCCGGTTCACAGATGATTTTGGTCTAGATTGGTTCATTGTGATTGTTGTTCCCGAAACAGATTTTACAGCGCAAATCCAAGCCAATACTTACACCACAATTTTGCTATGTTTGCTTGCCCTGATGATTGCGATCGCAATGGGCTTAACCACCTCGCATTACTTGATTTATCCGATTCAAAGAATGATTGGTGCGGCTAAAGCCTTATCCGAGGGAAAGTGGAAACAGCAGGTTCCTGAATCAAAACTGCAAGAAGTTGGGCTACTTGCCAATGCATTTAACAGCATGGCGCAGCAGCTACAGGAGTCTTTTAGTGAATTACACTATTCTGCCTATCATGATGGCTTGACCCATTTAATAAATCGAGCAGCATTTATTGAACACTTAGAAAAATCAATTGCTAAACAGCAACACAATGCTGAATCTTTATTTGGAATTTTGTTCCTTGATCTGGATAGCTTTAAGCTCGTTAACGATAGTTTAGGACACCTGATTGGAGATGAACTACTGATTGCTGTGAGTCGCAGAATTCAGGAGTGCTTGCCTGACAGTGCTGTGGCAGCCAGATTGGGAGGAGATGAATTTATCATTTTGCTCCGAGACATTGTTGACTTGGAGGAAGTAGCGAGGGTTGCAAAACAAATCTCTAAAGTATTGACTCATCCCTTCAATTTAAAGGGATATGAAGTTTTTACAAGTGCCAGCATCGGCATTGTTTTAAGTACAACGCAACAAGCGAAGCCAGAAGACTTTCTAAGAGATGCGGATATTGCCATGTATCATGCTAAATCTCAAGGTAAAGCTCGTTATGAAGTGTTTGATTCCCTGATGCACACCCGCAGCAAAGAACGATTGCAGCTCGAAACAGATTTGAGACACGCGATCGAGAAAGGACGGTTTGAAATTTATTACCAGCCCATTATCTCTTCAAAATCTCATACCATTGTAGGCTTTGAAGCGTTAGTCAGATGGCACCATCCCACGAGGGGAATGATTTCTCCGAATCAATTTATTCCTGTAGCTGAGGAGACTGGCTTAATTGTGCAGCTTGGTCAATGGGTGTTGTTGGAAGCCTGCCGTCAAATGTCGCTCTGGCAACTTCGCTATCCCGAAAGCTGTTCCTTATTTTTAAGCGTTAATCTATCGGTTAGGCAACTGCTTCAGCCTGATCTGCTAGAACAGATTATGCAGATTTTGCGAGACACTCAGTTTGATCCAAACCTATTAAAACTAGAAGTTACTGAAAGCACAATTATCAATAATATGGAGGTTGCTGGCTCTAAGCTAGAGAGTCTGCGAAAAGAAGGAATTCAAATTAGTATTGATGATTTTGGTACAGGCTATTCATCGCTTAGCCAGCTACATCATTTGCCGATTAGCATTCTTAAGATCGATCGCTCCTTTGTGCGCCAGATGATGCACGACGAAGGATGTTTTGAAATTACAAAAACAGTGATCCTTCTCGCGCAAGGCTTGGGTATCGACGTGATTGCGGAAGGCGTTGAAACGCAAGAACAATTTAAAAAATTACAGCGACTCGGCTGTGAATTTCATCAGGGATACTTGTTTTTTCCTGCCCTGCCTGCCGCAGAAACAGAGGAACTGTTTTGTTCACAGCTTCTTAAGCTTGGCTGTTGAAGTTAACTGCAAAACCCTGGATAGGTATAATCAGCAGCTCTCTGGCTTCCTGGAGTCTCTTTCTGTTTCTGCCGTTCTTTAGCTCTCATCTGGTTTGGGAAATGCCGCTGCTCCAAGTCGTTGCGGTTGCTCTGCTGACAGGTGCTCTCATTCAAATTAGCCAGGTTTTCTACTTTGAGGCTCTTTCTTACAGTGAAGCCAGCATTGTTGCTGCTTACTGGAACATTACCCCGATCGTTTTACCGATCGCTAGTTTTCTGCTGTTTGGCAAAGTTTTTCAGTTTCGTCATTATTTGGGCATTGCGACTTTGATTACGGCATCCGTTAGCTTGTGCTTAGCCAACGCTAATTTTGAAGCCCGCTGGAAATCATTTTATCTGATGATTTTTGCCTGCTGCGTACAAGCAGCAGCTTTATTGTTAGAAGAATATATTTTTGGTCATAGCTCTTTTTTTGTAGGTTATCTACTTGCCACAGTTGGTATTATTATCAGCGGCATATTACCGCTTTTGATTCCTTCGCGTTTTTTGAGGCACTTGCAAGGATACAGGATAGCATTCCTGTTTTGTTTGTGATTGAATTTTTGTGATTGAATTCATGAATTTAGTTGCGCTATTGCTCAGCCAGCGGGCGATCGCGCTAGGGATTCCATCACTGGTTGCAGCAGTTGAAACCATTATTCCAGCCTACCTCTTTATATTTTCAGTGGGGCTACATCGATTCAATCTGCTGCTAGGTGATCTCAGAGTTTTACATTGCCTACGTTTGAAGTTGCTGCTGCTGGGCGGAATGATGGCAGGCGTTGTATTGGTTTCTTGAAGGGCGGTTCAAAAGCTCCGCTGAATCGCCGAACTGCCCCCGCTCTAATCTATTCTTCTTATCTATTCTTAAGAGATTCAGGTCTTTCCCAAGATTGATGCAGACAAAGACTGAGATCTGTACAAATTGGGTATTTGTGGACTGTTGCTCAGTTCAACTACCCGGATAAGCCCATGTCTCTTGCGAACCCTTCCTATTTCAAGCAGCTATCGCTTAAGTTTAAGTTCTTCCTTGGTTCGCTGTTTTATCTCACTTACGCGCCCAAAGCCTACCTTTATTCCAGGTCGCGCGATCGGTTAGAGCAACAGATTCCGCTCCCACCCATCACTGACACCTTTGAGCAACCGGGAAAGCTGGTTCGGGCGGAGTCGAATGATCGCGGTGCCCAGTTTTATTTTGAACAGGCAGAGCTAGAAGTTTCTTTTCTCACGCCCGACTTTGTTCGCCTCACTTGGCAGCCCGGGCTCTTGCCAATTCCCTACGCCATCCACCAGCACGACTGGGCAGAAGTTTCAACCCGATGCGAACAAACCGAAGCAGGCTGGACGGTAACCAGTGAGCGTTTGCAAGTCAGTGTGGCGATCGATGGCAGCGTTACCTTCTCTGATAGTTCGGGGCGAGTGCTGCGTGAAGAAATGCCGCCCAAGCATCCGGGCGAAGGCTGGAGCCATCAAGTGAAGCTGCGTCCAGAAGAGCATATTTATGGACTGGGAGAGCGATCGGCTCCGCTGAATCTCCGTACGCTCAAGCCTGTGAATAAGAAAGACGAACGAACGCAGCAAGAGGATACCACGCTCGAACCGCCTTCCTACCGAATGTGGAACTACGATGCGGCGGGGATGTATGGCGTAGGATCTGACCCGATGTATCTTTGCATTCCGCTTCAGATGAGTTTGCACCAGGAAGGCTGCTATCTCGTCTTCTACGAAAATTCCTTTGATGCCACCTTTCAGTACGAAGATGTTGCAACGATTTCCTTTGAAGGCGGTGCATTGCGCTATTACTTAACGGCTGGAACTCCGGCGCAGAACATCGAACGCTACACCGAACTCACTGGACGATCGCCGATTCCGCCCAAGTGGGCATTGGGCTATCACCAGTCGCGCTGGGGCTACCGCACCGAAGCCGCTGTCATGGAGACCGTCCAGAAATTTGAAGAGCTGGATTTGCCGCTGAGTGCCGTTCACATGGATATCGATGTGCAGGTGGGCTATCGGGCATTCACGATCGACCCAGAGCGGTTTCCTAACACGCAGGAATTTATGCGATCGCTGCTGGACAAAGGCGTGCGCTTTATCACGATCCTTAATCCGGGCGTGAAATACAGCCGAGACAGCAACCTATTTTTAGAAGGGCAACTGCTGAATCTGTTTTGTCGGCGACAGGATGGCGAATTGGTCGTGGCTCCGGTGTGGCCCGGCTGGTGCGTTTTTCCTGACTTCACGAATCCGAAAGCGCGGCACTGGTGGAGCCGTCAATATGAATATTTGCTTGACGTGGGGGTGGCAGGCTTCTGGCACGATATGAATGAACCCGCTGCTTTTATTGCCTGGGGCGATCGATCGCTTCCGCCCAGAGCCACGCTGCACAATATGGAAGGCAGAGGCGGTGACCATCGCGAAGCGCACAACGTGTATGGCTATCTTCAGGCAAAGGCAGCCTACGAAAGTCTGGGCGGCTATCGTCCTCATCTGCGTCCGTTTATTGTGTCACGGGCAGGCTGGGCAGGGCTTCAGCGTTATTCCTGGACGTGGACGGGCGATATCGAATGCACCTGGGACTGTTTGAAAATTACAATTTCTACGGTTCTCAACCTGGGATTGTCCGGCATTCCCTATTCCGGTCCTGATATTGGCGGCTTTCAGGGAAATCCGAGTGCAGAGCTGTATCTGCGCTGGTTTCAGCTTGCTACGTTTGTCACGTTTTATCGATCGCACTGCTCCAACAACGTTGAATATCGCGCCCCCTGGACTTACGGCGAACCCTATCTGGGCATTCTGCGGCAGTTTCTGAAGCTGCGCTATAAGCTACTGCCCTATTTCTATACGCTGTCGTGGGAATCGAACCAGAAAGGCTATCCGCTGCTGCGTCCTTTGTTCTGGGCTGATTCAACTGATGCCGATTTGTGGGCGATCGACGATGCCTTTTTGCTGGGCGATAACCTGCTGATTTGTCCGGCACTCGCGGAGGGCGAACGGGAGCGATCGGCAACGTTACCCCAAGGACGCTGGTATCACTTCTGGGACGATCGGGCGATCGAGGGAGGAACTCGCGTCATGTTACCCGCCCCGCTAGAGCAAATCCCCGTTTTGGTGAAGGCAGGAACGGTGTTGCCCATGGAGGAGAAAAAGCAAATGACGCTGCACCTTTATCCGCCGACAGCAGGCTCCTCAGACAGCGTTCTTTATACCGATGCCGGAGATGGTTACGGAGAGTTCCGGTGCGATCGGTTCAGCCTGATCCGCAGTGAAAATAGTTTAGAACTAGTGCGCCAGGGTGAAGGCGAGTTTCCGTTTCCCTACGATCGCTGGCGGATTCAGGTTCACGGCATGACGGTGCAGGAAGTTCAAATCAACGGTGAATCAGTTTCTCATCAAGAAAACGAACTAGAGTGCGATTCTTATTTCCAGCACGTTCGCTTTAATGGAATCTTTCAGGAACCATGAATGGAGTCGGCAAATGACAACAGCCTTGATCACCGGAGCCTCGGCGGGAATTGGCGCAGCCTTTGCGCGAGAATTGGCAGCGCGTCAGACCCACCTGGTGCTGGTGGCTCGATCGCAAGACAAACTGCAAGACCTTGCCAACTCACTCAAAAATCAGCATCAGATTCAAGTCGATATCATTGCTCAGGATTTGACCGAACCGAACGCGACAGAAACCATTTTTCAAACCGTGCAGCAGATTGGACGACCGATCGATCTGCTGATCAACAATGCTGGAATTGGTGATTATGGAGATTTCGCCGAAAGCGATCGAATGCTGCAGCTAAAAATGGTGCAGCTAAATATTGAGACGATCGTGGATCTCACCCATCGATTTTTGCCCGGAATGCGGCAGCGTCGAACCGGCGGTGTTATCAATATGTCGTCGGTGGCAGGGTTTCAGTCTATGCCCTATTTCTCAATTTATGCGGCAACAAAAGCGTTTCTTCTTAGCTTTAGCGAAGCCCTGTGGGCAGAAAATCACAGTTACGGCGTACACGTCTTAGCGGTTTGTCCCGGACCTGCTGGCATCCATTTTTTCAAAGAAGCAGGATTTCCACCGCTCCTGGTTAATGTAGCAGAAAAAATTGATACACCTATTGAAACGGTGGTGCGAGATGCCCTGAAAGCATTTGAAAAACGGGAATCGATCGTGATTCCTGGGAATCCGCTCAATCCAATTCTGGCAACGCTGCCCCGGTTCTTACCACGAGAAGCCGTTTCTCGCTTTTGGGGACTGGTATTGGGAAGTAATACTGGCAAATGAAAATCTGGCAAATGAGAATCGGAGCGTAATGGATGCTTATCGAGGCTGATCGCCTCTTTGGATGCACTGCATACAAACATTGAACAGAACGAACACAGAGACAACTTCGATCGGAATTTGCAATACGGGGGGAGACGCAATTAGCCCAGCCAGAATAAAAGCTGAACCCACAAAAACAGAGACAATCAGAATTACCTCATCGTCAAACAGGTTTAGTCCAGCCCAGAAAGTGCCAAACCCGAGTATCCAGAAGATGAAATACTTCATAGGTTGATGTATCAGTGAATCAACACGCTGATATCAGCAGAATACTTTAAGGTATCACAAGGAATTACAGTTTTTTGTCTTGTTACAGCGTTCTTCACTCCCGTAAGGTATGGGGGGTGTGGGGGCTTTCTCGCCGTACAGGGTTCCGCCCCTGCCCCCCATTTTTTGTACTTCAATCGTCTGAACAAGGTTGTATCTGATGTCATCTCAATCGAGTCATCCATAAAACTGGCTCAGCCTGACAGCGGAAACCCAGCTGCTAACACCCAGCCAAAAAACAGCGCGCTCGCGATCGACGAGATCCAGGCTTCATCGAGCGATGCCACCACAAACGACAGCACGGCAATCAGCGGCGGAAACAGCGGCAGCAGCAAAAACACAAACCCTAGCTCTGGCAAGAAATTCAGCGTTAGTACAAAGCCACCGATGAGAATTGCACTCTGGGCAAACCACCAGGCAAATCGCTCTCCGTTTCCCGCGCCCTGCTGAGCAATCCCAGAAGCCAGAAACCAGGGCAGACAGGCGAGCGCAAACGGTAGCCATACCTGAAGCCGAGTTGGAATTAACCACCATTGCAGCCAGACCACCTGCGCCATGGCCCCAAACGCAAACCATAGCAGCACAAATAGTCCGAAACCGATCGCGATCCGTCGCCCGCTCAGCCGAGGAATTCGTCCCAGCAAAGCCAGCCAGATACTTCCGGCAATCAAAAACCAGAGTCCGATCGCCCCGCCAACCTGCACGCCGCCCAAACTTTGCAGATTGATTCGGGAATTCAGCAGCACCAGTCCCGCAACACCCGGCAGGGGAGCCAGCAGCAGTCCCCCCCATCGCTTAATCGCAGAGATTTTCATGCGATCAGGTTCAAACCAGCCTGCCACCGTGGGAGCCACTGCCCCAATCAGCAGCAGTCCGCCCAGCAAATGCAAACCATACCACGCCATCCGCCGATCGCGATAAGGGCTGGAATGGGTCTGGTTAAACGTGGCATCCAGCCAGCGCACCGCAGACTCGTGACTGCGATCGCTAAACAAAATCGTGATGTGCTCGACATTGGGCACGATAACTAGTTCTCGCGCCGTTCCTGCGGCAAAGTTTTTGTTTTCACCGCCACCGGTCTGCAAAATTCGCTCGGCATTACTGATAAACCTGCCTTCCCAACTTCCTGCCTGCATTTGCAAATTTCGGGGAGCCTGGGGCGTTACGGCTGCCCCTGTGGGAGAAACAGCGATCGTGGCTGCAAATCGATCAAGATTTTGAATTCCGGCAGACATGGCAATGCCGCTGCCCATCGAGTGACCCAGGACTGCCAGCCGCGTGCGATCGACTTCTGGCTGTTCGAGCAGTGCCCTCAACCCCACATCCAAATTGGACTGGAGGTCGTATCGCTGCAATCGATTCGGATTTGCACCGTGTCCGTCAAAGTCCCAGAGCATCACAGCATAGCCGGCGTGAGCCAGCACATGAGCATAGCCCAACATGAGCTGTTTGGAACCTGCATAACCATGCGCCACCAGCACACCCGGCACTGAATTTGCCCCTGAATCTGCCTGTGCCGGAGCAACATAAATCAAGGGAATGTTTTCCTGCTCCAGGGTTCGCACGACCAATCCACTCCGCGCTGCAACAATATTCCACCAGGACAGCACAATAAGCGCGATCGCCCCAATCAATAGCCCTAGCTGAAATCGCTTCAATCTTCCTGTCTCCCGGTTTCGATCGATCTGCCGCTATTATTTCAACAATCCAGCGATCGGGCGCATCGCTCCAAGGGCAGCATCCGGATGGCTAGCGGGCAAAAAGAGCCGGGTCTTGATCTCGACGATGCTTGAGCATAATCGGAGTCCCCTGCCGATCGCCTACTAGAGCAGCCGTTGCCTCCAGTGCCTCTCTCAGCCGCTTTGCTGCATAAATGGACATATCGCGAGGCACATTAATTCGATCGCGCAAATACCGCAGGGCAGCATCCGATCCAGGTGGTGGAACACAATCTTCGCCCGTCATCATCCGGGTTAAGGCACAGCGTAACGCCTGATCAAAGAGCGCATCGTCGGCAGGGTTCACGCGAATAATATTGGCACGATGCTTAATCACGCGATAAAGAGCTTCCTGACGCGCGTTTCCCGGCTCTGGATAAGTTACATCCGGCAGACCAAACCAGGGTCCGTTGTCTACTCGATGCTTGTTGATCAGCATTTGCGGCTCCCCGTTTTCCCAGCAGCCGCCCATCTGAGGAGGCAAATCGTGAACGTGGGTATGAAAGTCGCTTTGCGTGCCGCGATAGGTCGATCGGCTCTCCATCGCATCAAACCAGGCACTCAGGCTGGGATTCGATCGCAGCGAGTAGCCTTTGTAGTAATAAAGGCTGGCATTCATGCGTTCGACGTAGGGTGTGAAGATCACATCCGCCGTGCCAAACTCTTCCAGAAAATAAGGACCGGGCGTACTTGCCAACGCAAACTCAACCTTATCCACAATTCCGGTAAACTGCTCTCGGCTATGCTGTTCCTGCCGGGCTGACGTTGATGGATAGCAGAGCCAGCCGCACCAGGCACGAAACAGCAATCGCTCCAATCGGCGCAGAGGAATGACCTGGGGGTCTTCCATACCCTTTCCTAAAGAACCAAAAGCGCGTTCCAGGGCAAGTAAAATATCATCGCTTTCGGTAATCAGCCGTCCGTCTAACTCCAGCGCGGGCAGCATCCCGGAAGGCACTTTGCGTTTGTACCAGCTTTCCTTTTCCCCGTAACAAAACATCGTCACTTTCTCGATGCGGTAGGGAATTTGCTTTTCCTCAAGCCACAGCCAAACCTTCTGGCAGTAGGGACACCAGGCATGATTGTCGCGATAAAGCGTCACCCGCACATCGGACTCGGAATGACCAAACAACCGCAGCCGCGCCTGAGCATTGGTTGGACCATTGACCGTATCAATTTGAAAGTCGGTAAGGGCTTCGAGTTCTGTCCAGTTTAGGGGGGCAAGGGTCATGCGATCGACTGTCCTAGGATACGCTCAAGGCTTTCAGTCTATCAGAAGCCAATCCTTCCCTGTTCTGGCTCTCCTTTCGTTACAGGAAGGCAAAGCATTTAGCCAATGTGACCTTTCGAGTTCTTCTTCCGATGCTGCAATCGGGTAGAAGTTTCATAACCCTGCTGCTGTCAGCATCCAATTGTCATCAAACTCCGCTTTTCGGTTGCGATAAATGGCACGCATCGCCTTTGGATTGTCGCTTGGCTTAACTTTAATTTGGCAAAAGGAAACTCATCCCTAGTAGGCTAGAAAAGCTGACTTTTTGGTTTACCACTGCTCGATTCATGCAAAAAACTAAAGCTTTCGCAATCCTGGTTTCTGTTCCAGAAATGCACCTGATATCTGGTTTAGAAGCGATCGCTGCCCAACTGGATTCTGAGGATCTGCCGCCTGATCAGCTTCCTAAAGTGGCGTTTGGCAGCATGGATTTTGAGCTGTTTGGGGAGGTCGAGAAACTGCGGGGCGGGAAGGCGATCGAAGTGTTCATCCATGCTGCTGACGCTAAGGGAGACCAGCCCCTCAACCCAGAAGTGACCTGGCGGGGATGGTATGTGGGCTATGTTGCCTCCCGTCGCGGTCGCTATCCCGGCAAATCGATCTATCGCCCCCCATCGACTGCGACTGATCCCCCAACCTGGGCAGTCTTTTGGGAGGCGCAGGAATTAGAGCAGCTCAAGAAACCAATTCCGATCGGACACCTGCGAGGGAAAGGGAAGAAAACTAGTCTCCAAGCTCGCTTTATTCCAGAAAGCCCCGTTTTAATCGAATATCCCGCTATCCGGCAGTAGTTTGATTTGCGCTGCAAGGAATGTAAAAGGAATGTACAGTACATTGCTGCCCACGATGGCAATTCTAAATTAGTGGCAGGAGTGACTGCACGATCCGGTCTTCAAGACTCTGACCAGCAAGCAACCGTGTGAATCGATCTACATCACGGTAGCCCTGGGCGATCGTTGCATTCCCAGAAACCCAGCCAGTGAGAGCAGCACTAAGGGAACTCCCAACACCCATCGCTGCCGCCGTCGTGCTGCGTTTCGCAGTTCTCGCTGCACAAATTTCTCTCCGTTTCGCATCTCTTGAAACGACATGGTATAGGAGGAGATGCGGCGCAGTTCTCGATCGCTCAATCCTTCTCCCTGCCAGCGGCTCTGACGTTCGATTTGATCGAGTCGGGCAATTTCAGACTGCCAGCGATCGGACCCTAACCCCGCCTGCTGAAGGTCATTTTGTTCGTCGGAACTTAGGAACGCCTGCCGCAACGCTGGATAACAAGTTTCCAGCCAATCCAGTAAGGGCTGATCAGCATTGGGATTCAGGGTTAACCAGATGCCAGAAGCAAGGGCGATCGTGAGAAGGCTGGTAATTCCCCAAGAGCCTGCCTGCTTCAGAATTTGCAGCCGCGCCGAACTAAAAATAAATGGTCTCAGGAGTGCTGTCAGTGCCAGGATGCCGCCAAACACACAGACAATCGTGGCTCCTGTGGGCAGATTGCCGACAAACGACAGGCTTAATCCGACGCTGCTGGATAAGGTGCCAATCGCCCAGCCGATCAGCAGTTTCGGCAAAATCCGATCGCTGTAGAGTGCGCCGATCGCCGCCGGAATAATCAGAAAGCAAAACACCAGCAGCACCCCTGCAATGGCAACCGAACTCGTCACCACCACGCCAAAGGAAACATAAAACAAAAAATCCCACAGCCACAGCCGCAAGCCTGCCTGTTTCGCCAAATCGGGCTGAAAAGAAATTAGCAACAACGGTTTGCGAACAAACCAGTGAAACAAGCCGACTGCGCTGTAGAGCAGCACAACTTTCAGCAAGTCTGTCTCAGTGACGGTGAGGATGCTGCCAATCAACATTTGCTTGATATGCTCTGCGCCCTGCGGGGACTGATCCACCAGCAAAAACGCTGCCGCTGCCGATACCACATACACCACGCCAATAAAGGTTTCCTGTGAAACGCGCCCAGTCCAGCTTCGGCTAAAGCTGAGGACGATCGCACCACCGATCGTAAATGCCAGCGAGTAGCCGTAAGCCGCGATCGATTGTGGGTAGTAGCCCAGCAGAAAGGCAACCGTTGCGCCCAGTGCTGAGATCTGGGCCAGTGCCAAATCGACAAAAATAATGTTGCGGCTGAGAACGTGAATGCCCAGATAGGTATGGATGCCTGTCAGAACCAGGGCAACCAGAAACGGAATCGTCAATAATTGCAGCCAATCAGCCATGTGATCCCCCCAGTGCCGCTAGCAGTGCACTGATGTTGTAGTCGAACAGGGAAAAATAATCGTATGCTTGGGGAATTGCGCCAATCGATGAAACCAGCATCACAACAGGAACTCTGGTTTTGCTGCTGAGTAAGCGCGGAATGCGATCAGACTCGTAGGGTTCGCGGATAATGACGGCAACCTGCTGATCTTTGATTTCTCGCAGCAGGGCAGCGATATGGGTAGGGCTAGGCGGAATTCCAGGTTTGGCTTCGATAAAGTCCAGCAGATTCAACCGGAAGCGACGTGCCAGGTAGGGCCAGCTATTGTGATAGGCGACAATCGCCTGACCGCGAAAGGGAGCAAGCTGCTGTTCCCAGGTCGTTAGCCGCTCCTGCAACTGAGCCAAAAAGCGCGCTCGATTGGCTTCATACAAGGCGGCATGGTTAGGATCAATGCGCTCCAGCCCTTCCAGGATGCCGCCTGTAATCACCTCAGCATTTGCTGGATCAAGCCAGTAGTGCGGATTTCCAGCACCGTGATTGTGACCGTCGATCGGGGCAATACTGGTCGATCGCACTTCCAGGAGAGGGATTCCGACAGAGGCATCAACATAGCCCACTCCGCCCCGCTGAATTTCCCGGTTTCCGGTTTCTGCCAGCAGCGAATCGATCCACAGGTCATGATCTAAGCCAACTTTCACGACCATCTGTGCGCTTTTGAGCATCTGAAAGTCACCCGGACGCGGCTCAAAACTGTGGGGATCTTGGGCAGGAAGGGCGATACTTGTGACTGTTACGCGATCGCCGCCCACGACCTCCACTAAACTTTTCAAATCCGTTGTGGTCGTTACTACCTGCAGAGGTGTGCTATCTGCCCAGGCAGGCATCATCCAACCCAGGCAGAAGATAAGCAGGTAAACGGCTCCAAACCAGAATCGTGTCATTTGTTTATTTGAAGTACAAAAAATGGGGTGCAGGGGCAGAACCCTGTACGGCGAGAAAGCCCCCACACCCCCCGTACCTTACGGGAGTGAAAAACGCTGTAATCTACAAAGCGTTAATCAGCTTTTTACCCAAACGCTCTTCGGCAATACACAGGAGAGCCCCTTCTCTTCTGCATCCATTTTGCTAATCCGGCAGTCCATTTGCACACTTGCCAGGCCGTAGGCATCCAGCTCAGATAAGCCTTTCTCCTGCTGCAAAAGCTGAATCATTGCCATGGATGCGTTCGCCATGACCTGATTCAGATCGGAACCGCGATCGGAGGTGACAAAATATTCAGCGTTGCTGCTGGTCGGATAATCAACCGGCCTAGCTGCTCGCGGATTTTTCGGATTCAGACAGTGAATGCCGCGTACTCGATTCACAACCTGCGAAATGCGACAGTCCGAAACTCTGGGCATCAATTCCGCCGCCGCTTCCAACGTGATGCTGCGCTGTTCCGCCAGGAATTTCACCGTTTCTGTTTTTGCCATCTCCAGTGCCGTGTCCAGACTTTGATCTAAGCCGATCGTAATCCAGTCCGTTGGCGTTTCACCGCGCGGCATCGTCAGGCTTTGTCCTTTAATCACCGAAACGTTTAGCACCAGTTCTTTGAATGCGGTTTCCAGTGCGGTCAGGTTAATTTCGCCGTTGCCCTGTGCAGCATGCGAATCCCCGGTCCAGAGCAGTGCCCCGTCGACAAACACAGGAATATAGAGCGTTGTGCCTGCGGTGAGATCGCGAATGTCCAGGTTTCCGGCGTAGGGTCCGGGGGGAACGGTGCTATATTCTCCGGCTTCTGCCCGCGCCACCCCGATCGTCCCCGGAAAGGGTTCTAGCGGAATTTCGATTTCTGGCGTAAACTTCGCAACCTTCTGCTCCATATCCAGATACAGATACTTCACCTGTCCATTCTGGAAGCGATCGGGAAACAAGCCGAACAGCCCGGGCAGGTTAAAATTTGCCGCATAGGCGCGGGGCACAACTCTGAGGATATCTACCTTCAGCACATCCCCTGGCTTTGCATCACGAACATAGATTGGACCTGTAACCGTATGCGGTCCCCGTCCCGGAAAATCGGTTCGCAGCTTTTTCAGTTCGTCTACGGTTTTACCAGGAACGACCTGATTGTGGGAGTGCATCATCGTCTCCACCACAACGGTATCCCCAGAATCAATTTCCATCACGGGAGGTTGAGCATTGTTAAACCATCCCCATTGGGTTGTTTCTAAGGTTGCGGGCAGCAAATGCACCTTGCCAGGATAAGATGCGTCCGTTGTTCGCAGCAGCGCAATTGTCGCTTTTGCATCCATTTCTTGCACCTGCTGAGCATAGGCAGCCGTAGCAAAAATGACGGCAAACACCGCTAGCCCTAAACTGAGCCATTTTAACCGCAGCGACTTCCAGCTATCTCGCAATTGTGCGATCGATTTTTGAATGTTTTGCATCAATACCTCCTTACTCCACACTCACGATGATTCCTGTAATCCGAACCGCCCCCTATATTCCCCTAAGCCTGGGGAAAAGTGTGCTTCCCTGCGGGTTCCAAAGTCTCCCAATCCTGGGTATTGCGGGAGCAATGTAGAAGATTTGCTACTTTTTAACTATCTTCAACTATCCTTTCAACCTTTCTTCTAGAACAAACGATGCAAAATCGCAACAGTACCAGATAAAACCTGTCCTAAACCAATCAACGCCAGCACCATCATAATAAACTGAAACCAATTCCTTGCGGGATCAAATTCTATGTCCGATCGCCTATCCTGATTCGTTCTCGTTGATGTTTTGATTGGCATTCTCATGCGTGTTCTTACCACTTCTTATAGGGCAGAAACTTACCGTTCATAATCACCTTTACTCGATCGCCCTTTGGATCTTCTTCTTTCTCAATATTCAGGGTGAAGTCGATCGCGCTCATAATGCCATCACCAAACTTCTCGTGAATGATTTCTTTCATCGGCATTCCGTAGACCTGCATGATTTCGTAGAAGCGATAAATCAGCGGGTCGGTTGGGACGATCGGACCCAAACCCTTTGCGGGATACGCCATCAGTTCTGTCGCAATGTCGCTGCCTAAACCCAATGCTTCTACAAGTTTGCTGGCTTCTTCTGCCGATGCGCTTGCCTGCCGATAAATCACAGCAGCAATCCAAACTTCATTGCGCCCGACAACCTGCTCTAACTCAGCAAAACTGATTCCCTTTTCGGCTTTTGCTGCCAGAAGTTTTTGCGTAATCATCGGAATTTCTACATCAGACATTGATCTTCTCCTCAATCATTTGGACAACAATTTGGAATAGAAATAGCATCAAGGGTGCTTCCTGGGGATGGACATCTGGACTCTCATCGGGATATCCCACTTCTACAGTTGATTGAATCCAAAATTCTTTTCGTGATTCAGTTCACTGCCTGAATGCGGGACTTTTCAACCGCGATCATCGATCATTGCCGCTGGCGTCTGAGGCATACTTTCCCAAAACTCCCAGTGGTCTTGGGACAAATGATTACCGCTACAGGGACACTCAGCCTTTGCCGTCAAGTCAATTCCTTGCAAACCTGTCATGGCAGTGAATGAGTAAGAATAAGTGAATGCAGTATCCACCGCAGCGGGAACGATACGAGTTAAAGAATTTCGAGCAGCCCCTGAAGGATATTCAAACAGGTAATGAAAGGGGACTCATGAAAACTTTTTGGGAAAAATAGGATTTTTTTTAGATCTTTTTTAGATAATAAATTGATGCATAGAGTAATACTTAGAAAAGCTAAAAAAGCTACAAAACGAATTTCAGGAAAAAACAGCCAGGCAGCATACTTTACCTCACCTGAATGTATTGTTCAAAACAGAAATAAAGCTATTTTTCAGACAGAAATTAGCTTACCTGCGTCTCTAGCCCAGGCACAGGTGTACTCTGCCGCCACACTTGTGGGGAAACGCCGTGAATCTGCCGGAACTGCCGAATAAAGTAGCTTGCATCTCGATAGCCGATCGCCTGAGCAATTTCCGCGATCGATTGCGCGGTGTCGGTTAGGAGATGACGTGCCTGCACCATGCGCCGCTCGGTAATCCACTGCTTTACAGTGCGTCCAGTTTGATCCTGCACCAGCGTCGTCAGATAAGCCGGGGAATAGCCTGCTGCCTGCGCCACATCCGACAGGCTAATCGCCGAGTGATAGTGCGCTTCAATGAACTGAAAGACTTCGCGCAATTTCGGACAGGTCGGGAACAGCGTTGGTTGGTTTGCCAAATGGGCAGGCAGGGTAGCGTGGCTATACCAAGCTTTGAGTGCGTCCCGCCGCTCGAGCCGAATCGTGATTGCCGCCAGAAATTGCTCGATCGTGCAGGGCTTGGTCAGATAGTCGTCCGCTCCCAGTTCCATCCCGCACCGCAAATCTGCCATCGTTACCTTTGCTGTAAGGAAGATGAACGAAATCATTGCCGTTGCTGGATGCTGACGTAGTTGGGACAACACTGCATAGCCGTCCAAGTCGGGCATCATAATATCGCATACGATCAGATCAGGTACATGAATTTGAGCGAGCTTGACCCCGATCGCACCCCCTTCTGCGCCTAACGCCCAAAACCCCTCGAACGTGAGACAGCGCACAAAGAGTTCACGAGTTTGCGCTTCATCTTCAATCACCAAAATCTTTTTCATCGCGACACCGAATATAATATTGACCGAATCGCACCAACTCACCTCAAGCGGTTCCCGCATCTTTGCACGATCGGTTCTCTAGTTCTAGATAAGAGATCAATCGAAAATTTTTGGTGTCATAGAATACCGCAAATCGATCGTCGGATAGAATTGGCTTGAATCTCAGTCGGAATCAGCACAACAGGATAATGCCGCAATCTCACTGGCTGACCTCACCGCATTCCCCAACCCTCACTGATCTAATCTTGAATGCGATCGGGGAGGGGGTGTATGGCGTTGATCTGGAAGGCAAAGCGACGTTTGTCAATCCAGCAGCAGCTCAAATGATTGGATGGCGCAGCGAAGAACTTTTGGGACGATCGATGCACGAAGTTCTACATCATTCCCACGCGGATCACTCCTGTTATCCCAAAACCCAATGCCCAATCTATGCTGCCTTTAAAGATGGCACGGTGCATCGCGTTACTAACGAAGTGTTTTGGCGAAAAGATGGAACTTGGTTTCCAGTGGAATATATCAGTACACCGATTCGGGACGATCGAGGACAGCTAATTGGGGCAGTGGTGACGTTTCGAGAAATTACCGAGCGCAAATGGGCAGAAGCAATTTTGCACCAAATGAACGAAGAACTTGAACAAAAAGTGCGAGAACGAACGGCAAAACTGCGGCAGGCAAACGAGCAGCTTAAATCCTTGAACGAGCAGCAATCCCGCCTGGTGGCGATGGTGTGTCACGAGTTCCGTAATCCACTAAACAACATCCTGCTGGCGGTTTCCTCGCTCGATCGCTATACGCATTATCTAACTGCAGCTCAAAAGACAGAATATCTCCAGAGTATTCAAACTAACGTCGATCGCATGACCTCTATCATTGACGATATTCTTGTGATTGGCAAAGCAGAAGCCAATCGCTTAACGCCGAATTTCAAAGCGATCGATCTAGTTCCGTTCTGTCGCAGATTAAGTCAGGAAATGCAAGCTGGAACTCAACATACAATTGATTTTGTCTGCCGTCATTCGTCTTTAATGACTGAAATTGATGAGAAAATTCTGCGGCTTATCCTGACCAACCTGTTATCGAATTCAATTCGTTACTCGCCCCACTGTCAGCAGATCCAGTTCAAGCTGATGCGTCAAAAGCAGCAAATTACATTTCAAATTCAGGACTGGGGGATTGGCATTCCCCCGGAAGATCAGCCCTACCTGTTTGAGCCATTTTATCGGGGGCGAAACGCCAGTAATATTCCGGGAACTGGGTTGGGATTGAGTATCGTCAAGCAACTCGTCGATCTTCACCAAGGTAAATTACAGGTTAAAACTCGACCCGGAAAAGGGACAACAGTTCGAGTGCTGCTTGATGTGAGGCAAATCCCGATAAATTTTTCCGCTGCAAGTCCAGCCAGATCGATCAAGTTTTGATCAGATAGGGAGTGGTTTTCCAGCAGCACTGCTGCGATCGCCCCTGGCTGAATAATGTGGCATTAGAGCGACTGTTTAATCACCCGATCGCTACTAGGCTGAATCGGTCGCACATTCGCGGGAAAGAGCGCGGCAAATTGCTGTACCTGTTCGGTCGAGACCTCGGTTTCAAGGCAGGATGCGGTTTTACGATCGATTCTGCAAAAAGCACGACTGCTTGCCGATCTGTACCAGGCACAGGCTAAAGAACAGGCACAAGCTAAAGGACGAGGGGGCTGCGGCAGTTTTCTAAAAACTAACTTACGGGAGACGATAAACAACTGGACGATCGCTAAGCTTAGAACAGCGTTCAATAGCTCCCGATGACTTCCTACTTACCCTCTCAGCATCGTCGCAAAGAAATCCTACGGGGCATTCTTGCCGTATCGCTGGTGATTGTTGGCATCACGCATTTTTTGAGACCGGAGCAATACGCCCGCATTGTGCCGCCCCCGTTTCCACCTTTTGCATCGGTTTATCTGAGTGGAGTCTTTGAAATTTTGGGAGGACTCGGCTTATTGGTTCCGGTCTTGAGTGTGACGGCTGCTTGGGGCATAGTTGCTTTGTTCATCGGCGTTTTTCCTGCGAACCTCTACATGACGTTCCATTTGATTAAAATCGACGGCATTCCCCAAAGCCCAGTTTTGTATTGGGCAAGGTTGCCGTTGCAAGCCGTATTGATTGCTTGGGCATATTGGTACACGCGCAATCCCCAGGGACAGATGGGCGCGTCAGCCGTTGCCCAGAAACCGGATTGATGCGGTGAATAAAAATTGCTCAGAAAATTGCTCAAGTACCGCTATCTGCTTGAATGATTAGTTGAATGATGGGTCGAATGATTGCGGTTGCTTCGCAGTTTCCCGAAGGGTTAATCGCCCAACTCACTCCCTCAATTATCCCTTCAGACTTCAATGATTATGCTGCTTAAAACATCGACTTTATTCTCAATTCTTTTTGCGGTGGCTAGCGTATCAGGCTGTGCTTCACTTCAAGGCAATCGCAACACCCAGCAACCTGCAACTTCTGCTGCCCCTACTGCTATATCGCCTGCTGCCCCTACTGCTGCATTGCCTGCTGCCTCTACTGCTGCATCATCGTCTCCTGCGCTTCCAGCGGATATCGGTGCCGTTGCAACCGTTGCAAAACAGGTCGGACCCGCGGTGGTGCAAATCAATACATCTCGCACCGTCAGAGAATCGGTCAATGACTTTGGTTTAGATGAGTTTTTTGGCAGACGAGCCCCGCGCCAAGGACAGGTGCAGCAGGGAACAGGATCAGGCTTTATTACCACCGCAGACGGGCAGGTGATTACCAATGCTCACGTCGTTGCCGATGCTGACACTGTAACGGTGGTGCTCAACGATGGACGGAATTATTCAGGGCGCGTCGTCGGCACTGATCCCATCAGCGATCTTGCTGTCATTGATATTGATGCAGATAATCTCCCGACGGTTTCCTTAGGCGATTCTGATGCTTTGGTTCCAGGACAAATTGCAATTGCGATCGGGAATCCGCTGGGACTGAGCAATACGGTGACGCAGGGCATTGTCAGTGCAACCGAGCGATCAGTCGCTGAAATTGGCATCGCGGATAAACGCATCAACTTTCTGCAAACCGACGCTGCCATCAATCCAGGAAATTCAGGTGGACCATTGCTAAATGCCGCCGGACAAGTGATCGGAGTCAATACGGCGATTATTCAGGGCGCACAGGGCATTGGATTTGCCATTCCCATCAATACGGTGAAGCAGGTATCTCAGCAACTTGTGACGCAAGGACGAGTAGATTACCCCTACATCGGCATTCAGATGGCGGAACTCACGCCAGAGCTGCGATCGCGAATTAATGGGAGTGACGTTGGCTTTCAGGTGACGCAAGACCAGGGCATCATTGTTCTAAAAGTGCTGCCAGACTCTCCAGCGGCTCGTGCCGGGCTCCGTGCAGGTGATGTAATCGTTGCTGTAAATGGAAATTCAATTGAAAACGTGGATCAAATTCAACAGCAGGTGGATGCTACCGGAATTAACAATACAATGCAGCTTACTGTAAATCGAAACGGCAATACGCAGCAAGTCACAGTTCGTCCAGAAGCGTTGCCTGCTCAGCAGCCTGGCTAATTAAGCTGGATCAAGTTCGCTACATCAGGCATCAATAAAAGCGCGCTGCACTTCGGATACGTCCCTGTCCTGACATCGACGTTCAACTCGTTGCACCGTCCATCTTAGGCAAGTTCTCAACCTGTCACACTACCAATCTCCTTTGATTGATCCGTCCGATTAGATGGAGAAAGCACAACGGGGATGGTGCTTCATTCACTTCACCTGAATGATCTCCGATTCAGGCGCTAGACAGGGACTATGTTGAGAAGATTTCGACGATCGCTGCGACAATTTTTGACTCGGACTCGATCGATCAACAAGCAGCCACTGAATACAGTGAGCTTGATTGTCATCGTTCTGATTGACATTTTCATCCTGGTCAACGTTTTCACTGGGCTTCACGACATTAGCCGGTGGACGCTGAATCCCGATGAAGCTTATCCCTGCTATTCAGAGTGGCGCGACTACCGAACTTCAACACTGGATAATAAGGAGCTGGATAATAAGGACTTTGAGAAAATTCGGAGCATCACGGCAGATGAGAATGCTGACCCTGCTCTGGTTGGATTACCACAGTCGCTGAGCGTTCAGGAGCAATATCAACAGATCAATCAAGGACGACTCGGCAGTGTTTCATCGACTTGTTTGAGCTTTGCTGAACTCAAAGACCGGATTGATAATTCTGAGAACCAGCAATTGACGAAAGCGATCGACCAAAAACAAAGTAGCATCGAAAATCTAGAAAATTCCAATCGAACCATTCGCACTCAATATGATTCGACCCTGCTCGAACAAATTGCAGGACAGAATCGCAATCAATCGATTAATGCTGTTGGGGCAGACAGAGCCAGAGCACAGCTCAACAAAAACAATCAGCAAATTGCTCAACTCAAAGGTGAGATTGTAAAACTCAAAAGTCAGCTGGTTGCGAAACCCGAAAGCGTTGAGTTTCTTAAGTTTCTTAGAAATGATGCAGCGTTCAACGAAGCCGATCGCGGCTATCAAAGAGCATCATTTTGGTATCCCAGCATCCAACTGACGTTTCAAGCCCTGTTCCTTTTACCACTGTTGGCGGGCGCGGGTCTGGTCTACCGATTTGCCCATCGTAAACGCTACGGGCTGGTTGCGCTCATCAGCTGGCATCTGCTGATTATTTTCTTTATTCCGCTGATCCTGAAAATCTTTCAGTTTCTGCAAGTTGGCGCACTGTTTAGTTTTTTGTTCGATGTCATTAGTACCATCTTTGGCGGATTACTGTTTCTAATTAGCTATGCTTACATTTTGCTCATTCCGATCGCAGGCTTTGTCTTAATCAAATTCTTCCAAAAAATTGCGGTTCGCACCAAACTTCCACCTTCCTCACTAGTGCAGCAGTCCCGCTGTTTGAACTGTACAAGAACCTTAAAGCACAACGAAGGTTACTGTCCACACTGCGGCTATCATCAACATCTAGACTGTCACAACTGCCATCAGCCAACCTACAAGCACTTACCTTACTGTCGCAACTGTGGAGCAGAGCAAGATCTAGGTCGAGCGAGTAGCAGTACATAAACAATTCGATTGTGCATCAGAGGATGGTGGGACAGGTAAAGTAGAGGAACATCCACTTGTACGAATTCCGGATGAGATGTATCCACAAACACTACCCTCAAATTGAGTAGCGAGATCTGACAGTTTCACTCCGGCACAGCCAGCGCAGAAACCACGAATAAATCCTCCACGAATTCCTTGTTCAGGTTTTCGTAGGAGAATGTTGTCTAAAACAATACCTGAACTCTGTAGAAACCGTTTCAGACCTTTCTAGTTCTTCAGATTGCAGCACTAGGGTACGAGCGCATTAGCATTCGCGTCAGCGATCGCGCACAATCACAAAATTTTTATAAAAAATGGTATTTGAAATTGCCTGTCAATTGACGGAACATGAGGCGATCAAGCAAGTCAACGCCCATGAAGGTACTTACCTCAAATTACTTACCTGAAATTGTCCTGGTGTTACCAAAGCTTAAGCAGATGCCCTGACATTCTAAGTCAGTGACCGATCATCCAGGGTCGCTCTCCTGCATGGCTTCTGACTCTTGAAGGTTCCTGTGCTTTCTCTCGCGTAACGACCTGAGGCTCCCGATTCTCATGCTTTAGCCGCAGCGAACCTGATAGCAGAGCCGGTGGCGAAAAGATGCGTTTGGCGACCTTCTCGCAGTCAGGGCACTGAGCGGGTGCATTACACTCTGCCATCGTGCGCCATTCGTCGAATACACCGCATTCATCGCAGCGAAACTCATAGAGGGGCATACTGTATTCTCCAACGTTTTGGATAAGCTGCAATTGGTTTTTCTCTGCGTCAGGCAGGGTTCTACTGCTGCTTAAAGAGAACGAATTGTTCAGCCGAAGGATGCTGTTGATCCGCCTTCTTACCTAACTATCAAACAGGCAAAATGTTTTTGTCGAAAATTTCGGTTGGAATTGCCAGGGTACAGCAAGCATTGGGAATATCGACAATCCCACTTATTCGCCCCTCGACTGGCGCACAGCTTAACAGCAGGTAAGCCTGCTCTCCGGTATAGCCAAACTTCTTGAGATATTCGATCGCATTCAGGCAAGCCCGCCGATAAGCAATATGCACATCCATATAGTATTGCTTGCCTGTGAATTCATCGACCGAGATGCCCTCAAACACCAGATACTCCGAATAGCGGGGTTCAACGGGACCAGGCTTAAAGATCGGATTGGTCATGCCATATTTTTCAACGCCACCCTTGATCAGATCCACATGCAGGTCGATAAAGCCTGACATCTCGATCGCCCCACAAAAGGAGATTTCACCGTCCCCCTGCGAGAAGTGAATGTCGCCCATCGACAGTTTTGCGCCTTCCACATAAACCGGGAAATAAATGCGCGTGCCTCGCGACAAGTTCTTGATGTCGCAGTTGCCCCCATGTTCGCGCGGCGGTACGGTTCGGGCAGCTTCAGCCGCAACTCGCTCATACTCAGACTTAGGCAGCGTTCCCAAAATCGCATTTTGGGGATTGGGCAATGCGGCAAGGACGGGCTGGTCGCCTGAAAGTCCTGCCCCATAGGTGCGGCGATCGGGAGCTGTCTTCACCAGTTCTGCTTCGCGCTGGTTCCACTTCGCTAACAGTTCATGGGAAGGGGCACAGCCAATTAAGCCGGGATGGGTAATGCCTGCGAAGCGAACGCCAGGGATGTGGCGAGAGGAGGTATAAATGCCCTGAAAATCCCAAATCGCTTTTGCTGGATTGGGAAAGTGATCGGTGAGAAAGCCACCCCCGTTTTTTTTGTCGAAAATACCGGTAAAGCCCCATTCATCGCCCTGGAGTGCACCGATATCGAGCAGGTCTACCACGAGAATATCGCCCGGTTGCGCTCCATTTACCCAGATCGGACCACTCAAGACGTGAACAACCGTCAAGTCAACATCGCGGATATCATCTGGACTATCATTATTTTTGATTTGTCCATCAGTCCAGTCCTTGCATTCAATCCGAAACACATCACCAGGATTGACAGACGCCACAGCAGGAATATCAGGATGCCAGCGGTTGTGACCGGGAAGTTCCTGCTGATCTATTGGCTTCGTGAGGTCAACTTTGAAAAGTGTTTTTGGCATAGTCCCGTTCAGTTTAAGCAACGAAGTGGTGAACAAAGATTGAGACAAATATTAAGGCGATTGAAGACACTTAAGTAGTGAACAATCGTTGAGAAAAACGATGATGAGATATTTGAGCAATGTCAATGTAGGTGTACATGACCATAGGTCATCTAAATTGGCTAAAACTGCATTCTGGGCTACCGTTTCTAAATCTGGAGCGATCGCCGCTAGAGTTTGCTGAGCCGTCATATGCCCCAGTACGCCGAGTCGAGTCCCTGCGCCCAGTAATCCCGCCGTAAAGCTGTGCAGGAAGGCGAAAACAGTATCAGTCTTGGTTAACTGAGCCGCCTGTCCAACCAGCGCAAAGACGATTGCGTGCGCACAAACCATCCCTGCAACCGCAACAAGCTACCAAAGTGTCGTTTAAAGGGCGCGTCATCAAACCTAATCACGCAAATTGGGTGGTGATGTTCCAGCAGTTCTTCTAGAGTCATTCGGTTTAATCGTCATTCGATTAAAGTCATTCCGTTTTATGCGGTTTCATACAATTGGCGGTGACGATCGGCAAGCCTGAGATAGTCCGGGTCATTTTTGGCAAGCTGCCACTTCTCGTAAAAAATCCGGGCAGACTCGGCTTTGATCGGGTCTTCCTCACGCGGCAATACCGTCTTGCTGTCCTTTGCATACTTCCGCCCAGATTTGTGATTCGCATAGCGGCGCGACCGAGTGTAGCCCATCTGCAAAAACTTCCGCGCCATATCCATTCCCACAAAATCTTCCTGCGCCTTGTAATCCAAAAATCGCTGATAAATTGCCTCCGCCGACTGACGCGCAATCTCCGGGGTTTTAAACTTCCAGTCCGGCAAAATCTCGCTCTTGTAGGGTTCAACCATCAAAACACCCTGCTCTCCGCGACCAATTCGATAAAGTTCTGGGTGCTGGCGGAAGTCGATCGTTTTGTAGTCGAGGGAGTAGTTGAATTCGAGCATGGGGGAGTGGGTGAGAGTTTTTGGTTTTGGCAATCGAGCAATCAGGGGCGATCGAATCACTTTTCTATTGATTTACCCTTTCTTATCCCTTGCTTGTCTTCTCCCTAAATGCCTGTCCCAGCAAAACATCCGCCTCACAACCCCTACTTTCTGCCAGCGCTATCACTATCGCTCTCCGACTGCCTTCCCCAACCTCATTTCCCTGCCATGCCTCAAAAAACAAACTTAAAAAAACTACACGATCTATCTTTAGGAGGATGACTTGTGCCACAGTGTTGGTGATCTTTGCTTACCCTTCCTTTACCATGCAGCCTATTTCTCCCCAGTACTATCTTGCCCAGGTGAATACTGCCCGGTTACGCGCTTCGCTGGATACGCCGGAGATGGCAGATTTTGTTGCTCAAATTGAGGGAATTAATGCGATCGCTGACGAAGACCCTGGGTTTGTCTGGCGGCTTCGGAGTGAGGGCGCAAATGATGCCACAAGTATTCGTGCGTTTGATGATGACCAAATCCTGATTACGCTAACAGTCTGGAAATCGGTTGAAGCATTATCGAACTATGTTTATCGGGGCGCACACGGAGGAATTATGCGCGATCGACGGAAATGGTTTGAACGGCTAGATCAGCCCATTCTTGCGCTCTGGTGGATTCCGGTCGGGCATTTACCCACGATCGAAGAAGCTAAAGAACGGCTTGCCTATCTTCAGCAACACGGTTCTACACCGTTTGCTTTCTCGTTTGGAAAATCCTTTCCCAGCCCCGACTGCCTTGAAGGGGAAACTGCTTCGCATCGCATTCCAGTTACAGCAAGCGGCGCAGAATTGTAGCGGTTCAGCATCGCGATTATTGAGTTCGCGATTATTGAGTTTGAGCGATGTTCCAGCCTCTGCATTGCCCCCGCTATTTTCCTTCCTGACCCCAAACGTTGGGGGATTCTGAGCGTCAGAAAAGGCTCGGTTCCTCCTAGAATTGGGGGCTGGAACGTGCTTTAAAGTCCTTGCAGTCCCAATTCCTGAATGCTGAAGAACCTTTGACCCCTGCAAAGTCCCCCGATCTTGGGGGATTTAGGAGGCTTAAAGGACTTTGCAATTTAGCCGTTTAGAGTTTCAAAACATGCCATAAGAGACAGTTCGGTAAAGAGCATCGGTAAAGATCGATCGAAATCGAATAAGTTGAGAAAGTTCCTTGTACAGAACTTGTACAGAATCTCGCTCAAGCCCTTCCTTAAGGCGACTTCCAGGATTTTGGCTGCTGAAACCGATAAATATCCTGAATCGCCTGTACCCAGCCTTCCGCCAAAGATGCCAGAATTCGATCGCCTTTCTCGGCGGTTGCGGTAAGCGGATCACCAATCACACCCGATCGGCTTAAGTCACGGGTCGTCCAGGCAAAGGGCAGCTTTCCTTCGATGCTGAGTAGGCTCCCTTGCGGAAGTTCTGCGGGGTACTCGGCAACGGCATCTTGCATTCGCACTTGATCAGGCAACAGCGACAGCAACAGACTAGTTTCGGCATCCCCAGCATGAATTCCCAGTTCGGCTTCTTTGGGAGTCAGCAGTTCCAGCGCAATATTGGGCACGTTCCAGACGAAGCAGGGAAACACCATAAAATCTTCGTGTTTTTGATGCAGATCGCGGGCAACAATTTCGAGGATCTGGGGTTGTCCACCGTGCCCGTTCACAAACACCAGCTTGCGAAAGCCCGATCGATAAAGGCTTTCTCCCACTTCCATCAGCATCGTGATGAGCGTTTGAGCCGAAAGGGTAATTGTGCCGGGAAAGTGCCAGTGTTCGTTTGATTTGCCGTAATGCAGCGTGGGCAGTGCGTAAGCAGGAATTTCCTCATCGAGCTTTGATAGGGTTCTGCCAACAACTGCCGTACTAATTGCGGCATCTACAATCAGCGGTAAATGGGGTCCATGCTGCTCGATCGCCCCGATCGGCTGAATCAGGACAACGTTATCCTTATCGGGCATTGCCTGAATTGTGGTCCAGGTTAGATAAGGAAAGAACCGTTCTGGAGGAATGTATCCGTGCATGGAAGGAAGGTTACACCAAATTACACCCGTATTTTATTAATGATGGCATGACCCGATGTGTTCGCTGAAGAACTTTATGTTTTATACAAGCAGTGAATCAATTTGGGGAGATAGTGGGGAACTAGGAACACCGATCGTATTTCTATTGAATTTCCTCTGCTGACTCGGTCACAGCCTAAAGCTTTGCGGCTCTCTCATCAAATCCTTAGTTTCTTCATATTTTCTTGTTGAGCAGAGATTGCTTGAAGGTGGGGTCTACTAGTAAAAAATGAATATAGCCCAATTACGTTCGTCACGAATAATTCGATACATTTGCAGACCCCCTACTGCTATCCAATTTACTGGAGTCTGTCATGTCATTCGACAACGTTACTACAAAGCATTGCTTACTGCACTGGCTTTTGTGTATTTACACTGGCGTAAGCTGAAAAAATAAAGCAAATATGCTTTGCAAAAACTACCTAGGCGTCCAGTATATTATTTCTGTTTTTGTGAAACACAGGTTAAGGCGGGCAGGCACGGAGAATTTGAGTCCGAGATCCTATAGTTTAGCGAGTCTCCTTAAAGCAATTCAGTGCAAGTTGCATAGTGCACCACTTAGCCTGATCTTGACTTGGGTGACTCATCAACGAGTGGCACTCGCACCACAAAAACTTGTCAAAGGCTTCAGGTTTCGCTCGATTGGCGTGAGTTCGTAAAGCAGAGAAGTTTTTTCAGGGTAATTCACTAATTTAGGTTGAATTCAGCCCTTCAAATCACTTACCAGCACGGGGTTTAATACTATGCATTGGACTGTTGCGGCTTCGTTTATTCACGATCTTAATTTGACGACCTCTACCTGGCTGACCCCCTTTGTGAAGAACCACCAGCATCACTTCACGATCATCCCTCGCTGCGTACCCCTTGCGAGCTGGCACACCCGCAAATCCTCGGTGACAGACTTGAAGGAATGGATGGATCATTGGTTCCAGGCAAGCGACGCCCTCCACAGAACACATGGAGGTGTGATTACCGTTTTTCCGCAACTTGCCGCAGCTGTAGCGATGCAAAAGCATTTACTCCGCAAAGATGCCCCGGTCGTGGCATGGATGTACAATGTGGGGACTTGTTCTTCGGGAGTGCGTCGTCTACTCGCTCAAAAAAGCAGTCAAGCGATCGATCGCTTTGTCGTTCATACGCAACGTGAGCGGCAGATTTACAGCGATTGGCTGGAACTGCCCATTGAGCGGTTTGAGTTTGTTCCTTATCAGGTTCCAGAAATTCCGGTAACTTATGAGGAAAACACCGCTCAGCCGTTCATTGCAGCACTGGGGTCTGCCCATCGGGATTTTCCTGCCTTATTTGAAGCGGTCAAAACCCTCAACATCCCGACGATTGTGGCTGCTAGCAAGCGATCGCTAGAAGGAATCAGCGTGCCTTCGCAAGTGCAAACCCCGTTTGATATTGGCAAACAAGACTGTCTGCGTCTAGCTCAAGAAGCTCGAATCAGTGTGGTACCCATGGTGCCCAATGAGCAAATCACCGCCGCCGGACAAGTCACCATTGTTGAGGCAATGCGGATGGGTCGGGCACTGATTGCCACACGCTGCAACGGGGCAGAGGATTACATTATTGACGGAGAGACGGGTTTGCTCGTGGAGCCACACTCTGTTAAAGATTTAACCGATGCCATTCAAAAGCTGTGGGAAGATCACGAATTGCGGAATCGCCTGGGTCAAAATGCAATGCGCTACGCGGCTGAACACTTCTCTAATGAAGCGGCTGGTGCAGCATTAGATCGAATTCTCACTGAGGTCGCCAATCAAGTTGGTGAAAGAAGCGTCGCTGCGTCCACGGAAACCAGTAGTGTAATGTCGCTGAGACTGGCTCAGCCATAACCGGTGACTGGTTCAAATTAGGGCGTTGCTGAGTTGAAGAGATACATCGCGGTGTTTGGTGGTGAGCCATTCCATCGTTTAGCAACGCTAAAACGAAAAAGGACTCCTCTATCAGGGGGAGTCTTTCTGTTTACAGATATATTCTTTTGCCAGATGACCAAATCGGGCTTCATTCCACGCGGGCAGTATTGTTAAGCGGGCGGAAGAATCTTCTAATTTGCGTATTTTTTTTAGCTTGGATCATCAAAGCATTCCCCAAAAGGTCTACCCAACCGTCAGCGTTTATTTCTTCGAGTTTTTGCCTTTGTTCTTTTTGCCTTTCTTTTTCTTATGTTTTTGTTTGGGTTCTTCTGAGTTCACTGCAGCAACGCCAGCAAGCACAGCCTGAGTTGTATTCATCGCGCTATTAATCCAGCTATCTAGATTTGGAGCAGCCGTACTCAAGTTTTCTTTGGTTTCAGTGACAACATCACGCACCAGCGTAGCAACCGCTTGTTTTGGGTCGTTTGAGGAGGCTTGCAGCACGGCGATCGCTTCATTTAGACGCGGGGTAGCTTCCTCTACAGCCGCTCGCACCGTTTTAAGAATGTCCTGCATCCCAGGCTTGATCTGGGTAACGCGATCGCTTACCGCGCCAGCAACGGTGGCAACGGGCTTATTTTCTAACTCAGCGCCTATCGGCTTAGCGTTCATCGGCAAATCTGATTTGGCTTCCTCAGAATGATCACCCGCTGCGTCGGATTGTGCATTAGATCGGAAAAGACGCTCAAGCACTTGCTGCACAATTTCAGTCACCAGTGTGGTCAGGAGTGCGACGGCAATTCCGTTGAGTCGTCCGCCCAACAAGCCGTTATTTTGCGATTCAGTAGATTGGTTTTTTTTCTTCGATTTCTTTTTAGAAGTCATTTTTATTCTTATGGATCTTTCTATGTTTGAGTCATCTAAATTAACGAATTTAGCCTGTCACCTGCGTCTATAGAAGGAATGAAGCGTTCTATTAACTAAGACAGAGTAAGATAAAGAACATCTGTATCTCGACCGATTCACCCTTAATTAATGCTTTCGCACCCCAAACCGAATGCTTGACCTGATGAAGCTTGCCCGCCAGATGCAGGGCATTGGTCAACACCTGACCCAGGAAGCCACCGCTGCCCGTCAACGGTTAGAGCTGGCAGAACAGCTTTTAGCGCAAGCCCGCGATCGACAGGAAGAATTGCTGGCTCTGCAAACTCAGTGGCGCGATCGATTGGGGTTTACAGCAGCGGAACCTGTGGAACCGCTCGATACGCGAGTTAGCATTGCGCCTGCCCCAGCCCTTCACAGCGTCATCGCCACAGACGGGTCGCAAATTGCCCCCAGCCATCACGAAATTGCCTACTGCTATTTGATCAACGTTGGGCGAATTGTGCTGCACTATGGGCAAAATCGCCATCCGTTGCTGGATAGCCTGCCGGAGGTGTTTTATCGCCCGGAGGATCTTTATGTGTCGCGGCAGTGGGGCATCCGCACCGAGGAGTGGATGGGCTATCAACGCACGGTGTCCGAAGTGGAAACCCTGGCAGAGCTAGCAATTCATCAGTTTGCAGATTCAGAGCTTGCAGATTCAGAGCTTGCAAATTCCCAGTTCACTAATTCCCAGATTGCAGATTCCCATCTCGCAAATTCGTCTGCTGGGATTGCCGCAGTTTCTACCGCGATCGACTCTGCCAGCGATTCATCTAGCCATCAGCTTTCGATTCCCTATGCAGTTCCTGAAGTGCCGCCACGTCTGGCAATGGTAGACGGTTCGCTGATTTACTGGTTTCTGGAAGCTCTGCCCACGGAAGCTCGCGATCGACTCTTGCCTCCCATTTTGACCGCCTGGGATCGACTGCGATCGAAACAGGTTCCGCTAGTGGGCTATCTCAGCGCAGCACGAAGCGGAGAAGCACTCAACTTTCTGCGGTTCCATACCTGTCCTTTTCCGGCTCCCGACTGTCACACCTTTTGTCCGGGTGCGACTGAAACGGCTCCCTGCCAGGTGTTTGCTCCGCTTCGGGATACGGCTCTCTGGGGGTTGCTGCTTGAACCGGGTCAGCGGGGGGCACTCTGGCGCAGCTCTGCCAAGATTCTGGAATGGTACGGCGATCAGGCAATTTACTTTTGCTATGTCAACGTAGGTTCTGAAATTGCGCGGGTGGAGTTTCCTGCCTGGGTTGCCGAAAATCCGACTTTGCTGGAAACTGCCCTCAGTCTGACTTTAACCCAGGTGCAAAAAGGCTACGGCTATCCGGTTGCCCTGGCAGAAGCACATAATCAGGCGGTCGTGCGTGGGGGCGATCGTGCCCGGTTTTTCGCATTACTGGAACAACAAATGATTCGATCGGGCTTGCAAAATATTGGAACTTCTTACAAAGAAGCTCGAAAGCGAGGCAGCATTGCCTGAACGTTGAATCTTATTCGCGATCGCCCGAGAGCCAGCACAAACATTTTGACAATCTCTTCATGCGGTGGATACTTGATCAGACTCAAAAAATCCGCCTTGATTCGATCGAGCCACTGTGCCTCTACCGCTTCGCTCGCTGCAGCAGGCTATTGCCATTCGCCAAAAAATCGGGTTCCTGACCTATTGCAGGTCAAACTGTTGCTCAACGTCACCCAGCTCCAGATCATTTGCAGAAGCAATTTGGACGATCGCTCACCCGAATGGAGGACTAGCTTTCGTGTATTGGGTGAGTCCGATCGATTTCTTTCACTCGATCGCTAATATAGAAAACAAGGGAGTAAAAGACCGCTATACTCTCTGAAAATGCGATTCACAAAGCCATAACCTGAACGCAATAACGCTGACCTATTCGATATCGTTTGCAGGGCTAAACTATGACCTCCTACGCCACTTCCACCGCACGATCGGATCTGAGTGAACTGAGACGGCTCAAGAGCTTGCTGCCGCCGGAACTGAAGAGCTGGGTAACGGTTGAAGCTTCAACGGCTGTCAATCCGGTACTGATCACCAGTGAGGAAATTGGAAAAGACCAGATCGAAGTGCAAATCGACCTGGTAAAGTGGGATCAGTTGGCACTGGATCAGCGCAATCTGCTGTTCTGGCATGAGGTTGCCCGCGTTCAGAACGATACAATTCCCCGTGACGGCTGGGAGATGGCAGCTCTGGCGATCGGTCTGGGCGGTGCAGTGGGCGAACTCTGGGTACAAGATGGCTTGCTGCTGATACTGGCATTGGCACTGTGCGGTGTTTCGGGCTGGCGGCTCTACGTTCGCAACAATGGGGAAAAGACGCTTCAAGAAGCAATCCAGGCAGACGAAAAAGCGATCGCCCTGGCAACCCGATTTGGCTACACGCTTCCTAATGCCTACAAGAGTTTAGGCAGTGCACTGAAAGTTTTAATCGAGCAAACGCCGAAGAAAAAGCAGCGGAAACGCTATGAGCAGCGGCTCGACGCACTGAAAAAGAGTGCCGCCAAAGCGAAAGAGCGGGCTAAGGGTAGCCGCACCGAAATGGCAGACGGTTACTAAGCTTCAGGTAGGCGGTTTCTCCTGTGGCTGTTTATTCCTTTGAGTGGCGGCGATATCGGCGATTGTTTCGTCAGCCGCTCCGAACTCACCACGGCAGTTGGTCGGAGCGTGAGGGAATTATCGTGCGTTTGCAGCATAATAATCAGCAAATGGGCTGGGGCGAAATTGCCCCGATTTCCTGGTTTGGCAGTGAGACAATCGATCAAGCGATCGAGTTTTGCCAGTCGTTGAAGGGACAGATAACCGAGGAGCAAATTGCTGAAATTCCGAATCAATTACCTGCCTGTCAGTTTGGGCTGGAGTCTGCTCTGGAAACGCTGGGGTGTGGGGCGATCGATACTGCCTCGCGATTGAATTTGCCTTGCAGTGTGCTGTTGTCGCCGGAGGCAGTGCTTGCGGATGAGACGAAATTGGAGCAGGGCGAGGAGTCTTACATCAGATCCCTCAATCCCTTAATGCTGGAAAACTTTGAGATTCAAAATGAGCGGCTCGGTTCCTTCCAGCCTAGGGGGGCATCCCTGCGGGGCAAGCACTCTTCTAGAATCCTGTCTGAATTTGGCGAACCCGAACTCACGTTTAAGTGCAAAATTGGCGTGCAGGCAATCGATCGCGAAATGGCTCAGCTCGATCGCCTGCTCAAAGTTCTTCCTGAACAAGCAAAATTGCGGCTTGATGCGAACGGGGGATTGAGCGAAACAGAGGCTTATCGTTGGTTGGAATGGTGCGATTGTCATTCCCAGAACCCGCCGCAAATCGAGCTAATTGAACAGCCGCTTTCGCCCGATCAATTTGAGCAAATGCAGCAGCTTAATCAGCAGTTTCACACACCGATTGGGCTGGATGAGTCCGTAGCGACGATCGATCAGCTTCAGGACTGCTATCGGCAGGGATGGCGGGGCATTTTTGTGATCAAGCCTGCCATTGCTGGATCTCCCTCGCGGCTGCACCAGTTTTGCCAGGAGTATCAGCCGGATGTCATCTGGTCTTCTGCCCTGGAAACGACGATCGGGCGACGCTACATCGAAGATTTTCTGATTCCTTCCACCCAACTCACAAAGCGATCGATCGGATTTGGGGTGGATCAGTGGTTTGCAGATGACTGGGGAAAGCAGGAAGCGGATTTGCTCTGGCGTGATTTGGCAGAGGTCGGCTCATGAGGCTAGATCTGCTAGAAACCCTGAAGCAGCAATCGAATCAGCAGCGGTTGATCGGCTTGGACGGAGCGGAGTTAGTCGATCGAGCAGAACAGCGATTTCAGATGCTCACGCAGCTTGATCAGGCGAATCCAACGGTGTTGCTGGCAGAGCCTGAGCCGATCGATTTTCTGGCAGGATTTGTTGCAGCCGTGGCAGCAGAATGTCCGGTATTTCTGGGAAACCCGCAGTGGGCGGAGGCAGAGTGGAAGAGTGTGTTATCTCTGGTTCAGCCTGCTTGCGTTTGGATCTCTGGACAGCATGATTCCCCGTTGCTTGTGAGTCATCAGAAGCCGCAGTTTCCAACAGGCACGATGGGAAGCAGTTCTTCCCCTGGGATTATCGGCATTCCCACAGGCGGATCATCGGGGCAGATTCGCTTCGCGCTGCACACCTGGGAAACATTAACGGCTTCCGTAGCAGGCTTTCGAGCCTATTTTCAAATCGATTGCTCCAAAGAGAGCACTACTTCGGAGCGCGTCAATTCTTGCTGTGTGCTGCCGCTGTTTCATGTGAGCGGATTGATGCAGTTTATGCGATCGTTCTGCTCGGGTGGCAAGTTTGCCCTGTTTGCCTCCAAGGACTTAGCACAGCAAATTCAGCACATTGACCCTGCTGAGTTTTTCATTTCCCTCGTTCCCACCCAGCTTCAGCGATTACTGCAAAATCCCGCTAACCTCGACTGGCTCTCACAATTTCAAATGATAATGCTGGGCGGTGCGCCTGCCTGGCCAGATCTGCTGGAAACGGCTCGATCGCATCAACTGCGAATTGCCCTTACCTACGGCATGACTGAAACCGCTTCTCAGGTTGTTGCCCTGAAGCCAGAGGAGTTTTTGCAGGGGCGATTACCCCAAAGGGGGAGCTGCTTTGCACCGGGATGCGGTCAAGTATTACCCCACGCTCAGGTGACGGTGCGCGATCCGCAGGGAAACCCAGTCGAACCCGGACAAAGCGGAATTATCACCATTCGTGCCGCCTCCCTCTGTCGTGGCTATCTTCCTGCTCAGCCCAACTCTCAGCTTGAGCAAACCCAGCAGCTTGTCACCGATGACCTGGGCTATTTTGACTCAGCAGGCTATCTGCACCTGATCGGACGCAACAGCCAGAAGATTATCACAGGCGGCGAAAATGTCTTTCCGGCAGAAGTCGAAGCCGCGATTCGCCAAACGGGTTTAGTGCAGGATGTCTGCGTGATTGGACTACCCGATTCTTTTGAAGGGGAAACTGCTTCGCATCGTGCCTGGGGTGAAGTCGTGACTGCGCTGATTGTTCCTGTTTCAGGCCTCGTTCCAGACTTCTCGATTTCGACCCTCGAAGCAGCCCTTCAGCTCAAGCTCAGCCGCTATAAACAGCCCAAAAAATGGCTTATTGTCGATCGCATTCCGCGCAATTTGCAGGGCAAGCTCAATTACGAGCAGCTAAAACAAATCGCCCTTCATCCTGCAACGGGTGCAGTAAATAGAGGGCGATCGACAGACGATGAATGAATCTAACTGCTAAATCGATAATTTGTGAAATCGATAACTTGTGACCCGATAATCTAGGAATCGATAACCAGGCTCACTGCAGACAGAATTCTACAGGATATATTCTGTAGGAGTGCTACGAGAAAGACTTGCCGCAGCCACAGGTTTGATTAGCGTTGGGATTGGTGAACTGGAAGCCGCCGCCAATCAGCGCATCGCTGTAGTCCAGCATCAAGCCGTAGAGGTACAGCATACTCTTAGGATCGCAAACGACCTTAAACCCATCGTAGTCATACACTTCGTCGTTATCGCGGATGTTGTTGGGGTCTTCAAAGTCCATTGTGTAGGACATTCCCGAACAGCCACCTTGCCGCACACCGACCCGCAGGCACAGATCTTTTCCCTGCCTGTCTCGCAGTGCCATGACATGGCGGAGGGCGGATTCGCTCATTAGGATGCCTCCTCGCTGTTGAGGTGCTGCTTGTGTCATGTGTTTGAGACTCCCTTGCTGTTGCAGTCTACTACTCCTTACTCTATTCTATCGCTGCTTCAGCAAACTCCTCCAATCCCCATCAAACTAACCCCACTCATCCATTCACTCATCCACTCATCTACCCATCCACTCATCTGCCCATTCACCCAGCTTTGCGATACTTTGCGATCGCCAAGACCCCTGACTTTTATAGATTAAAGCTAGCAGCCCATGCACTCAACCACGAAACCTCACTCAACCCCAATGCCAAACGATTATCCTAATGATAAGCAGCATTCTAGAAGCACAAACTTCCCGTTTACCGGGAGCAAACCCCGCTAGAATGGCTGAAATCCATCCGTTGCTTCCGTAACTAATCGAAAGGCTGGTTGAAGCACTTGTCGAGAAAACGGTAGGCAATGCTGCATCTGTCTGTCCCGTCTTGTGGTGAGTTTGGCTATGACTGCTCTGAATCGCTCTACCCGTCGTCGGTTGCAACAATTGCGCCAGATTCCCAGCGTGTGGGAAGGCGATCGACGGTCATTGCTGCCAGAGTTTGGGGTCACGTCGCTTGACAATCCAGGACGCAAAGCAAATCACTGCATTCTGTGGGTGGACGGCACAGAAGGGATGGTGCGGGCAATGGACATGGTTTCCGGAGAGGTCGGACACGAGGCGATCGTGCGAACGCTGCTTCAGGCAATGGAATATCCGCAAGGTTCAGCCCTGCCTGCCCGTCCTCAAAAAATTGTGGTGCGCGATCGAGAGATTCAGTTTTTTCTCAGAGGTGTGCTGCAAGAGCTGGATATCACGATCGAATACGCGCCCGAACTACCAATCATTGACGAGATTTTTGAGGGGTTGCAGTCTGCGGTCAAGCCCCAGCCGCCTCAACTTCCGCCGGAACACGAAGCCACCATTCTCGAAGCAACTGCTGATATCTGGCAGGATGCTCCCTGGGAAGTGCTGGACGAGGAAAAGATTATCTCGGTTGAAATCACAGGCGCAGATGTCGGGACTCTCTATGTCTCGATTCTGGGCATGCTGGGCATGGAGTACGGGCTGCTGATGTATCGATCGATCGACTCACTGAAGCAGTTTCGTCAGCGGGTGCTGGCTGCCGGAGACTCGCCCGAAGGTTTGGAAGAAGCGTTTCTGGAACAGGATTGTCTGTTTGTCACCTTTGAGCAGGACGGCAACCTTCGTCCGGACGAAGAATCGCCTGCGGCAGCAGAGTTTTATGCCCAGGCAGGCGTCACGCCTACGTTTGGCAACCTGCACCCGCTAGAAGGAATGCGTCCCATTCTGCATGAAGAAGAAGCCATTACCGTTCTCGTTGCGCTGAAGGCACTGCACCGATTCTTTCAAAAGTCGCTCTCTCGTTTAGAACAGGAAGACTTTCCTTCTGTTTCAGGAAACTATCGCATCCCGAATCCCACGCACCCCGACCAAAAGATATCGGTCAAGGTAGCAACGCTGCCCAACCTCGCGGATGAACTATCGGAAATGACGATCGCCGCTGGATTTCCCGACGAAGATTTTCCGTTTGGTGCGCCGCCGCTGCTAAACAATCATCTAGTGCCGTCTGAATCCTTCTACAGCCTAGGCGCGATGTCCTGGGATGTGCTGGAGCTCTTGCGGAGCAGCGTTAAGTTTTATCAGGAAGCTGGGGCAGAGTTTCCGACTGATGCTGATGGGTTTCCCGTGATCTTGATCCAAACTTCTCGCCCCAAAGCCGCCGAACTGATCGAAGCGATCAAAACTGCAGGCGGACTGAAGGCAATTTGCTTTAACCCCGGCGAAGACCCCTTTTCGGAAGAGCGATACGATTTGGGCGTGCTGCAAACCCAGGACGACGAACTCCACCTGTTTGGCGAGTTTCACGAAAATGACTCAGTTCACATCCAGGCCCGCAAAAAGTGGGATCAACGCTGCAAGAAAACGAAGGGCTACTGTGGCTTGATTATTGCTAGAGGACTCAAGGGTGCATCGAGCGGCAACCCGCAGTTCAACGACATGATGGCTCTGTTTGAAACGCGCTGCATCGCCGCACAGGATTTGGGATTGGGGGAGCTTCAGTTAATTCCGTATTTAGAGTAGCTGATTCCGGATTTAGAGTAAATGACCTGAGACAACCGCGCTCCCTCAGCCTGTTCCACTCTCTCTAAAGAACTATTACAGTTCCATACAAAATTGAGAATGTGAAAAGGGTCGAATGATAGGATGCGTGAAAAATGTTCAGAGAAACGTTCATGACAGAAACTCTTACTGGACAAACTCCTATCTTCGGCGGCAGCACGGGCGGACTGCTCACGGCTGCGTTTGAAGAAGAAAGATACGCCATCACCTGGACTAGTCCGCAAGAACAGGTGTTTGAAATGCCTACTGGTGGGGCTGCGGTAATGCGGCAGGGTGATAACCTGCTGTATTTTGCCCGGAAAGAGCAATGTATCGCTCTCGGTGCGCAGTTCCGCAACAAGTTCAAGCCCAAGATGGACAACTTCAAAATCTACCGAATCTATGCGAACGGCGAGATCCAGTATCTCCACCCGTCGGATGGAGTCTTCCCTGAGAAGGTGAACCAGGGACGGACTTACTTCGGTAAGAACGATCGCAGTATCGGTCAAAATCCTGAAGCTGCATCACTCAAGTTCACGGGCAAAAACACCTACGATTCGTAGCGTTGCATTCACCGAAAGATAAATTTGGGAGCAGATTCGTCTGCTCTTTTTTTGTTTCTTCTAATTTGAAACCATAGGAAGCCGAGTTTTCTGCAGCATTAGCGGCTAGAAGTTTAAGTGACGATCGCAACTGTTCAAACCGCTTCCCCCACGCTACCAAAGTTTCAATCCTATAGAAAAATTTCTGGATCAATGCGATGGTTTACACACCATTCGTTTACCTTTGCTTGAATCTGTGCAGCTTGATTCGCAGCAAGATCTTGCTGCCATTGTCTAAGCTTTCCCGATCGAATGTGATTGATGTGCAGCAGAATTTCTCGATCGTAGTAATCAAACAGGTTTCGACGAATCCCTCGTTCCAGAGCGACTCAAACGGCTTTTCCTGCTGCTTCAAATACGAGGCAAAGACATCTCGAATATCGCAGTAGATGGAAATCCCTTTTGCATTGTTTTGTCTGAATTCTGCTGCGATCGTCTCACAGCACGTTGCTGATCCCATGTATGAATTTTGAAGGGGGTTTTAGAAACCGACCCTAGCAGAGAACTTTCTATCCAAGAATCCGATTTCCATTCAGCAATGCCGGCTCCTGTCAAGCGGATTCTGTCAAAGCTAATCTTATCAAAGCGAATCCTGTCGAATTAATACAGCGTCTGCACCAGTTTCTTGCGATAAACCGGCGTGAGGGGATGCTCGTCGCCCATCAGTTCAAACACCAGCAGCATCGCTTTTCTGGCCCCGTCATTGCGATATTTGCGGCTCTGAGCCACGATCGCCAAAAAACCTTCCAGCGCGGCTTCGTTGTCTTCCTGCAACGCCTGATTGACTGCTGTAAAAAAGGCGCGATCGCGATCGGTTTGATCGGTATCAGGCATTTCCTGACCTTCCTGCTGAAGCTGCACCAGATCTCGCAGTGCCTTTGCCTGAGCATAAAAGGGCTTTTCGTTTTCCTGAATATTGCTCAGCAGCTTTTCGGCAGACTCTTGCTTGCCCTGACCCATTAGGAACCGTGCGGCAGAAATCACCAGCTTGCCGTTCTTGGGATATTTCTCAATGAGCCGCGCAAATAATACCTTCGCTTCTTCGACTTCGCTTGCTGCCATTGCTACGCGAATCGCGTCGAGTCCGGCATCCAGCTCAGACTTCAAATTCAGGTTTGCAAGCAACTGACGCAGTTTCGGCTCAGGTAACACTCCCACAAATCCGGGATGCACTTCTCCCTGGTTCACCACTCGCACATCCGGCACACCTTCAACGTGATACTGATTCGCCAACTCCGGGCTTTGATCAATGTCTACCTTTGCCAGCACAAAATTATATTCCTGCGCCAGCTTTTCCAGCATTGGCTTCAGCATCTGACAGGGACCGCACCACGTTGCGTAGAAATCAATGAGAACGGGGCAATCGTAGGACGCCTGAACGACTTCAGTATCGAAATTGGTGGTATTGATGTCGAGAGAAGTGCCCATAGTGTGGTGAGGGGTAATGGAGTGAGGGGATGGGGAGATGCGGCGGGTAATTGAAAAGGAGTAAGGGGAGGAATCAAAAAAAAGGGCGAAGGTTATGTGAATAAACCTCCATCCCTTTATTTTTGCAAATGTTTTTACATCTGACTGTGCCTGCTTCGAGTTTCAAAGTCCCCCGTTTATGAATGATTTAGGGGGTAATAAGGGGCAATACAGAATGTTAAACATTCCTCAAATAAATGATCAGGCAATGGTTCTAAAGCAGATAAAGCAGGACAAAGAGAACCACCCACACCACGTCAACGAAGTGCCAGTAGAGTTCAGCCGCTTCGATGCCAAAGTGATGTTCGCTGGAATAGTGGGCGCGGTTTCTCGATCGCCACAATACTGACAGAATCAGCACCAGCCCGAACAAAACGTGCAGACCGTGGAAGCCTGTTAGCACATAAAAGGTACTGGCGTAGAGGTTTGTTTTCAGCCCGAATTCCAGGTGAAAATATTCGTAGAGCTGACCGATCAGGAAAATGACGCCCATCAGCCCTGTAGCTGCAAACCAGGCGCGGAATTTAGCAACGTTGTTTTGCTTGATGGCAGTGTCAGCGTTGTGAATTACAAAACTACTCGACACCAGCAAAATGGTGTTAATTCCGGGCAGCAGCAGTTCCCGTTCCGGCGTACCTTCAGGGGGCCAATTCGGATAAACCGCGCGGAAGGTGAGATAGGCCACAAACAGCCCCAGGAAGATCATGCTTTCTGCAACCAGAAAAACGATGATCCCAAAAATGCGGAAGTCGGGATGCTCTTCGTGGGCGGCTGCGCTGGGGGTGTCGTAGTGCTGTCCAACCCGATCGACAGCCGTTCCTTCGATTGATCCTTGCATAGAGTCTCCAGTTGCTAGGGTCTAGGGTTAAGACAGAGGCGAAGAGTCAGGCTGAAGCTGAGGCGACGTAAGTGGCGGCTCGTTTTCGCGGTTGTCCACTTCTGGGTCAACGCCGTAGTCATAAGGACCATGCGTCAGGACGGGCAGCACCTCGAAGTTTTCGATCGCCGGAGGAGAAGTCGTCATCCATTCCAGCGTCAGCGCATTCCAGGGGTTATCGCCTGCGGGTTTGCCTTTCCACCAGCTCCAAATCGCATTGATCAAGAAGGGAAAGGTGGAAACGGCGAGAATGTAAGCTCCCACGGTTGCCATTTGGTTCAGCGACGTAAAGCGCGGATCGTACATGGCAATCCGGCGGTTCATGCCCATCATGCCAAGCTTGTGCATGGGCATAAAGGTGAGGTTCATGCCGATCAGCGTCAGGGCAAAGTGAATTCTCCCAAGCGTTTCGTTCATCATGCGTCCGGTCATCTTCGGGAACCAGTGATAGACTGCCGCAAAGATGCCAAACACACTGCCGCCAAACAGCACATAGTGCAGGTGCGCCACGATGAAATAGGTATCGTGAACGTGGATATCAAACGGAACGGATGCGACCATCACGCCGCTGATGCCGCCGATCACAAACATCCCCACAAAGCCCATCGCAAATAGCATCGCGCTATTGAGGGCAATTTTGCCGCCCCACATGGTGCCAAGCCAGCTAAAGATCTTGATCCCGGTGGGTACAGCGATTACCATCGTCGTGATCATAAAGAACATGCGCAGCCATGCCGGAGTGCCGCTGGTAAACATATGGTGCGCCCAGACCATTAGCCCCAGGAAAGCGATCGCCATACTGGAATACGCGACGGCTCGATAGCCAAACAGCGGTTTGCGCGAGTGAATCGGAATGATTTCTGAGATCGCTCCAAACAGCGGCAGGATCATGATGTACACCGCCGGATGGGAATAAAACCAGAACATGTGCTGATAAACGATCGGATCACCGCCGCCCAGCGGATTGAAGAATGCCGTGCCCACCAGCAAATCAAACGCCAGCAGAATCAGCGCACCTGCCAGAACGGGGGTCGAAAGCAAAACCAAGCCCGACGTTGCCAGCATTGACCAGCAGAACACAGGCATATCGTTTAAGCCCATGCTGGGGACGCGCATCTTCAGGATGGTCGTCAGGAAGTTAATCGCACCCAGGATCGAGGAGGTTCCCAGGATCAGCAAGCTAAAGATCCAGATGCCTTCACCCACTTTGCCGCTGACGATACTGAGGGGCGGATAGGATGTCCAGCCTGCCTGCGGAGCCTCGACCAGCAAACTACCCACAAGCAGAATGCCGCCGATCGGAATCATCCAGAAAGCGAGGGCATTCAGCTTGGGAAACGCCATGTCTCGCGCCCCAATCATCAGCGGAATTAAGTAGTTTGCCAGCCCCGCTCCGGCAGGAATGATCCACATAAAGATCATGATCGTGCCGTGCAGCGTCAGCAGGTTGTTGTACAGCTCTGGCGGAACCAGATCAGAAGCAGGCGTTGCCAGTTCGGTTCGCATGATGTCTGCCATCACGCCGCCGATCAAATAGAAGATAAACGAAGTGACGAGATACTGAATCCCGATCACTTTGTGGTCCGTATTAAAACTGAAGTAGTCCCGCAAGCGACGCTCGGACTTGCCGTGCCCGTGTTGCTCAACGGCTGGAGAATTTGCAGTGATTGGCATTTCTGCGTTTGTCATAAGCTCGGTTGCCAATAAAAAGACCAACAAGAAAAAGGAAAGAACATTAAGCCGCAGGCTGAAGCGACTTCAGGGTTTCGGCAGTGACGCCAAGCTCGGCAGCGACAGGAGCCAACCGGTCAGCATCCGTGCGATCGGTCAAACTCGCCACTGTTTGATCGCCCTCTTTTTGAGCGACCACCTGGGACTGAAGCCACTGATCAAACGCTTCCTGGCTTTCGACGTAGAGCTTCGCACCCATTGCGCCGTGGTAAGGTCCGCAGAGTTCCGCGCAGACGATCGGGTATTCGCCCTCCAATCTGGGCTGGAATCGCAGCTCGGCAGGTTGACCGGGGATCGCGTCCTGCTTCAGACGAAACTCAGGCAGCCAAAAGGCGTGCAGCACGTCCTGCGCTTTAATCGTCAGCTTAATGTCAGAGTTCACGGGGATGTGCAGTTCTCCCGAAGTCACGCCGCTTTCTGGATAGGTAAAGATCCAGGCGTACTGAAGCCCCATTACATCAACGCTCAGGTCAGGCTCTTTGCCCTCTGTAGAGGGGTCTGCCCCAACGCCAAGGGCTAAATGATGATGCATGGAATGGGTCTTATGGCTTTGCTGTCCATCGACGATCGGCGTTGCCATATCGGTATCTGCCATTGCCACCTGCACTTCTGGTGTACCCTCGATCGCGTCGGGATCAAAGCCACCCATATTGCGGTAGACATCAAAGCTGTAAACGCTGAGGAACAGGACGATAAACACCGGGATCGCCGTCCAGACAATTTCCAAAGTGATGTTTCCAGCGATCGGTGGACCATCGGTGGTGTCTCCCTTACGGCGACGGAAGCGAATGGCACTGATAATAATCGTGCCTTCCACCAGCAGGAAGATTCCGGTTCCCACAACCAGCATTGTGTTGAATAGCCCGTCGATTACTCTGGCATCGTCGGAAGCCTGAACGGGGAGCAATCCATGATTTTGTCCATACCAGATGCTCACCAGCGTTAGTGCAATGCCAGCCAGCATCGTCAGGATACTATTCGGAATGTTTTTCACGGTGAGTCAGGAGAGTAGGAGAACAGATACATAGTCATTAACGGGATCACCACTTTATTTACGGGATAACCATTTCAGGAATAACTATTTACGGGATAACCATTTCAGGAATGACCACTTTAGGAATGACTATGATGGTTGGAGAAAGATGTTCAACGCTTCAAATCAGGAAATGGAGCCGAGCCTTTGGATCTCAAATCGGGATGTCGAGAACTCTGATGTGAGGAATTCTTATGTTGCGACGGCAAGATTCAATGTGACGCTTAGCAAGATTAACTGGTTAAAACGCTGAAACATAGCCCAACTCCCACGTTAGCGAAAGATTCTTCTTTTAACCAACTCAAAAACTAATAAGTTGCTAAAGAAATTACAGATCCAATAGGCACTCGACCGAACCGTAATAACCGAACCAGTTGCATTAACTCTTAATGTTTTCTTTGGGATCATGTTTGCTGAATCTGTGCCTGAAGTCGATCGCCAAGGAAACCTTTCAAAATCGGTTCTCAATCCAGGTCTGAATCTAAATCTAAATCCAGATAAATCAAGTTTGAATCGCTAGAATGGAGAAAGTTAGAGACAAGGGAAAGAGTAGACTCTACCCTGATCCCGCATCACTACCGCACTCTAACATCATTGGTGGAAACATCACTAGTAGAAATTCGAGTCAAAGTTTCTGCATTACTTGTGCATTTTCGTCTCGGTCGTATGGCTAGCAATAGCACCCATCATTCTATAGACCAAGTTTTTTGATTGGTATTCCATTCGCCTGACCCCAAACGATCATTCAGATAATTTCCTCGCTAAAATTGTTCTGCCGTCGAAGTAATTCATTGACAGAATAATCCAGAGCAATCTTCGTTGCCAAGCCTGGAAGAGTGAGAAGCGATCGTTCCTTAAGCATTTGTGTTAAATTTTTCATCTCAAGAATCAAAAGAAATTCCGAAGCATTTGCTCTTTCAAGATTTGTCTATCTACAGTAGAGACTACAGCAGCCTAAAGCGGATTTCACCGTTTGCAGCCGTCGTCGCTGACGAATCGAAAAACTGATATAAGGGTAAGGTTCAAGAATTTAATTTCACAACATTACATATTGGTCAGCATCAAGCTTCTCTCTTATGGCTTGGTGGCGATCTATCTTTTGGCAGATCATGCTGCAAAATCTGCATTTAGTCTTATTTCTCTCCTTAAGCTTAATGGTTTTAATGCGAAGAGGAGATATGGCAAATGCCTGATTCCCTCCACCCAGAACTGAAATCAGATATGCTCATCCCGATTCATTCAGAAGTCCCTGAACCCCCAACCGAAAAACCCACGGCTCAACCGCGTTTCACGCCCCAGGACCGAGTCCGCCGCCTGGTCTGGAAAATGGCGATCGCAACGCTAGTCCTGATGGCGATCGGCAGCGCGACCCGCGTGATGAATGCCGGACTGGCCTGTCCCGATTGGCCCCTGTGCTACGGCACGCTGTTTCCGGCTCAGCAAATGAATCTTCAGGTGTTCCTGGAGTGGATTCATCGCCTGGATGCTGCGCTGATTGGGCTATTGGCGATCGTCCTGGTCGGCTACTCCTGGTGGAAGCGTCAGGCATTACCCGGCTGGACTCCCTGGGTTGCCACCCTCGCGCTAGGTCTGATTCTGTTTCAGGGCGTACTGGGTGGACTGACCGTAACAGAGATGCTGCGGTTTGATATTGTGACTGCCCACCTGGGAACGGCACTCGCCTTCTTTATGACGCTGCTGGTGATGGGAACACTGCTTTTGCCCCATCAGCCCACGGGAACGGTCGGTAAGCTACCCTGGCTCAGTCTGACGGCAGCCGTTCTGATTTATCTCCAGAGTATTTCGGGTGCGCTGGTGGGTTCGCGCTGGGCACTGCACCAGTGTCTTGTGGTGACCCAGCTTTGTAGCGTCATGAATATTCATCTGCTTGGCATTATTCCCGCTACGTTAATAACGCTGGCAGTTGTGATTGCTGCATGGCGCACGCCTGCCCTCAGCGGGTCGCTCCGGCAAATTTCTAACCTGGTCGGACTACTGCTGCTGCTGCAATTGACCCTTGGCTTTGCCACCTTCCGACTGCACCTCCAGGTCGAACTGCTGACGATCGCCCACCAAATGGTCGGAGCCTCGCTGCTCGGATCACTGGTTTGCTTTACTGTGCTGGGACTCCGCGATCGAAAGCCAGTTCCAACTCCACTGCAAAACGACTTCATCCAGCCTGCCTAACCCTTTATCCCTTTACCTCCTCATCTCCTCACCCCTCCACCCCGATCCTTCATTCCTTTTTCGATACAGGTTCAAAAGTAATGCAACAGACCACCTGGACAGAAACTCATAGACACCACCAAAACCTCTGGCAGGTGATGCAGAGTTACTGGCAACTGACCAAACCTCGGATTATTGTTCTCCTGTTAATCACCACCGCAGGCAGTATGTGGATTGCGGCAGAAGGCAAAGTTGATCCCTTCCTGCTGTTGGTGACTCTGCTAGGCGGCACACTGGCAGCCGCTTCCGCCAATACGATCAACTGTTTATACGATCGCGATATCGACTACGAAATGGAACGGACGCGCCATCGTCCCCTGCCATCGGGTCGAATTCAGCCGCTCCACGCGCTGCTGTTTGCGATCGGTTTAGCCGTCACTTCCTTTACGCTGCTGACGGTGTTTGCCAATCTGCTGAGTGCCTGCCTAGCGATGTCCGGGATTGTCACCTACGTCCTGGTCTACACCCACTGGTTAAAGCGACATAGCACCCAGAATATTGTGATTGGCGGGGCGGCAGGTGCGATTCCGCCTCTGGTGGGCTGGGCAGCCGTCACAGGTGATTTGAGCTGGGCAGCCTGGGTCTTTTTTGCGATCGTCTTTTTCTGGACTCCGCCCCACTTCTGGGCACTGGCAATGATGATCGAGAAAGACTATGCCAAAGTCGGCGTTCCGATGTTGCCCGTCGTCGCCGGACGCGAAGCAACCGCAAAACAAATCTGGCTCTACACGCTGCTGATGTTGCCGGTCACGCTGCTGCTAGTCTACCCCCTGCACGTCATGGGAACCTTCTACGCGATCGTCGCCCTCGCCCTCGGCGGACTCTTTCTTGCTAAAGCCTGGGAAGTACTCAAAGACCCGATGGATCAGCAAGCCGCCCGATCGCTGTTCAAATACTCCATTCTTTATCTGATGCTGCTCTCCGCAGGCATGGCGATCGATAGTCTGCCTATTACCCAGGAAATCACCAGCACGATCGCCGAAAACCTGAACACGGTAATTAGCAGCCTGCCCATTCACCTGAGCCTGTAATACTCATTCGCCATTTGTAAAGTCGCAATTTGGAATTGCAGAGCGCAGAAGTACCTGCAAGCTTGAACAATCGGCTGAAATAACAGGTTTGCTTGACACGATCGAACAAACAGAGGTGGGACACCCCACCTTTTTCTTGTCTTTTTTCTGGTTTTTTGTTTCTTTGTTGTGCTGTCCTTGTCCAATCCCCAAATCAGGGGATCAGCCGATCGCCTCTCGCAAACAGTAAACTATATCAGCTTCCTTATCCCCCTCTCCTCCTCTCCTCCTCTCCACCGCCCTTATTCGCCCCCTCCCCATGCACGGCTTCCTCAACCTCAACAAACCTGCCGGACTCACTTCTCACGACTGCGTTGCTCGTCTACGGAAACTGCTGCGAACCAAAAAGGTTGGTCATGGGGGCACGCTCGATCCCGCAGCGACAGGCGTATTGCCGATCGCCGTAGGAAAAGCGACTCGCCTGCTGCAATATCTCAGCCACCAAAAATCCTATCGAGCTACAGTTCGGTTTGGGCTGCGAACCACAACCGATGATCTGGAAGGGGAAGTTCTATCCCAGTTTGATGCCTCTGGACTCACGCAGGATCAGGTAAAGGCAGCTCTGCCCAAATTTCAGGGCACGATCGCCCAAATTCCGCCCAGCTATAGCGCGATTCAGGTTGGGGGTAAACGGCTTTATGAGCTGGCGCGATCGGGCGAGACCGTTGAGGCTCCAGTGCGAACAGTGCAAATCGATCGGCTCGAAATTCTTGATTGGCGACCGGGCGAGTATCCCGAATTAGATCTGGCGATCGACTGCGGCACGGGAACGTATATTCGATCGATTGCGCGAGATTTAGGTGATGTTTTGGGAACCGGGGGAACGCTGGCAAAATTGCTAAGAACGCGCAGCAGCGATTTTTTTTTGCAGGACAGCCTTTCGCTAGAAGCGGTTGCGGCTCAAATGGAAGCAAATGCCTTATCTCTCATGCCGCCATCGATCGCTCTGGGTCAAATGCCGATCGCGGTTCTTAATTCTGACCAAACGTTAGCCTGGTCGCAGGGAAAGCGGCTGTCTCTGGAGCAAATCCAGATTGAGCAAGAATCTTCTTATTTTCAAGTACAGAATCAGTCAGGACAATTTTTGGGCATCGGTCAGGTGCTGACTGAAGCCAATGCCCAGCCAAACGCTGTACAGGATCATCGCCTTTTGCAGCCAAAGCTCGTTTGGGATATATCTACGCGATAATCATGACTTTAATCATTCAATCGATCGCTTTCGTTCTGCTAGAGCAATCCCAATCCCTTTACGCAGGTTTGCAGAAATTGCTGTATCCTGCGAGAATCTGACCAGCTCAAAATTTACTGCATCCTGGTCAAAAGCTTTGAGCGCAGCAATCACATGGAGTTGTACGCCTGCATCTGAATCTTCTAGCAGTCGGATCAGCGCAGTGATCACCTCACTAGATTGCTTTTGATTCGAGTGTTGATTCGCTGAAATGTTACTTTCTGAAATTGCTGCAAGCTGTCCCAGGCTGTGGGCGATCGTCTGTTTGCCTTTGCTGGTCTGGCTGATAGGGTGCTGAGTATGCAACAAATCGAGCAGGTTTTGTACAGCAGTTGGGCAAAGTTCTACTTGCTTGAGCCGTCCTAACACGGTAACGATTTCAATCTGGCTTTCATCGTTCAGAATTGCGGAATTGAAGAGTGCCTGCTGTAGACAAGCCATTGCCTCTGGTGTCCCAATCCAGCCGATCGCTCGAATGATTGCCTGCTGTAACGAAGCAGGAGTGTTACTGGATTGCAGAACTTTACCGAGCTCCGAGACTGCGTCGGCTGTACCAATTCGTCCTAGCGTCAAAGCCGTTTGACAGCAGACTTCCAGATCTAAATCCCACAGCAGCGGCTTCAGGGCATGAATGACTGCATCCATTAATGCATTGTTTTCCCCAGTCAGAACCTGCGCCTGAAATCCCAACGCGCCAACGGCTGATCGTCTGACAGAACTATCGAAATCCTGTAGCGCAGCAAACAGAGCGTCTTGAATTGCGGAACTCGAAAAACGGCTTAGGGCATCGATCGCCGCCGATCTCACCGCAGGCAGCGAGTCTAATGTAAGCGGCAACAAAATGGGTACAACTTCAGGATGTTCAATCTGTGCCAGTGCCCGGATTGCCAGAAGCTTCATTTCAGGCTGATGCAGCAAATCGGTCAGCGAAGGAATCGCGGCTGCACCACAGTTTGCCAGCGCGGTTGCTGCCATGCCTGCCACATCTACACTGCAGGAAGTCTGGAGCAAATGCGTCAAGCCTTGCACGGCAAGCGGATGGCCAAACGTGCCCAAAATTCGGGCGATGTACCAACTCACTTCTTCCTCAGAATCTTCTTGCAGCAGGTTAAGTAGTGGATTAATTACTTCTTCGGGGGAACCGCTTTGCGTCGCCTCAATGCCGCAGGCAGAGATTGTCTTTGCAGCTTCCCAGCGGGTGTAGAAGTCACCTGTCTCTAGCGCGATCAGGGCACAATGCAGAACAGAGCTAACGGAATTGCTGCAATTATCAGATTCAGAAAAAGGTTCGTTAATGAATTCGGAAAGATAAGGCATAGCGGAAACAGTAAAAGTGCAGGTCGGCGATCGGGTGGACTTCTAAGGCAGGGCAAAGCAGGGCAGGGCAAAGCAGATCGGAGCAAAACAAGTCAGAGCAAAGCTTTGGATCTCCAGGGGCAGAAGGCTAAAGAGCAGTTTAGTTCACGCTGGAGGCTGTCGAAACAGTTTAGCGGCTGCGGCAAAGCAGTTTCTCTTTGGGGTGCAGTCTCTTGAGGGTTGAGTGGAAAAAGGGGCTTTCAGAAAGCGGTATATCCTGTATTTCAGCATCAAAGGCTTTGGAATGCGATCGCCTTCAGCCACAAAACGGGCACGAATTGTAAAAAACGCATATCTCTGATGCAGTTGCTTCATGGCTCGCAACCGAATGTAGCTATCAATACGAAATAAAGCTTTGAATTTTTCTAGTTTGATTACATCAGCTCAAGGGTTTCTATCTTAGATTTGCTTATTTAAAGCTAGGCGAAATCCTGAGATTAGGGAAGGAGAGCGATTAGAACGAATTGAGATTATTTCATCATTGCTCGTTTGTTTTTATAACCAGGTGTTAAGGTCGGCTTGCAATTAATTTCCTTAGCAATTTATTTTGTAAGCCTTGCAATGTCTCAAAAAAGCTTGCCAAACCTTTTCCGAGAGCCAGCTCTGCGATTTTAAGACCTGTCTAAAAAAAGCTAGGTGTCATGAAACAGTGACAGTAATTTAGCAAGATTCAGTTAGATTGTAAGAATCGTGGAATTACCCAGGCAAGTTACGATATCGAGTCGCTCTTGAACGTTTGTAGAAGGTTATTAAACTTTCAAATTTTTAACTCTGGTTACTTCTCGGCGAATAGTTTTTGATTGCTTTTAGTGTTCATAAGCTCTGTTTATAAGGACCAAAATTGTGAGCTGAAGCACTTGTAAAGCAATACTTCAAAAAATAGTTACGTGGAATACAGAAATAGAAATATGGCTGATTTTCCACCCACATAAAAGTTTGTTCGATCGCCCGCAAGCTCCATCCTGAATACTTTTGAGCCTTCGGCGTCTTCTGCTTAAACCTGAATAATGCTCATAATTCGACCTTATGCAAAAAACGCATCACTAGGATGCAAATTGCTCATTGTCGGAAACAATTGGTAACAAAATGCACCAAATGATAGATGCATTCCCCCTACGCTATGCCAATAGCAGGTTTCACCCCGCCATCCTGAGAGGATAAACCCGTGACCAGCGTGATTAGCCCTCAAGCCACGAGCTTGAACAAGTTTGAAAAAATCAAAGCCGAAAAGGACGGACTGGCAGTTAAGCAAGACCTGTCTCACTTTGCCCAAATCGGCTGGGAGGCCATTGACGAAGCCGATCGCGACTATCGCCTCAAGTGGCTGGGTGTGTTCTTTCGTCCGGTAACGCCCGGTGAATTTATGATGCGGCTGCGGATGCCTTCGGGTATTCTCACCAGCGCACAAATGAACGTGCTGGCAGACATTGTGCAGCGATACGGCGACAGCGGCAACGCAGATATCACCACCCGCCAAAACCTTCAGCTTCGCGGCATTCGGATCGAAGATATTCCCGATATCTTTAACCGCATGGATGCCGTGGGCTTGACCAGTGTGCAGTCTGGAATGGACAACGTCCGCAATATCACCGCTTCCCCGGTTGCCGGACTCGATGCCAGCGAACTGATCGACGTGCGCGATCTGGTACAGCAGGTGCAGGACATGATTACGGGCAACGGCAAAGGTAATCCTGAATTTACGAATTTGCCGCGCAAGTTCAACATTGCGATCGAAGGTGGACGCGATAACTCAGTCCATGCTGAAATCAACGATATTGCCTTTGTGCCTGCCTACGCACCGTCGGGCGACCTGGGTTTTAATATGGTGGTGGGCGGCTTCTTCTCAGCGAAACGCTGTGAAGCTGCTATCCCGATGAATGTCTGGGTTTCTCCCGCTGAAGTCGTTTCGCTCTGCCGCGCCATCCTGGAAGTCTACCGGGATAACGGACTGCGGGCAAACCGTCAAAAGTCGCGCCTGATGTGGCTAATCGACGAATGGGGACTCGATCGCTTCCGGGCTGAAGTCGAACAGCAGTTGGGACGATCGCTTGCACCTGCTGCCCCCAAAGACGAAATCGACTGGGAAAAGCGCGACCACATTGGCGTGTATCCGCAAAAGCAGCCCGGACTAAACTATGTGGGACTGCACGTTCCGGTTGGACGGCTCTTTGCTGCGGATATGTATGACCTAGCGCGACTAGCTGAAGTCTACGGCAATGGCGAAATCCGGCTCACAGTCGAGCAAAACCTGATCATTCCCCATGTGCCCGACTCCCGGCTCGATGCCCTGTTGCAAGAACCCCTGCTGCAAAAGTTTTCCATCCATCCCGCTCCGCTGAGCCGATCGCTTGTGTCTTGTACGGGCTCACAGTTCTGCAACTTTGCCCTGATCGAAACCAAAAATCGAGCCACGGCAATGATTCGCGAACTGGAATCTGAACTGGACTTTGCGCGATCGGTTCGCATTCACTGGACAGGCTGCCCCAACTCCTGTGGTCAGCCGCAGGTGGCGGAAATTGGATTGATGGGCACAAAGACTCGCAAGGACGGCAAAACCGTTGAAGGGGTCGATTTATACCTGGGCGGCAAGGTTGGCAAGGATGCTCATCTGGGCACTTGTGTTCGGAAAGGCATTCCCTGCGACGACCTTAAGCCTGTATTGCGCGAGTTGCTGATTCAGCAGTTTGGCGCAACGCCGAAAACGCTTTGATCATTGCTATGACGATCGCCGACAGCATCACAGATTAATTCACGGCTTAATTCGCGCTTAGTCATTGATTGCTGCTTCGATTCGGTTCACGGATTGTTCTAGGTCAAGGGTCATGATGCGATTGTCTGGTGTTGCAGGATAGTCTGCTCCTGCGATCGGATCAGTTCGCTTGCTTTAACTCCTTGAATTTCACTCAACTTTCATTCATAGGGTATTGAATCCATGTCCAAGATTTCGAGACGCAACTTCCTGGTAACAGCAGGTGCAACGACGGCAGCAACGCTACTAATGCACGGCTGTAGTTCCTCAGCGTCAAAGACGGATACTCAGGCGACCACCAGTGCGGCTGCTCCGATTTCGGCAGCGGATGCGCCAGAAGTAACCTCGGCTAAACTCGGCTTTATTGCCCTTACCGATGCGGCCCCCCTGATCATCGCGAAGGAAAAAGGCTTGTTTGCCAAGTACGGAATGCCCGATGTCGAAGTGACCAAGCAGGCATCCTGGGCTGTCACCCGCGACAACCTGGAACTGGGTTCTCAAGGGGGCGGAATTGACGGCGCACACATCCTCACGCCGATGCCCTACCTGATGACCACCGGCAGAATCACCAAAGGCAATAAGCCTGTGCCAATGTACATCCTGGCGCGGCTGAACGCCAACGGACAGGGCATCACGCTGGCAAATGACTACAAAGGGCTGAATGTCACTGCTGATAGCTCTCCCCTGAAGGATGCTTTTGCAAAAGCCAAGGCAGGCGGTAAGGAAATTAAGTGTGCAGTCACCTTCCCCGGCGGAACCCACGATCTTTGGATGCGTTACTGGCTGGCTGCAGGCGGCATTGACCCGACGAAGGATGTCTCGGTGATTGTGGTGCCGCCGCCTCAGATGGTTGCCAATCTTAAAGTCGGCAACATGGATGCCTTTTGTGTGGGCGAACCCTGGAACGCGCAGAGTGTGAACCAGAAAATCGGCGTGTCTGCTTTTACAACAGGCGAGATGTGGAAAGACCACCCCGAAAAAGCGCTGTCTCTGCGGGCTGACTGGGTGGATCAGAACCCGAAGGCGACCAAGGCTCTGCTGATGGCAGTTCAAGAGGCACAAATGTGGTGCGAGAAGGCTGAGAACAAAGCGGAAATGGTGGACATCGTTTCGGGTCGCCAATGGCTGAAAGTGCCCAAAGATGACATCCTCGGACGCCTCCAGGGCAACTTTGATTTCGGCGATGGTCGCAAGCTCGAGAACAGCGATCTGCTGATGAAATTCTGGGAGAATGGCGCGTCCTATCCCTACAAGAGCCACGACCTCTGGTTTGTCACTGAAGATATGCGCTGGGGCTACCTGCCGGGTGATACTGACGCGAAGAAGCTGGTGGATCAAGTAAACCGGGAAGATCTCTGGCGTGAAGCTGCTAAGGCGATCGGTCAAGATGCTGCCATTCCCAAGAGCCCCTCACGCGGCGTTGAAACCTTCTTCGATGGCGTCAAGTTCGACCCCGAAAATCCAGAGACCTACCTCAACGGCCTGGCAATCAAGAAAGCATAGTTTCAGATGTCTGACGCGGGAACGGTTCAGTTTTGAATCGCTGCGATCGTTCCCTTTCCCATTCTTTTTCCATGATCTCCTGAAACCTAGACCTGTCTTTCACGATTCTGTAAGGGCGTTTTGCAAAATGCTCCTACACGATCTGCGGTTCCTCTTCAGGAAATCTAAAACAGGAAATCTAGAATTACTTTTCCCGATCGTTCACGACCCTATCCCCCTTATCGTTTCTTTTTCTACCACTCCTCATGGCAGTTATTACCAATCGCTCCCGAAATTCGCTTGCAGCCCAGCTTCCCTCGCGAATCGCTCAATTTTTCAAGCGGGCAATTCCGACCGTGATTGCGATCGCTGTATTTCTAACCGTCTGGCAAGTTCTTTGTTCTGGAGCGGATGCAACGCTGCCTAGCCCGACCAAAGTGCTGCAAGAAACCTGGGACCCGCTGATTATCGATCCGTTCTTTCAGGGCGACGGCACAGACCAGGGCTTGTTCTGGCAGCTTGCGGCAAGTTTAAAGCGGGTGGCGGTAGGCTATACCCTGGCAGCAGCAGCGGGAATTGGTTTAGGAATTGTGATCGGCGTTAGCCTGTTCATGTTTCGCGCCCTTGACCCCATCTTTCAGGTGTTGCGAACGATTCCCCCCCTGGCATGGCTGCCGATTTCTCTGGCGGCGTTCCGCGATTCCCAACCTGCTGCCATTTTCGTGATTTTTATTACTGCGATCTGGCCCATCATCATCAATACGGCAGTGGGGGTTCGCAATATTCCCCAGGACTATAACAACGTGGCAAAGGTGCTTCAGTTATCGCGCATCGAGTATTTCTTTAACGTCCTGCTGCCTGCGGCTCTCCCCTACATCTTTACTGGACTACGGATTGCGGTCGGTCTATCGTGGCTGGCGATTATTGCAGCAGAAATGCTCACAGGCGGCGTCGGCATCGGCTTCTTTATCTGGGATGCGTACAACAGCGGCAGCTTGAGCGAAGTAATCTTGGCAGTCTTTTACGTGGGTCTGGTGGGTCTATTACTCGATCGCCTGATTAGCTTTATCGGTCATCGCATCGTCCCCGACGAACAAAACTAACCCCTTATTTCTCGCTCCCCGTATCTCCCCACCCATCCACTCCTTCACTCCTCAACCTGCCATGTCTTCTTTTGTTCACATCGACCATATCGATCAAGTCTTTCCGCTTCCCGGCGGCGGTGAATATATCGCCCTCAAAAACATCAACCTGCAAATCAAAAAAGGTGAATTTGTGACGCTGCTCGGGCATTCCGGCTGCGGTAAATCGACCCTGCTTAACATTGTTGCCGGGCTCGCAAAACCTGCGGCAGGTGGCGTGGTTCTGGAAGGGCGACAAGTGACAAAACCCGGACCCGATCGCATGGTGGTGTTTCAAAACTATTCGCTGCTGCCCTGGCTCACGGTGCGTCAAAACATTGCCCTGGCAGTGAATCGAGTGCTGCGCGACAAACCGGAATCAGAGCGACAGGCGATCGTTGAAGAACACATTGACCTAGTGCATTTGCGTCATGCGGCAGACAAGCGACCCGGACAGCTTTCCGGTGGCATGAAACAGCGCGTGGCAATTGCTCGTGCTTTGGCGCTGCGCCCGAAGGTGCTGCTGCTGGATGAGCCGTTTGGTGCGCTCGATGCCCTCACCCGAAGCGGATTGCAAGATCAGCTCATGCAAATTGCTCAGCAAAACGAGTTGACCTGCATTATGGTGACCCACGATGTCGAAGAAGCCCTGCTGCTGTCCGATCGCATTGTGATGCTCACTAACGGCCCCGAATCCCATATCGGACAAATTCTAGAAGTGCCGTTTGAGCGTCCGCGTGAACGATTGGCAGTCCTGGGGCATCCCAGCTTTTATGGTCTGCGAAACGAAGTCAATTATTTCCTGAACCAGCAGAAGCGAGCAAAGCAGCGTCAGGTGATTCCGGTGATTGCAGGCAACGGGCTGGAAAAAATCAACCTGGAAATTGGCTTTATTCCCCTGACAGACTGTGCGCCGCTGGCAGTGGCAAAAGAAAAGGGCTTCTTCCAAATGCACGGACTGGAGCAAGTCACTCTGTCGCGTGAACCGGGCTGGAAAGCGATCGCCGATGGCATCATGAGCGGTCGTCTGGATGCGGCGCAAATGGTCGCGGGTATGCCGCTCGCCCTTAGTTTGGGGATGAAAGGAATGCAGCCCACGCCCATCGTCACGGGAATGGTGCTGAGCCGCAACGGAAACGCGATTACCCTCAGCAAGCGGTTTTACAACGAAGGTGTGCGATCGCTAGCAGATCTGAAAGCGGCAATCGATCGCAACCGGGACAAAGTGCTGACGCTGGCAGTGGTTCACCCGGCATCAATGCACAACCTGATGCTGCGACACTGGCTGGCTTCGGGCGGCATTGATCCCAACCAGGACGTGAATATTGTGATGATTCCGCCGGCTCAGATGGTGAGCGCGCTAAAGACCGGGGCGATCGACGGCTATTGTGCAGGCGAACCCTGGAACTCGCGAGCGGTGCAGGAAGGCTTGGGCTTTGTAATTGCCACTGACCTTGATATCTGGTCGGGACACCTGGAAAAGGTGCTGGGTGTGCGCGAAGACTGGGCAAATCGCTATCCGCAAACCCATATTGCGCTGGTCAAGGCACTGCTCGAAGCCTGCGAATACTGCGACGATCGCCGCAACCGCGAAGAAATTGCCGAAATCCTTGCCCGTCCTGAATACATTGGCGTATCGGTCGATTACATTCGTCCGGGTCTGGTGACGCCCTACGATCGCGGCATGGGCGAAGCTCCCAGCTCTTTGCTGCGCTACAACCAGTTTTACGTTGATCGGACAAATTGTCCCTACCGGGTCGAAGGACTGTGGGTCATGACGCAGTTGGCACGCTGGGGAATTACTCCTTTCCCGCGCAACTGGGTAGACGTGCTAGAGCGGACGCGTCGCGTAGATGTATTCGGCGCAGCAGCACGGGATCTCGGAATGCTTGATATTGAACCTAATCGCCGTCCGGTCACGCTTTCTGATGGCACAGTGTTTAATCCCGATGACCCGATCGGCTATCTCAATAGTCTGACGATCAAGCAGAACATTCGGATCGAAGAAGTCAACCTGGATCAAGTCCCTGTTACTCCGTAACTTCTTTCATCTTGCTTGCGGGCTAGCTTCCTGCTTCCCCAGTTCAAACAGTAATTCGACGCTCCGCCCAGCTAATTAAGCTGCACAGCGCATTATTTGCTCTTTCCTGACACCCCCCTATGCAAACTCTCAACTCCAAGAATCTCGAAATCACACCGCCCTCGGTTCAAGAACCGTTTCTGACAATTGAAAACGTCTCGAAGTCCTATCCTACCCAGGACGGTGAACCTTATCTGGTGCTGAAAGATGTGAATCTGACGGTGCGGGAAGGCGAGTTTATCTGCGTCATCGGTCACTCTGGCTGCGGTAAATCGACGCTGCTCAATATGGTGGCAGGCTTTAATCAGCCCACCGAAGGCGAAATCCGGCTGCAACAAAATCGCATCACCAAGCCTGGACCCGATCGGATGGTGGTGTTTCAAAACTATTCGCTGCTGCCCTGGAAGACCGCATTCGAGAATATCTATCTGGGCATTAACTCGGTGTGGCGCAAAAAGCCCAAAGCCGAGAAAGAAGCGATCGCCCGCGATCACCTGAATATGGTGGGCTTGGGCGAAGCCGCAGACAAAAAGCCAAAAGCCTTGTCCGGCGGCATGAAGCAGCGCGTCAGTATTGCCCGTGCTCTGGCACTGCGTCCCCAAGTGTTGATTCTGGATGAGCCGTTTGGCGCACTCGACCCGATTACCCGCGAAGAACTCCAGGACGAACTGCTGAAGATCTGGACGGAACACCGCACCACGGTTCTCATGATTACCCACGATATTGACGAAGCTCTGCTGCTTGCCGATCGCGTCGTGATGATGACCAACGGACCCGCTGCGACGATCGGCGAAATTCTGGAAGTGCCTTTTGCCCGTCCGCGCAACCGAGTCCAGGTGATCGAAGACCCGCGCTACTACGATCTGCGGGCTCAGGCGATGGAATTTCTCTACCGCCGCTATGCTCACCTCGACTAGCTGTAGGGTGGGCACTGCCCACCAATTTCTGTCCTTGCTTGCTACCAATCCTGATGTAAGGACGGTTCGCGAACTGCCCTTATGAAATCTGCGGTTCTTCCTCCGCGAACTGAGATTATTCGTCCAGAACTCCCTGCCGCCTTCCCCATGTCTACCCCGATCAAAACCCTCTGCCCCTACTGCGGCGTAGGCTGCGGTCTCGAGGTTGTCTCTAGCGAAGCCTCCCAGCCGTCTGCCCCTGCTTCTACCTACAAAGTCCGGGGCGATCGATCCCATCCTTCAAGTCAGGGCATGGTGTGTGTCAAAGGCGCGACCGTTATGGAGGCGATCGACCGCGATCGGTTGCTGTATCCTCTGTGGCGCGAATCGCTGGATCAGGAATTTCGGCGGATTAGCTGGGAAGAGGCATTTCAAAAGATTGTCGATCGGATTCAGACCATCCAGCAAACCCAGGGCAAGGATGCGATCTGTGTGTATGGCTCCGGGCAGTTTCTCACGGAGGACTACTACACGGCGCAAAAGCTGGTGAAAGGCTGTCTTGGCACGAATAACTTTGATGCCAATTCGCGGCTTTGTATGTCGTCAGCGGTGGCGGGTTATCTACAAAGTCTGGGTTCCGATGGTCCGCCCTGCTGCTACGACGATCTAGAGCTGACGGACTGCGCTTTTATCGTGGGCAGCAATGCCGCCGAGTGTCACCCAATCGCCTTTAATCGGTTCCGCAAACACCACAAACGCAATCCAAACGTTAAACTCATTGTCGTTGATCCCCGCTGCACAGAAACTGCCGAAGCTGCCGATCTGCACCTGCCCATTCGACCGGGAACAGATATCGATTTGTTTAACGGCATGGCGCATTTGCTGAAGCAGTGGGGCTATGATCAGCCGGAATTCATCGCTCAGCATACGGCTGGTTTTGCGGCATTCGAGGAAGTGATGCAGCACTATTCGCCGCAGGTCACTGCCGAGCGCTGTGGCATCTCGGTCGAGCAACTAGAGCAGGCGGCTCGGATGTGGGGCGAGTCCAATCGCGTCCTGTCGCTCTGGTCGATGGGCATGAACCAGTCTAGCGAAGGCACGGCGAAAGTTCGCAGCCTGATTAATCTGCATTTGCTCACCGGACAAATTGGCAAACCTGGAGCCGGACCCTTTTCGCTCACTGGGCAGCCCAACGCAATGGGCGGACGCGAAGCAGGCGGACTGTCTCATTTGTTGCCGGGCTATCGCTTTGTGATGAGCGATCGACATCGGGCGGAAGTCGAGCAGGTCTGGAAATTGCCTGCCGGGAGCATTTCACCTCACCCCGGACGCACGGTTTGGGACATGATCACCGGGCTGGAAACCGGCGAGGTGGGTTTAGTCTGGATTGCTGCGACCAATCCGGTCGTCAGTCTACCCGATTTGGAACGGGCTAAGTTTGCCTTGCGTCGATCGCCCTTCACGATTTATCAAGAGGCATATTACCCCACTGAAACCGCCGCCTATGCTCACCTGCTGCTGCCTGCCTGCCAATGGAGCGAAAAAACAGGCACCATGACCAACTCCGAGCGGCGGGTTACTCTATGTTCAGCCTTTCGTTCTGCTCCCGGTGAGGCAAAGCCCGACTGGGAAATTTTTACAGAAGTGGGGCGGCGGCTCGGCTTTAAGGAGCAGTTTGCGTTTGAATCGGCGGCTGACGTTCACGCAGAATTTGTACGGCTTACCCGAAATCGCGTGTGTGACATGACGGGCATTAGCCACGATCGCCTGCAAACTGAAGGACCGCTTCAGTGGCCCTTGGCTGAGGGACAGTTGGTTTCAACGCCGCGACTCTATCACGATTTACGCTTCCCCACCCCCGACGGACGCGCCCGCTTCGGAGCATCCTATTCGCGAGGTTTAGCAGAACCACCCGACGAAAATTTTCCTTACGTGCTGACCACCGGCAGGCTCTACGGTCACTGGCATACCCAGACCCGCACCGGACGCATCGAAAAAATCCGTCAGATGCACCCTGCGCCGTTTATTGAAATCCACCCCCGCGACGCGGCTCAACTCGAAGTGAATGACGGTGAATGGGTCGAAGTTCGATCGCGCCGAGGCATGGCTCGTTTTCCCGCTAAAGTGACCAAGGCGATCGCCCCAAGAACGCTGTTTGTGCCAATGCACTGGGGCGAACTCTGGGCAGACCAAGCCGAAGCAAATGCCCTTACTCACCCAACTGCCTGCCCCGACTCAAAACAGCCGGAGCTAAAAGCCTGCGCCGTGCAGCTTATTCCCATTCGCCAAGCCGAATCTTTGCATCCATTAGAAGCAGCTACAGATCTTCTTTCCGCAACATCACCTCTGACTCCTTCCCCATTGCCCAGTGTTCACTAATCACTAATATTGATTGTCATTTGCGGCATACCGGGGAAGGAGGTTCAGGGAAATTACAGTTCCCTTAACTTCGCGTCAGATACAAATCGGTTTTGCCCTAATAGGATGAGCTATTAGAGGTTCTGTAATTTCAACTAATTTTAAGTATCAATTACACAAGAAAGTTCTGTTTTTTTCATCGAATTTTTGTTGACTCTAGGCTTAGGTTTATTCTTTCTAGCTATTAATGTCCCTAAACTAAACGGTAGGCAGAATAACAAGTTGCCTAGCCGAATGGATTAAAACATCTGTTTTTACAGATCTGCTTGAGTGCCCTCATTCCTTTGCCTTTATTCCTCTGATTGTTGAAGTCGTAAGTCAGGTGTTTACCCGCCCCAGAACCCTGAACTTTGGCTCAAATCTACGCATACAACTTGTAAAATTTGGAGATATTCGGTATGGCAATTGCTATCAAACAAATTTTGTTAGGGGCGGCTGTATGCCTAAGTGCAGGGGCAATTGTTAGCCCCTCTAACGCTGCAACGTTGACTCCGAGAAATATCATTTTCGACACATCTAACTACAGGACTTATACAGGTGGCTCTAACGGGATTTTTTCTAGCAATCATGCTGGTGCTGCCATCGCAGCCCTACAGGACAGCAACCCCACTTCTAACGTAGAGCTATGGGCTTCCACTGAAAATCCCACTGCTAATGTTGGTTTCAGCAGCACACTGGGCAAATACAATGTCACCGTTCAAAGCGTTACAGCAGCCGACTGGGCAGTATTTGGGAATCAGTGGCTCACTGATTTTCTTGCATCGAGTGCTCAAATCACCCAGATGTGGTCAATGCTAACCTTGTCTCAACAACGAGATGCCCGGTCTTCTCTGCTCTCATTGGGTTTGCCTAGTTCTGGCGATCCAAATGTAGGATCGCTCACCCTGGATAGTCTGACAGGGCAGTTGAAGCTAGACCTGATTGGGCATCTAGACCTGAGACCACGAATTTTGGCAAGGCAATACAGCACGGGGAACACTACCTGGGACAATATTTTGCTTAGGTTTGCCGGCAGAACCCAAAGTGCTATCCAGGCTAGTGAAATTGCGAAGGTGACGATCGGTAAGGATACGTACTACGCCTACAGCTTCAATGCAACTTCAACCGGAGTCTCTACCAATGACGGCAGCGAGTCCTACACAGGTCGCTACACCTGGACAAAGACCTTAGCTCCTTCCCCCAAATCGACCCCAGAACCTTCTGTAATTGGATCGCTGATCGTTGCGGGTGGTCTTGTTGCCTCACGTAAGCTGAAGACTGCCGCATAGGTAAACGGCAATAGCCTACATCTCGCTCAAAACAGGTTGAAACATGGGTTGTGAGAAATGCACCATCGAGGTACGTTTTTCGCAACCCATTCGTTTTTGATTCCTACTCTACGCAGTCACCTCAGACGGGGAACTGTTTCGCACGGTTGTATCTGGCAGTCCACCCTGCATTCGGCTGAAATAGCCTAGCAAGTTTTCAAGCTGCTGATCGGGTTTGAGAATACCCAACCCGCGCACCGTCACTTTGCCGGGAGTGTAGACAAAGCGGGTTTGCAGGTGGGCAGGCAGATTTTCGCGCAGCAGATTCCAGGCGGGTTCCTCCATTGGGGTTTCCAGGACGACGTGCTGTTTGCCTTCGGGTTTGATGCGGCTAAAGCCGAGCGATTTTGCTACCTGTTTCAGTTCCATTACTTTGAGGAGCTGCTGGGCGGCGGAGGGAATGGCTCCGTAGCGATCGACCCAATCCGCTCCGATTCTTTGCAGTTCCAGCGGAGACTGGGCGGCTGCCACCATGCGGTAGGCACTCATTTTTTGATCGAGATCGGCGATGTAGTCAGCGGGAATGAATGCCGTGATGTTGAGATCAATTTGGGTATCGTCGACCTGCGGGATTTCCTGACCGCGAATTTCTTTGATTGCTTCTTCCAGCATTTCCATATAAAGGTCAAAGCCGATCGCATCCATTTGTCCCGACTGCTCTGCGCCGAGCAGATTACCCACTCCCCGGATTTCCATATCGCGGACGGCAAGCTGATAGCCCGATCCGAGCTGGGTGAATTCCTGAATGGCGCGGAGTCGCTGTCTTGCGGTATCAGTGAGGGCAGACTGACGCGGATACAGCAGCCAAGCGTGTGCTTGAATTCCGGCGCGTCCCACCCGTCCCCGAAGCTGATAAAGCTGGGACAAACCGAACTTTTGCGCGTCTTCGATCACGATCGTATTCACACGCGGAATATCCAGTCCAGACTCGATGATTGTGGTACAGACCAGAATGTCGGCTTCGGCGTTGTTGAACGTCACCATCATCGCTTCCAGTTCGCCTTCCTGCATTTGACCGTGGGCGATCGCAATTCGCACCGAGGGAATCATTTCCCGCAGTTTGCCTGCCACTTCTTCGATGCCTTCTACCCGCGGAACGACATAGAAAACCTGACCCCCACGATCGAGTTCCTGCCGAATGGCAGTTCGTACGACTTCAGGATCGTATGCCGCAAGGTGAGTTTTGATCGGGCGACGAGAAGGGGGCGGCGTGGTAATCAAGCTCATTTCGCGCACGCCAGAAAGAGCCATGTACAGAGTACGCGGAATCGGAGTCGCGCTCAGCGTCAGCACATCGACCTGAGTTTTGAGGGATTTGATTTTCTCTTTCTGGTTGACGCCAAATCGCTGTTCTTCATCCACCACGAGCAAGCCCAGCTCCTTGAACTGAATGCCTTTGCCCAAAAGCTGATGCGTTCCTACCACAACATCAATTTCCCCAGTCGTGAGCCGCTGCTGAATCCCCTTGCGTTCTTCGGGACTACGGAAGCGGTTGAGCAAGCCCACCTGGATTGGGTAGGGAGCGAAGCGTTCCTTGAGCGTGTGGTAATGCTGCTGCGTCAGGATGGTGGTGGGGGCGAGAAGGGCGACCTGCTTTCCGGCAGTGACCGCCTTGAAGATGGCGCGGATTGCCACTTCAGTTTTGCCAAAGCCGACATCGCCGCAGACCAATCGATCCATCGGGCGATCGCTTTCCATATCGCGCTTGACATCCTGGGTTGCCTTAAGCTGATCGGGCGTGGGCTGATAAGGAAACGACTCTTCCAGTTCTTCCTGCCAGGGCGTGTCGATCGGATAAGTGAATCCCTGCTGCTGGGCGCGCTGGGCATAAAGCTGGAGCAGATCGACAGCCACTTTTCTGACGGCTTTTCTGACCTTGCTCTTGGTCTTTTCCCAGGCTTTGCCCGACATTTTATTCAGTTCAGGAGCCTGATCTCCCGCTGTCCGATAGCGTGACAGAGCGCTGAGCTGGTCGGCAGCGATTCTTAGCAAGCCGTCTGCATATTGCAGCACCAAATACTCGCGGGTTTCACTATTGATCGTCAGGCTTTCCAGCTTTAAAAAGCGACCGACCCCATGATTGCGGTGAACGACATAATCGCCCAGCTGAAGCTTATTCGGGTCTACCTGCTTGGAAGCTGCCTGTCTGCGCTTGCGGATGTAGGTCGGCGTGGTAAGGCTCTGCTGTCCAAAAAACTCGCGATCGGTGACAACTACAAGGCGAAATGTCGGCAGAATAAAGCCTTCCAGCTCCGCCAGACCGGAATACTTGACGGCAACCGGAGTGCGCTGCGTTTGAAGCTTGTCGATCGCCAGAAAATCCCTTGGATTCGGAACAAACTGCGCCGGACAGTCGTGCTCCTGCAACAACGCCACCGATCGCGACGGCTGCGCCGACACCAGCCACACGGCAAACCCCCGATCGCGTTCTTGCCGAATCGTTTCTGCTAGCCTGCCAAACTGATGCGGAATTGCCGGAACCGGCCGACTCGCCAGATTCAGCGTTGAGGATGCCCCGTCTTCTGCCAGTTCGGTCAGGTGCAGGCGATCGAAGGATTCCAGTAACACCAGTGAATCTTCAAACGATCGGTGGATTTTGGGCAGTTCATATTCTGCCTCTTCCTTAGAATTGACTTCGCGCCACAGTTCCTCGGCGTGTTCGTACCAGCGATCGCTGTGTGCCCGACACAAATCCGGCTCATCGATGCCAATCAGCGTATCGGGCGGCAGATAATCAATCAGCGAAGCAGGCTGATCGAATGCGACTCCCAGAAAGCGACGAATTCCTTCGGGAGCCTGTCCCTGCTCTAGCCGCTCCAGTTCTTCTACCGATAGAAAGGGCGCGATGTGGGTCAGTTTGTTCGAGGTGGAGTTGCCAATCTCCAGTGCGCCCAGAATTATCGGTGTGAAATTGGTTGCGGTGAGCAAGAGGCGATCGGTGCCCTCAAGGGATCGCTGTGTGGCGGGGTCAAATTCGCGGATTTGATCGAGTTCGTCGCCGAATAGTTCCAGGCGCACGGGCAACTCTGCCGCCACCGGAAAGATATCAATAATGTCTCCGCGACGGCTCCACTGTCCCTCAGTTTCTACCAGCGAAACTCGCTCATAGCCCAGTTCTGCGACCTGTTGGCTGAAATCTTCCAGGCTCAGATCCATGCCCTTCATCAGCGTCAGGCAATAGGGACGGAAAGCTTCTACAGGGGGAAGATGGGGTTGTAAAGCACGTTCAGTAGTGACGATCGCTACCGGGGGATGCTGTTTCCCAGACTGCATCTGCTCCTGCAAATCGGCAAGCACCTGGAGCTGACCCCAGAGCATTTCGGCTTCCGGGTCAAATGGGTCATAGGGAGCCGCCTCCGAGGTGGGATAAAAATAAACCGACTTCCAGCCCATCGCCTCAAGCTGCGCCGCCCAGCGTCCTGCCTCTTCCAATGTTCCGGCAATCATAACAAGACTGCGATTCTGCGCTTGTGCCAGAGCCGAGGACACCAAGCCTTTCGGCAGGCGTGAAATCCCACTGAGGCGAACGAGGTGCTGCTGGTCGAGCTTGGTCAACAGGTCAGCGGTGAGGGGCGATCGTCCGAGGGCGCGGGTAATAGAAGAGAATGCCATAGCAGGTCGGTGAAAGCGGATGGGTGCAAGAAGAGCGGAGCAGAAAATCGAATCGACAGGTGCAGTTTCGATCTCTACTATTGTAGAAGTCTGTAGAAGTCTGGATAGGCGAAGGCTGAGAGATTCTCCTAGCTTCTCTCCGACGGTACAAATTCTGTCCTCGATTTATGCCTTCGATTCATGCCCTCGATCTGAGAATGGTAAGTTTTATCTATTACAGTACGCTTTGCGATCGGAAAATTTGCTTCTAAGAAAATTTTTGATGAGTTGGAAATCTCTTGCGTTGTCCCCTAAATCCGCTAATTTTGGAAGACTTGGAGACCGGAGGAAGTTTTAGATTTTGTATCTCCCAGAGAACTCGTTACCCTACCTTGATCCAAACTGTGCAAGCATTCTCATCCCCCGATAAACGATCGGTTACGCTGCGCTAACACATCCTACGATTCCCGTTCCCCTTCTTCCCATTCCCTCATCGCTTCACCCACTTGCCCCGCCACTCATCCACCCCTCCTTCCCCGAAACAATGCTGCTCGAAGTCCTGACCATCCTCCTGCTTATACTGGCAAACGGCGTTTTTGCGATGTCAGAAATGGCGATCGTTTCTGCTCGTCGTGCCCGCTTGCAGGAACTTGCTGAACAGGGCGATCGACAGGCGCGGGCGGCGTTGGCTCTCGCAAATTCACCGAATCGCTTTTTATCCACGGTGCAGGTCGGCATTACCCTGATCGGAATTCTAGCGGGTGCATTTGGAGGAGCAACGCTATCGCGCAGTTTTGCCGGATACATCGCACAAATTCCTGGCGTCGGGCAATACAGCGAGGCGATCGCCTTTGGGCTGGTGGTGATGGTGATTACCTACCTGTCGTTGATTGTGGGCGAACTGGTTCCAAAACGGCTGGCACTGCATAGCCCCGAAAAGATTGCCTCCTCGATCGCCCAGCCGATGCAGTGGGTAGCAAAACTCGCTTCGCCGATCGTCACCCTGCTCACAAGTTCAACTGAATTGGTGCTGCGGCTACTGCGGGTCAACCCTAATGAAGGCGAGCCGCTCGTCACTGAAGAAGAAATTAAAGTGCTGCTGCGGCAGGGGGCACAAGCAGGCACGTTTGAAGCCTCTGAGCAAGACATGGTGGAGCGAGTGTTTAGCCTGGGCGATCGGCAGGTGAGTGCGATCATGACGCCGCGCCTGGATATCATCTGGCTGGATATGAATGACTCTTATGAGATCAATCGCCGCAAGATGATAGAGAGCCACCACAATCGCTTCCCCGTTTGCCTGGACTCGCTCGACAACGTGCTGGGCGTGGTCTACGTCACAGATATTTTGAATCGCAGTCTCTCCAATCACCCGATCGACTTTACTGCCCTGCTGCGTCCGCCCCTATTTGTGCCCGAAAGCACCCGCGCTCCCCGCGTCCTGGAACTATTTAAGCAGCTCGGAACTCACATCGCTTTTGTGGTAGACGAATACGGCATCACCCAGGGCATTGTCACCCTGAATGACGTCATGGAAATCATCATTGGCGATATTCCCTTTGCCGATCAGCCCCAGGAAGCCGAATTCATTCAGCGCGAAGACGGTTCCTGGCTCATTGATGGAATGCTACCCATCCACGAACTGAAGGAACTGTTTGAAATCAACGAGCTGCCCGGAGAAGATCGTGGCAACTACCAAACGATGGGCGGCTTTATCATCACCCAACTCGGACACATCCCCAAATCATCCGATCATTTTGAGTGGGAAGGCTTCCGGTTTGAAGTGATGGATATGGACGGAAACCGGGTGGATAAGGTGCTAGTGATACCGCCGGGGAAAGTGGGCGAGCCAGGAGCAGGAGGTGAGTAAGGGACGACCTACCCTTCCTGCCCTCTCACTTTGCCGTAATGGGCTTGAAACCATTTATAGGTTTGCTCAATGCCTTCCTTAAGGGAAGTCTTGGGCTGCCAGCCAAGCTGCTGTAAGCGAGTGGTGTCCAGCAATTTACGAGGCGTGCCGTCGGGTTTGGTACTGTCGAATTGCAGTTCGCCTCTATAGCCGACGATCGCTTGAATCGTCATTGCCAGTTCCCGGATTGAGACTTCTTCACTAGTACCGACGTTGATAAAGTCCTGCTCGTCATAGTGCTGCATCAGAAACAGCAGAGCATCGGCCAGATCATCAACAAACAGAAACTCGCGCAGGGCAGTTCCCGTGCCCCAGATTTCGACAGCGGGAGCATGGTTGAGCTTGGCTTCGTGAAATTTGCGAATCAGGGCAGGCAAAACGTGGGAATTTGCCAGGTCAAAGTTATCGTTGATGCCGTAAAGGTTGGTGGGCATAGCGGAGATAAAGTTAGCTCCGTACTGACGGCAGTAGTTTTCGCAGAGCTTCAGTCCGGCAATTTTGGCGATCGCATACGGTTCATTCGTCGGCTCCAGGAAGCCGGTCAGCAGATAGTCTTCGCGCATCGGCTGGGGGCAGAGTTTGGGATAAATGCAGGACGACCCCAGAAACAATAATTTCTTCACGCCTGACTGGTAAGCACTGTGAATCACGTTGGCTTCCAGCATCAGATTGTCATACAAAAACTCGGCGCGGTAGGTGTTATTTGCCCCAATGCCGCCCACCTTGGCAGCCGCCAGGAAAACGTATTCGGGACGCTCCTCCGCAAAAAAGGCTTCAACCTCGGTCTGTCGCCGCAAATCGAGTTCTCGACTTGTTTTCAGCAGCAGGTTGGTGAAGCCATTGGCTTGCAGCACCCGCACGATCGCACTTCCAACCAGTCCGTTGTGTCCGGCAACGTAGATTTTTGCGTCTTTATTCATCACATTCACGGCAGTTAGCGAGAGATTCACCTGGCAGTTTTCGTTCCAGTCAAAACTAACACAGCCTTTTATGCAAATCCGGAAATTGACCTGCATGTACTGACTGGGAAAGCCATGAACGGAAACTACAGCGCATCTCCAGAGTTCCCAGGGATTGCTGAAATCGCTCTTGGCTTATACCTAGATTTGATTGGCAATTGCCCCTGCCAGAGCTGCCGAAATGGCTCCCGTTGAGACCGTCAAAAACAGCCACCAAGCGGCAATCGTCGCTGCTTTTTGAGTCGCCTGAAGCTGCTCTTGGGTTTGTGTCTTGAGCGTGTCGGCAGTTGCTTGAAGGGTTTGCTGCACTTGCTCAATCTGCTGCATTGATCGATCGCGCAAATGATCGACCTGATCCACAACCGTTCGATTGAGATCTGCCATACCAGACTGATTCACCAGGCGATCGAGAGTTTGGCGAATGTGCAATGAGTCTATCCCGTCTTCGGGCAACAGGTCTTTTCCTCGCATCAGTGCCATTGCCAGCATCGCTAAACCTGTTCCGGCAGGAAGCTGATTGCCCACTTGCTGAAGCAGTTCGGGGAGTTGCTGCATTACCCGCTCAACGGCAGCATTGTCTGTGAAGGAGCTGGGAAGCTGTTCGGCTAGTGTCTTTAAAGCAGTCTCCGTAACCTGTTGAATCGCTGGATTGGATGCAGCAGAATGTTCACCAACACCGTTTCTTTCATTCTCTTCAATTTGATCCTCGCGATCATCCTGATTCGATCGCCGGAATTCATTCCAGGTCTTCTCAATCTGATTCAAAATCTTTTCGCGCTGCTTTTCGCCCAGGTCTTCACGATCCATTAGCAAACGCATTGCTGTCGTTCGATCGACCTCAGGAATCAGGGCTAAATCAGGCAGGACAAATTGGGCAGCGTCCAGGATTTCTCGCAAGCGGCGATCGACTCGTTTCGCGGTCAGTCTATCCGTATGCTGAAGGAATTGAATAAGCTGCTGCTGAACGAGGGTCAGGGTCGAATCGGTTTTCGACAACTGCAAGGCTGTTTTTTCTTGAACAGTTTTTTCTTCCGCTTTTTCTTGGGCGGTTGGTTCTTGATAATGCAGTCCTGGAACCGCCGATTGCTCCGCAGTTTCCGCAAGCGTGAATCGTTGAAGCTCCGCTCGAATTAAAGACTGGAGCTGTTCTGGCTCAAAGGCTGCCTGAATTTCCTGACGAACCGTTGCCAGCATCTCAGTTTCGGTTACAGGGACGGGTTCCGCTGGGGTAAACAGCGCGCCGATCGGATGAATCAGTCGCCGAAATCCGCCCGTCGTGATGCTCAGCAGCGACCCAACAACAGAACTTACCGCCGTTGAGCTAAGCCAGATCAAAATCAGTAAATAGGCAGACCAGATCACAATCCCCTCGATCGCCCCAGTTATCGGACTTTGAGCCTGACTAAATCGCGCTGCTAAAAAACAGGCGGCAAACAAAACCGTATTCACCGTCAGCAAAACGCCAAAGCCTGCCCAAAATCCAAGCTGAACCCCAGAGGATTCCGCAGACGCTGGCTCACTCGCGATTTCTGGCTCTACGGCGTTGGATTCAGCAGAATTCAGTTCTAATTCCTGGCTGAGATCTTGCTCTAACTCCTGATGTGCAGCTCGATGAGCACTGGCTCGAATGGCTAAAACCGACATTCCGATCGCCACGCCTAAACTGGTCAGCAAAACCTGAAGCGCAAACGCGACCAGCAACCCAACAACGATCGCGGTTAAAAGCTGCGTCCAGACCGAACCGCCAAATAGGATTGTTTGACTGCCCTCAATCACGATCGCCACGCTCCACAGATCAAGCTTCCAGACCACCTTTCCACGCTAGCTAGTCTAAACGCGGGTGTCGTCTGGCAGAATGCAGATTTCAGCGTTCCTGATTCGCATTGCCGCCTTCTGACCACCACCCTGTAAAATAAAAAACGGTCAATCGGCAGGTTTGGGGTAAGTTCAGCATGGTTTCAATTTCAGACTGCATGGAGAAATTACGCGATCGAGGCGAATGTGCGCTGATTCCCTTTATTACCGCAGGCGATCCCGACCTGGACACCACCGCAAAAGCACTGCAAATTCTCGATCGCAGCGGAGCCGACTTGATTGAACTAGGCGTTCCTTACTCTGACCCGCTTGCTGATGGTCCTGTCATCCAGGCGGCAGCAACTCGTGCCCTGGCAAACGGAGTCCGGCTAGAGCAAGTGCTGGAGATGCTCAAAACTGTGCGTCCTCAGCTTCGGGCACCGATCGTCCTGTTTACCTACTACAACCCAATTTTGAATCGCGGCATTGCCAACTTCATGCATCAAGCAGCAGCGGCAGGCGCAAATGGACTGGTGATTCCCGATTTGCCGCTCGAAGAAGTCGATGAACTCTTAAAAGCCGCCGCTGATGCCGGAATCGAAGTCACTTTGCTGGTCGCCCCCACCACGCCCAAAGACCGGATTGCCACGATCGCGGATCGCTGCCAGGGCTTTCTTTATCTGGTTAGCGTCACCGGCGTCACTGGAGTTCGCACCACAATCGAATCCCGGGTGCAGGAACTCTTAACCCAGCTTCGTGAAGTCACCGATAAGCCGATCGGAGTCGGGTTTGGCATCTCCCAGCCCGAACATGCCCGCCAGGTCATGGAATGGGGCGCAGATGCCGTGATCGTCGGCAGTGCCTTTGTCAAGCGCCTCAGCGAAGGCTCCCCCAAACAGGGTTTACAGGCGATCGAATCTTTTTGCCGCAGCTTAAAGCAAGTCATTAAAAATCGAGACTGATATTCTGTATCCTCATGCGGTAGAAATGGTGTTCGATCTCCCGATTCCCTCATCCCCTACCCATCCACCTTCAACAAAACCGATCGCCCCTTGCACGAGAGCAGTAAAATAGATCGGTCGCATTCTCCACAAAGCCTTGATAGAACGGTACACCCTGCCCGAAATGGGCGAAATTTGGACAGAAACCTACAAGCTCAAAACCTGGCTTCAGGTTGAAATCGCCGCTTGTGAAGCGCAGGCAGAGCTAGGCTACATTCCGGCAGAGGCAGTCGAGACGATCAAGGCAAAGGCAAATTTTGACCCAAAGCGCGTCCTCGAAATCGAAGCTGAGGTCAAGCATGACGTGATCGCCTTCCTGACGAACGTGAATGAATATGTTGGCGACGCAGGACGCTATATTCACCTGGGCATGACCAGTTCGGACGTGCTGGATACTGCACTTGCGCTTCAGTTGGTTGCCAGTTTGCAGATTATTCAGTGCCGCGTCGAGGATTTAATTCAGGCGATTCGCTATCAGGCACAGCAGCATCGCGATACGGTGATGATCGGTCGATCGCACGGCATTCATGCTGAACCGATTACGTTTGGCTTTAAGCTAGCGGGCTGGCTGGCAGAAATGCTGCGGCATCGCGATCGCCTCTCACAGCTTTATCCTCGGATAGCAGTAGGCAAAATTTCGGGCGCGGTCGGAACCTACGCCAACGTTGACCCGCAGGTAGAGGCGATCGCCTGTCAGAAACTTGGCCTGGAGCCTGATCCCGCTTCGACCCAGGTCGTTTCCCGCGATCGTCATGCGGAGTTTGTGCAGGTGCTGGCGCTGGTTGCCGCGTCGATCGAGCGATTTTCTGTTGAGATTCGCAACCTTCAGCGCACCGATGTGCTGGAAGTGGAAGAGTTTTTCTCAAAGGGACAGAAAGGCTCTTCTGCCATGCCCCACAAGCGCAACCCGATTCGATCGGAGCGGTTGACCGGAATGGCACGCATTATTCGGGGTCACGCTGTTGCCGCGCTGGAAAACGTCGCCCTCTGGCACGAGCGAGATATCTCTCACAGTTCGGTGGAGCGGGTGATGCTGCCCGACTGCTGCACTCTGATGCACTTTATGCTCATGGAAACGATCGATCTGGTGAAAAATCTGCTGGTCTACCCGGAGAATATGCAGCGCAACATGAACCGCTATGGCGGCGTAGTGTTTAGCCAGCGAGTTTTGCTTAAGCTGGTCGAAAAAGGCTTAAACCGGGAAGCTGCTTATGCGATCGTCCAGTCCTGCGCCCATACGGCCTGGAACACCGAAATCGGAAACTTTCATGCCCTGATTGCCCAGGATTCGCGGGTGACAGAGCATCTCTCGCCGGAAGAAATCGAGGAATGCTTTAATCCGCAGCACCATCTGCAAAACCTGAACACGGTCTATCAGCGATTGAATATTTAAATCGGGTGGTAAAAGTAGGGCAGTAAAAGTGGGGCAGTCATAAAGGTAAGGGCGGTTCGCAAGCCGTCCCTATAGGGGCTATCACACTGCTCCATTTTTTTGATTCAACTACTCACAACTCGATTGCGTCCCAGCGATTTAGCGCGAAGCAGGCGATCGTCTGCCCGTTGCAGCAGGCTAAGGCCTTTCGGATCATCTTCCGAATCCAGCGTAGCAGCTCCAATACTGACGGTGATCGTTAGATCCAGCGTGTCGTCGATCGCAAAGGGCTGAGCGTTGATGATTTGACAGATTCGGTTTGCAATCATGTCAGCTTCTTGGGCGCCCGTTTCGCTGAGGATAATCACAAATTCTTCGCCGCCATAGCGGAAGGGCGTATCGTAAAACCGCAGATTGTGCCGCAGCCGTGCTGCCAGGACTTTTAGAGCACGATCGCCAATTAAATGTCCATAGGTGTCGTTGATCGACTTGAAAAAATCTACATCCAGCATGATCAGGCTAATTAGCCCTCGGCGTTCGCGGGCGTTCTGGATCTGGCGCGGCAATTCCCATTCAAAAGCGCGGCGATTGTTCAGTTCCGTCAGCGGGTCGAGTAGGGCGATCGCCGACAGCACATCGTTAGCCCGAATTAGCTCTCGATAGTTTCGCACTTGCCGCAGTCCAACCTGAATTTGTGCCGTAATTAAAGAACGCCATCCGGCTTGCTGAGAAGTTTCCCGATTGAGCGGAATGTTCAGGTAAGCATCTGCTCCTGCGGCTAACGCTTCGGCTTGTTTTTTAGCGTAATGAACTGCCGCCTCGCCGTCAGCAGAATCGATCGTCATCTGGGAGACTGCATCAGAGCTATCCTCCAGCACAAAGCAATAAATCCAGGCAAGACGACTTTGCGATTTGAGCTGTTCACAGAGGGAAAGGCTTCCTGGCTGTCCGGCTTGGATTACGAGCAGATCGGGCTGCTGCGCCTGGATAAGCGGAAGTGCCTCCTGAGGATTTGGAGCAACTTCGATCGCAAACGCATTCAGCTCAGAAAGGAGACGAAGCAAGGCAAGTCGGAAAGCATCACTCCCAATTAAAAGTATTGAAGCGTCCATCCCTGAATCACGCGAAAACGCTAAAAAGTTTGGTAGGATGATGCACCCGTAACCTCCTAAATTCATACTGCACCACATTCCTCAGGTACGAATCCGGCTGCTGAAAACCCAAAATCTGATGCTTATTCCTGTTCCCAGCTTACTCCGGCTGAATCAGTGATACATTCGAGATTTTGCTAATTTCGAGGATTAACAAATCTTCATCCGGCTCGTTGAACCGCTCCAAACAAATGTTGAATCAACTGAATCAACGGGCGAGTGCCAGGAATGGAAAACTTTGCTGCTCAAGTTTTGCGAATGGGTTTTGCCCAATCAGCCGAACGGTATAGCTGAATGAGTCCAGCCGAATCATGTCACCGAATTGGTTTTGCCGAATTGGTTTTGCCGAATCGGGCAGGATGAATAAGAATAGAGATCTTGAAGTCTACACCACGGCGGTCGAAAGTCCATGTCCACTCCTCTTAGCGGCGCACAAATTCGGCAAACGTTTCTTAATTTTTATCAGGAGCGCGGACACCAGATCCTGCCCAGTGCCTCCCTGGTTCCAGAAGACCCGACTGTGCTGCTGACGATCGCCGGAATGCTGCCGTTTAAGCCCATTTTCCTGGGACAGCGCACCGCTGAGTTTCTCCGCGCCACCACGTCGCAAAAATGTATTCGCACCAACGACATTGAGAACGTGGGACGCACCGCCCGCCACCACACTTTCTTTGAGATGCTGGGCAACTTCAGCTTTGGCGACTACTTCAAGGAAAAGGCGATCGCCTGGGCATGGGAGCTTTCGACTCAGGTGTTTGGACTGCCGCCGGAACAGTTGGTGGTCAGCGTCTTTCGCGAAGATGATGAGGCTTATGCCATCTGGCGCGATCAGGTTGGCGTTCCGACTCAGCGCATTATCCGCATGGATGAAAAAGACAACTTCTGGGAATCGGGTCCGACGGGTCCCTGCGGTCCGTGCTCAGAGATTTACTACGACTTTCACCCAGAACAAGGCGATGAGGCGATCGATCTCGAAGACGACACCCGCTTCATCGAGTTCTACAACCTGGTGTTCATGCAGTACAACAAGGACATCCAGGGCAAACTCACCCCGCTTCAGGCGCAGAACATCGACACTGGACTGGGACTGGAGCGAATGGCACAGATTCTCCAGCGCGTTCCCAATAACTATGAAACCGATTTGATTTTCCCGATTATCAAAACGGCGGCTGAAATTGCGGGAATCGACTACGCCACAGCAGACGAAGAAACGAAAGTTTCCCTCAAGGTGATCGGCGATCATATCCGGGCAGTGGTTCACATGATCACAGATGGGATTAACGCATCGAACGAAGGACGGGGCTATGTGCTGCGGCGACTGATTCGGCGAGTGGTGCGACACGGCCGCTTGCTCGGGATCGATCGCGAATTCACAATCGACGTAGCAGAAACCGCGATCGCCCTGGCAGAATCCGCCTATCCGGGTGTGCGGCAGCGCGAAAAGTCGATCAAAGCTGAACTGCAATTGGAAGAAGCCCGGTTCCGCACCACGCTCGATCGCGGCGAAAAGCTTTTGGCAGATCTGATTGCCAAATCCACCGGCACAATTTCCGGCGAGGATGCCTTTGTGCTATACGACACCTACGGTTTTCCGCTGGAGCTAACGCAGGAAGTCGCAGCCGAGAAAGGTTTAACGGTTGATGCGGCAGGCTTTGAAGCCGAAATGGAAAAACAGCGAAATCGATCGCGGGAAGCGCATGAAACGATCGATCTCACCGTGCAAGGTACGCTGGATACTTTGGCGGAGGATCTGCACGAAACCGAGTTTTTGGGCTATACAACATCAGCAAGTAAATCCACTGTGCGGCTTTTGCTGTTGGGCGGTCAGCCGATCGAAACGGCAACAGCGGGAACGGAAGTTCAAATTGTGCTGGATCAAACGCCGTTTTACGCAGAATCCGGCGGACAGATTGGTGATAAGGGCTACCTGACAAGCACAGATACCGTCATTCGCATTGAGGATGTCAAAAAAGACGGCGCGTTTTTTGTTCATTTCGGGCGCGTCGAGCGCGGCACGCTCAAGGCTGGTGATCTAGTAACCGCTCAAATCGATGTCTCCTGTCGGCGACGGGCACAGGCAAACCACACCGCAACCCATTTGCTGCAGGCTGCGCTGAAAAAGCTAGTGGATGACAATATCGGTCAGGCAGGATCGCTCGTCGCGTTCGATCGCCTCCGGTTTGACTTTAATCTGAATCGTCCAATTACGCCGGAGGAATTGCAGCAAATCGAAGAGCAGGTGAATAGCTGGATTGCAGACGGTCACGCAGCGCACGTTGAAACCATGCCGCTTGCAGAAGCGAAGGCAAAAGGCGCAACGGCAATGTTTGGCGAAAAGTACGGCGACGAAGTACGGGTGATCGACTTTCCGGGCGTGTCGATGGAGCTGTGCGGCGGTACTCACGTTGCAAATACGGCGGAAATTGGCTTGTTCAAAATTATTTCTGAGTCGGGTGTTGCAGCAGGAATTCGCCGAATCGAGGCGGTTGCTGGACCTGCGGTGCTGGAGTATCTCAACCTGCGCGATAAAGTGGTGCGGGATCTGAGCGATCGATTCAAAGTCAAGCCTGAGGAATTGCCCGATCGCGTCACTGCCCTGCAAACAGAACTCAGAACTACGCAAAAACAGCTCGATCAGCTCAAGTCCGAACTGGCTCTAGCAAAATCAGATCAGCTTTTGGGTCAGGCAGAAGCAATTGATGGATTTAAGCTGCTGGTAGCAGAACTGCCCGGAGTCGATGCCGAGGCACTGAAAACCGTAGCCGAACAGCTTCTTCAAAAACTTGGTGAAGGCGCGATCGTCCTGGGCTCGGCTCCCGAACCGAATAAAGTAAGCCTGGTGGCAGCTTTCAGCAAAGGCGTCAACGACAAAGGACTTCAGGCAGGCAAATTTGTGGGAGCGATTGCCAAAATCTGCGGGGGGGGCGGCGGCGGCAGACCCAACCTTGCTCAAGCAGGCGGACGCGATGCCAGCAAACTTCCCGAAGCTTTAGCAACTGCCCGTCAAGAGCTGAAGTCTGCGCTGTAATCGGTCAGAAAACCTTAAATCAGCCATCCTTCTTTTGGTGGGGTGGCTATTCTTTTGAACGGTTCTTAGAGGATCAGAAGATTAGCTTGCTTCCTATGCCTGCTTTCCAGGAATGACGATCGCCGCTGCTCATCCGCAAATAATCAGCAAAACCACAACAAAACGATCGCTCCTGATAAAAATGCGGCAACTTCTGGGCAAGCTAACGTGAAGTTTATTCAGAGAGCGGACGAGACTGGGCTGAAGGTTCTGCCGCCTGGAAAATTCCTTGAATCTGGCTGACTCCCTCTATAGAATGAGCTGAGGTCAGGATTTGGACTCACTTCGATTTCAGCTCGATCCGGCATCTCGGATGATCTTTACGGCTCTGCTCTTTACGGCAAGTGGTTTATGACTGAAGCACAACGTCCATTCACCCCGCCTTCTGCTCCGCGTGTGCCGCCGCCGCCCCCGCCCCGTCCTGCTGCCCCGCCTGCTCAGCCCCATCTTCAACCGCCTGCTGAAGCGACACAGCAAATTCCCGCGCAGACCATGCCGCTGCCGCCTGCCAATCCTGCCGCGCCCGGAATGCCTCAAGCCCGTCCTGTAGCTCCGCCTCCTCCTAACCAGCCGCCCCGTGTCCCGCCTGCGCCACCGCCAGGTATGAAAGGAGCAACCCGCAGCAAACTGGCTCCCGGACAGCCTACCCTGGCGCAAATCGTACGGGAAGCGTTTGACAAAGGCTTTTCGGATATTCATGCCGGCGTGGGAGAGTCGCCGCGCTTCCGCAACCGGGGTGAAATCGACAAAACAGACTATCCCGTTACGGATCAGGAAACCTTCTTTAGCTGGCTGAAAGAGATTCTCAGCGACGAAGAAATTCAGCGATTTCAGAACACGCTCGACTTTGACGGCGCAACCCAGTACGAGTTTGCCCGCGTCCGAATTAACATTTTCGATTCGCTGCGCGGTCCGTCAATGGTGATGCGTCTGATTCCGCTCAAGATTCTGACGATCGATCAGTTAAACCTGCCGCCTGTATTCCGCGACGTTTGCCACTATCACAAAGGGTTGATCCTAATCACAGGACCAACCGGATCGGGTAAATCAACGACGATGGCGGCAATGATCGACTACATCAATTCTGAGATGCCCAAAAACATCATCACCATCGAAGACCCGGTGGAATTTGTGCATCAAAGCAAACGATCGCTCATTAAGCAGCGCGAAGTCGGCATTCATACCCACCAGTTTGATACCGCTCTGAAAGCTTCGCTGCGGGAAGACCCGGATCTGATTTTGATCGGAGAAATGCGCGACAAGGAAACCGTCAACACTGCGCTAAAAGCAGCCCAAACCGGACACCTGGTGATGGGAACGCTGCACACGAACAGTGCCGTGAAGACGATCGAGCGGATTCTCAACCTGTACGAACCTGATCAGCAGGCTCCGATGCGAATTGCGATCGCCGAATCTCTGGTTGCCGTCATCGCGCAAGGACTGTGCCGCACTACGGACGGAAAACGCGCCGCCTTTCACGACATCATGATCAACACCGACGCGATTAAGGACTACATTCGTCGGGGCGAAATTGATGAAATCGAGGCAATTATTCCGCGCTGTACGTTTGACGGGATGTGCTCGATGAATCAGTCGCTCTACAAACTGTACGAAGCCGGGCGAATCACCGAAGAGACTGCCCTGGAACACTCGCCGAAACCCAATGAAATGGCGCAAATCCTGCGCGGACGGGTGTAGCGCAAATAACGATCCTCTGAAACCAGGGCGATCGTCCTTTAAGGGGGTGGCATGATGGAGAGGCAGAGCATTCCCAACAGAAACACCAATGACTTTGCCTCCCGGTCCCACCACTCCCCGCGTTGTGCGAATGATTCGGCTGATCACGCAGCCACTTGACTATCTGGAAGCGTACTATCGCGCTTACGGAGATATTTTTGCAGTGGGCTGGCAAAAGCCACCTGCCGCCGTGTATGTGAATCATCCAGAAGGCATTCAGCAGATTTTTACTGCTAGTCCTGCGCTATTTCAGGCGGGTTCTGGAGGGGCAGTGCTGCGCGATTTGCTGGGAGATTCTTCGGTGCTGCTGCTGAATGGCGATCGTCATACCCATCAGCGCAAACTCTTGATGCCTCCGTTTCATGGCGATCGGCTCAAGGCATACAGCAAACTGATTTGTCAGATTACCGAAGAAGTTGCTGCATCCTTGCACAGCAGGCAGTCTTTTCAAGTACGACCCCTGATGCAGGAAATCACACTGCGCGTTATTTTGCAGGCAGTATTTGGCTTACAGTCGGGTGAGCGATTCGATCGGCTAAGGGTATTGCTGAATGAACTGCTGGAATCGCTAGGTTCTCCGATCGGGGCGGCATTGCTGTTCTTTCCGGCTCTGCGGCAGAACTGGGGACGCTGGACACCCTGGGGCAAATTTTTGTGGCTCAAGCAGCAGGTCGATCGCCTGTTGTATGACGAAATCCACGATCGCCGGAAAAATCCTGACCTCACCCGGACCGACGTTCTGACGCTGCTGCTCTCTGCCCGCGACGAAGCCGGACAGCCAATGAGCGACACGGAACTGCGTGACGAACTGATTACGCTGCTACTGGCAGGACACGAAACGACGGCTTCCGCACTCACCTGGGCACTCTATTGGATTCATTCACTGCCGGACGTGGAACGCAACCTGCGATCGCAACTCCAATCCCTCCATGGGGATGACCTGGGGGATGACCCGGAGCAGATCGGTCGTTTGCCCTATCTCACTGCCCTTTGTCAGGAAACGCTGCGGCTCTATCCCGTCGCCTTAACTGCCGGAGTGCGGATACTGAAGGCTCCTTATAAAATCATGGGCTACGAGCTGCCTGCGGGAACGGCGCTGTTTCCCTGTACCTACCTGGTGCATCACAACGAGGCAATCTATCCACAGTCCAAGCAGTTTCGCCCAGAGCGGTTTCTGGAGCGATCGTTTTCCTCGTCTGAGTTTTTGCCCTTTGGCGGCGGACACCGCTACTGCATCGGCGCAGCACTGGCACTGCTGGAAATGAAGCTAGTTCTCGCGACGCTGCTGCAAGGGCGGAGGTTTGAGCTGCCGCCTCAAAAAGCGATCGAGCCTGTGCGCCGGGGGTTGACGCTTGCGCCTCCGGGTCATTTCAGACTGCGCGTTCAGAACTTGGTCGATCTTGAACGAGAAGTTTTGATTCGGTGAGACAAATTAATTCTTCCGGGGAACCGTACCTACAAAAAGGTATTTGATGGGATAGCCCTATGTGGGCTGTTTGCCCTATTGTTAACTTGATTTTGGTGACGATCGCTACAGGAGTGAACACTCCGCGAAGCATAGGTCTTGAGGTAGAGAAGGTAAAGAAAAATCATTCTTTTGTTAAATCTCCTGAAATTGTTTTTCTTAGAGCCAAAGGGTAAAATAAGATACAGAAATAAATTTGAAAACGTTCATCTCCAGCGATACTGCTCACCCTACCCTCAACCCGTAGGGAAATCGCGAGAGACGGAAGTAGGGTCAATGACACATCAGTGACTTGAAGGAACGCGCCTATTTCACGAAACCTGAGCAGTTTTAGGAGTAAATATATGAGACTTTCCTATCGTGGTACCGAGTACGAGCCTGAGCTAAGCACGGTTGAGACGATCGATCGGGGCGTGATGGGTCAGTATCGCGGACAAGCTTATAGCGTTCGTTATCCCAGACATATTCCGGCTCAGCCTGTGCATACGCTCAACTACCGCAGCGTCACCTATGCCACGATGCCTGACGGAAGCCACATGAGTGTTCCGGGTCGTTTGCGGACGAATGACTTGCCCGTGCGGTGGGCATGTGACACGGCTTCGATTGGTTCGAGCTTTCATCGTGTCCAGCGCGACGAGATGGAGAACGTCCATCGGCAAAACATTCAGCGTCGATTAGTGCAGCGGATTCAAGCCGCAAAACAGCGAGGCGATCAGCAATTGCTTCAGCAGCTTGAACGCGAGATGAATCTGTTTGTCTAATGAATTGATCTCTCGTTGAAAGGGGGCAAAGGGGCAAAATCCCGATCCCTCTTTCAGCTGGATCATTCATTAGCTTAATTCATTGGATTAGAGATTAGATTTCTCTATTTTCTAAATATGTCTCTCCGCTTTCGGGTAGTGTCGGAAATCAGTCCAGACCTGCCCGTTTTTATTGCGTCTTTTCCCAAACATTTATCAAAATCGTTAATCAAAATCGGTTGGCAGGTCAGGCTGTGTCTCGTGCTGAAATAGCCGATCGATTTGCGAAGGCACAACTCGACTCAGCGACAGTTCCGGGATTTGGTCGGGCGCAAAGAAATCAACTGCTTCGGTTTCTATACTGGGTGTCGGGCTGCCGCCGATCAGCTCACAGCGAAAAAACAGCTTGTAAATTTGCACGGGAAGGGGCGGGTGTCCGTGGCGCGGATGGTCACGATCGTACAGAGCCAGCAATTTTGTGGCTTTCGTCTGATAACCCGACTCCTCAAACACTTCCCGCTCGATCGCCAAGCTGGGAGGCTCACCCACATCTACCCAGCCACCGGGCAGCGTCCAGCCGCCGTCCGATCGCTCTTTCACCAGCAAAATTTTCCCATCTTGAAACACAGCTCCTCGCGCATCGACTTTTGGTGTCGCATAGCCCCGCTCATGCCGAAAAAAATTCAGCACCTTTTCGGGTTCGGTGTCTGTATAAGCTGCCATCATCTCCGCTGTAATTTGCTGAATCTGCCGATAGCGATCGACATCATAGGGATTTTCGGTGTAGGTCAGCCCGTTTTGGGCGAGTGCCTGAAGCCTGCGCCCCCACTCTAACCACTGAGTATTCATTTCTCAAAATCATCCTGCTAGAAATCTACGCCCCGCTTCAGATCCACACCTTTTTCTGCATAATGCTTGTGGTTAAACACCTCCGAGTGTGTACTGGCAAAGTCAAAATAGTCCGGCGGATGTTTGCAGCGTCCGGTGATAACGACTTCCGTGTCGCGTGGCTTTCGCAAAAGTGCCTGAACGATCGGCTGTTGGGGCAATAGCTCTAGATCAACGGTGGGGTTCAGCTCATCTAGAATAATGGTTTTATATAAACCTGAGGCGATCGCTGCCCGGGCAATTTCCCAGCCTCGCTCCGCTTCTACATAATCTAATTCCTGCTGCTGTCCGCGCCAGACGATCGCATCTCGCCCGCATCGCTGATGATCGACCAGATTGGGGTAGATTTGGCGCAGTGCCGCAATTGCTGCATCTTCGGTATAGCCAGAGCCGCCTTTGAGCCACTGCATAATCAGCACCCGGTGAGATTTGTCCTGACTGATGCCTTTGCCGATCGCTTGCAGAGCCTTTCCTAACGCACTTGTAGATTTGCCTTTGCCCGAGCCCGTATAAATTTCGATGCCTTCGATGCCGTGGGCAACGGCGTTAGCATGCAGATGTGCCCGCATCTCGGAATGGAGATCCGCAATATCGAGCAATGCTTGCGGTGCGCCTCGTCCGGTCGCGATAATCTCCAGCTCCTCTGGCTTGCGCTTCAGCGTTTGCACCACTTCATCCACAGGTAGCAATCCCAGATCCAGCACTGGATTTAGCTCATCCAGCACCACCACGGAATACAGCCCCGAAGCGATCGCCCCCTTTGCCACATCCCAGCCGCGCTGTGCCTCCATCCGATCGAAGCGCGTAATATCATCCGACCCAAAAAACTCGGCTCGACCCGTCCGCACCTGATCGATCAAATGGGGAAAGCCTCGCCGCAGTGCCTCGATCGCCGCGTCTTCGTCGTAGGTGCGTCCTGGTCCCTTCAGAAATCGCAGCAGCAAGACTCGAGTTTGATTGCCCGTGTGAATGCCCAGCCCGATCGATCGCAGCACCACCCCCAGAGCCGCCTGCGATTTCCCTTTGCCAACCCCGTCATAAATATGAATCTGCCCTGCCAGTCGTTCTGATCGCGTTTGGGCAGTCCGAATCCCAATTCCAGTCCTTGTCATGACTTTAAGATGGTTCTTGTACCTTGGATTTTAACGAAGCTCTAGAAGTTCAGCCTGACCCGAGTGAAACTTTTTAGCACGAGCCAGCTAACCCTCTCGCCAAAAAGTGATTCCCTGAAGAGTCTCTCAAACTGCCCTTTCCCCTGATACTCTAAAACTCTATATATAGCGTCCTATGAAATATACATCGAATTCACACTCTACTAGTTGATTTATTCGCACTTCATCAAACTTCCGAGTCTAAACTCCTAGCCTCAAACTTTTCTCCGCAAATTAGCCTGTAATCGATGCAATAGGCCTCCCGCACGAACCGAAGCTCCCCTCACTCATCTACCCCTTCATCCCTCCATCCCCCTCTCCCATGCCCTCTGTCCTCCCCCTCCGAGCGATCGCCCTGCAAATCCTATTTCTGCTGATTGCGATCGCGATCGAATCCTCTATCCTGTATCGGCAGCTTAAGATTACGCCGCGAGAAGGGGTGCAGTACGCAGCCACTCTGAACCTCCTGTCCACAGTGATGGGATGGATTGTGATCTTTATCGTTTTGAATACTGGAGTAGGAGGGCAGATCAGGCGCAGTTTAGATGTGGAGATTGCCCTGATCAGTCTGGTGCTGTTCAATCAGGCAGTTTCGGTGGGCAGCAATGTGGTTGGTGTTCTGGTTCTGGGGGCACTTGCAGCGTTTCCTGCCAGCTTTGCCGTCAAGCAGTTTGGTTTAGTGCTGCTGAAATGGGTGCTTGATCCCAGCCTCGCCGAAGCCAAGCCGCTGCCCCAACCGGAAGTGCGATCGGTGATGCGAAATCCGCGAGAAGTTGTGCGTAAGGAAGCTTCTTCGCCAGTTCTGGCTGTTTTTCTAGCGAATTTGCTGAGCTATGGGGCGATCGTGCTCGTGTTGCTGCTGCTCATTTTTATTCAGGGGGGAATCGCGCTATAGCGGCGATCGGCACAAAGCGCAATGCTCAAGGAATTGGGTTAGCTCGGTTGGAGTCCTGTTCTAAGTCGGGGGTTTCAGTGAACGCAATCGCGGGGATCTTTGCATGATCGACTTTTTTCAGTTCTTGTTTGGGTTGAGCCTGTTTCGCAACCTGCGTGAGTCCTTGACAGAGCAGTTCAAGCAGACTCAGAGAAGCATTCGCCAGATCAAGCCTTTTTCCTGGCAAACCACGCTACTGCTCAGCCTGCTGTCGTGGCTGGTGTATTTGCTGCTGCAAGATGAGATGGCAAAGCGGTTTGTTTCCTTTTTTGGCTGGGTCTTTCTGATCCTGGGGGTGGATTGGGCATTGGTTAAGCGGAAGCTCACAGTTCCCATTCTTGGACTGCAATTTCGCTACGCGCCCTGGGTTACGGGAGCAATTCTCACGATCGCCCTCTACACCAATCGGCTACTGATCCTGGATCTTGCCAGTGCATTGACCAGCTATCCCATCTTTTCTGCCTTACTGGCGAGTATTCCAAAGTTTATCCATCCGGGTCCCACGTTTCGTCCACCCCATCGGGCTGGAAGGCAGGATATCGTAATTGTGCTGCTGCTGGGAAGCCTGTATAGCTGCTGGTTTCAGCTTTACTTTGATATGCAAAATTTACTGGATCAATACCCCAGCCTGCTGGCAGACGACATGAGCCGCAGTCGTTTTGTGGTGCAGCTAGAGTCCGATCCACCGCTAACCAACGGGATTCAAATCCTGAATGTGGCAGAAGCCAACGTGCGAGAGACGCTGAACGGGCTTTCGACCTGGGTTGCGGTGCAGCAACAGCTCAGTAATATTCAAGCTGAAGTCCCTCGAATTGCGACGCTCGCCCGCTCCGAAATCTACGGCAGCCCGCCCAGAAGCAGAGAATATCGGCTGTGGCGACTGAATGCCCAGAGTTTCCCTGATCCTTTACAGCCCGGTTCCCTTTTGCTTCAGCTCCAGGCCCTCTGGTATGGTCCTAGCTCAGATGGCAAAGGCTATATTTTGCAGCGATCGTGCCAGGTTCAGCCAGCAGGCAGCCAGATTCCCATTGCTCAGGCTCCGGGAACCCAGTCTACGGTGTATCAGATGCAGTGTGGAGCGATCGAGTCTTCGCTACCCGCCGTGTTGCCTCAGGAAAACTGAACTTCTACCAGCCCCAGCTTCCCAATCCACCCTTAAACGGACCCACAATATCTTTAGTGATCCAGCCGCCGTAAAAGTCTCCGGGCTGGGTTGTTACCTGCTCATCGTCTATAAAGCAGGCATCCATCCGACTGGGATAAAAAGCAACATAGTGCTGAATTCCCGCAAAAGACGGAGTAGGGTTGGCATAAAACCAGGCAGCATTCTCAGCCGTTCGATCGCCCACTTGAATCGTGTAGTACCCAGCTTGCCCCTTCCACTCACAGAAGGTCGATCGTCTTTCCTGCGTCAGGTACTCCATCTGAATATCTTCCGGGGGAATGTAGTACACAGGCGGATGGCTCGTTTCCAGGACGCGCTTTGCCCGATGGGTATCGGCGATCGTTACGCCGTTAAACACCACCTGAATATGCTTTGCCGAATCCTCTAGTCGCGGCGGACGGGGATAGTCCCACACCGATTCTTGTCCGGGCTGAGGAATAATGCGATCGATGGTCACAGTGGCTCCGTTGTTTGCTTGATCTGCTGTATCACTCCTTCGATCGTGCCAGAGGATTTCGATTTTGGGCAGCCGCCTTGATAGTTTGCTGAATCCGATTCGATCGAGTTTCGGGACGCCTCGCGCTGCCAATCCACGACAGGATGTTCTTTTTGACTGAATTGCTAAATGCCTGAAAATTCTGCTGCGCCGCTTGATCTACCACAAGTGCCTGCTCCAGATCGATTGGAATGACTAACGCCTCAATCTCATCGAGCGCATTCCAGGAGCCGTCTTGCTGAGCGGCAATGATTTTTGCCATGCCTGCTTCGGTCATCAAGCCCTGCTCGATCAAATTGGCGACGTATTGTTTATTCAGCTTTGACCAGACGCTTCCCGGTTTGCGCGGCGTGAAAATCTGACGATAGCGATCGTCGTCCAGCGTTTGCACTTTGCTGTCAATCCAGCCAAAACAAAGGGCTTCCTGCACGGCTTCAGGGTAGCGGATGCTCGGTTTGCCGCTTCCGACTTTGTAATAGAGAAGCCAGATGCCGATCGCCGTTTGATGATGTTCTGCTAACCACTGCCGCCATGCCAGGCGATCGATCGCTTCAACGATTTCAAGTTGGTCTTCAAATCTTGTCTGCTTCATTGAGCTTCATTGGGCTTCATTGCTGATCCATCAAAATCTGCCCGATGCCCGTGCCTGGATAGTAGCGGCTGAGAATTTGCTGGTGAGAATAGCCCTGTTCTGCCAAATCCAGCGCACCGAGCTGACTCATGCCCTTTCCCTGAAACGCTTCCATCACAATGTCATCCGATGCGGCATAAAGCGACTCCACCACGCCACCCCGATAGCTGACAAACTGACCGCTCGTTTCATCAACTGCTTGACTCGTCCGGTCTGCCTCTCGCTCAATGCCACGATAAACCTGATAATATTCCGTTGCGCCTAGGTCAAACAGTCCGCTCATGGGCTTGTAATAATAGGTCAACGCATAGGAGCGGGCGGCGATCGCCTGTGCCTTCAGAGCTTCCATGTCCCAGCTTGGTGAAACTTCACTGCCAACGACGCTGTGCAAATACTGCCGCATATTCACCTGATTCACTGCCCACAGTTTGCCGCCATCCACGGCTAAGATGAGATGCCCGTGATAGGTGCGCTCATTGAGGGTAAACAGTCCATCGGGCGGCAGGGAAATCATTACAATTCCCGGAAACGCTTTGCCATTGATGCGGATGCCGTCTCCCCCAACTTCCACACTGTAGGATTGGTTCGCGGCAAAATGACCGATCGCCTGTCCTTCTGGATTTAGCGCATCGGTGGCAGTTGAAAAGCTTACCGTGAGTGCCAGAACTTTCTCTGCGATCGCCACTTTCATTTCAATAAAGGAATCAACAGGCGCAGAGGATTGAAGAAGTTCTTGTTTCGCTTTCTCGTTGAGGGCGCGTTCTTCGGGGGTGAGAGCAGAAGGGTCGATGGGCTGAGGAGATGGGGATGGGGATGGGGTAGATAGGGGGATGGGTGAGGGTGCAGGAGCAGGGAGACTGGAGGAGAGTTTACCGGGAATTTGATTGAGGGAGGTGGAGGCTTGGAGGGGGGTTGGAGATGATTTCGCGAAGGCAACGAGGGTCAGGGCAATGATTCCGCCGATTGTTAAGCTTGCCCCAATCAGATAGGGGGGCTGAGTGAAGCGTTTGAGCCGATCCTTGGTTTGGGTAACGGATGTTGGGTCGATCGTCATAATTTCTGTCTGGTCTGAGGGAATTGTGTCAGCACCAGTGGCTTTTAACCGCGTGATGTAAGGGGCTGCAAACTGCTCTTGAGATTCCATATCTCCGCTGGCAATGTGCAAAACCAAGTGCTTCTGCATCGAGAAAATTTGCAATTGCCAAAACTTTCACCGAAGATTTTAAACCTGCTCTAGCACTGCAACCGTTCGATCGCTTTGCACATTCCCCGTATTCAGCGTGGCGGCAGGTTCAAACAGCAGCACATGAACTTCCTCAAGGGCAATCGGCAAATGCTCGACACCTCTGAGAACGATGAAAAATTCGCCCTCGTTCAGCACCACATCGCGATTGCGCAGCCGCATCGTCAGCTGACCTTTCAGCACCAGGAAAAGCTCGTCCTCATGGTCGTGGTGATGCCAGACAAACTCCCCTTTGAGCTTGACCAGCCTCACCTGCTGCCCATTGAGTTCCCCGATAATTCTGGGACTCCAATAGTCTGTGAAGGAGCTGAGTTTTTCAGTCAAATTGACCTTTTCCATCGCTACGGGTTCCCGATGCAGATCAAGCCCAGCCTAGCTTACTTGTGGCGAATCAGTTCATAAATTGCCAGGTAATCTTCGCCCGGATGGTTCCAGGAGAAGTCATAAGCCATGCCCTGAAGCTGAAGCTTCTCGAGCTCTTCAGGGTAGTATCGCCACAGCCCGATCGCCCGATCCATTGCGGACTCCAGTGCTGGATAGTCCATCTGGTAAAACACATAGCCGTTGCGCTCTTCGGGGGGATGGGTTTCGTCGTAATCGCGATCGAACACGGTGTTCACCAAGCCGCCTACCCCTCGGACGATCGGCACGGTGCCGTACCTCAAGCCGATCATTTGCGTCAGTCCGCAGGGTTCAAAGTTGCTCGGCACGACGATAAAGTCGGCTCCGGCATAAATCAGGTGAGACAGTTCCTCGTTGAAGCCAAGTTCCAGATGAATGTCGGGGTTGTCGTTGAGGAAGCTTTTCTCGTGCTGGAAGTGGGCGTTAATTCCGGCTTCAGTGGCTGACCCCAGCAGCACAAACTGAGCATTCCGCAGCATCGCATGATAAATGGCGTGGTGAACCAGATGCACGCCTTTTTGCTCATCTAGTCGTCCGATAAAGGCGATCAGGGGCTTGTCTTCGTGCTGAAGCAGCAGCCGATCGCGCAGAGCTTTTTTGTTTTTTTGCTTGTCGGGCAGGGTTTCCGGCGTGAAGTGGTGAGGAATAAAACGATCGACTTCGGGGTTCCACACATCGTAATCAATGCCGTTGAGAATGCCGCCAAACTTGCCTTCGTGCAGGTGAATGGTGTGTCCCAACCCGTAGCCAAATTCGCCGTAGTGAGCTTCCCAGGCGTGATGGGGGGAGACGGTATTTACGAAGTTGGAATAGACGATGCCGCCCTTCATGAAGTTGATCGCAAAGGGGTTGAAGTTGTCTTGCAGGCGATCGTACTGGAAGTAGTATTCGGGGCGGTTCAGTCCAGTTGCGGTAAGAACCTGTTCGCCGCCGTGTCCCTGGTGCTTAAAGTTGTGAATGGTGTAGCAAACGCGCTGAAACTCCAGTCCGTGATGCTTATAAATTTCATACAGCATAACGGGGACGAGTCCGGTCTGCCAGTCATGGCAGTGCAAAATGTCCGGTCGCTTGTTAGTAATCAGCAAAAACTCCAGCGCCGCCTTGCTGAAGAAGGCAAACCGCATGTTGTCGTCATCGCAGCCGTAATAGGTGCGGCGATTAAAGAAAAAGTCTTCCGAGTGAGGATCGATAAAGAAGCAAAGCCGCCCCTGTACCCAGCCGCAAAAGACATCGCACTTGATACTCGCGCCGTACCAGGGCACGTTGAGATCCCGGTATGCCTCGTGCCAGCCCCAAATCTGGTCGTACCGCATACAGTCGTACTTAGGCAGGATGATCTCAACGGCATGACCCCGAATCTCCAGCTCACGGCTCAGCCCGTACACCACATCGCCTAACCCGCCTGCTTTAATGACCGGGGCGCATTCCGAGGCAATTTGTACGATGTACATCCCTTTTCCTCACCAGGTAGAAATAACTTGGTAATAACTTAACAAAAATATATTTATACGTTTTTGGTAGGCAAGCAACCTGAGAGGGAGTTTAATTCCAAGAAAGGGGGTGAAAACTTCCAGAGCGTTGATGTCCCCCAAATTCCTCAACTTTAGGAGACCTTGCAATCTGCGAATAGGCAAGATTCTTCCCAAAATTAGGTAGCCAGAGAGCTATTCAGGTTACGAATCTCTCCAAACATTCCCTTAAAGCTTTGTGGCGTGGCAGCTTGCAGGTGAGAGAGTAGCATGAGCTATAAAGACTTTGAATCAAACCATAACTTTGAAGTAATCATCAAGAGCAGCACAAAGCTAGAACAAGTTTTAACAGGGGTGCGTCAATGGGAAGCAGTTCTCCGTGGGGGGTAATTGTCTCTCAGGAAACCAATCTGTATCGCCTTTATCCTCCAATCCCCTGAGTTCTTATGCGTCAATCCCGATTTGCGCTCTATTTTTCCATCGGATTATTTTTGGTTACGCTTTGTACGATCGTCTTGCTAATGGTTGAGGTTGCCCCAGCACGATCGAATGCGCCGTTCATGGGAATCATGATCGATCCGGGTTCTTCAGCTCCGATAGTGCATCTGCCGAATCGTCTTTTCAACTGCACAGATGAAAACCAGCAATTTCGCTGTCAGGCATCCTTAAAAGAGCAGCCCCTCCAGATCACGTTTGACCAAGGCAAAGACTATATTTACTTTCTGCAAAACTGCCGTGCGACCTATGCAGGTCAGGCAACAAACTGTCAGGCAGCGCAAGGCGGCAATATGACCCAGCGTGGCGTTCTATCTTATTATTCGCTCACCACCAATCTGGGACTGACAGTTCCTGAACTTAAGGCTCTCCAGCGACAATACTGGCTGACTAACCTGGTGGGCACTAGCGCAGAAGGCTTTATCTGGATCGGGGGCTGGGCGATCGCAGCGATCGGGGCGGCACTTGCGATCGGGTTGAACTGGCTGGAGGATAACCTCCTCACTCGCAGTTTCACCAGCCTGAGCAGTGGCTTTGGTCTGGCTTTGTTGACCTGGTTTGTGCTTGCCAGAATTCCTTACACAACGCTGGCGCAGTACGGCATTAACGAATCGACTTGGCGTTTTGTGCTTCCCATCATCACAATCGCGGCTGGCACGCTGGGGTCAATTCTGACAGGTTTTTATGTGAGTCGGCGCACCCGCCCAGCCCTGAAAGCAGTGACAAGTTTGCTGATGGGATTTGCCACTGCATTTCTCTCCTGGTTCTTTTTCCCAATCGTTCTTTCAGTCATTCCGGAAGGCTGGTGGCTGAGGATTCCCTTAACCGTGATGTTTGGAACAGCTACAACTATTCTGCTGCTGAAAGACACAGGGCGATCGATCAAGTTCTTTTCCTGTAGCGTCAGTGCGCTAGGAGCGTTTGTGATGCTGCTGACGCTGATTACTCACCTTGGGCTAATTCTGGGATTTGCAGATTAGTGGATTGCCTGAACTCATATAATTTGAGTTAGAACTATTCTGCTGCCGCCATGACCGATTCTCCTCATCCCACAACTCAATATTCCTATCTGCCTGTTCTGAGAGAGCTTGTTCGCACTTATCAGGCTTTCTCTTCGATTGATGAGGCACAAATTCGCACCTATGGGTTGACGGCAAGCCAGTTTGACGTGATTGCTACCTTAGGCAACACAGACGGCATGACGATGAGCGATCTGGCAGAAAAAACGCTGGTCACAAAAGGAACGCTGACCGGAATTGTCGATCGTTTGGAAGCAAAGCAATTAGTACGGCGAGAAGTCCCGGAAGGCGATCGTCGCTGCTTTAAAGTCGTGCTGACAGCGGCAGGAGAAGCCCTGTTCCACGACATCTTTCCAAACCACATGGCGTTTCTTCAGGAGCGATTCGATCGTCTAGAAACCTCGGAATTAGAGCTATTGCGGGTTTTGTTGGGGCGTGTGCGATCGGCATTTACAGAGCGATCTTAAGCCTGGATAAGCAGTATTCTTTGAACAAGATAGTTTGACACCAAACTAATTCATGCTAGATTAGCTTTAGTAGAAAGTACGAGTTCAAACTTTTTGGCTTTAAACAATTAATTTTAAGGAGAACTCCGATGCCTGAACTGCCTCTGACCCTGCAACTTGATGCAGGAACCTACTGGCTCTGCACCTGCGGTAAGTCCGAAAACTTTCCCTATTGCAATGGCGCACACAAAGGCTCTGGCTTTACACCAAAGCAGTTTGAGCTGACCGCACCTGCCACCGTTGAAATTACGGCTCCGGGCGAGGCGATCGTTCGCTAAAAGTCGCGCCTTTGCAAAGCACAATTCGATCGTCCCAAAATCGTCCCAATGAGGAATCTGCTTCCCCTGCGGCTGGGTTTTTGGCAGGGTTTCGGTTCAAAATGAAAGTAGCCTGTCTCAAATCCAGCCATTTCTGAGGAATTTGCCGTGAGTGCCAGAGGCTATCGCAGCGCAGGTGATTCGGTGCGTGACCCGGTAGGTAATCCAGTTGTGATCGTGGGTGCGGGATTTGGCGGCATTCAGGCAGCACGCACTCTTGCCCGGCAGGGAGTTTCAGTTCTGCTGATCGATCGCCAGCCTTATCACCTTTTCACGCCGTTTCTGCATCAGGTGGCAATGGCAGAGCTAGAGCCAGATCAGGTGGGAATTCCGATTCGGCGACTGCTGCGATCGTCCCCCAAGGTTCAGTTTCTCCAAGCCGACGTGCAGGCAATTCGCTGGGACAAACAGAGGCTTGAAACCTCAGCAGGACAGGTTTCTTTTGAGTATCTGGTTCTGGCAACGGGCAGTTTCACTCATGCAGAAGTTCCCGGAGCAGCACAGCACACGCTGCCGCTCAAAACTCTGCCTCAGGCGATCGAGCTTCGTAATCACATTTTGTCTCGTGTTGAACAGGCCGTGAATGAGCCTGATCCGGCGCATCAGCAGCGGTTACTCACGTTTGCCGTGATTGGAGGCGGCTCAACGGGTGTCGAAGTTGCCGGATCGCTTGCCGAGTGGATTCAGGAGGGGCTGAGCAAAGACTATTCTATGCTCGATCGATCGCCCCTCAAGGGGAAGGGCTTCGCATCGCAGTTTCGGTTAATGGTGCTGCATTCAGGCGATCGGCTCCTGGAAACAATGGCTCCTCGGCTTAGCCGCTATACCGAACGACAGCTTAAACGGCTCGGGGTAGAAGTGTGGCTGCATAGCAGGGTGACTCAGGTTAAGGCAGGTCGAATCACGGTTCAGACGGGCAATCTTCAGACGGACGATCTTCAGACAGGCGATCACGTGAATTTGATTGAGGCAGAAACGATCGTCTGGGCGGGCGGCATACAGGTGAAAGTGCCGGAGTTGTGGCGGCTTCCCACCGCACCCAGCGGCAGAGCAGCTACGTTAGCCTCGCTAAATTTGCCAGAGCACCCCAAAGTGTACGCGATCGGCGATCTGGCAGAAGTGGGCTGGAATGACCAGGCGTTACCCATGCTGGCTCCCACTGCTGATGCTCAAGGCAAAGCCGTTGCCCAAAACATTCTGCGCCAAATGCAGGGACAGCCTCCGCTTCCCTATCGGCACAACGATCGCGGCACAATGGCAATTTTGAGCCGATTTCGGGCAGTGGTGCAGCGCGGCAAGTTCACCATGACCGGATTTCCCGCCTGGCTGCTGTGGCTTGGCTTTCACTGGTTTATTCTTCCCGGCATGCGCCAGCGCATTCTTGTTTTAATTCACTGGATGTCCAATCATTTGCGGCATGATCGCATTCCGGCTGCTGTTCTTCGCTCTTCGCTTCAGGATTCCTCAACGCAAAACAAAACTTATTCCGCTCGTTCTCGATAACGTTCTTTGTAATGTTCACGCTTTGTAATGTTCACGGTTCTGCCCTTCATCCGAGTTTGGTACAGGATTTTGATATGAGCTTCCCCAGCGTTTTCGTTTCCCACGGTTCGCCCGATTTGGTGTTGCATTCTGGTCGATCGCTTGACTTTTATCGGCAGCTTGGAACCCAGATCGGCAAACCTAGCGCAATTCTCGTCGTTTCAGCTCACTGGCTTTCGACAGAACCGATCGTCAGCACCGCAGCGCAGCCCCCGACAATTCATGATTTTGGCGGCTTTCCAGCAGAGCTGTATCAAATGCAGTATCCCGCTCCCGGTGCGCCTGCCCTGGCGGAAGCAGTGAAATCGCTGCTGATTCAGGCCGGATTTGCAGCCCAAACCCACCCCGATCGCGGGCTCGACCACGGAGCCTGGATACCCCTGATACTGATGTATCCCGATGCGGAGATTCCGGTAACGCAGTTATCGATCCAGCCCCGCCGCGATCCTGCCTATCATTTCCAGCTCGGACAGGCACTCGCCCCCCTGCGTGACCAGAATGTGCTGATTCTCGCAAGCGGCTCGCTGACTCATAATTTAGGAGCTTTGACCCGCAACAACTTTGAAGCAGAACCTACGGATTGGGCAGTTGCATTCGACGAGTGGATCAGCAAGACGATCGCCCAACGCAAAATAGAAGACCTGCTGAACTATCGCCAGTTGGCTCCCTTTGCGATCGAAAACCACCCGACCGACGAACATTTGCTACCGCTTTTTGTGGCTGCCGGAGCAGGCGGGAATCAGCCCGTTCAGCTTCACTCGAATTTCACCTACGGTTCCCTCAGTATGGCAAGCTATGCCTTCGCCTGACCTGCGCCCAACAGGCGGCTAAATAGCTCCTGCACCTGATTCCAGGCATCTGCCGCCGCTTCTGGCTGATAGCTCGATCGTCGATCGCAAAAGAACCCATGCGCCGCATTCTCATAGCGAAAAATCCGGTGCGGAATCTGGGACTGCTGCAAAGCCGCCTTGATCTGATCCACATGAGCCGGCGGAATACTGGCATCCGCTATGCCAAAAAATCCATAGAGTGTGCCTTTAATTTCTGGCGTATAGGCGATTGTTGGCTTACCGTTCTCTGAACTCATACCCGGACTCCAGACCGGAATTCCAGCGCCGTAAAAAGAAGCGGTTGCCTTGATTTCTGGCAGAGTTGCCGCCAGGTATGCTACTAGCCCCCCAAAACAGAAACCAATACAGCCAATCGCCGCCGAACTGACGTTAGGCTTTGCGCTCAGATAAGCGATCGTGCTGCTCAAATCGCTCAGCAGCTCATCTACCTGCGTTTGCTCTTTGTATTTGCGCCCAAGCTGAACGTCTTCTGCGGTATAGCCTGCCTCAAACCCCGGAGCCAATCGCTGATAAATGGCAGGCGCGATCGCCACATATCCCAGCCGTGCAAAGCGATCGGTGACATCACGGATATGACTGTTCACCCCAAAAATTTCCTGAATCACAATCACCGCCGGACGCTGACTTTCTGAACCTGACTCCGATACGGGTTCTGCCAGATAAGCTGCAATCTGCAAATCACCGTTCTTAATCTGAACTTGGTTTGTCTGAATCTCCATCTCACTCTTTACTGCTTGCGTGACTGCTTGCGAATATTTGAAAAGTAACAAAAGGCTTGTCCTGTGTCCCCCCGATTTCCCTTGCTGTCCCGCAATTCTGGAGAACTTTCAAACCTACAGCTTCTTTACCTCATCTCTCTATCTCTCTATCTCCCTATCTCCCTATCTCCTCCCCTTCCCATCTATCCATCTACCCGCACGATCGCTGCCACAGGTCCACCTCCCGGCAATCCCTGATGCTCACTGCCCCCTGATACATACACCATCGGGTCTTGCACCACAGAAGCCACAACGGCTCCCACGACTGCACGCGCCATCCGGGTATGGTTAATATCGGAGTCATCGAGCATCGTGTGTCTGCGTCCCAAAATTGCGCCAGCGGGATCGGCTTCAGCTTTCGCAAAGATATTCACAATTCGATCGATCGGCTGTCCAGTTTGCTCGATCGCCCGCCGTACCGCATCCTGATCGAGCGCGTGAGCCATGACGCTGTGCCCAATTACAAACTCGCTGGCAGAATGGCTGGCATTGCCCATCACAATAATCTCGCAGTTTTGCAGCTCCACCCCCGCAGAAGTCGAAGCGATCGAGGAGTAAAGGCTGTAATTTGAACAAATGTCTGCATCGCTTAACTGAGCCAGATCGACTTCTCCCAGAGCAACCGCCACGCCCAGCGCAGAAGCTCCCCGCGAATATGCCATCGACTGATAGCTGCTGCCCGCCTGCCCGGACTGTTCTCGCTGAGCGGCAGTGACCAAGGGACATTTGATCTGAACAAAATGCACGTCGGCTTTGTTTAATCCTGCGGAATCGATCGCTTGCTGCACCGCATCGGCAACTTCCTTCACCATTGCCACGGTTCCCACTTCCTGCGGCAAAAAGTCTCGCGTTCGGCTCACCCCCAGCACTAGACCCCAGCGGTGCGGCATATCTGGCTCAACCTGCTCCTGAGTAAAAATTGTCAGATGTGGACTCAGCACGCCTTCTGTGCCGCCCGACATCACATAAATAATTTCCTCGGCTGTCTTCTCAGCCATTTTCCCTTCGCCATCGCCAATCTGCTGGCTCAAAAATGTCTTCAGCGTTTGAACCGCGAAACCCCGTGTAAAATCATTAACACAGCCGTTGCCTTCGGTTTTTCCCATAATGGCAACGATCGTCGCCGGATTAACCTCGTCTTCAATTAACTTTTGTAACCCGGCCAAATCATCAGGGCTACTTTGCGGAATTTTGTAAACTCCTACTTTCATGGGTATTTTCATGGGGGTTCGCCTCACACTGATCGCCTTATATCTCACCCTCAACATCATCTCAGCAATTCCGCCGATTTTCGCCTCTGCGCTCTCCTGCCCGAAATGCCGTCTATCCTTTCTGTAGCTACCTTTCAGTGTTCTTCCTTCGTTAAACGCTTTACCCTCTTTGGAGACTGCTATGGTTCAGTTCCGGATTCAACCCGATAGCGAAATCCCGGCATCGACCCAGCTCTATAACCAAATCCGCTTTGCGATCGCCTCACGGCAGTTTCCGCCCGGTCATCGGCTGCCCAGTACCCGCCAGCTTGCCATGCAAACTGGACTGCACCGAAACACGATCAGCAAAGTCTATCGCCAACTTGAGGATGACGGCATTGTTGATGCGCGAGCCGGAGCCGGAATCTATGTACGGGCGCAGGGTGACGAAGGCGGCAACATGGCAAAAGGACGATCGCCCCTGGTCGAGCAATACCCGCAGGCATATAAGCTAGTGCAGCGCAGCCTCGACGATTTGCTGAATCACGGCTGCTCCCTGACTCAGGCAAGAGAACTCTTCCTTGCTGAAATTGACTGGCGACTCCGATGCAGTGCGCGAGTCCTGGTCACGGCTCCCCAGCAGGATATCGGCGCAGGCGAACTGATGGCACACGAACTAGAGCACGCTCTCCAGATTCCGGTGCAGCTTGTCCCCCTAGAAGAACTGGCTCAAGTGCTGGATCAGACCCGATCGGGCACGGTTGTTACCAGCCGCTATTTCATTGGAGCCGCTGAGTCGATCGCCTCACCCAAAGCAGTGCGCGTCATTCCCGTAGACATCTACGACTATGGGCACGAAATTCAAAAACTGCTGAAGCTGCCCCAAGATAGCTGCCTGGGCTTGGTCAGTCTCAGTGGCGGCATTCTGCGCGCTGCCGAAGTGATTGTAAACAGCCTGCGAGGGGACGATTTGCTGATTATGACCACCCAGCCCAACGATACCTATAAGCTGAATGCGATCGTCCACAGTGCCCAAACGATTTTTAGCTTTGATCAGGCAAGCGGGGTCGCAGTCAAAGCAGCTGTCGCAACCGCCAGAGAAGATTTAATTCGCGCTCCGGTCATTATCTGCTGCGAGAACTATATCGGCGAAAAGTCCATTCATCTCTTGAAGCGCGAACTTGGCTTGGATTAAGCCACGACTTCCGGCTGTAAAAAGGCTTCAACTTCTTTGAGATAAGTTGCTTCGTCTTCTAGCATCGGGAAGTGACCCGTCTCGCGCATCACAATCTGTTTTACGTAAGTTGGGTTGAGGCTGGCAGCAGTCTGCCCCAGTGCGGCGGGAATAATCTGATCATATTCGCCAGAGACCAGCAGCGTCGGAATGTGCAGCTTGCGATACTCCTCTGGCATTTCGATCGAAGCCCGCTCGCTTACAGCCGTATAAATCGTGCCCAACGCTGCTTCCTGCTCTGCCATCAAATAATCTTCCAGAAAGGCGCGGCTTGCCTCACGCGGAATCGATCGCCGCAAAAACCGCTGCATAAATAATCGATCGGCTCCCGGAATCTTGCTCATCCAGGTCGGGCGAAACTTGACCACATAGCCGCCAAACTGGTGAAACGCCTTAAACGATCGCTCATCATACTCAAACACGCCATGACAGGTGAGAATCGTGCGCTCCACCCGCTCTGGATGGCGGTTCATAAACAGCACGGCAACCGATGAGCCAGTCGAGTGAGCATTAAGAAACACTTTGTTCAACTGAAGCCGATCGAGCAATACTGCCAGGTCGTCTGCATAGGTCTCTAGCTCATAGCCGAGCGCCACCACTGCTTCTGCCACCGGACGAGTAAAGCGCGATCGACCAAATCCCCGCAGGTCATAAAGCAGGCAGTCAAAACGGTCAGACATTGACTGCGCCGTCGTTTCCCAGTAGCGTGCCGAGCCACCCCAGCCATGAATAAACACCATCGTCGGTTTATCAGGATTCGGCTTTTGCTCAGAATTTGCGGTGGTGGGGCTGCTAATCCACTCGTAGTAGTGATTGACTCCCCGGATTTCAAGATAGGGCATGGTCAGCAATATCAACGAACGTTTGATTTGTACTTTTTGTATTTAATATCCTAGAGGATGAGCGAACGGCTCCCTCCGAACGATGGAATTTCTTTAGCGATCGATTCCACTCACATTTGAATTGAAATCGAAAAAGGCTGAGTCCAACCAGACCCAACCTTTCTTTGCAGCACAAACCTCAGAGAGAAATCAAAAACGCAATCTCCTTAAGCAGATTCCGGTTTCGGCAGCGACGACGGGTGCACCAGCAGTTCCGCAGTCGATCGCTTCTCAACCATTTCGCGGGTAATAGCGCAGCGCGTCACATCCTTACGGGAAGGTAGCTCGTACATGACGTCAAGCATCAGTTCTTCCACAATGCTTCGCAGTGCCCTTGCTCCGGTCTTACGACGGTAGGCTTCTTTGGCGATCGCACGAACCGCATCCGGCTTGAACTCAAGCTGCACGTTGTCCATCCGCATCAGCTTCTGGTATTGCTTCACCAAAGCATTGCGCGGCTCGGTCAAAATTGCAGTTAGAGCATCTTCGTCCAGCGGCTCGACCACGGCCATGACAGGAACCCGTCCAATAAATTCAGGAATCATTCCAAACTTGACGATATCATCCGGCTCCAGGTGCTTCAGCACATCCGAGGCACGCTTTTCCTTAGATTGACCTTCGCCTGGCTGGATAAAGCCCATCGTTTTCTTACCAATCCGCTGCTCGACTGCCTTATCCAGACCAACAAACGCACCACCGCAGATAAACAGGATATTGCTGGTGTCGATCTGAATGCAGTCCTGATAAGGGTGCTTGCGTCCGCCCTGAGGGGGTACGTTAGCGATCGTTCCTTCCAGCATCTTAAGGAGTGCCTGCTGTACACCTTCGCCGGATACATCGCGGGTAATCGAGGGGTTTTCGCTCTTACGGGCGATTTTGTCAATTTCGTCGATATAGATAATGCCGCGCTGGGCTGCTTCTACGTCCAGATCGGCCACTTGCAGAAGCCGCAGCAGAATGTTCTCAACGTCTTCGCCCACATAGCCTGCCTCGGTCAGCGTCGTGGCGTCAGCGACCGCAAAGGGTACATCCAGCATTTCTGCCAGAGTTTGCGCTAGCAGGGTTTTACCGCAGCCCGTCGGACCAATTAGCAGAATGTTGGATTTTTGGATTTCGATCGCATCATCACCCTTGCTGCCCTTCGACTGAGCATAGGTCAAACGCTTATAGTGGTTATAAACCGCGACCGAGAGAATTTTCTTTGCCTCGTCTTGACCAATTACATGATCGTCCAGGTGATTTCTGATTTCCCTGGGTTTCGGAATCTGGCTCAAGTTAAGGCTAGACGCACGCACCTGTCGCTTTTCGGGCGGACTCTCGCGACGGGCAGAAGGCTGAGGAACTGTCGCACTGGAGTCAAACAACTCCTCATCCAAGATCTCATTGCAGAGGTCTACACATTCGTCACAGATATATACTCCAGGTCCAGCAATCAGCTTACGGACTTGTTCCTGCGACTTACCGCAGAATGAACACTTGAGATGGGAGTCGTACTTTGACATATTTTCCCCTTACTGCACAGCGGCAATCGATTCACCGGGCATCGGCAGATTTTGACGCGCAATCACCTGATCGATCAGACCATAGTTCTTGGCTTCTTCGGCAGACATAAAGAAATCGCGCTCCGTGTCCGCTTCAATTCGTTCGAGCGGCTGTCCAGTATGATAAGCCAACAGCTCGTTGAGCGTACGTTTGTGGTAAAGAATTTCCTTCGCCTGAATCTCGATATCCACCGCCTGACCCTGTGCCCCACCGAGCGGCTGGTGAATCATGATGCGGGAATTGGGCAGTGAAAGCCGTTTCCCGGCTGCGCCCCCGCAAAGCAGAAACGCCCCCATACTGGCAGCTAGACCGTAACAGATAGTCACGACATCAGGACGAACCTGCTGCATTGTGTCATAGATAGCCATCCCCGCCGTTACAGAGCCACCCGGCGAGTTGATATAAAGCTGAATATCGCGCTCCGGGTCTTCCGCATCGAGGAACAGGAGTTGAGCTACGATCGCATCGGCAATCGTATCGTCTACCTGAGTGCCCAGGAAGATAATCCGCTCCCGCAGCAACCGTGAGTAGATGTCAAAGGCTCGCTCACCGCGCCCAGACTGCTCAACCACCATCGGCACAACGCCGCCAGAGATGGATGCGCTCGTTACAGGATGGCTGCCAAGCGATGTAATTTGAGGAGTCCGAATGCTGAGCAGATCGGAGTGAGGAAGTTGAGGTTTAGCCATAGCAGGAATGAAGTGTCGTGAGTTCATTCTGACAAATTCAAGCACAATTGGCACGTGACAGGCTCAACAACTCTTATCAACGGTAGACCAAGACGCTCTCGAAGCAAACCCTGTGAATCTCCCGACAGTTGACTTTTGAGCACTCATCTCACCAATAAATATGGGCAATCCGGCTCCAAGGAAATCGAACTTTGAGCGATGCGAAGCAATTTCCCCTATCAATTTCCCCTAGAAGCAATTTCCTCTATAAGGTAATCGATCGTGATGCTACTGCCATCCTACATTCAATCTAAAGCGATGTTACAAAACAGCCTCAGCGACTGCTTTAACGCAATGCTCTGCTGACGCAATGGATAGCAGGGGTTAGGATTCTCTCAGCTCGGTTCCTCCAGTGGAACGGTAGAAGATTTGCCAACAACGCTGACTCCCCTTCACCCGTTCCGAGAAAACATAGAGGAAAATGAGGACTACCGTTTCAGGGCTTATCGTTTCGCAGGATTACGCTTAAGCATAAGGTAAAACGATCGAGCGCCCATTGCTCCTCAACTATTTCTTTGACTTTCCTGACTGAGATTTTTTAGGCTCTGCGTCAGGAGCAGCGGCGGCTGCACTTTCCGCCGTGGCTTCTGGTGTAGCTTCAACTTCCGGTTCGGCTTCCGGTTCGACGGTTGATGCTTCGACCTCGATCGTTTCTTCTGCTGCCGAGGTTTCCTCAGTAGGGTCTTCCTCGGAAAGCTCAAGATCTTCGTCGTCTTCGTCCTTCTTCAGGGTTCCTTCTGGCACAAGCTCAACTGTATTGTTTTGCTCCAGCCAGTCGATAATCTTGTCCTTCAGCAGGTCTTCTTCCACGACTTCGCGCAGTTTTTGCATATCGACGCCTTCCGTAGATTGACCCTCGATCAACTCAGCGACTTTTGCATCGACTTCTGCTGCCTCGACCTTAATCGAGTGTGCTTTCGCGACTTCTCCCAGCGTCAGGGTTCGCATCAGCCGCTTGATTGCCTCTGGACGCGCCTGCTGCCGCAGCATATCAACGATTTCAGGGGTGAACATTTTTTTCACGTCCATTCCCTGCTGGCTCATTTGCATTGCCGTCTGGGTAATCGAGTGGTCAACTTCCCGCTTGACCAGGGTTTCAGGCAGCTCTACTTCGATATGGTTCACCAGCTCGTTCAGCAGTGCTTCCTGTTTGTTGTCCTTAGTTTTGCGATCGGCTTCTTCCTGAAAACGCTTTTCGAGCGATTGGCGCAGCTCTTCTAGCGTTTCAAACTCGCTCACTTCCTGGGCAAAGTCATCGTCCAGTTCCGGCAGTTCCCGCCCCTTCAGCTCTTTCATCGTCACGGTAAAGACGGCTGGCTTGCCTGCCAGATCTGCCTGCGGGTAGCCTTCGGGGAACTGTGCCTGGACTTCCTTAGTTTCACCAGGCTTCATGCCGATCATGCCGTCGATAAAGCCTTCGATAAATCTGCCTTCTAATAGCTCGATCTCAAAGTCTTCTGCGCTGCCGCCGGGAATTTCGGGCGGTTCTTCGCCTTCGGGCGCGTCTGCAGCGGTGAGGCGTCCTTTGAAGTCAACGGTAGCAAGGTCGCCTTCTTCTGCCGGACGGTCTTCGACGGGAACCAGGGTCGCCGACCGCTTGCGGTAGTCCTCTAGCGTGCTTTCGATTCGCGTTGGGTCATACTTCACTTCTTCTGCCTGCACCGTCAGCCCGGTGTATTCCTTCAGCGCCACCGTGGGCGGCACATCTACCGCAGCGGAGAAACTAAGGGCAGCCCCGGGCTGATACTGAGCCACCAAATCCTCAAACGACGATTTCAGCTCAAAATTACCGAGCGCGTCAATCTTCTCCTGCTCTAGAGCCTGCTTCAGGCTGTTTTGCACCAGATCCTCAACAACGGCGGCTTTAATGCGCTCCGAGCCAAATCGCTGAATTAAAACCTGGCGCGGCACTTTGCCCTTGCGGAACCCAGGAATATTGACAGAGCGGGTGAACTCCTGCAATGTTTTGTCATATGCCTGTTGTGACATCTCAGGGGTCACTTCGATCTGCAAACCTATCTGACTCGCGGGCAGTTTTTCCTGGGTTACTTTCATCGTTTTCTCGTCACATCGTCACTTCTAGACGGCTGAGCTTTGATTTTGCGCTGCCGCAATTAGCTATGGTAACTGATTCTGGCCTATCCTGATGCTGAATCACGAGCGAGGTTGTGAGAATCTGCCCATATGCCGATTTATTGAGCAGATGAGAATTTAGCAAGGAATTATTAGGTATCAGAGCGAAGCTGTGCAGCAAAAGTCAGCTATTATCGGTGTTAAAGATTAAAAAGTTTAAGATGAGCTAAGACGGGCAAGTTAAACTTATTATTAATTTAAACTTCTCTTTATCTCACTTCACCGATCGTCTCTTTAACTTCTAAAAGCAGCCCTAATTCTTTAGTCTACTAAGATTGAAAATCAGCTTAAAAAACAAAATTTGATTCTTTATACGGAGGAGATTAATTTGCTCAAGACATATCGCGTTGCTATTTTGGGCGCAACCGGAGCCGTTGGAGTCGAACTACTAGAGTTGTTAGAGCAGCGGCACTTTCCGATCGCAGACCTCAAGCTGCTTGCTTCTCCGCGATCGGCAGGGCAGCAGGTAAAGTTCAACGGCGAGACTTTAACTGTGCAGCCCGTAGATGATCGATCGTTTGACGGGGTTGATTTGGTGCTGGCATCGGCGGGTGGCTCTGTCTCGAAAGCCTTTGCGTCTAAAGCCGTTGCCGCTGGCGCAGTAATGATCGACAATTCCAGCGCGTTTCGCATGAATCCCGACGTGCCGTTGGTCGTCCCCGAAGTTAACCCGGAGGCAGCCGCCCAGCATCAAGGCATTATTGCTAACCCAAACTGCACGACAATTCTAATGTCCGTTGCCGTGTATCCACTGCATCAGGTGCAGCCCATTCAGCGCATTGTTGCTGCCACTTATCAGTCTGCCAGTGGAGCCGGAGCGAGAGCAATGGAAGAAGTCAAGGTGCAGTCCCGCGCCATTCTTGCCGGAGAAACACCCCAGGCTGAGATTTTTCCCTACCCGCTTGCCTTTAATCTTTTTCCGCATAACTCTCCGCTAAGCGAATCGGGCTACTGCGAGGAAGAGCTCAAGATGGTGAACGAGACGCGCAAAATTTTTGGTGCGCCCGATCTGCGGATCACAGCGACCTGTGTACGGGTTCCCGTACTCCGCGCCCACTCGGAAGCGATTAACCTGGAGTTTGCTTCGCCGTTTAGCGTAGTTCAGGCACGCGAAATCTTAGCTCAGGCTCTGGGAGTCCAGCTCGTTGAAAACTGGCAAACCAACTACTTCCCGATGCCGATCGAAGCCAGCGGCAAAGACAATGTTTTAGTTGGGCGCATCCGCCAAGATCTCTCAAACCCGAATGGTCTAGAGCTGTGGCTCAGCGGTGATCAAATTCGCAAGGGAGCCGCCCTGAATGCGGTTCAAATTGCCGAGTTGCTGGCAGCACAAAACTTAATTCGTCCTGCTGAGCCAGTGGCGACAGTGCGCTAGACGGTGCGCTAGGTAGATTGACTGCCGCTTGTGTAGGATGTGTTAGCACAGGGTGAGGTATTGCCCCCAGAAATTAAATTGAGGGGTTACGGCGATCATTCTGTAGCGAGACTTGCAAAGCAACCGCCCAAACCATTCTGCCTAACCCATTACAAAGCAGAGCATGGCACTTTAGGAACAGGATTGCAGTCTTTTGAGCATTGAGCGCGATCGAGGGTCGATCGAATTCCTGCCCAATGACCCGAAGGGGAAACTGCTTCGCCAGGTCTAGCCAATCGCTCAACCCATGCCGATTAACTTGCTGAATTGTTTATCGCTTAATATTTATCGCTCAATGAGGAGTGCGTCGCGTGTGACCGAGTTTGGACGAGTTTTAACCGCAATGATTACGCCATTTCAGGAAGATGGCAGTGTCAACTACGCGGTCGCTGAAGAGCTGGCTGCTTACCTGGTTGCTCATGGAACAGATACACTGGTAGTCTGCGGTACAACGGGCGAATCTCCGACGCTGACCTGGAGCGAAGAACACGATTTATTTCAGGCAGTGCAGAATGCAACATCAGGCAAAGCCAAAATTATTGCAGGCACAGGGTCAAATTCCACCCATGAAGCTGTTACAGCCACCCAAAAAGCTTCTAAAATAGGAATAGACGGGACGCTTCAGGTCGTTCCCTACTACAACAAACCTCCGCAGGCAGGGCTGTATCAGCATTTCAAATCGATCGCTGAAGCAAGTCCCGAACTGCCTATGATCCTTTACAACATTCCTGGACGGACTGGTCAGAACCTCTTGCCTGAAACGGTTGCCCGTCTGGCTGAGATTCCAAACATTGTCGCCATTAAAGAGGCAAGCGGGAATCTCGACCAGGTTAGTCAGGTTCGCCGTCTTACGTCCCCTGATTTCTTGATTTACTCTGGAGATGATTCGCTGACGATGCCGATTCTTGCTGTAGGCGGCTATGGTGTTGTCAGTGTTGCAAGCCATTTAGTCGGTTCGCAGATTCAGCAGATGATTCAAGCGTTTGAGCAGGGAAAGGTTCAAGTGGCAGCTCAGATGCACCTCCAGCTATTTCCCCTGTTTAAGGCACTCTTCACGGTGACAAATCCCATTCCTGTGAAGGCGGCACTTCGACTTCAGGGATGGCAGGTTGGCTCAACACGCCTGCCTCTCGCTGAAGACTCTACCAACTTTGAGATGCTGCTTAAGACCGCAATGACCGATCTGGGCTTACTGGAGGCAGCATAACTGGAAACCTTTGCAGGTCGGCTGCCTATAAAGTTTCAGACAATTAAATACCAATGAATTCCGATAAAGCGAACCCTAATCAAGACTGACGCGAAGCAAGTTGATGCAACATCACTCAAGCCTTTTCTGTACGTTTTGGGGCTGATTGCTTTATTTCCTGCCTTTGGCGATCGTCCTTGTCCGCAATACCTGGCTCCTGTTGACGTTATTGCTCAGGCTTTCCTTCTTTCCATTTCCAGTCGTTTACCAACACCTAGTAAAGTTAGTTACAACCACACATGAGTCAAAACGGTTCTGCAAGTGCGCTTAAAGTCATTCCGCTCGGAGGACTGCACGAAATTGGTAAGAATACCTGCGTCTTTGAATACAACGATGAGATTGTGCTGCTGGATGCAGGCTTGGCGTTCCCCACTGATGGAATGCATGGCGTTAACGTGGTGCTGCCTGACACGAGGTATTTACGCGAAAATCGCCACAAAATTAAGGGCATGATTGTCACCCATGGTCACGAAGACCATATTGGCGGTATCCCCTTTCACCTAAAACAGTTCGACGTACCTGTGATTTATGGTCCTCGTCTCGCAATGTCACTGCTGCAAGACAAGCTGGAAGAGGCAGGCGTTGCAGAGCGAACCGAGCTGCGAACGGTGCAACCGCGGGAAATCGTGCGAATTGGCACTTACTTCCTGGTGGAATACATCCGCAACACTCACTCGATCGCCGACAGCTTTAGCGTGGCAATCCACACGCCTGTTGGAGTTGTGATCCATACTGGCGACTTTAAGTTTGACCATACACCTGTAGACGGCGAGAAGTTTGACCTTCAGCGATTGGCAGAACACGGTGAAAAGGGCGTTCTCTGTTTGATCAGTGATTCCACGAACTCAGAAGTTCCGGGCTTCACGCCGTCAGAGCGTTCCGTGTTTCCCAACCTCGATCGCACGTTCAGTCAGGCTCAGGGACGCTTGATTGTCACCACTTTTGCTTCATCGGTGCACCGGGTCAACATGATTCTGGAATTGGCGAAGAAGCACAAGCGAGCCGTGGCAGTGATCGGGCGATCGATGCTGAATGTGATCGCTCACGCCCGCAACCTGGGCTACATCAAGTGCGAAGACGATTTATTTGTGCCGCTCAATATGGTCAACAAGATGCCAGATGAGAAGGTGCTGATTCTCACGACCGGGTCGCAGGGTGAGCCGATGGCTGCTTTAACCCGCATTGCCAATCAATCGCACCGTCAGGTGAAGATTCGCGAGGGCGATACCGTTATCTTTTCAGCAAACCCGATTCCGGGGAATACGATCGCTGTGGTTGGCACGATCGACAAACTGATGATGCAGGGCGCGAAGGTCGTTTATGGACGCGATAAAGGGATCCACGTTTCCGGTCACGGTGCCCAGGAAGACCAGAAGCTGATGCTAGCTCTTACCCGTCCTAAGTTTTTCCTGCCCGTTCACGGCGAACACCGAATGCTGGTCAAACACTCCGAAACGGCTCAGAGCATGGGCGTTCCGGCTGAGAATATGGTGATTATTGATAACGGTGATGTGGTCGAACTAACCCAGGACAGCATCTGCATCAGCGACAAAGTTCCTTCAGGAATTGAACTGGTGGATTCTGCCCATGCGGGTGTGGTGCATCAGCAGGTGCTGAAAGAACGGCAGCAGCTTGCCGAAGAAGGCATTGTCACGATCGCCGCTGCTTTGGGCTGGAAAGGTGAACTGATCGCGAAGCCCGAAATTCACCTGCGCGGTGTGGCAACGGCGATCGAAGCCGCTAAGCTAGAGCAGTCGATCATGCAAACGATCGAAACTGTGGTGGATAGCCGCTGGTCAGACTATAGCCGCACGATCGGCAGCCTGATCGAAGTGGACTGGGATCGGGTGCGAGTTGATCTCGAAACGGAACTCCGGCGAATGCTGCGACGTGAGCTTCAGAATAATCCAACGCTGCTGTTCCTGCTGCAAAAGCCAACCGAGCAGCCTGTCAGTACCGCCCGTAGACAGCGATCGACTGCAAAAGTTGCGTCTTAATGTCCGTCGTTTGCTGCATCTGGCGACTGAATCTTGAATTGAATCGGAGCAATTGAACTAAAGCGATCGTCCTTTTTCTGGGGCGATCGTTTTTTTTGATTCTTTTATAGAACTGCTTTAATCCCCGCTAATCCCTGCTGATCTCCGCTAATCCCCGAGTGCTTCATGCTTTGCATTCAATCCAGCCGGCAGCATAGACCGTAAATCTACGCATACTATCCACCCCTACCCTAAAAGTTAAGTGGTATTACGGCGATCGATTAAAGGGAGTTTTGGCAAAATTGCCCTAGATTCAATTAAGTTCCTTTGCAGATGAGTTGCTTGCAAATTTTGCGATCGTTTCCGATTTGAGCCGGTTTGCTTTTGTAGATCCGGTCATACAGATTTAAAGACAAGGTTCAACCTCAGACAAACTGCACCTCACTTCATCGCAGCACCAATCTAGAGTTACCTTTCGCCACGCTATCCCCCAAAGCCCGCTTCTCTAAAATCACTTCACCAGAAGGAGAACATCATGAACGCATCTCATTCGACTTATCACCAACCCGTTGACCTGCTGCTGCCCCTGCGTCACTGGCTTGACAATATCGAACTGCAAAACCCGAAGCTGGCGCACCAAATCTGCCGCCTGATTCCGGCGCAGTGCCCCTTTGAGCGTGATGTTCAGTTCTGTGGACGGACGTTGTTTCACGTTCCACCCATGTGCAAGCTGAACCCTCTATACGAGCAGGTTGTGGGCTTGCGCTTCCGGGCGTTGTGCTACTTGGCAGACGTTTGCGGCGAAGATATCAGCCGCTATTGCTAGCAGCCATCATTGCTAGCAGGCATTCATTCAAAAGCGCGAATTGATTCAATTGCCCAGCGGGAAAAACTGCTTCGCATCACTCACTTTAGTTGTGCGAAACCCAGAAACAAAATTTGGTAGCCCTGTCAGATTAGTTTGAGAAGCGATCGGATCAAGAAACGCTCGAACAAGACCGAGGCACGATCGTCGAAACGCCTAAGAGAACAATAAACGGGCAAATCTTGAACAGTTTATTAGCGAATTTCTCAATATTTTCTGGCACGGTTGACGGAACGCGAAAATGAACGGCTGAATTCACAGCGCAACCTATCAGCTTACCCAAATACCAATGACAGCAGCGTTAATGCCCCTGCTAATACCATCAATCCCGCAGGCATAAACTTTCGAGTTTTAAAGAGGCGCACAGCGAACACGATCACGAGAACGATCGCCACGATCGTCGCAATAGGCAATCCCCAATTCAATCCCTGCTGCTGAGCCACTCCGCTCACAATCAGCAAAATACCGCTAATTATCCCAGAAACCAGGGAAGTAGTGCTGCCTGCTTTGGTATATCCTAAAACGCCGCCGACCAGAGCTAAAACGCCATAAACATAGGTTGCCAAAATATCTAAACTCACAGCTTCTTCCCAAAAATAAAGTTGTTAATGACTGCAAATTATGCCAGTAAACGCAAAGGTTTTTTGCAGTTTGACAGGGATTAAAATCTTTCTTTACGCAGATTGACTCGGCGTTTTTATCTCAATTCACCGCCGCGATTCCGCGCATTATCGCATTGAAGAAAGCGGCAATTATTGATAGATTGACCGCATGACGGATTTAGATGCGGTTTTGGACACAGCTCAGCCTACCTTTTTGCAACAGCAAGCCGCCGCGCTGCTGCTTTATCAATCAGTGCTGGAAACAGAGGCGGGCACTGCGTTTTTGAAGCTGCTCCAGACGCTCACATCGCCCCAGCTCAATGCAGTTCAAGTTCTGCAAGCTTACGGTCACTGGTTCAAAACGCTGGCAAATCTGAACCAGAGCTGGCAATTTTACCTGGTGGATCAAATTCTCAAGGCTGAGAATCCCTTTACGCAGCAGGCTCAGAAAATTGCCCTGATTGAAATGCCGCCCCCTCTTGTTGAAGCTGCCCGGCAGGATCTGCGACTGCTATGGGAACTTTATCGCTGTGGCGGCGAAGAGGTCGCTGAGTGGGTGCAAAAGGCGGCCGAACTGACCAATGCGCCAGTTGTTCCTCAGTTTCCGGTAAAGGGCGTTGCCTCAGGAGCGGGTGAAAGACAGGACGATCGAACTCCAGATCTAATAACAAAATTTGCACAGACAGGCGATTGGGCAGACCTGATCGAGCCGCTTGCTGCCTATTATCAGCAGTGCGGAACGGGGATTTTTGCGGCTTACCGGGCGTTTCGCTGGCAGGATGGGCAGATTTGCGGCATTGCTTATCCGGATACGATTCGTTTGTATGAGTTGGTGGGATACGAAGCCCAGAAAGAAGCTCTGCTAAAAAACACGCAGGCGTTGCTGAAGGGCTACCCGGCACTGCACGTTTTACTTTATGGCAGTCGTGGGTCAGGCAAATCTTCTCTAGTGAAGTCACTGCTACACCAGTACGGACAGCAGGGCTTGCGGCTCATTGAAGTGCCGAAGGCTGATTTGCGAGAGCTGCCGGCAATCGTCGATCGATTACGACAGACATCACTCAAGTTCATTATCTTTGTGGATGATTTGTCGTTTGAGGAGGATGACGACGCTTACAAAGCTTTGAAAGTTGTGCTGGAGGGCAATCTCACTGCAAAACCGCAAAACGTTGTTGTCTATGCTACGTCTAATCGACGACACCTGATTCGCGAATTTTTTGCCGATCGCCCCCGTCCCAGCGATGCCGACGAAGTTCACGCCTGGGATACGGTGCAGGAAAAGCTTTCCTTTAGCGATCGGTTTGGTTTAACCCTCACCTTTAACCCAGCCGATCAGGAAACCTATCTAGAAATTGTGCGGCATTTGGCGCAGGGAATGGCGATCGAGTCGCAGGACTTGCAGTATCGCGCTTTGCAGTGGGCAACTCGTCACAATGGGCGATCGGGCAGAAGCGCACGACAGTTTGTGGACTTTCTGAAGGCAGAGCTAGCAGCAGAGCATTAACTTTAATCGTTTGAAAAGTTCTAATAATGACCCTAACCGCCCCCTAACTCACGCCATTAGGGAGGGAACTGAGCTGATTACGTCACGCTCAAAGTTCCCCCTCGCTCTTTTAGAGCGGCAAGTCAAAAGTTGGGGAATTTAGGGGGCAATGTAGGCTGATATGTAGGCGATTGACGATTTGTTAAACAACCTCTAAAGCGCAACTTTTGAGCTGGGAAGCGTTGAGCTGGGATAAAGTGCGCTCAGTTCCGGCTGCTGCCAAACTTGCCCATCGAGTGCCATTTCTTCAATCAGGCTGGCAAGACGGAGTGCCTTGAGCGCCTGTTCGCCGCCAACCGAGGGCTGATTGCCGCCGCGTACACAATTGACAAAATGCTCTAGCTCGGCATGAAGCGGCTCAATATTGCTGGTTTGCACTTTTTCGATCAAGCCATCCTGTCGGTAAAGCACCTGTCCGTAGTCGGTCAGGCAGTTAGCAGTCGTTTTACGGTGAATCAGAATCTCATTGTTGAGGAAGTCTGCTTCGGTCAGGGAATTGCGGCAGTGGGCGGAAATGCGGCGAATTTTGCGGTGGGTAACTTTGCTAGCAGTGAGGGTGGCAACGATACCGTTTGCAAATCCCAAAATTGCCGTTACATAGTCTAGATAGTTTGAATCTGGGGCACGGTTGCCGCTGGCGGTGAGCTTGACGACAGGCGCACCAACTAACTCCAGCAATAAATCAATGTCGTGAATCATCAAGTCCAGCACGACGGATACATCATTGGCGCGATCGGAGTAGGGGCTCATGCGGTGCGCTTCAAGAGCAAGCAGCTCCTCGGTTTTAAGAACTTTGTTGAGTTCCTGAAAAGCTGGGTTAAACCGCTCAATATGCCCTACCTGGAGAATGCAGCGAGATTCAGCGGCAGCGTTGACCAGTGCCTCGGCTTCGGCAATACTGGCGGCGATCGGCTTTTCAATTAGCACATGAACGCCTGCCTGAAGGCAAGTAGTTCCCACCGCATAGTGCGCTCTCGTGGGTACAGCAATACAAACCGCATCCACATGCTGAATCAGGTCGTGATAGTCCTCAAAGAAATGCGCTCGATATTTACTTGCCGTATCGATGCCGCGCTCTACGTTCAGATCCGACACGCCAACCAGCTCTACATCCTTTAGTAGGCTCAACACGCGAGTATGGTGCTGCCCCATGTTGCCCACCCCAATCACCCCAACGCGAATCGGCACGGAGTAGTTGTGCTGCCTGGAGAGATGAGTCTGCCCGATCGATGATTTTTCCTGCACGCCTGCTGTCTCCTACACCACAGAAGAAACGAATGTTACACTAGCTGACTGGAACGCCCCTAGGCAGGCGATGGGTCGCAGTTCCCCTAGCGGGGTAATCGAGCAATCAAGGACCCGCTTCACGATCGCCACCAGGCTGGGAATAGGGAGCAAAAGTAAAAACCTGGGAAGACTGCGCTCCCGCATTTCCGTTTCCTTGTTGGTATAGCGATCACGATACATAAAGAATTTTAAAGGTTTGTTGAGCTCAATCATATCGTTGCCCCGATTAATTTTCTGGATTTCACGGACGACCGATGCGTTTGCTTGTGTCAGTTTTTGCCCTGTCTATTGGCTTAGGTGACTTTCGCCTAATCATCCTGACCGCGATGCTAAAGCTTTTGAGCCGTCCAGCTTGAGGAAATCAATCCCGCCAGGGCGGCTCCGGCGGCTTCTGCCAAAGTGCTAATTAGGCGATATAGCGCAACACTTCCCAGGACAGCGGCGATCGAAAAATGGTTCGACAAGAGGGCAACTGCTGTTGCTTCAAACACGCCAATTCCTCCCGGTGCGCCTGGAACGACCAGTCCCAGCAGCCAGGCAATGGTGAACCCACTCAGGGCAGGCAGGAGATCGAAAATTTGAAGCGGTTGGAGTGCCTGAAGGATAAACAGAAAGCCGACACCACGCAGCAGCACAAACAGCAGTTCGCCGAGCAGCGGAATCACGGGATAGCGATACAGAACAGTTTCTCTGGGGCGATCGGTCGCAGTTTCTGCCCTGAAAGAATCGAGTTGAGCCGGAGCCATGTCCTCTACGGCAGCTGATCCATGTTCAAGCTCTGAATTGCGACCCTGACGAGACTTGCCCTTCAGCTGACGAACGACGTGAAGCAGCCGATTGAGAATGTAGGGATGCACGATCGCCAGCACAAACACCAGACCCAAAATTTGCAATAGCGCATGGGTTCTCAGGCCGGTCAGCAGGGCAAGACCAAGGGCAGAAGCGGCCATTAGCAGCGGTTCCAGCAAAACGCTCAGAGTTGCAGTCGGGGTCGGAATGCCTGCGGCTCGGGCAGCCGTGACTCTGCCGTAGAGGTGCCAGACATTGCCGGGAAGGTATTTTGCAATATTGGTTTTCAGGTAAGCCTGCATTGCCCAGATTCCTGAGGTTTGCTGTCCCAACTCCCGAAGGATGAGATTCCAGACGTAGCCCGTCCAGCAATGTGCCAGCAGCGTCACCCCAAATCCCAGCAGCAGGTTGAGCGGCGCAGCTTCCCTAAGTTGAAGCGCGACAACACCCTCCCAGTGCTGCCTCAGCGTACTGGCAAGGAAAAACAAGGTCGTTCCCAGGATCAGCCAACGCAGATAGGGCTTAAGCCGAGAGATTATAGATTTGCCGATCGGGAGCTTTGTCATGCAGGCTTTTTAGACGCAAACCAGTGGACGGGCTTTTTATGCCTCGCGTTCCACAAAAATAACGTTTTCTGTTACTTTCTCAAAGGTGTCGTCGTGGCTGATCACAAAGAGCTGACGAAAGGATTTAATTCCAGCGATCGCTTCTGCCAGGCTTTCCCGGCGCGGCTTGTCCATATTGGTCGTTGGCTCATCGAAGAATGCCACGTCAATGTCTGCCAACACCCGCAGTAATGCTAGCCGAACTGCCAGTGCTGCACACATTTGCTCCCCACCGGACAAATTCACAAATCGGCGCGTATGCGCTCCTTCCTGCACAATGATTTCGTATTCGTTTGTCCACTCCAGGGCGACATTTTGACGATTCAGCAGTTCTCGGAAGAGACGATCGGCTTCCTTTGAAATGGATTGCACATATCGTTCGGTAATGCGAGGAGCGGCTTGCTTGTAAATCTTGCGGGCAGTGGTGATAAATTTCAGCACCTTCTGTTTTTCCTTCAGGGCAAGCTGTGCCCGATCGCGCTGCTCGGCGATGGCTTTGAGGTTGCTGAGCTGGTGTTCTAGCTCTGCTAGAAGTTTGCGCTGCTGCGGCAATGCCCCAGAGATCCGATCTGCCTGACTGCGAAGGGTGGTGTACTGCATCTCGATCTGCTGTCCCTGCTGGGGGTCGTAGTGCTGCAATAGCCGATCGTATTCCGCCTGCACCCTCGATCGCGACGATTCAAGCTGCTGCAGGTGAGCGATCGTTTGAATCAGCTCAGATTGAAGCTGGGGCAGCCGCTCTGCCGTTTGCTGCTGCTGGAGTACGGTGAGATAGCCGTTCTGGTGATTGCGCTGAAGAGATTTTTGCTGCTCGATCTGGTCTTCGATCGCGGCAAAGGGAGCAAGCTGGCGATCGAGTTCTTGAATTTGCTGCTGAATTTGCTGGTACTCGTGGTAGAGCTTGACGTATTGCGTTTTAAACTCCTCCTGCTTTTCAATCTGCTGCTGAAGAAGCTGGGCGCGTTCTCTCGGACTGTTGAGGCTCTTAAGCAGATCAGACAATTGTTCGCGCTGTTTGAGGCGATCGGGTTCAGTCTCAATCTCGTCTTTAAGCTGGTCAAGACGGCTGTGAAGCTGCGATAGCTCTTGCTGAATCTGGCTTTGCTGCTCTTGTTTGGCTTCCAGAGCAGCGACTTCTGCCTGAAACTGATAGAAGCCTTGCAGTTGAGTTTTGATTTGCTGAAGCTGCTGCTGAAGTTTGGACACAGACACCTGCTCGGACAAATCCGCCAAAATTCGCCAGAGGGCTTGCAACAGGTCAGTATTGAGATCTACCCCTGCCTGGACTGCCTCTAATGCCGATTTAACCGATACCGTCGCCAGCAAAGGCACACTGCGCTGCACTTCCCGCAAAATTCGAATGGCTTCGTCGGACTGAAGCTGATGCCGATCGCGCTTGGCTTCTCCTTCGCTAACGAGCTGCCGAAGTTCTGCTTCAAACTGTTTCGCGGCTTCGACGCGGCTGAGCTGTTCCTGCAATCGATCGCGCTTTTGCTCCAGGTCAGGAATATGCTTAATTTGAGCAGCGACCGTTTGGATGCGATCGATCTCCTGCTGTAGTCGAACGGCTTCCCCCTGGAGCTTCTGGAGCTGTTTGGTGCCGTTTTTATGCTCGGTTTTGTTGATTTGCAGGTGATTGAGCTGATTGGTAAGGGCGATTTGTGCCTGCTCTAGCTGGGCTTGCTGAGCGATCGCGGGCTGAAGCTGCTGGATTTCTGTCTCGGCTTTTTCCAGGCTTTCGAGCTGGATTTGCAGGCGCGTTAGCTCTTTGTGGCGATCGAGCAGTGCCTGTTGCTGCTGTTCTTTCTGACGAAGCAGGATTTGCTTTTGCTTGAGATGCTGGTCGAGCTGCTTCAGGGTTTGGTCTGCTTTAAGATACGCATCATGACTGGCGCGATTGGCGGTACAAAGTTCGACTGCCTGTTCTGCCTGCTGCACTGCCTGCCGGAGAAGCCCGATCGCCTGCTGCTTACTATCAAGCTGCGTGGTCAACTGCTGCACCTGCTGGGCGGTCTGCTGTACCTGCTCTGCCTGCGCCGCGAACTGCTCCTTCACTGCCTGAAGCTTGGCGAGGTCGCCTTCGAGCTGTTGCAGGGCTGCTTCTGATTGGACGATTTCGGTAATGACGGTTTGCTGGCGATCGGTCAGACTGTCCCACTCGGCTAAATCTGTTTCGTGGCGAACAATCTCATCCGCCAGCTTTGCGACCTGATCTTCGGCATATTTCTCAAGCTGGCGCGAGTCTTTTTGCACCTGCTGGTATTCTTCAACTTTTAGAATGCTGTCAAAAACAGCCTTGCGATCTTTGGGCGGCTGAAGAAAGTCTACGGTAAAGGTTCCTTGTGGAACGCCGATCGTATTCGCAAAAAGTCGCGCCAGATCGGTTCCCGGAGCAACCCCCAACTGCTGTCGAATCCAGGGGAGAATTTCGGCTTCGATACTTCTATAGTCGAGCTTGACATCAAGCTGCGGATCGTAAACCGTATAGCCTTTCGTCGTGCATCGCTGAATCTCGTAAGTGCGCCCATCTCGATCGGATACAAACATGACGATCGCCTGAGCACTCCCCGCCCCGTTGCGAATCAAATCCTCCACCTTATACGCGCCGCGATGGTTAAACATGACCCAGGCGATCGCTTCCAGAATGCTCGTCTTGCCTGCTCCGTTTTCTCCACAGATGGCGTTAGTTCCCGGCTGAAAGCTGAAATGACGATCGCGGTGCGTCTTGAAGTTTTTGAGGGTGACGGAGAGGATTTGCATCAGACGGCTGGGGATGAGGGTGAATAGGCGAATGAGGAGATGAAGGGGTGGGTGGATGGAGAGCAGAACAATTGAACCAATCTCTACCGCTAGTGTACTCCGTTTCACTAGAAGCAGGATGCTCGATGATTTGGAACTTGAAGGGCAGATTAGCGTCAAAAAGTGGGACGAATCAGGCTGATTCGGCATTCTCTGGGGCGTTTCTCAGAAGGAGGTATTCTGTAGAGAGCCAGAGTAGAGTATTATCTTGCTTTGAACCTTATTGTTAATAAGTAGATACATTTATACGGCGGTTATTGGTTGGTTGGGATAGGTTTGCAGGCTGCCCTTAAGTCCGTGCGGTTAAAACGCTCAGAAATAACGGATCGAAATAGCTGGTGTTAAGGGGTGAGGAGGCTCGGTGTGAACGGTCGGATCGCAAAAAACTGGAATCGAGTTCGGACGCTCGGCTATCACCGGGACTGGGAGAATTACCGGGATTTGCTGATCGTCCTGGTGCAGAAAGAACTGAAAGTGCGCTACAGCAATAAGGCACTGGGCTATGTCTGGTCGATCGCCAATCCGCTTGCCTCTGCGCTGGTTTACTTTGTTGCCTTTCAAATCTTGATGCGGATCAATATTCCGGGCTATCCGGTAATTTTGCTGTCGGGCATATTTCCCTGGCAGTGGTTTAGCAACGTGGTGGTCTCCTCGCCCAATGTGTTTGTGGGTAACTCAAGTATTATTAAAAAGGTTAATTTCCCCCGCAATATTATTTTGCTTTGCACCGCTTTGAATCACATGATTCACTTCGTCGTTTCGATTCCGGTGCTGACAATTTTTTTGATTGCCTTTAACCATATTCCGACTTTCACCTGGGTCTGGGGTATTCCGGTGCTGCTGGTGATTCACTTTTTAATGGTTTATGGAATTGGGCTGGCACTTGCCTCGATCAACCTATTCTTCCGGGATTTAGAACGGCTGACGGGCATTATTATGAACTTCACCTTTTTCCTGACTCCGATTCTTTATCCGCTGGAACAGATTCCGCCTCACATTCGCAAATTCATCTGGCTCAATCCGGCGGCTCCGCTCATTGCAAGCTGGCGAGAGCTGTTTCTCTACGGCAAATTGGAGCCGATGTACCTGCTGTATAGCCTGCTGTATGCGATCGCCTTTTTCGCGATCGGTCAGATGATCTATCGCAAGCTTTCCTGGAAATTTGCAGAACTGATATGAGAGAGCCAGTCATCACTTTCTATAACGTCAGCAAGTCTTACCCGCTCTATCGGCATATTCGGGGCATCAAAAACTTTGTCTTCAATATGCCCAAGCATCTGAAAACGATGCAGCAGGAGCAGTATGAGGCACTGCGAGATATTACGTTTGAGGTGTACGAAGGCGAAAAGTTCGGCGTTATCGGCAACAACGGAGCCGGAAAAAGTACCACGCTGGGACTGATTGCAGGCGTACTGAAGCCAAACCGGGGACGAGTCATTGTGCGGCGGCGCGTGTCTCCCCTGCTGGCTCTGGGGGCAGGCTTTCACCCGGAACTCAGTGGGCGAGACAATATTATGCTGAACGGTGTGCTGATGGGCTTGACCCGCCGCGAAATCCGGGAAAAAGAAGAGGAAATTATTGATTTTTCGGAGCTGGGCGAGTTTATCAACCATCCAATTCGGATGTATTCAACGGGAATGGTGGCGCGATTAGGATTCTCAGTCGTTGCCCATCTCGACCCGGAAATTTTGCTGATTGATGAAGTGCTGGGCGTGGGTGACATTCGCTTCCAGAAGAAATGCCTGGATAAAATGAAGACCTTCCAGGATAGCGGCGTAACGATGGTGCTGGTCACTCACTCCGTTGCCAGCGTGATGAATCTGTGCGATCGCGTCATGTGGATCGACAACCACGAAATCAAAATGATTGGTGATCCGACCGAGGTAGTGACCTACTACTCAGAGGCAGCGGGTGTGCCGATCGACTTGAGCGCAGTCAACAAAGCAAAGCTATAGAAAATAGGCTTGCAAAACGCAAAGTTACAGACAGTGCAACGCTAGAGGCAGTATCGACGGTCATGAGAAACTTTCCGGCACAGTACACCCTGAACGATGAGGATGTGTTGTATTTTTCACACATTCCCAAAACCGCAGGCATGACCTTTCGGACGATCGTGGAAGATCAGTTTGACGATCGCGAAATCTGTCCGGCAACACTCAATGCTCAGGTTGCCAAAATTCCCAAAGACCAGTTAAAAGACTATCGCTTGTTTCGCGGACATTTGGGATTTATCAACATCCCAGAACTGCTGCCCGGAAAGGAAGTGGTAAATGTAACGATTCTGCGTGAGCCGATCGCCCGCGTCATTTCCCACTACGAATACATCCGCCGCATGCCCGGAGATCCGCACTATAGAGCGGTGAAAGACATGACCCTGGCAGAGTTTGCCCAAAAGCTCACTGCCGGAAAGGTCGGAAAAAACATCCAGACTTACCATGTTGCAAAGGCGATGCGGTTCAAACTGGATGACCTGACCCCGGAAGAAACGCTGGCTCTGGCAAAAGAAAGCCTCGATAATTTTGCCTTTGTCGGCTTGGTCGAACGGTTCCAGGACTCGCTGTTTCTGCTGTCCTACATTCTGGGCTGGAAGCCGATCCTGAATAGCCGCAAGGAAAACGCCGCTAAGAAAAAGAAATCCTTTGACGAGATTCCGGCTGAGACCCTAGAGATTATCCGCGAAAATTCGCTGCTCGATCTGGAACTCTACCACTACGCGCAGGAAATCTTCGAGACGCGCTTTAACGAGATGGTGCAGCAGCTGATCTCCCAGTTCGGCACGGCGGCAGACCAAGCGGAAACTATCTCATCCGATCGCCTCAAAGAATTGCTAGAACTCCACTACGAGCAACGCTATCGCGATCTAGACCGCACTCCATCTTCTACCCTGCTTTACGATTTTGGTCAGGCGTTGCGCGGCATGGGCTGGCAGCGTCGAGAATGTCCGCCTTCTGGACCGCCTGCCTATCGTTGGACTGGACCTGGCACCGTTTCGACGCTTGATCTGCCCCAGATTGCTCCTCCAAATGGCAATTGCTTGCTGGAGTTTCGTGTGATTGCGACTCAGGCGACTGCGCCCGATATTCTCGATAGCCTTTCTGTTTTGGTCAATCAGAATCCAGTGCGACTCAACACACTGCATAGCGATCGCGGTGTGAAACTGCTCCAGGCGGTCGTTGCCCCAGAAATGCTGAAATCTGAGCGACCCTTTACCGAAGTAAAATTTGAGGTCGATCGCGTCACGTCCCTGAATGCGGTGAATCCGCTTGATCCCGATACGCGCCAGGTGGGAGTGGCATTGAACTATGTGCAGCTTTTCCCGCAGGAAACCGAACGACAGCACAGTGCTGCTGCTCAGCTTTTTGAGGATGAAGCCTGGAAAAACACGATCGATTTCCTGAGTCAGCATCTCCAGCCCCAGGAAGTCGTAATTGCGCCCCTGGCATTCCGGGTCATGGTGAATAATTCGGTGCTGGACTACGATGCATTTCTGGAGGGCAAGCAGGCGCAGTGGCTCGTGCTGCACAAAGGTATGGCGGCGCAAATTAGCACAATTTTGATGAAGCTGCTTGGTCGCGGTTTGTCTCCTGTGTTTGCCAACGAAGTGTTTGTCCTGTATTCCAACCGTCAGGGCATCGCTACAGCAAACTATGCTTCAAAGCACGTTCGTCCCGTGTACATCGATCGCGTCAAGAAGAACGTCGAGCACAAGCTGAAAACGCTGTATCGCCAGTACGCAGGTAAGAAGCAGTTGATTCGCAGTTCCCCCAAAGGGTAATCATCCCCCATGACCCAAGGAGCAGGATCAGACAAAAACGCCGCACAAATCATCGCTAACTTATCCTTTGTTGGACAAAAGCCCACAGGACTCGCAACCTACGCAATTAATCTTGCCTCAGAGCTGAACCTGTCTGGATTAACACTGCTGGCTCCGCCTGCCCTGCATCATCACACCCAATCCAGGCAGCCCTGCTATGAAATTCCGGGCGGCATGAGTGCGGAGGAAGGCAAAGCCGGACATTTTCGCCGCCTGAAGTGGTCACAGTTTCAGCTTCCGGGCATTTATCGCCAGCTTCAATCGGACCTACTCTTTTCCCTGGTTCCTGAAGCTCCGATTGAGGCGAAATGTCGATCGATCGTCATGGTTCACGATCTGATTCCGCTTCGCTTTCCGCGCTGGGCTTCTCCCCTGTTTCACTATGCCCGTCTCTATGTGCCGCAGGTTCTAAAGCAGGCTGAGCATATCCTTTGCAATTCCCATGCGACCGCTCAGGACATCTGCAATTTTTACGGAATTCCTGCCTCAAAAATCACGCCCGTGCTGCTCTCCCACGATTCGCACCATTTTCGGATTCCTGATTGGCCGATCGAAGGAATGGCAATGGATTACTCCTCTAAAAGCGCTACGTCGCATCGCCCCTATTTTTTCTACATCGGACGGCACGACCCCTATAAAAACCTCCTGCGGTTGATTCGCGCCTTTGCTGCCCTGCCCAATCCCCAAAATTATGATCTGCTGATTGCAGGTTCCCCCGATCCGCGCTACACGCCTCTACTTAAACAGCAAGCGATCGAGCTAGGGGTCTCCGAGCAAATCAAGTTTCTCGACTATGTGGCTTACGATCAGCTTCCCGGTTTGCTGCATGAGTCAATCGCCCTGGTTTATCCCAGCTTGTGGGAAGGGTTTGGATTTCCCGTGTTGGAAGCAATGGCATGCGGTGCGCCTGTGATTACCTCAAATCTGTCTTCCCTACCGGAAGTGGCAGGAGACGCAGCCATTCTGATTAATCCGTATGATGAGCAGGCTTTAACTGATGCGATGGCTCAAGTGGCAACCGATGATCAAGTGCGAAAAGACTTGCGAGCGGCAGGGTTAAAGCGATCGAGCCAGTTTAGCTGGGCAAAAACCGGACAACAAACGGCAGCAGTGCTGCAGCGGTTTCTCTAGTTTTCTTCAAGCTCTACCTCTCATTCATGTTGCAAAACCTATCGTTTTCACATGAGGATCGATCGTTTGTTGAAGAATGGAGGGAAGCTGTCCTAAAAAATCGGTTTGATTATGACAACAACCTATCCCAACACCCCCGACCTCTCCGCCTCAGATTATCTGGTTGTGGGGCTGGCAACCTGCTTCGTGAAAGAGGATGGCGAAGTGCATCCCGTGCATGTGGTAGAACCCATTCCCTCGGCAGCTCTGGAAGCTCTCAGTAAGGGCATCGCTACTTCCTACGAATTTGCCTGTGCGACGACGATCGGCACAGTCCTTCCAGATGGCAATCCGCAGCTTCTCGCAGAATTGCCGCCCGATACTCAGTTTTGCGATGACTTTGCCTTTCGTGCCACGGCTGCTGCTCGGACTTACAAAAGCCGCTTGGAGTCTCAAAGCCTGATTCCTACCGGAACCACGAAGCGTGACTTCAATTTTTCCACTGAAAGAAAGCGCGTCCTCAACTCCGATCGCATTGTCAAAAGCGAGGATAATGTGAAGCAGCACGCTTACACGCATCAGGTTCTTTAGCACAGGTTTTCTCGTCTCAGGTCTTATGCTCAAACTTTACGGCGGAGCCAGAAGCCGCGCCTCGATCGTCCAGTGGTATCTTGAAGAATTGGGCGTTCCCTACGAATATGTCTTGCTCGATATGCAGACAGGACAGCATAAAGAGCCAGACTTCCTGACAATTAACCCGTTTGGCAAAGTTCCAGCTATCAAGGAAAACGGCTATCGGCTTTGGGAATCGGGCGCAATTTTGCTCTATCTGTCCGAAAAGTACGACACTTCGCTGACCACCTCAGAACACCGTGCCACAATTGCCCAATGGGTGATATTTGCCAACGCAACGCTGGGACCGGGCGTTTTTGTAGAGGCAACCCGCGATCGAGAAATGCCACGCCTGCTGGCTCCTCTGAACGAGATTTTCGATCGTCAGCCTTTTCTGCTGGGCGACCAGCTCTCAGCCGCAGATGTGGCAGTTGGCTCGATGCTGGCGTATATGCCGCTGTTGCTCAAGATTGGTTTTGATGACTATCCCGCGATTGGAAATTACCTGAAGCGTATTGCAGAACGTCCGGCATTCCAGAAGACGATCGGCAGTAGGAAAGCAGCGTAGTTTGTTCCATTCATTACGGTTTACCAGGGGGCAGGTTTCAGGCTTGCCCCTTTAATCATTTTTGACGCTATTTTTGGCGTTGCTAAATCACAGGATGAATTTCTCCACCTACGGAAGACTTTCGATCCGTTCAAAGTCCCCCAGAATTAACTTATTTAGGAATCCGCTCAGCAATTCTCTAACTCAGTTCATCCTTCGATTCAGCGGCGCCTTTGATCGATCGCCTATAAAGACCGAGCGCCCATACAACAATTTTCCTGTGCCTGATCGACTTTCTGCTCGAATTGGGAATTCTAGTTTCAAGAACAGGGTTTAGCTACCAGATAATCATTGTTTCAGGTCGAGATGAATTGCTTGTGTTTACAAGCGAAGCAGTGAATCCTGTAGCCGCCCCAGCATTAGATTCAACTGCTTATTAGTGTCCCCCTTCACGCTTCGGACTCAGAATCGCGGACATTACTAAAGGATTTTTCCATGTCGAATATTCTTGTAACTACCACAGCGGACAGTGGTACAGGTTCCCTGCGAGCAGCAATTGCCTCGGCCACTGCTGGAAGTACAATTCAGTTTGCTGCAAATTTAGCGAACCAAACCATTACCTTAACGAGCGGACAGATTGAAATTGCTGCCGGAAGAAATATCACGATCGATGGCTCCACGGCTGCCGGATTGACCATTAGCGGCAACAACAGCTCCCGTATCTTTTGGGTGAAATCCAACCAGGACTTTCCCACAACCATCACGTTTAAAAACTTGTCGCTGGTCAACGGCTATACTGCCGAAAACGGCGGTGCGATTCGGGGAGAGCACAAAGCTAATCTCACCGTTGAGAATGTCAAGTTCCAAAACAACGTGGCAGACAAAGGGGGTGGGGCAATTTATAGTGCCTGGGAAAATCAGCTTACGGTCAACAGCTCTCAATTCAACGGGAACAAAGCTACTGCGGGAAATGATGAGCGCGGTGCAGGGGCGATCGCTTTTGTGAGTTCGGGAAATTTCACGGTTCGTAATAGCAGCTTTACCAACAATCAGGGCATTAACGGCGGGGCAATCAATAGTTTGAATGGCAAGCTGACGATCGAAAACTCCCACTTTGTCAACAACAGCACACTAGCAGCCCAGTACGACGCCGGAAAAGAGAATCCAACCCTGCGAGGTTATGGCGGTGCGATTTACACCGATCGCGCCAGCAGCACAAACGAGCCATCGGGAAGAATCCGCATTAGCGGCACGCTCTTTGAGGGCAACAAAGGCAAAGCAGAAGGCGGCGCAGCCTATCTCTATACCGGTACACAGGACAGCATCGAGATTCAGTCCAGCACTTTCAAAAACAACGAGGTTCAGGCACTCGCTCAGGGCAATAGCGGCAATGGCGGTGGACTGGTGGTAATAAGCAATTCGCCCAACCAGGGATTGACGATCGCCCAAACCGCATTTGTGAACAACACGGCATCGAGCCAGGGCGGCGGAATGTGGCTGATGGGCGCACCTGCAACGATCCTCAACAGCACCTTTTCCGGCAATCAAGCCCCTGGAACCGTACCCGGCAAAGTCGTGGGTACAGATTACTATCCGCTTGGCGGTGCGATGGCTCTCTACAGCGATGCCAGGCTAATCAATACCACGATCGCCCACAATCAGGCAGGCTGGGTCGGTGGTGGCATCAGTGTTGCTGGCGGCTCCAAAGTCTCATTGCAAGACACAATCCTGTACAAAAACACGGCAGCCAACGGCGGCAACCCTTGGGGCATTCAGCAGCACAGCAGCGGTACACTCACTGATTACGGCGGTAACATTCAATTCCCCCCCGAGAAAGACAACAAAAACGCCACCACTGCAATCACGATCGCCGATCCGATGCTGGGCACCCTGCAAGACAACGGCGGCGGCATTCTGACTTATGCGCTGTTGCCCGGAAGTCCTGCGATTAACAAGGGAGTGGGAACAGGCACACCTACCCTGGATCAGCGAGGCTTTACCCGCGCCGATGGCTCGATCGATGCAGGCGCATTTGAGTTTGGGGCAACGGCTCCAGCAACTCCTCCAGGAACTGAAACCCCGATCGCAGGCAGCACAGACAACGATGTTCTGACGGGCAGCAGTATTAATGACTGGCTCAGAGGAGGAATGGGATCTGATCTGCTCACGGGTGGCGGCGGAGCCGATCGCTTTATTTATGCGGGCGCAACCCGACGCGAGGCTTTGTCAGGCTCCCGGCTGCGAAACCCCGATCGAATTCTGGATTTTAATGCGATTCAAGGCGATCGACTTCAGTTGGACTATGACAATAATCTGGCAACGATCGATCGTCCGCGTAGCGCGTTTAATGCCGGAAAAGTGCGAGGTGAAAATTTACGCGCAGGCGTGCAGGCAGCTTTTCAGGACAAAAATCACCAACGTAAGGGCAATCAAGCTCTACGGGCAAATGAAGCGGTGGTGTTCCAATGGCGCAAGCAGACTTTCTTGACAGTGAATGACAACGAACGCAGGTTTGCTCCCAATCAGGACATGATCATTAACGTGACCGGACTGCAAATGATCGGACAAGATGCCAGCGCAGGGGTTCTGAAGGTGAGTTCCTATTTTGTCTAGCGTTAATTCCAGTCCCTATTCTGCTGCTTCTGAGGGGAAAACCAAGCCCCTTTTCAGTCTCAAAGTTTCCGAAAGTTGACCGTATTGAGGGGCAGAACCTTTCATCCGCCCCAAGCAGCCTCTTTAATATCAAAAAGGACACCTCTTAATGAAGTGTCCTAATTTTTATTTCGTTTTTATTGAATTGTGAAACGAGATTCTTATCTAAAACCGACGGCTGCCTGCCATACAAACGCCAGCAGCAGGAAGAACACCGGAATCACAGGCAGAACGTCTACGAGCGGATCAAAGATCGCGTAGGCTTCAGGTAATTTTGCTAAGAGCAATGCCGCTTCCATGAATCAGTCTACCTCTCCAACACAAATTTCATAATTGTTGGGTATCTTAACACGATCGCCGCTCCAATTCATCCGCAGTGACAAATCTAATTATCAGAGAATCTGATTTGCTTTAGGGCAGCAAAAAGCCTGATCCGGCTCGGCGAATAAAGTAGCGAGAAGTTTCTTCATTGGGCGAGCGATAAAGCATCAGAAAGTTGCCGTTGTTCAGCGTATAAAGTCGATAAACGCCCTGCGCGGGAGTAAGCTGCTGCTCTCTAGGAATCCCTGCATTCTCCGGGAAATAGCCACCTCGCGCCACAATGCGATAGCCGCTGAGAATATTGGTGGCAGCATTGAAAACTGCCTGAAAATCTCCGTCAAAATTCGGATCGTTTTGCAAATCTGCTAGCATCCCCGACGAGAAATTCAAATCACTCTGAGAAGCCCAATCGGTCAAGCGAAACAAAGGCAAAATCCCGCTCCGAACTTCAGTTTGAGCAAAGCTGGCTCTACTGAGTGTAAGCAGCAAAGCAGTTGCTATGACAAGCTGCACTGACCCTTTCCGAGCGAAATTTCTGATCAGTTTGAATTGACGATCGCCCATAGCTAACCTGTGATTAAAATGCTTCTAAATTTAATTGACAGGACTTTATCACAATTTCAGGAAGGGGTGGGAAAGCCTAGGGAGATGAGGAGAGCAAGGGGAGTAATCTGCTAGCTCTTGCTGGAGGCATTGAATGAGCTGTAGGAGTGGTTAGCGGGGTTTATGGGCTTTCCAGGTTCCGCCATATGCATAGTAGGGATTGTTTTGGCTTACGGAGGGATAGCATCGATCGCAGACAAAAATCCACTGCTCTGAGGCATCTACCTTTACGCGATAGAGGACTTCGGCAGGCTCCTGACAGCGATCGCAGGGTTTAATTCGCACCCGTGCCATAAAATTACTTTTTGCGGTTATTTCAGGAGCGGTTATTTCAGGAAATGACGGTCGAATTTTGAGGACGGGCAAAAATCATGCGTCCGGCGGAAGTTTGCAGTGAACCTGTGACGACGACCGCTAATTCACCGCCAATGTAGCTGCCGCCTTCTTCGACCACCACCATTGTGCCGTCATCCAGGTAGCCGACGCCCTGAGCGGGTTCTTTGCCCTGCTTGAGAATCTTCAGGTCAATCTGGTCGCCGGGAAGGTAGGCAGGGCGCATTGCCTGAGCCAGATCGTTAATATTTAGCACGTTGACTTTTTGCAGACTCGCGACTTTGTTGAGGTTGTAGTCGTTCGTCAGCAATGTGCCATTAATGTCCTGTGCCAAACGCACCAGCTTTGCATCGACGGTAGAAACATCATCGTAGTCAGCGGGGTGAATGATAATGCGTTCCGGGTATGCTTCTTGAATCTGATTGAGAATATCTAAGCCTCGCCGTCCCCGCACCCGCTTTTGATCGTTCGAGGCATCGGCAATTTGCTGAAGTTCTTGCAGAACAAACCTCGGTACGAGCAACTGTCCTTCTAGAAATCCGGTTGCCAGGATATCTTCGATTCTCCCGTCGATAATGCAGCTTGTATCAAGAATTTTGCTCGTTGCCGGCTTGAGCGTTCCCTCCGCAACCAGCATCGACTCGACGCTATTAGGATTAATGAGCCGCAGCAGGGTTCGACCGTGGATATCTGCCAGATTGATGCCAGAAAAGGCAAACAGCACGCTTCCCAAAACGGCAGCAAGCGGCTTGATAAAGGCAAACTCTCGTGGAATCGGCAGCAGAAAAATGGGAGCCAGCATCAGGTTCGCGACCAGCAGCCCTAGCACCAAGCCGACCGATCGACTCAGCAAGCGATCGACGGGCATCTCGCGAATTTGCCGTTCGACCCGTCGATAGGCAGTTTGCGCCACAATGCCGATCGCCAAACCAATCAGCGCACCAAATCCGCCCGTGACTGAACTCAGCCCCTCTAGGCTCGTCACCTGTGCCAAAGCATCGTTTGGCAGGAAGTCAACGCTATAAAAGCCAATTCCTGCCCCTGCTATGATGAAAGATATAATGATAATTGCGTCAAGCATGACAATAATCCAAAGTAGGATTAGGTGCAGACTTCGTTAGGAATCAGAATAGCATCGGCAGGGATTTTTCGCTGGACGCAGTTGCCCCGATCGCGCAGAAACGCAAGCTTCAGGCAGTTGCAGAATAACTCACTAAAATTCCAGTGATTCAATTACATGATTCAATTGCGAAGCTAACTTTAATTCCGTACGACCTCATTATATCTTTTTCGCTTTGTCAGCATTTTTGAATTCCTTGAGCCTGAGCTGCGATCGTTCAATTTCTCCTATTGCGGCATCGCCTCTGACTGAGACGGTAACAGCCGCATATCTTCATATTCCGTTCTGCCGCCGCCGCTGCTACTACTGTGATTTTGCCGTGTCGATCGTGGGCGATCAGCCACCGCTGGCTCGAAGCGGAGCAAGTTCCCAATACGGCACCATTACTGCCTATCTCGAAGGGCTGCTGCAAGAAATTCGCGCTACACCTGCCAGAGGAAATCCACTGCAAACGGTTTTCTTGGGCGGCGGCACACCTTCTCTATTGACCGCTCAGCAAGTTGAGCAAATTCTAAGCACGATCGATCGTCAGTTTGGCATCGTACCAAACGCCGAAATCTCGATGGAGATTGACCCGGACACCTTCGATCGCGAAAAGCTGCAAGGCTATCTTGCCGCTGGTATGAATCGCTTTAGTCTGGGAGTGCAGGCATTTCAACCCGAACTGCTTGCTGCCTGCGGTCGCACCCACACGCGAGAAGATATTGATCGGGCAGTAGAATGGCTGCATCAGCTCAATGTGCAAAACTTTAGCCTCGATCTGATTTCTGGGCTGCCTCATCAAACGCTGGAACACTGGCAGGACACTTTGCAGACTGCGATCGACTTCAATCCTGCCCATATCTCGGTGTACGACCTGACCGTTGAACCGGGAACTGCCTTCGATCGTTGGTACGAAGCAGGCAGCAAGCCTCTGCCGAGCGATGAAGCCACTGCACAAATGTATCGCTTGACTCAGCAAACGCTTACCCACGCAGGCTACGAACACTACGAAATCTCAAACTACGCGCGATCGGGCTTTCAGTGTCGGCATAACCGCGTCTATTGGGAAAATCGCCCCTACTACGGCTTTGGCATGGGAGCTGCCAGCTATCTTAACCTGAAACGGTTTACCCGACCGCGGAAGCGCACTCAATACCATCAGTGGGTCTCAGAATATGTTGCCAGCGGTGGGTCGATCGATTGCTTGACCACGCCGCCAACCGAGATTTTGCTGGATACCCTGATGGTGGGCTTGCGTCTAGCCGAGGGCATCAGTTTAACGGCATTAGGCGATCGATTTGGGCAGGAGGCAATCGAGCAGATTCTTGCCTGTTTGAATCCTCACCAGCAGCGCGGCTGGGTTGAAATTACCAATGGTGATCGCACATCGCGAATTCGGCTTTCTGATCCAGAAGGATTTCTGTTCTCGAATGTGATTTTGTCCGATTTATTTGAGTCGTTGAGTTAAACAGCAAAATCAGGACTGACTTTGATCGCGAGAACAGAGACCGATCGATTAAGCCAGCCCTACGGACTTTGTCCTGAGCGACACGGTTCTAAACTGCACAGATAAACCCACCCCGACCTGCGATCGCCCTTCCAGGAGGAAATAAAGAGCGAGGCTGAGGCTGGGATGGGTCGCATGACGTTAATTCAATTGTCCTAATTCAAACGCCTCGTTTGCTCTTGCCCTAAACTCACCGACGGCTGCACAACACGCGACGGAAGCCGGGTTTGAGCGATCGTGGGTCGCAGCACATTCACTGCCTGAGCATACTGGGGATCAGCGTTCGTGCCGACCAACGACAGATTACGGGCAAGCGTTTGCTGCTGCTGCTCATTGAGGCTAACTTCAACATTCGGCGTGATTCCTCGCTGGCTGATATCCGTGCCGCCCGGGGTGTAGTAGTGAGCCACGGTCACCGCCAAACCGGAGCCGTCGGACAGCGAATGCACGGCTTGAACCAGAGCTTTGCCAAAGGTGCGCGTACCCACAATAACGGCTCTCTGGTTGTCCATCAGCGCGCCCGTAACGATTTCGCTAGAGCTTGCCGAGTTGCCATCGACCAGGACTGCCAGCGGAAGCTGGGTCAGAGCAGTGTGATTTGCCATAATCTGATCGCTGTTGCCGTGACGATCGACCGTTCGCACGATCGCGCCGCCATCGAGCCACATCCGCGAGATTTCGACGCTGGCATGCAGCAGTCCACCAGGGTTGCCGCGCAGATCCAGCACAAATCCGTTGACGTTCTTTGACAGCAAATCCTCGATCGCTTTTTTCATTTGATCGGGTGCATGACTGCTAAACTCGGTCAGGCGAATATAGCCAATGCGCTGATTGCCTTCCTGACGCAGCTCGTGGGCAACGTTGGGCAGCTCGATGCGGGCGCGGGTCAGGGGCAGGTCAAAGGCAGCCCGGCTCTCCCGTTCAATTCGCAGAGTGATGCGAGTTCCCGCTTCTCCTTTGATGAGCTCTGAAGCAGTTTCGACGCTCATGCCCGTGGTCGATCGCCCATCGATCGCCAGGATTCGATCGCCTGTCTGAATTCCGGCTGCACTGGCAGGAGAGTTGGCAAGGGGTTCAACCACTGTTAAGGCTTTCGTTTCCTCGTGCAGTTGCAGGCGCAAACCCACGCCGGACAGTTCACCGGAGGTTTGGCTAGTGAGTGTCTGATATTGTTTTGGGTCAAGAAAGCGAGTGTAGGGATCGTTGAGCTGCTCTAATGCCTCTCGCAGTGCAGCGTAGGCAGCTTCGGGCGAGGTATAGTCGCGGCTGAGCAAATCCTGACGGACTGCCTGCCAGTTCACTCGGTTAAACGTGGTATCGACATATTCGCGATCGACGATTTGCCAGGCTTCATCTAAAACGGCTTTGGGATTGTTTTGAAAAGCGGCTTGGGCAGTAGAGTAAAGCGGAGAGAGAACAGTGACTACGGCAAGCGTGCCTCCAAAGCAAACACCTTGCAGAAGGCGGGAAAGGCAAGGGAGATCATTCATAGAAATGTAGACCCAGAAGACGGAAAACGATACCAGCAGCTAACCCACTCGGCTCAGACTGGGGACAGTCGGGTTAAGAAAGGGTCAGATCAGATTGTCTAACAGTAATTTCGAATGGGATCAGATGGGAGTAGAGGAGATACAGAAACGTATCGCTCCAAATCATCATGACCGCAGAAGCAAATTCCTTCCTACAAATGTTGCAAAGCTTAAGCACTCACATTCCGTAGCCTTAGAGCAACCAGCCTTGGAAGTAGCGGATCAGCACACCACAATCATGATGCATCCAAATTACGAACCGAGTTGATGCCCCTGAGACCATTCAGTCAATTCAGTTAATCAGTTAGGTCGATTCACCCCCAGCTAAGGAGGGTCTAAATTCTTCCTCGCTAGTTTAGCAAAGGTCAAACTGACGATCACAAGGATCTCAGAACATTTCTAGCTCAAGTTGTTCCTGCATGCGCAACACGATCTGAAGCAGAGTCTACCGCTTTAATGCGGCTCAATGCGGCTACTCGACTTTTGCCCCGGCAATCATTTGCAGAACAAACGGCTCGCCGCCTGCCTGATGGTAGCGATCTGCCCACTGGCGAATGACTTCGTCTAGCTCAGTCAGTGCCTGCTCCAGGCGATCGGGCGGAATGTCTAGCTCTTCTAAAATTCTGGCGACCCCTGGCTGACGGTCTGCCCAGTCTCGCATCATTTGGAAGAAGCGGGCAGTGTCTTCCACCATGATGTAAGTGCGTTCTTCCTCATCAGCGGGAGTATAGGAAGAGCGGGTCAGGGCGTAAAAGGGCATTCCCCAGGGCGAGTCAATGCGTGTGACGGTCCCAGAGTAAAGCAATCGCCGCTTAATGTGTTCTGCCAGAGCTTCGCTAAGCGGCATTCGTCCGTGGGGCGGCACGTCTTCCTGGGAACGCAGATGGAGAAATTCGATGATCTCCATAAGCTGGAACGAGTTGACCAACTGAGCATCTGGCAAGTTTGGCGGCAGCTTTTCCTCGATCTGTCGCTTCTCCTCGCTAGAAAGACCACCGCCGGGAACTCGCGATCGTCCCGGTTGCCAGGGGTATTGTTCCAGCCAAATGTAGGGAAACTGGATGAGGTAGCGTGGCTCCTGAGAACCCAGCATTTTGAGCAGTTTCCCCTCGGTCAGGGCTTGCCTGACTTCTTCGACAATGACCTTGACTCGCTTTGGCTCAATGTGGTGGAGGTGTCCTGTCATTCGCAGGTTTTCGTCCTGCTCCAGATAGGTCATATAAATCGCGCACTTTGCAGCGGTTGCTGCCGCATCCAGGAAGGCTCCGTGTCGGTGTCCTCCGGTTCGCATTGCGCTAAACGCTAAATAGAGCATGATCTGATCGATCGCACTTGGACTAAGACGTTTGATCAGATCGGTATCGTTCGTCATCTTTTGGGTAAGGTATCGAGCAAGAGGATACGTAGAGGGAAAACGAGAGGCTTCGCTGGGGTCATCTCGGTGTAGCCGTAATCTGGCACACTTTATTTCAGCTCTGCTGCTATTAATTTATCAAGAACGAATTTACGCGTCTATTTGGGCAAGACTAAACCATTTTAGAAGACACTGGTACTTTTTACTGTTCTGTAAATCTGTGGAATTATCGCTGCAATAGCTGAATGCTATGTATCTTGCCAGCAAATTTGCTGCCACAATACCCGAATTGATGGTCTTGCTCAAAAATTTACAATTAATTTTACTTTTTCTAGGGAATTGATGAAGCAACACGCTAAACAATTTAAACCAATCTGTCACTTTCGATTAAAGCAAATGCTCCAAATCAACTGCTCTAATCAAGAGTGCCTTAAACAGCACGATGAACAGATAGTTTTAGCGTCCGCTACCTCGATGGTCGCCTTCGAGGCATGTTGCCATCAATTCTGTTTGATGCAAATCCTTGCTTTGAATGAAGCCCTTTTCAGCGTAAGGAATGCCAGGTTGACCGGTAAGCAGCAAAGAGGATTCTACAAAACTGGCTGCTACAACAAAACCAATCGAAACAAGGAGCGAGGATGTCAACATGAGAGACTTTAGATGAGCGTTTCTAATCCCAAATACGTCCCCTATGTCCATCGGTCAGGAAAGTTCGATCGACTTTATACAAGATTGAATTCTGCTTTGGTCTGCTTGAGATAAAAGAAAATTTTTCAGTATTCCCACAACAGGCAAAATTATCACGCGACTCAACAAAGCGATGCATTTTAAGGCAGTCGGACAGCGATCGATGGCAGAACGGAGGACGGCAAAACGGGCAGAGATGAGCCAAATCGCTTTGTATTCGATTGTGTCTGATTGTGCTCGATCGGAATGAGTGTTCGATCGCAAGGGAATGAGAAATCCTACAGTTGCTTTTGCAAAAGAGCGACTTTTAAGGATAATGGCGGGGAGATGTTTTATCGGGGAAATCACCCAGAAGTAGCCGTGCAACTTCCAAGTCCCATCTATTCCGTTTGGCAACAGATCACCCTGGTCAGACTACCCTTAACCCAGTGGAGCCGATCGAGCTATGCCCATTCCCCGATCGGCAGTTTGCGACGCTGGCGCGATGGAAGCTGGCTGTTGCAGTGGGCAGAACCGATCGGCGGGCTACTAGCAGCCGTGATCTATGGTTTGGCTCCTTTTCTATCAACCAGCATTATTGGCGTGCTGCTGATTGCCTGTGCGGGCTACTGGGGGCTGCTGACGCTTTCAGACAATGCGGAATCAGGATCTGGACTCACGCCAATTCACCTCCTGGTTTTGCTGTATTGGGCAGTCGTAACCATCGCGACGGCTCTCTCTCCAGTGCGAACTGCGGCGATCGAAGGCTGGACAAAGCTAACGCTGTACCTGGTTTTGTTTGCGCTGCTGGCACGGGTGCTGCGATCGGCGCGAGTGCGATCGGCGTTGATTGCCATTTATTTATTAACTGCCCTGGTTGTGAGCATTGCTGGCTTGCGGCAGTGGTTTTTCGGCGCAGATGAACTGGCAACCTGGGTTGACCCGGAATCGACTCTAGCGGGTACGACGCGAGTTTATAGCTATCTGGGAAATCCGAATCTGCTAGCTGCCTACCTACTTCCTGCGGTAATTTTTAGTGCGGCAGCCGTTTTTGCCTGGAAGCGGTGGACACCGAAATTGCTGGCACTGCTGATGTGGGGCATTCATTCTGCCTGTCTGGTGCTGACCTTTAGCCGGGGTGGATGGATTGGCTTTGTGATTGCTAGCTTTGCGCTGCTGGTGCTGCTGATTCACTGGTTTAGCGTCTACCTGCCGCGCTTTTGGCGACGTTGGGCACTGCCGATCGTTCTGGGGGCATTTGCCGTTCTGGTTACGCTTGCCGTAATCGTGGTTGATCCGCTGCGCGATCGGGTGATGAGTATATTTGTTGGGCGAGAAGACAGCAGCAATAACTTTCGGATTAACGTCTGGACTGCCGTGATCCGCATGATCAAGGATTATCCGGTGCTGGGGATCGGTCCCGGCAACGATGCGTTTAACCGAGTGTATCCGCGCTATCAGGAGACTGGATTCACAGCTCTCAGTGCCTATTCGGTGTTCCTCGAACTTGCAGTGGAAGGCGGATTTCTAGGGCTGGGGTGTTTTCTGTGGCTACTGCTGGTGACGTTGAATCAGGGATGGCTCCAGCTTCAAAAGCTTAGACAGTCTGCCAATCGGGAAGGCTTCTGGCTGATTGCGGCTCTGGCAACGATGGTGGGAATGCTGGCACACGGACTGGTGGATACGGTCTGGTATCGTCCGCAGGTGAGTACGCTGTGGTGGCTAATGGTGGCGATCGTGGCAAGCTATTACCCATTTTCTCAGCCCGTTGATGCGGCAGAAGGTTCTAAGGTAGATTCGCAGTGAGTTGGCGGGGTCGGTTCAAGGGATAAAGCTGTGGGACTGAAGTGGGGATTCGAAAATAAGGTGGGGATTCGAAAATAAGGACGGTTCGCGAACCGCCCCTACTGAATCTCCTTCTGGCTAAGCAATAGGCTTACTCAGCTTCGCCGCCCACTACGACATCACGAATTCGCAGGCTCGGACCACCACAGCCGACGGGTAAGCCGCTTTGTCCGCCCTTGCCGCAGCCGCCCGATTCATCCCAGTAGAAGTCATCGCCGATCGCCTCAATGTCTGCCAGCGTAGTGAACACATTGCCGGAGAGATTGACATCACGCACGGGTTCTGCAAGTTTGCCGTTCCGGATCATCCAGGCTTCCCCAGCAGCAAAGGTAAACATTTCGCCGTTGGTCATGCCACCGAGCCAGTTGCGGGCATAAACGCCTTCCTCGATGCCGTCAAACAAGCGACCGACCGGAGTACTACCGCGTGCGATCCAGGTGTTGGTCATTCGGACGATCGGCGGAAAGTGGTAGCTAAGGCAGCGTGCGTTTCCGGTGGGGGTTTCGCCAAGTTTGCCTGCGGTCTCGCGGGAGTGAAGCCTTCCAGACAGGATGCCGTCCTGAATAAGCTGGGTAGTAGTGGCAGGTACGCCTTCGTCGTCGTAGAAATAGCTGCCGCGATGCCCTTCTGGAGCTGCCCCGTCAAAAATTTGCAGATCACGCGGACCAAATCGCCGCCCAACAGTCATGACTTCCATCAGATCTGGATTTTCGTAGATCATGTCTGCCTCGGACAAATGCCCAAAGGCTTCGTGGACAAACAAGCCCGACAGGATGGGATCAATCACGACTGTATAGGTGTTGCCTTTGACCGGAGGCAGGACCAGCGCATCGACAGCGCGTTGGGCAGCACTTTGCACCTGTTGGTCGAGTTGCTCTAGATCTTCATAAGCTTTACGCGATCCAGTGGTTTCTCGTCCGGTTTGGACGGTTTCGCCGTTGCGGGCAGTGGCGGCAAAGCGCATTTCCAGATCAACCCAGGATTGCTCGATCATCGTGCCGTCGGAGGTGGCAAGAATAATGCGCTGAGCACTGTCCCCGTATCGAACTGAGGTTGTCGCGATGCGAGCGTCCACACTTCTCAGAATGTCAGCATAGTGGCTACACAGAGCTTTCTTTTGCACAAGGGGAATCTGGCGGGGGTCGGTTCCGGTAAGCGGCAGTTGACGAATGTCTTGAATTGCCTCGACCGGAGCCAGCAGGGTTTCTTCGTCGCCCACCAGACGAGCAGCGGCGATCGCTTCTTCGATTCGGTCTTTAAGACTAGAGAGGCGATTAAAGCTGGCAAACCCCCAACCGCCTTTGTAGCAGGCACGAACCTGACCACCGATTGAGATGCCTTCACTTAGCGTTTCTATGCGGTTGCCGCGCAGGAGAATGTCGGTTCCTTCTGCTTCTTCGAGCCGAATCGCCAGGTAATCGACCTGCGATCGATAGCGCGCCATGAGATCAGCGAGCAGATTTTTTGCATCAGCCAGTTGGGTAGCCATAGGGATTCCGCGATCGAGACTGTTTCTATTTTGTCTCAGCGGGGCACGAGTTGTTGTCAGGAACGATCAGGCTACCAGCCATCCTCGTTGTTGTCGTGCCAGATCTCAAGATCGAGGTCGTTGAGATACATCAGCGCACTCTCAATCTGGATACTGGGTCCATGCAGTTCCAGGTCAAACCAGCCGTCCTCACGGGCGTTTGCGCCAAGTAGGGCTGCCCGGATGTTGATGGTTAAGCCGTGCTGGGTAATCAGGTTAGAGATGATTGGCTCTTGCTGATAGCGTTTTGGAATGCGAAGCCGAATTCGAGTCTGGGCGTTTTGGCGATCGTCGGGGCTAGAGACAGCGTGGGGAGAACTGAAGGGTTTGAGTGAGGTCATGGCTTTTCAGAAAGGTAAAGGAGTTGCGATCAGAGGTTTAGGATTAATTTGAGGAAAAATTTAATCTACGATAAACCGGTCGGCTTACGAGACTTAATTTAGTGTAGTCGGGATGGAACGATTTTTCTAGGGGGCGATCATTGGATCAAGGCTGGAGTGAGAAAATACTGGAGGTTAGCCAGTGGGAGTAAGGTCTTGCAGGAGCCGGAGGAAAAGGCGCTCGTTCGCTCTCCCCGAATTCAGCAAACGACTGTGTCCCCCAAACCCTTCCAGAAGCCGATTGCATGACGAGAGGCTGGAGGTTGTGGGAGGTGTGAAGTCACTAGAGACCCAGGATTAGAGACCCAAGAAATTTTAATTAGTAATTACTTTGGAATTGGAAAATTGGCGAATTTAGGTACTGGGCAAGAGGTTTAAGGAATGCTGAGGAATAGGGCAATGGGTATCAGGCCGCAATGGAAGACAAGTTTCTTCTATGGGGTCGTTAGCTTGATGCTAGGCACAGGGCTGCTAGGTGGCAGGGCGATCGCGGTGGATGATGAGACCGTGCTGCTGCTGACCGATCCGCTGGAGATTCAGTCTCTCAACTTGCCGGAGGAACGGCAGCAGTTAATCAATCAGGGAGTGGTTACGCCGGAAACGATTTCCCAGACCGGGCTGACGGTTCCGAGCCTGTGGTGGGCGCAGCAGCAGTATGGGGGAAATTTACTGGAATATTGGTTTGCGTTTCCGGGAAGGGAGGATGTGCCGCCGAGGGTGGATCTGCTGGTGAATCAGCAGGTTTGGAACAATACGGATTACCTGGCACAGTATGGTTTTTTGTTGCGGTTTGGGCGGGTGTCAGAAGAGTTTGGCTACAGTACGCGGGTGTTTAATGGTCGGGGGGAATTGCTGGGGGCGTATATCTGTCCGAGCAATGCTCCGACCTGTCGAATTTTTCTTTCGCCTGCGACTCCCAATGCGTTTCTGAATCCGCTCGCGCCTCTGATCACCCCTGCAACCTCACCTTAGTCCAGAGCTGGCGATACTGCTCGATCGTCCGATCGGGTAAGGGCAGCAGAAATTCGCTTTTGTCCAGACTGTTCTGGGGCAGCAACAGGGTTTGATTTTGGCGCAGGGCTTCGGGCAGGGCAGATCGATCGCTTTTCAGCAATACAGGCGAGGCTGCCAGACTCAAGAGCGAAAGCTGCTCTGCAACCTGGGGCTGCCAGAAAAAGCTAATCCACTGGTTTTCGAGGGTTTGGCGGCTGGAGTCGGCGGCTGCGGTTGCGGGACGAACCCACAGGTCTGCGGTCAAAATCGTGCCGCTGGGGGGAACAACTGCGCGAATTCGTCGATCGCGCTTTGCCATTCGCAGAATTTCGCTGGACCAGCCGATCGCAACCCAGGTATCGCCCAGCAGGAGCGGCTGTAGATAATTAGTGGAGCCGTAGAACTTGACTTGCTGATGAAGAGCGTTGAGTTCTGCTTCAAGGGAGGGAACGGCATTGAGGTCGTCGCGATTGATCGATTGCCCCAGTTTCTTGAGCGTCAGTCCAATTACGGCGCGGGCACTGTCGGGCAGAGAGATTTTTCTGCGTAGCTCCGATCGCCACAGGTCCTGCCAGTCTTGAGGAGTCCAGCCCAGTCGTTCAAATTCCTGATGGCGGTAAGCAATCATCAGGGTTCCGGCTCGGTAGGGAGCTGCCCAGATTTCGCCATTGGGGGTAGGCTGTCCCTGGCGATCGCGCCGGACAAAGGCTTGCCAGGGGTCTGGTAAAGATTGAAAGTCAGTGAGATTGGCAGTTTGAATGGGTTGAATCAATCCTTGCTGAATTGCGCTCGTTAGCCACGCATCGCCCAGCGTTACCAGGTCAGCAACCGGGACGGTTCGGCGGCTATTCACAAATGGGAGTCCAGCAGTAGGTTGCTCCGATGTGGCTTGCGGCTTCCAAGTTTGCAGCAGCTTAAACAGGTCGGCAAGCTGACTGGTGGGCAGCAATTTGAGATTTTTGTCGCGGGCAACCTGCCGCTGAAACGCTTTAAGCAGTTCTGCCGGAATAGAGTTTTCGAGGAGCCTGACGCGCAGATCGGCGTTGGTTGCGGGGCTGCATCCGGTGAGAGAATAGCTGACTGCCAGGGTTCCGGCGGCGATGAGGAGCGATCGGCGGTTCATGAAAGGGGGTAAAGGAATAAGGGGGTGAGGTTGTCTTTACTGTTGTCTTCTATTGTCTTCTTTACTATTGTCTATTGTGCCGATCGCAATGAATGGATTGAGCAATGGAAAGTGGGTTTAAGGCTGCTTGTGTTCCATACCGAACGAATCCAACCAGGCTGACCACAGACGCAGGGATTTGATCGTCTTCGGGTCGCTGGTAGGTGACGATCGTTCGCAGGCGCAGATCAGGGCGGATGAATCGCATTTAGATCAACGGCGATCGAGCTTTTGTAGTAGGTCGTCATTTCTAGCGTTTGGCGGGTGGGCTGATAAGTGAAGCGTCCGGCGATCGCTCCTGGCTGATAGTAGCCCTGGTCGCGCAGATAAAATCCCTGAATCATTTCTCCTGCCGGATCGAGCGGAACCTGGGCAGCTACAGGCAGAGGCATGGGCTTCACGGCTTTGGGCTGGGTCAGCACGAACTCGTCGGGCATAAACAAAGCTTTTAGACTCATCGCAACTTCTTCGCCCGTTTCGGAGCGAGTCGCAAACGAAATCGCAAAGCCAAACCAGCTCAGCGGACTTTGCAGAAGGCGATCGATCGCAATTTGAATTCCAGAAAAACTTTGTTCGGCAACTTGACCGGGCTGAGCCGGTGATCTGATTAAAATTCGCTGTTTTTCGGATTGATCAAGCGTATCGGCGCGAAATTCAGTATAAGAGCGTTCAACTTCACCTGTTAAGACAGAGTGATACGTTCTTTCAGTCTGCCAAGTACCTGCACAAGCAGTAAAAAAGTCTTGGAAGCTGAGCATTGAGGCATCAAGCGAAAAGATATTTAGATCAAATCAGGTTGACCGTTTTCCTGCAAGTTGCACTGGAAATAATATTCCTCAAGAGCCTTTTAATTTGTAATGCAAAATCTTCCCCCAGAATAAATCAGAAGTTGTCAAAACGTTAAATGATTCAGGAATCTTGCTTAATTGAACTATTCATTCCCTAAGATGTAAGCACGTTTAAGAAATAAGGCAGATTGTCAGATGGATTTACTCCAGGAACAGGTAGCGACACTACATCTCAAGATTGACGCTACCCAGGACATTGTTGAGCAGTTAAGCCATCAGACTGCTGAGATTTTAACCACGCTCAAAGGGGTGTTAGAAAATCGGAATCAGTTTCTCCAAGGCAGTGGAAACGGTTCACGATCGTTTTATTCCAACCGATTGGTGCTGGAGAACAGTATTGAACAGCACAAAGATGTTTTGGAAGATGTGAGCTATTCAGATTCTGAAGCGCGTTCTAGCGATCGAACCCTTTCGACAGAAATGCAAATTCAACGCCTGACCGCCCAACTGACCGCCGCTTATAATCGCATTGCTGCCCTCGAAGAACAGCTTTTATCCAAGCGAGTTCACTAGGCCGGAGCGACAAATTTCAGCTTATTTTTCAGTCACGTTGCAGTAGTTCTTCACTAGAGAAACTCTTATCTAGCATTCGCTTTTACGAAGATTGCGGTGAAGGCGAGTTCACCCGTGGAATTTCTAGCCGAAACTTTCTATCGATCGCTGTTCATCCATCAAAAATTCGATCGTTTCCAGCAGTTGATGCTGGCTCCAGTTTGCAAATAAATGGGCAGCAATGGCACAGCCTCCGGCTCCCACGCCTTCCTTGACGTATCCCTGCTCGTAGATTCGCAGTTGAGCATAGCGAGAATTGGCAAAGCTTAAACTCGTCGCCAGCAAAGGAGCTTCTAGCAAAGCAGCTAACCCCACTGTATCTCCGGTTGGATCTTCAGCCACCCAGCGCGTTGTACCCACCACCACCTGTTCTGGCTGCCAGAAGAGGTTTTCGGCAAGGGCAATCGATTGGGTTAGCGCGTACACGGCAAGCATCTGTGTCCCCCCTGCGAGCAACACCCCACAGGTCCGGCTGGCTGCGATCGTCATTCCCGCCACGACAATTTGCATCGGGTCGCCCAACCCAGCAATGACCGCAAACGGGTGAATCAAGGGAGCCGGGGAAGTTAAGGGAGTTGAGGAAGTCGAAGTTTTCCAGCGATCGAGTCCCTGCTGCACGATCGCCCATTTTTGTGGGTGATTACAGGTGGAATGGCTACTGTTAATTTTTCCCTCGGCTTGCCAGCCCAAGCCTGTTAGAACTGCCAGAGCTGTTGTGGTGCCGCCTACCACGCATTCGCCCAGAATCAGGTAGCCTGCAGGATTTTGTGCTGCCAGCTTCTCTCCCCAGCGCAGCCCTTGCTGAAACAAATGCTGAACGACAGCCCGATCGATCGCCCTCCCAGTTGTCAAACACCGGGCAGGCATTCCCCCTAAATCGATTGCCGGAACCGTTGGCGGCTTGGGCAGTCCCGCATTCAAGATCAGGGTCGGAATCTGAAGCTTTGCCACGATCGCACGAGTAATCAATGTTGGCGAAGCCCCAGCAACCAGCGGCGGCAAGGGAAACTTGGGCTGAGCCTGCACTCCGTGATATAGAAATTCTGCATCAGCGATCGCTGTAAACTGCCGATCGTCTGGTGTTGCTCCCGCCGCCGAGATCCCCGGAATTAGCCCCGTCTCTGTAAAGCCCAGCACGCAGGCGAACTGAGGAAGTTTTCTTTTGTGGCGATCGATCCAGGCTTGGGTTTGACTCAGTTGGGTGTAGAGGCGGAGCATGCTTACTCTTCGTCCATAATCACCTGTACCCAGTGCGGCGGGTCGGGAATCGGGTTATTCAGTCGTTTCAGCAGTAGCCATGCCGCCAGATGCACGGTGAAGAGATAGACTAGATCGCTCAGTAGCACGATCGCGATCGTGGCAATTTGCACGACGGTTACATTGGTTTGGCTCAGCACATCAATGCCCACGAAGCCCCAATTGACCAGGCGGGTCAGCACGATCTGGATTAAATCCGTAATGCGATTGGTGAGATAAGTCCACAGATCTTCGCCCAGAAACACCGAGAGAATTGCTAACCGGAAAAAGAAGCCAAACATGGCGATGATCGTGCCGATCGCGATCGAGGGCAGCCAGGGAGAACCGCGTCGCCACATTGCCCCAAGCTGCACGCCCAGAAACGCATAAGGTACACAAAACAAAATGCTGAGATATGGACCCATCAGCACCGACAGCAGCAGCCCAGAAACCACCGCCGACATCCACGAAGCCCGGAATCCCCATCGCAGATAGGCAAGGGCGATCGGCAGCGGAAACAAAATCCGCATCCAGGGTCCGATGCTGAGGTAATAGCTCACTAGCCACATTAAACTCGCAGTGCTGGCAAGAAATGCTGTCTCGACCATCACCAGCGTGGGGGTCATGACTCGGATCGGCTGATCTGGCGTTGGGGCATTGGCAGCAGGCGAATCTCGATCGATCGTCAGGCTGGCTTCGACTTCGGCAAATTCCCGTTCCAGGTCGTCTGCCGACGAATGAGGAGAATTTGACCCACTGGAAATTTGATTGCCTTTGGGGTCTGCCGGGTTGCCTGCTAAAGAGTCACTCATGCCGTACCAGAAGAGATCGCTGATCTACTCTATCGTTTCTCCCGGTCGATGCGGAGCAGTTCCCTTTTCTGGAGCGATCGCCTTTCTCAGCGACCTGACGCTGCGCTTTCTCAGTTTGGCTTTCTCAGTTTGGGTTCCGGGTGGACTGCCGCAAAAGATCGCGAATGTCGCGCAGATAGAGTTTGATGCTCCTGAGCGTATCGATGAACCACAGCAGCAGAAAAATCTGGAGCAAAACCAGGATTAGCGCAAACCAGCCAAATCCAACGTTTACCATTGCAGCTTTAGTCCTACTTGTGACCTTACTTAAAAGAGCGGATTTGAAAGAGCGATCGTTCTAAATTCCTGGTAAGTATTGTAGAAGCTGAGATCTTCCCCAGTTCCCCTCCCAGAAGGAAAGAACCAAACTCAACTGCTCACGAAGGAAAACTGAACCACTCAAAGCTCCTTTTGGGGTTTAGGAAGATCTAAACGAGAGCAAGCCACTCCTGGGTGAGCCTTGAATTCCCGTCCTAGCCCTGCCCGCAGCAGCGATCGATTCCTAAACTATCAAGCAGCAAATCGCTAACCGCATTGGCAACTGCAAACTCACTGTAGAAACTCCGGGAAAAGTCAAATCCTTGCATTTCGGTGACGATCGCAATCACCAGCGATCCCACATCGTTTTCCCCTTCCATGCGCTGGCGCACAAACACCTGGGCTGCTCTCGCCGCAATTTGATGATTCACCGCTTCCGGCAAAAATTCTTCATCCAGCCAGCGATGCAAAGACGCTTTCAGCCATTCACCCTCCTGCTCAGCATTGCTTGCGGGCGGCAGTGTCACGGGTGGGATTGGTTCAGCCATCGTCGCTTCCCTCACTCGCAAATCGATATGTTTATCCTACCTTCCTGGGTTATCGTACGTTGAGATCATCCTAAAGCGAAGCGTCGGGTTATGACTCGCTATGACATTGACTCAATTGTGGCTGGCTATGCTCAGGGCTATTTCTTGATGGCAGACGAGCAGGGCAATCTCGACTGGTACAGTAGCCGCAAGCGGGCACTGATTCCCCTAGATGAACAGTTTCGCTACCCCCGATCGCTTCAACGCGTCCTTAACCAAAATCGCTTTACCGTTGCGGTCGATCGTGCCTTTGCAGAAGTCGTCGAAGGCTGCGCCGATCGTGAAACCACCTGGATCTCTGGCGAACTTCAGCAAATTTATGAGGAACTGCACCAGGCAGGCTGGGCACACAGCTTTGAAACCTGGCAGGGTAACGAATTGGCAGGCGGAATCCTGGGACTGGTAATCGGCGGAGCCTTTATCGGCGAATCCATGTTTTACCGCATTCCCGAAGGCTCAAAAGTAGCGATGGTGAAATTAGTGGAACGGCTTCGATCGCGCCAGTTCACTTTATTTGATGCTCAGATGACGAACCCTCATTTAGAACGATTTGGAGCGTATTTGATTGGCGATCGAGAATACAAAAACTTGCTGAATCGGGCACTCCAGCAGCCTTGCTCGCTGATATAGCCTTTTTCAGGCAGATGAAGTACAGAGAAGGGGGGTGCAGGAGCTGTGTCCCCACCCCCTCGTACCTTAATAGAGGGGAAAGCTGTATAGAGTTGACTGAAATAAACTAAAGATATGAAGCAAGTTTTGATCTGGCTCATTCAGGCATATCGCCTTTTAATTTCACCCCTGTTTCCGCCCTCCTGCCGCTTTCAGCCGACCTGTTCACAATATGGCATTGAGGCAATTCAGCGATTTGGCGCAATTAAGGGAAGCTGGCTCACCGTGCGGCGAATCTTGCGTTGTCACCCGTTTCATCCGGGCGGCTACGATCCGGTTCCGCCTAAACAGGTGCTAGAAGAATGAGAGTTTGGCTACAGGGTTGCAATATTCCTTCTTGTAAAGTCTGTCGCCCAGTTTAAGCGGCTAGCTTGCCTGCACTTCCCGCAATTCGTGCTGATCCCAGAGCTGGCGATAAAGTCCTGAATGAGCGATTAACTCAGAATGGCTACCTGCCTGCACAATTCGCCCGTGATCCATCACTAGAATCCGATCGGCAGTCGCAGCCGCAGAGAGCTGGTGAGAGATAAACAGCACCGTTTTGCGGCGAGTTCCCTCGGAGAGGTTGTGCAGAATTGCAGTGGCAGTCTGGTTGTCTACGCTGGAAAGGGCATCGTCCAAAATCAGCACGGGCGCGTCGGTGAGTAGAGCTCTGGCTAACGCAGTTCGTTGTCGCTGACCACCAGAAAGGGTAATGCCGCGTTCGCCCACGATCGTCTCGTACTGCTGCGGAAAGTTGAGAATTTCGGTATGGATTTGTGCCTGTTTTGCCGCGTATTCCACCTCAGGCTGTTCGCTCACGGGATCACCATAGCGAATGTTGTTTTGAATCGTAGTGCTGAACAAGAAACTTTCCTGCGGCACATAGGCGATCGCCGATCGCAAATCCTGCAAACGAATCTGTGTGATATCGTGCCCGTCGAGGAAAAGCTGACCGGGTTCAATCTCCAGCAGGCGCGGAATTGCGTTGGCTAGGGTACTTTTACCTGAACCGATCGACCCTACGATCGCCACCGTCTCGCCCGGACGAATCAGGAACTTCACGCGATCGAGCGCAGGCTGTTTTGCCCCACCATAGGTGTAGCTCAGTTCTTCTGCCCGCAGTTCTCCCCGGACTTCCGATCGTTTTAGCCCGATCGCATCAGGAACATCATGGATTCGGGGTGCGGTGGAGAGGATGGTTTCGAGACGATCGATACTGACTTCCCCGCGCTGAAATGCCGTAATCGTAAAGCCCAGCAGAGCTGTGGGAAAGACGAGCCGTTCTGCAAACAGTAACAACGCCACAAAGTCCCCGACGGACAGCGTATTGTTGCCGATCGCCCCAATGCCCAGCGACAGCAGTGCCAACTGACTCACACTTGCCAATCCTCGCAGCAGGGGAAACAGGGTGTTTTGCGTTTTGGAAAGCCGTAGATTTGCCCGCAACAGCTTATGGTTTAGCTGACGAAAAGCGCGTCGCTCGTTGTCTTCTTGGGCATAGATCTTGATCAGGGCAATGCCGCTCATGTCTTCCTGAATCAGGTCACTCAGGCTTGCGGTTTCCTGCTGCACGTTCATTTGGTAGTTTCGCAGTCGCTGGCTAAATAGCTGCACCAACGCCAGAATCAACGGATACACGGCAACTGCCACCAGCGTCAACCGAACGTTGATCGACAGCATCGCGGGCAGGGTCAGCGCGTAAGCCAGGATGATATTCACCGTACTCAGCACCGCAAAACCCACCAGACGGCGAATATTATCAACATCGCTCGTCGCACGGCTAATCAGATCTCCGGGGGTATTGATGGCAAAATAGCTCGGTTCCAGTCCCAACAAATGGCGAAAAATTTGCTGCTTCAGGTCAAACTCTACCTGTCGCCCCACGCCAAACAGCAAAATCCGCGACGACATCCGCGCCAGCCACATAATTGACGAAAGCAGCAGCACCAGCAGCGAATAATAGATGACGCGATCGAAATTAAAATTCTGCTGAAGCTCATCCAGCCCATCGCGAATCAGCAGCGGAATCTGCACCGACAGCCAGTTCACAACGACCAACGAAGCAATCCCGATCGCCGCACCTTTCCAGTGGGGGCGCATGTAGGACAGCAGTTTTTTGAAGCGGGAACGGGAGTCAGCCATAGTTACGGAAGCCAGATAAGTCAGCACCCAGCAGAGCAGCGAGCATCACTCACAGTCTATCGTTTTGATTCCTTTTTCCGCAGCTTAAACGGTCAGGGGGTCAGCCAGCCAACCTCTGAGGAAGTAATAAATTGTTGCCAGGTATTCATCCACCACCCGCGTCGTAATCACCAACGCCTCTGCACTAGGGATAATATCGGTGACGGCGGCAAACTGAAGTCCGCGCTGAATCTGAAACACATAAAAATCAGTCGGTCGAGGAATGACGCTAAAGTTGAGCCGGGTAAAAGTCGAGGCAGTTCGCCGGATCGAGAGGGTAGGAGCCACCAGGACGATCGGAACCCGACCTGCCGTGGCAGGAGCCGGAACCGGACTGGCATTGTTATCGCAAACCGCAAATAGCCGACAGTTCCCATTCCCGGCAGTTGTGGTCAAAATATTGCGAGCGGCTTCTGCACTGCTGCGCGGATCAACCCCATTGCGATCGATCTGAATCCGATCGTTGGGCACACCATTCGCCGTCAACAGTGCCCGGATGCTCTGATCGCTGTTAACCGCTTCGTTATTGCCGTCAATGCTGCTGACGATCACCAGTGGGGTGTTGCCCCGTGCCACGCGAGTTCCATAAAGCTGAGCCGCATAAAGTAGCCGCGACTGAAGATTAACGCTCAAACCGCCTGTGGTGTTGCTGATCTGGGTCCGAATTCGCGAAGACGGGTCAGAGGGCAATGCCCCATCGCCCAGTACGACGATCGCCTGCCCTTCCTGAGGATTGGATGCCTCCTGACGCTGCACTGCCTCTAGCACGGTTCGCTGCTCGGTTTGAGCCGTGAGCAGGTATGCCGTCAGCGGCAAGCTAAAGATCAGCAAAATCAAGAAAGCGGCAAGCACCTGTCCTCCATCCACCGACTTTAAGCCCTTTCGCATTGCCGCACCCAGCAGCACCAGCGATAGCCCCAACGGTCGCAGGAAAAAGGCAATAAACGACCACAAAATCCCAACCGTGCGATTGGTCGGCTGTAGAAACGCCAGCACCAGCAGCAGCACCAGCACAATCCCGCCCAACCAGGTGAGATAGCGACGATCGATAAAATTTTGCAGAACGTAGCGAACGATAAAAAAGATGGCAGTCAGGAGCAGCAGTTGCGTAATCAGTTCAAACATGGGCTTTGTTATCGCGGCAGAGCATAACCAAGTGGAGCGAATCGAGTGGGGAGTTCCCCGCTGGGGGTAATCGAATTGAGACCTGCTCTAATGTACTCAAACTCGGTACAAACGGTTAAAAAAAAGCCCCTACCAAACGGCAAGGGCTATCACTTCCTGGAAAACGTAGTGAGAACTCAAAATCAAGAATCTGGACTAATATGCGCCCGATCGATTCAGAATGACGGCGATCGTCTGGAAAATTAACTGCAAGTCATAGAGCGGATGCCAGCGTTGCTGATAGCGCAGATCCAGCTCAACAATCTGTTCAAAGTCCTTAATGGCAGAACGTCCGCTGACCTGCCACTCTCCGGTTAGCCCTGGTTTAACGTTGAGCCTCAGCCAGTGCCGATCAGCATAGCGGCTGACTTCATCGCGGGTCGGCGGACGGGTTCCAACCAGGCTCATATCGCCCATCAGTACATTCCAGAACTGGGGAAACTCATCCAGGCTGGTCTTTCGCAGAAATTGCCCAACACGAGTAATCCGAGGGTCTTGCTCGTTCTTAAAGATAAGCCCCTTTGCTTCGTTTTGAACCAGGGCTTTGAGTTGATCGGCGTTTTGCACCATCGATCGAAACTTGAGCAGCGTAAACGTCTTGCCCCGTAAGCCAAATCGCTCCTGCCGAAAGAAAATTGGTCCAGGGCTGTCTAGCTTGATGACCACGGCGATCGGAATAAACATCAAGGCGAGCAGGAGTAGCCCGACGATCGCCCCCACAATATCGATCATGCGCTTAATGACTGAAGAGGCAGAGGGGTGAGGAGCCTGAACTTGCAGCCCTATAGGAAGGGAAATAGAGTGCCCTGCTTGCTGAATCACGGAGTCAGTCATGCTTAGAAGCCCGTACAATGTCTAGGTGAGTGACGAGGGAAGTGGCTAGGAGAAGTGTCTAGGACAAAACGACTACCATTTTATTCCTGAAGTATAAAATCGCGGCATATCAAGCATCGAGGGAAATTCGCTTCTTTGCAAAAGCTTTTTAGTTCTGTAGAAATACTGAATGATCCCTAGAGTTTTGTGAAGCTGAGATGAAGACAGCAGATGTTGGTTCTCTTTTTTATATTTTCTACCGATGAAATTTTAATTTCGGTGGATTGGCTTACAGCGACTTACCCGGTTGCTGCATCAAAAGTCACAGTATTGGTCCTGAAAACGTCTTGAAAACCATACCCATCTGCAAACTAAAAGAATAGGGACTTTTTAGAAATAGTAATGCCACTTCATATCCCGCTACGAGCAGCACGTAGGCGAGGAATAGACTGAGGAATAGATCGAGCAATCGGGCAATTCAGAAAAGCAGATTAGAAAAGTTTGTTCACAAAAAAGTTGAAGGGCTTTGTATGCACCGTTTGGCAACTCAGCCAGGAGGCTGGACTCCAGAGACAGAAGGAGTCATTTTTATCGAGCAGTCGCCTGCACCGATCGTGTACCTGACCGCGGCTGATACCGATATTCAGGTGCTTGCTGCGGCAACTTCTCAGCTTTCCGAAGGGTTTCCGGCAATTCGGGCAGTGAATCTGCTTCAGCTTCAGCAGCATTTGACGATCGACACCTATGCAGAACAGGTCTTATCTCAGGCAAAGGCGATTGTGCTGCGCTTGCTGGGGGGACGATCGTACTGGTCTTATGGGCTGGAGGTGGTCAAGCAAACAGTACAGGAAACAGGAGCCATGCTGTTTGTGCTGCCTGGGGATGATAAACCCGACCCAGAGCTGTGCAGCCATTCAACGGCTTCGCTGGTGGCGGTCGATCGACTCTGGCGATACTTCACCGAAGGCGGCGTAGAAAATATGGTCAACGCGCTCAAATTTCTGGCGGATACTGCTTGCCAGACCGATTATCAGCCCGACCTGCCGCGATCGATTCCGCGAGTCGGACGCTATCCTTTTCCGCTGCCTCAGCCCCTTGCCCTGGATGCCCCAAAAGCCGGAATTCTCTTTTATCGTGCCCATTATCTCGCAGGCAACATTGCCCCGATCGATGCGCTTTGTCAGGCGTTAAGCGATCGAGGTTTAGAACCTGTGCCCCTGTTTGTTTCTTCGCTGCGGGATGGCGAGGTGCAGGCAGAGCTACTGAACTGGTTTCAGGACCAATGCCCGATTCAGGTTTTGCTGAATGCAACAAGCTTTTCCCTTGCCCGTCTGGAAGCCGAAACGCCTAAGGTTGAGCTATGGCAGCGTCTTGATGTCCCGGTGTTGCAGGTAATTCTCAGCAGCGGTACACAGGCCCAGTGGATCGAGCAAACTCGCGGACTCTCTCCTCGCGATATGGCGATGAATGTGGCTCTGCCTGAAGTCGATGGGCGGATTATTACTCGTGCCGTGTCATTTAAAGCGGTTGAGGCACGCCATCCCATCCTGGAAACCGATGTGGTGGGCTATCAGCCGCTAGCCGATCGCATTCAGTTTGTGGCAGACCTGGCCATGAATTGGGTGCGTTTACGCCAAACCCCTGTAATCGATCGCCGTATCGCGTTAATCCTGGCAAACTATCCCACCCGCGATGGCAGACTGGCCAATGGCGTCGGGCTGGACACGCCTCAAAGCTGCGTTGACATCCTCAAAGCTCTCCAGCAGCAGGGTTACTGGGTTGAAAATCTACCCCAATCTGGGGACGAGCTGATCGCGCTGTTGACCCAAACGGTAACGAACGACCCAGAGGGACAACTCCTGCGTCCAGTGCGCCAATCCCTAACCCTGCCCCAATACAATCGCTTTTTTCAATCGCTGCCGCATCCTGTACAGCAAGGCATCACCGATCGCCGGAATTGTCCTACGGCGGAACTGTCTCAACGGGGTCTAACAGATTCCCCGAATTCCCCCGAAACCGCCTTTCCGATCGCTGGAGTGCAGTTGGGTAAAGTCTTTGTCGGAGTGCAGCCTGCCAGAGGCTATGATCTGGAGCCATCGCTCAACTATCACGCCCCCGACCTAGAGCCGCCCCACGCCTATCTCGCCTTTTATGAGTGGCTGCGTCAGCAGTTTGGCGCACAGGCGATCGTTCATGTAGGTAAGCACGGCAATCTCGAATGGCTTCCGGGCAAGGGAACGGCTCTTTCTGCCTCCTGCTATCCTGAAGCAGTGTTTGGCGCGATGCCCCACCTGTATCCGTTTATTGTGAATGATCCGGGCGAAGGTGCTCAAGCAAAACGCCGATCGCAAGCCGTCATTCTCGATCACCTCACCCCACCCCTGACCCGCGCTGAACTTTATGGTGGGCTTCAACAGCTTGAAACGCTGATGGATGAATATTACGAAGCGCAAAGCCTCGATCCGTCCCGTTTATCGCTGATCCGGGATCGAATTCTCACGCTGATCGACCAGACAAATTTAGACCGGGATCTCGCACTGCGATCGGGCACTCAAACCCCCTCTGCTGACGATCGTTTCACCGGACTCCTCACCCGAATCGACGGCTACCTCTGCGAACTTAAAGAAGCGCAAATTCGCGACGGGCTGCATATTTTCGGCAGTTGTCCTCAAGGGCGACAGCTGCGGGATTTGATTGTGTCGATCGCCCGCCATCCCGGACGCGATCGAATTGGACTGACTCGTGCCATTGCTCAGGATTGGGAGCTACCCTTTGATCCGCTCACGGCAGATCCAGCAATTTTAATAGAATCTCTTAATCATCAAAGTCCACCAGTATTAAGCCCTTCAGGGGGCTGCTCAACGCGGTCTAACTCAACGATTCATTCCCCGATTCAGCAACGCCAAAATTCTTGCGAGTGGCGCACGATCGGCGATGCGATCGAAGCTCTGGAAACAGCGGCAGCAGCGTTGATCGAATCCCTATTACAATCCGTCCCCATTTCCGCCAATCTGCCCGCCACGCAAACAGAACTGCACTGGATTACCAAAACCCTGCTGCCTGCCCTGAAACAAACCGATCGCGAAATCACGCATCTGCTCCATGGGCTATCGGGCGGCTATGTGCCGAGCGGAGCATCGGGCGCACCGACACGCGGGCGTCCTGAAGTGTTGCCCACCGGACGAAATTTCTACTCGGTCGATATTCGCGCCATTCCCACCATGACGGCTTGGGATGTGGGACGCAAAGCAGCAGAAACGCTAATCGAGCAATACACCCAGGAACAGGGCGAATATCCGCGCACGCTGGCTCTCTCGATCTGGGGCACGTCCACAATGCGAACCGGGGGCGATGACTTTGCCGAAGCATTGGCGTTGCTAGGCGTACAGCCGGTCTGGGAAGGAGCTTCAGGTCGCGTGGTCGATTTCGAGATTTTGCCGCTGTCGGTGCTAGGTCGTCCCAGAGTGGATGTAACGCTGCGGATCTCTGGCTTTTTCCGCGATGCCTTCCCGAATCTAATTGATCTGTTTCAGCAGGCGATCGTTGCTGTCGCAGCCCTGGAGGAATCCCCAGAGCAAAATCCGCTTGCTGCCCAGGTTCAGCAGGACGCTCAAAACGGGTTGCAAACCGGACTTTCGATGGAACAGGCGATCGATCGCGCTCACTACCGCATCTTTGGCTCAAAACCGGGAGCCTATGGAGCCGGACTGCAAGGCTTAATCGATGCCCAAAACTGGACAGACGATCGCGACCTGGCGCAGGCTTACCTGAACTGGAGCAGCTACGCCTACACCGGAAAAACTGAAAGCTTTGCGCCCGAAGCGTTTGAGCAGCGACTCCGTCAGATGCAAATCGTGCTGCACAACCAAGACAACCGCGAACACGATCTGCTTGATTCCGATGACTATTATCAGTTTCAGGGGGGCCTGACAGCAGCAGTGCGAACCCTATCAGGCAGCAATCCGACCGTTTATTTTGGCGATCATGCCCTGCCCGAAAATCCGAAAGTGCGTCGTCTGGAAGCTGAAATTGCCAGAGTCTATCGATCGCGGGTCGTCAATCCCAAATGGATCGCGGGCGTGATGCGGCACGGCTATAAGGGCGCGTTTGAAATGGCAGCCACGGTCGATTATTTGTTTGCCTACGATGCAACAGCGCATTGCGTCCAGGACTATATGTATCAGGGCATTGCCGAGGCATACTTATTTGACCCGACCGTGCAGGCCTTTATTCAGCAAAAAAATCCCTGGGCACTGCGCGATATGGCAGAACGGTTACTCGAAGCTAACCAACGCGGGCTGTGGCACGAGGCTGATTCCAAAACATTAGAACAGCTTCGATCGCTTGTCCATGAAACAGAAGGGACGATCGAAGCTCTGAGTTCAACAGGTTTCTGAGTTCAATTGCCACCCTACAGAACTGGTTTCAAAGTCCCCCAGGATCTGGGGATTTAGGAAGCAATGTAGAAGCTTTGTTACTCTTCAACCCTAAACATTCGGCGTATTGACTCCAGGAGCCGCAGGTCTAGAAAACAGTCCAAAAACCGGACCCAAAACTGCGCCAAACACAAAACCGCCCGCGTGTGCCCAGTACGCCACGCCGCCCCCTTGCATGCCGACCATTGATGGAGCGTCCAGACTTGCTACGCCATAAAGAGCCTGCTGCACAAACCAAAAACCCAGGAACAGAATTGCCGGAATGCGGAAGGTGGTAATAAACAGGAAAATCGGCACCAGCGTCAGAATTCGCACCTGCGGGAACCGCAAAATATAGGCGCCCATGACTCCGGCGATCGCCCCACTTGCCCCCAGCGACGGCACATCCGATCCGGCTGAGAAATACCACTGCGCTAAAGCGGCCAGTGCCCCACACAGCAAGTAAAAGATCAGGAACCGCGTATGCCCCATCTGGTCTTCGACGTTGTTGCCAAACACCCAGAGGTAAAGCATATTACCGCCGACATGCAGCAGTCCCGCGTGCAAAAACTGGGAGCTAAACAGGGTCGTAATCTCTTGCAGCAGCGAAATCTGGGGGTTGCCCTGCAACGCTGCCGAAAACTGAACCGGAACCACTGCCCAAGTGCGGAAAAAGCCCTCCAACACAGGTCCAGGTAAACTAATTTCGTATAGAAAGATCAAAATATTGAGGGCAATCAGCCCATAGGTCACGTATGGGGTAACGCGAACCGGATTTTCATCACGAAGGGGAACCACAGCAGTTGCTCTTAGTAAGGATATATTTTGTGCAAGCAGAGCATACCGCGATCGATCGCTCCCCTGCGTCTGACTCACGATAGGTTTCACCAAAGGAAATTCCTGGCTTCTCCTTACCGCGAATCCTAAGCATGAGCTTTAAATTTCTCAAATAAATAAGCTTCAATAATGAGCTTTAACGGGCGACAGAGATCAAAATAAAGCCAAAAAATACAAGACAAGGAACCTAGCTGATGTGAGACAGATGCCCCGACAGTAGCAGCCAAATTCCTTGTCTTCGCAGGTGTCTAGATTTCTAAACTCAGAGAGCAAAGAACCAAACGATAAGCCGATCGGAGAGTATCAAGCAGAAAATGCAGATAAAGCAGCCCAAACAAGGGGCATCACTCAATCTGGCAGCTATTTACTCAACCACGACCGTGCCAGCCATACCTGCACCCCGGTGAGGAGCGCAATAGTATTTGTAGGTTCCGGGCTCGTCAAAGGTGACTTCATAGGATTCGCCCGGAGAGAACATGAGCTGGTCGTGCGACTTAGCCGCCTGTGCCTTATCTTCAAACACCACGTTATGCGGAGGCAACTTGTTATTCTGCCATTTCACGGTGTCACCCGCTTTGATGGTCAGGGTAGAAGGCTGAAATGCCAGCATTCCATTGTCAGCACCCATTTTGACCGTGTAGGTTTCAGCAGAAGCAGGCGAGACAGCCAGCAGAAACGTGCAAACAACCAACACGATCGAACAAAGGGTGAGACTTAAACTCCGCGAAACAAAGGAAAACAGTTTCATGAGTAACCTCTGGAGGTTTAAGTTGAACTCAGTCTTATCACTCAAATTTTATCTTGAAAGATCACCGTTCATAACGATAAATTGCCCCAGCCTGGAGCTTTTTGAGCCGCTCGAAGCAAAAATGCTGCTAAATCCTCGGTCTGCTTGGTCGAAAGCCACGACTCTGGAACCTCGCGACAATACAGGCTTTCCTCACTGCCGTCATAAGTCATCGGCTGCCGCAGAAAAGCAACCAGACTCTCAATGTTGTCCCGTGGTGGCATTGCTCCCTTCAGCGCCTCCAGCGTCAGCGGCACGGTCGGGTCAGGCAAAGTTGCACCGCCCACATGACAGTTTTTGCAGTTCTCCTCAAAAAAACGCTTGCCCGCTGACAACTGCTCTGCCGAAAACTCGCGGCGATTTCCCTCAGCATTATTAGGGAGGGCGATCGGTTCTTTGGCATCCAGATAGCGCAGCACATAGGCATCAATTCCTGCCGCTTCTGCCGGTGGAGAACCCAGGAAAGCAGCGAATACGATGGCAAATACGATGTGGAGTAAAGCGATCGTCATGCCAAACGCACTCAGGCAAGTTTGCCAACCGCGAAGAATTCGCCTGATTTGAGCCACTCGACCAAAAACCTGACAAAACACGGAACGTCCTCCTGGGAATTAGCCCTCAACCCTTTTCTTTAATAAAGTGCAGCGCAACGCACTGGCAAAAATCCAAAAAACAAGGGGCAGGCAATGCCCGACCCCAAAACTCCTCTCATTCAGAGAGTGCTTAAAAAAACAGTTTAGTAATAGATTTTGCCGCCGCCCCACTTCTCGCCAACTACTTTTGGCTGAAGCAGAATATGTCCAGCGATCGCAACCAGGTCATCTTCGGTCAGATTTCGCATCTTTGGAAAGATGTCCGTGCTCTTCGTGCTGGGGTGAATCTCAGAGATGTCAGACTGCCCATCGTAGGTCGTGGGGTTGTGCATATAGTCCACCAGTGCCTCTAGATTGTCCCGACGAGGATTCGCCAGCGCAAGGGATTCTGGGTCAAGTCCAACGTTGGGGTCAGTCTTGGTTACGCCACCCACATGGCACTGACCACAGGCATAGTTAAACAACCGCTTGCCTTCAGAGACTTGCTCCAGGCTCAGGGTCTTTGTATCGCCCTGGTCATTTAGGGAAATGGTACGGGTTGCTTTATCCAGTTCAGCCGCAGTTGCGCCTCCGACAAACAGTTGAAAAGCCAGGAAGACCGTCACTGCAACAACCCAGATGTATCTTTTAAACATGGTTCTCCTTAAGAGTGCGTCCTTCGTTATCGGGTTTGATAAAAGTTCAACACAGCGAGACTCAATCTGCTTCAAGTCCATACACGGGAAGCCACAAACCCTAACGCTTGCTCTGCGCCGACCGATCAGGATTGAGCTAGCTCATTCAATATCATGCCACTGTTTGACGCTTTCCCAAAGACTGATGACGATAGACTTTCATCCATCTGCTGCTGGAAGATTTACCTCCGAAAAATAGAGTTGCTTTTCGATCGCACTCCGTAGGATGTTTTAGATTCCTGTCCGGCTCCTCCGCTTGCAGGGGGCTGCCACAGCACAAAGGGCAAGCTTAGTCCGCCAATGAGCAGCATCACCAGGGTTGTAATCCAGATAATCCAGCGATTGGGCTGATAGTTACCCCGCTCGATCTGGCGAAATGTCCGGTTATAGCTCCATGCTGCCAGCACAATCATCACCATGCCTGCCAGCACCAGCACTAGTCCAATCGTTTGGGAGCTAATGGGATTACGCGGCAGTGTAGTTTGAGTTACGCCCTCGTGAAGCTCGCGCAAGAATAGCCCAAAGCGGGCGATCGCTAATCCAAAACTAATCAAGGCGATCGAAGTCCGAACCCAGGCAAGAAAAGTACGCTCGTTTGCCTGATGCTCACGCTGACGATCGACGCGGAATGGTTGACTCACAAATTCCTACTATTAGGACAGATTAGCGATAGTTCGTGAACTGTAGCGCTACCGGATAATCTTCCTGCTTAAGCCGCTGAATTACTTCTTGCAGATCGTCTTTTGCTTTGGCGGTGACTCGCACCGCATCGCCCTGAATCGACGGCTGCACTTTCTTAAACTCATCTCGAATCAGCTTAGAAATCTGCTTGGTCAGCTCAGAGCTAATGCCTTTCCGCAGTTTGATTTCCTGCTTCACCCGGTTTCCTCCAGCAGATTCCACCTTGCCGTAGTCAAAAATTTTCAGCGACAAATTCCGCTTCGCTGCTTTCGTATGCAGAATCGTGTGAACGGCTTGCAGGGTAAAGTCGCTGTCGGTATTCACCACGATCGACTCTGCACCCAGCTCTAGCGTCGTTTTCGTGTCTTTTAAGTCGTAGCGAGTATCGATTTCTCGTTTGGTTTGATCGACCGCGTTCACGAGTTCCTGGCGATCGAAATCACTTACTACATCAAAGGAATACGTAGAAGCCATGAGTCAAAAGAACAATAAAAAACCACAATCTGAGCAAAATAATTTAGGCAACGACTTCTTGCCGAATTTTGGCTTAGCAGAGATTTGGTCGAGCCATTCCAAAACTTAAGTCTAATTCATAAATTTGCTGAGTCTACCGATCGCTCTGCCAACTCAGCCCTAAGGCGCAGCCTGCTGCAAGCTCAGCCCCATCAGCGTTGCGATTGCCAGCGTTCCGACGCCAAACATCAGCGATCGCAGAATCGGCACATTTAAAATGTAAAACGGCGAGTAGAGCGATCGAGCCACCACATAGCTGATTGCGGCCCCGGTTGCCCAGACCGATTCTACCTGAGTCACGACTGCCATCAGTGCCCCCGCCGCAAACAGCATAAATGACTCAAACGAATTCTCATGTGCCCAAGTCGCCCGTTTCGCATAGTTCGGCAGCTTATCAAACAAGGCACGCGGATTTGCCATATCGAAACCTGCCTGCACTCGCCCATAGGCAACCACCAAAAACGGCACATAGATGAGGACAGCGGTGATCGCAATGCAAAGCAAAAGCGTATATCGCACAGGCAGGGCTTGCAGCACAGGCATAAGCTCGAATCAAAGGATAGTTATTTTTTCTATAGTGAGGGAAGTGAGACTTCGTTCTACTTTCACCAGAACTGCTTTCACTCAAAGCGGCTTAGTCAAAATAGAAAAGCGTCACCAGTTTGCGCTGTTCTTCCGCATCGCTGCACGTTTTTAGCAGTGTATGACTGTCGTGAAACGCAAAGCAAATTAACTGCTGACAGCGCGAAATAATTTCCTGATTACAAATCGCACTCGCCTCGCCAAGCGGGAGATGATCGTTAACAGGGTTCGCGACGAGATGAATCACCTGCTCTAGCTGTTCTCGCGATTCACGCGGCTGCTTATCTAGGCTCTGCGGCAGAATAACCGTTAGCAGATTAGGGTCGGCTCGCATTGCCCCCCGAATTGCAGCAGAGTTTGTTCCTGTTGCCCCTGAGGTGAGGAGATGATTCCCTGATAGCACCAGAGCATAGCTCATTAACTCAATCAGGTTTTGATGGGTAATCGGAACGTGGCGAGAGCCGAGTAATGCAATCCGCTTTGAGCCAGTTTGCTGAATCGCAGCTAGCTCCTGCAAGAATTCATCAACTTTAGGAATATCGATAGATTGACTCAAAAGACGTATCTTGACAAACAACCTCGATATTCTAGCAGGTGTCAGTAATTTTCAAAATTAGGACAACTACAGAAACCCAGTCAAAAGCCACAGGCTTAGATCAGCCTCCTGAATCAGCCAGGTTTGCTTTTTGGTTAGCCCGACGATCGCCTAAAAGTAAAAGTTTCCTCCAGTGGATTACTGCTTGGCGAACACTCCGATTCAGCTTGAACTGCCCTTACCGGCGGCGTCGAATTTGTAACCGAAAACGCGCTGTGGGCGATCGAAGCAGGCTGTTGTGATGAAGAGATATCAGACGTGAGAACTTCAGCAGACGCACACAGAAAAAAGATAAAGCTAATACTGCCTAAACGGACCCGATCGCCATCATTGAGAAGAACAGGCTGACGAATTGGTTCACCGTTGACAAATGTTCCATTTCTGCTGCCTAGATCGGTCAAGTAAAAGCCCTTCTGCGCCACATACTCGATCGCCGCATGAGCACGAGAAAGCTGCCGATCAGCAATTGGAATTGCCGACTGCTGGGGACTCCGACCAATTCGCCACTGATGTTCGGGCTGAAGCAGGGCTTGGGTTTTGCCCAGAAGATTGGTCACAAGATGCGGCTGACCCAGCACTACTCCTTGAACGTAGGGCAGCTTTACACTTCCCAAAGCTCTGCTCGTTTCAAGACTAAGAATATCGTCTAGCAGTTCTCGGCGGTATTCATACAGCCTGCAAAACACCTGATACAGCCCTAACTTTTGCTGTAAATCACTATCCTCATAAGTGTCCATAAACTCGGAGCTATAGGACATCCATTGATGTGAGCTGACCATAGCGTGACAGGTAATATGAATGAATAGAATGGAAAAAAGCCAGAGATTTTGCGAATTAAGAGAATCAGCAGCTAAACAGAATGCCGATTTGCGGATTGGTCGCTTTGCCTTAAGGAACAGACGAAGACAAATCGCGGATCAGCAAAATACTAGATTCAGCACAATTGCAGCACACTGACAGCCTTCACTTAACTCTAGTAAAAACTGACTCCAGTGAGAAGTGCTGCAAAGCTTGAAACCTGATAGATTGCAGCAGATGATATTCACCCATTGCCTTAGATTACCCATTTTTCTAGATTAGGAGTTTCAGCGATCGATTCAGAACCGCGAAATTACTGGACGTTAATAATAGTAACGAATTTATGAAGAAATCCAGGCGCAGGGCGAGCAAGCTGCACCAATCTGCCTGAACCGCTCAAGCCTTATTCTTTCCGGCAAACGCCTTATCCTGGCAAGCTTGCTGAAGCTGGAGCGGTTGCTTCACAGTTCCCCGAAGGGGTTAATCATTCCTGAAGAAAATCGAGCAGTTCGCGGTTTACGGTTTGTGGGGCTTCCTGCTGAATCCAGTGCCCACAGTGCGAGAGAAACTTAAGCTTGATTGGAGCCGTCACCAGCCGTTCAATGCCTTCGGTCAGCTTTTCACTAAACAGGAAATCATCTTCACCCCACAAAATCAGGGTTGGAGCAGAAATCGGGGTTGGGGCATGGCTCCATTGATTCCACCAGGTTTGCGGCGAAAACAGGTGACGATAGTGATTCAAAACGGCTGTCAGCGCACCGGGTTTTTCCAGCGCAGCCTGGTAGAGATCGGTATCCTGGCTGGTAAACGCGCTCTTACGCACCGCCTGACCCTGAAACAGGTTTTTGACAATCGACTTCAGATTAGAGCGAATAAACCATTCGGGCAGCGTGGGAATTTGCAGTGCCAGCAGATACCAGCTTCGGCGAATTTGATCGGCATTGCCAACCAATTCCTGCACAAACCGCTGGGGATGAGGTGCATTGAGTACCGCTAGTCGTTGCGTCAAATTGGGAAAGCGATGGGCAAAATGCCAGGCGATCGTGCCGCCCCAGCTATGTCCGACCACATGAGCACTGCGATAGCCAAGGTTTTCAATCAAGCCACGAATATCAGCCGTCAGCGTATCGAGATCGTATCCGGTCGCTGGCTTATCAGAGTCATTGCAGCCGCGCAGATCAGGCACGACAACCTTAAAGTGTTTTGCCAGTGCCGGAATCTGATGCCGCCAGGAATACCAGAACTCTGGAAACCCGTGCAGCAGAATTACCAGATCTCCTTCGCCCTGCGTCACACAGTGAAGGCGAATATTATTAGTCTCGACAAAAGCGTGCTGCCATCCTGATTCGATCGCAGTCATAGGAGGAGAATTTGACCTGAAGAATTGGTATGTAATTGGTATCTATAGATACGCTAGCACGAAAAATTTGTGTCTACAGATACATCCCGATTTCTACTGACTGGTGTAAATTCCGCGTTTGCGAAGCTGCTGCACAAAGAATTCTTCCAGCGAAGGACGCGCCAGATTCATGCTGATCAGATCTGCCTGCATCAGCTTCAGGCTCGCCAAAAAATCCTGTGGGTCGCCGCGTAGGTGTCCCAGCCAATTGCCTTCGACCAGTTCGACATCGGGCAACCACTGCCGCAGAATTTCTGGATTGCCGTCGCGCACCCGAACCTGGTATAGATCGGCGTTTCCGAGCAGCTCCTGAAGTGAACCGATACAGAGCAGTTCCCCTCGTGCCAGAATCGCAACTCGATCGCAAATTTTCTCCACATCCGAGAGAATATGACTGTTAAAGAAGATGGTTTTTCCCTGCGACTTGAGAGAAAGAATAATTTCACGAATCTGATAGCGTCCCAGCGGATCGAGTCCTGACATTGGCTCATCCAGAAACACCACTTCTGGATCATTAATTAACGCCTGCGCCATCCCGACCCGCTGCAACATTCCCTTGGAATAATGGCGCAACTGTTTTTTTCGCGCTGAGGACTGCGCCAAGCCCACTAGATCGAGCAGTTGTGGAATGCGCTGACGCTGCACGGATTTAGGAATGCGAAACAGACCCGCCGCATATTCCAGAAATTCCCATCCGGTTAGATAGTCATAAAAGTAAGCGTTTTCCGGCAAATAGCCAACGCGCTGCTTGGCGGATCGATCGCCCAGCGGTTTGCCCAGCAGTTGCCCCGTGCCCGAAGTCGGACGAATAATGCCCAGCAGCGTTTTTAGCAGCGTGGTTTTGCCCGCGCCGTTTTGCCCCAGCAGCCCAAAGGTTTCGCCCCGAAAGACCTGTAGCGAACAGTCTTGCAGCGTCACCACCTTTTGATTCAGCCAGAACCCGGTGCGATAAACCTTTCTGAGGGCGATCGTTTCGACAACAGCAGAACGATCCATCTCGCTGAATGCAGATTCAGTAGGTTGAACAGTCGATTCAAAAACAACAGACATGGGATTATTGCGGCATCTCTCCTGAGGTTGCCCCTATTTTGCCCGCTTTTATGTCAGTCTAGAGCATACCCAGGTCAAGAAATATTGAGAATCCAGTGAGGGCAGTATGGATCGATCGAAGCTTGTTGCCATTATTACGGGCGTAATTGCTCTAATGATCAGCATTGCCTATTTGTTGCTGGTGCAGTTCCTCGATTTTCGTGGCGAGATGGTTCCGGCTCCGCTGGATATGTCTGCGCTGCTAACTCCAGACTGTTATTTGTCATTTTTGTCATTTCCTGTTCGTCCTTTGTAAGTAGCCGATTAGCCCATCGTTTCCAAGCAGCCGACTATAAACAGTCCACTACAAGCAGCCGATGCCAGGGACGAATAACCAACCACAGCACTCACGCATGCTCTAATTTTGTCTACCGACTTAATTGCAGTCTGAGGGCAGATAAAACTCGCTCAAATGCAGTACCACTTCGCCAAAGTCAGGAACCCAGGCAACCCACTCCTCAGCTGAAGCCTGACAAAGCAGCATTGCCTCATCGTGGCTAAACAGACTCAAGGATTTCGTCAGCCGCACCCAGGTTGAAGGCGCAAAATCTGTGGGGAAATTAGGCTGATGATAGAGAGAAAGGGGAATTTCAGCGATCGCACATTCCAGATTGGGATTCATAAAATTGCCCCCGATTCAACCATGCAATAAAACTTCTGTATTCAATGCTACAAAATTTTAGCGGCGGATTGTGGAATGTTTTATATCTTTACTCGGGTTGGCTTATCGTTTTGTCCATTCTTTTGTCAGACATCCGATGGAATTCGGGAAAGAGACTGGTAGGATGCAAAGGGCGATGGAGTGCCAACCTTCAGACATTTCTTTAGAGACTTCAGTAAATTTTTCAATGACTTCATATGGAGCATGAAGCTGCTTCTTCTGCCATTTCTGTTGTCGCCCCTGGCTTAGATTCAAGTTCTGAGGGCATCCGTTCCACCGTCAAGGTCACTATCCTGGGCGCGGGAGTTTGGGGCAGGGCGCTATCAACGCTGGTGGCTCAAAAAGGGTATCCGGTTCAGCTCTGGTCGCGCCAGGGAAAACTCAGCTTGCCAGAAGCCGTCTCAGAGGCAAAGGTAATCATCTCCGCAGTTTCGATGAAGGGAATTCCAGAGACGATCGCTCGTTTAAAGTCTCTTACCCTGCCTTCCGATGCAGTCCTGGTGAGTGCGACAAAAGGCTTGGATCCCGCAACCCGGCAAACTGCTTCTCAGCTCTGGCAAACCGCTTTTCCAGATCATTCGATCGTCGTGCTTTCCGGTCCCAATCTGTCTGAAGAGATCCAACAGGGATTGCCTGCCGCAACAGTGGTTGCTAGCGAGAATGCATCGGCGGCGCAGCAGGTGCAGATTATCTTTTCGTCTGATCGTTTTCGGGTGTACACCAATGATGATCCGCTAGGGACTGAACTGGGTGGCACGCTAAAAAATGTCATTGCGATCGCGGCTGGGGTTTGCGACGGTTTGAAGCTGGGCACAAATGCGCGATCGGCACTGATTACGCGGGCACTGGCAGAGCTAATCCGGGTGGGCGTGCATCTGGGAGCGAAACCAGAAACATTTTTTGGTTTATCTGGATTGGGCGACTTGCTGGCAACCTGTACGAGTGCGCTGAGCCGCAACTATCGCGTGGGCTATGGGCTGGCGCAGGGTAAATCGCTGGCGAACATTCTGGATGAAATCCACAGCACTGCTGAAGGAGTGAATACGGCGAACGTGTTGATAGATCTAGCCGATCGCGAACGAATTGCTGTTCCCGTGTCTTATCAAGTGTATTTGCTGCTGAACGGCAAGATTACACCCCAAGAGGCGATCGTTGCGCTGATGGAACGCGATTTAAAATCGGAGACAGTCAATATTCAGGGCACAATCTAACTGTTTAACAATTTAACTGTTTAGCTATGAGTTAAATTTTGAGTCGGTTCGCCGCTCGTCGCTCAAGCTACACTTTTTAAGGCAGTTCATTCGATCGTCCCTGTGCGCTTCGATATCATTACTCTCTTTCCTGATTTTTTTGCTTCGCCGCTTTGCTCTGGCTTATTGGGTAAGGCATTGGCGAAGCAAATTGCGTCTGTGCATTTAACGAATCCGCGCGACTTTACGACCGATAAGCACCATAAGGTCGATGATGAACCCTACGGTGGGGGCGTGGGAATGCTGATGAAGCCAGAGCCAATTTTTGCGGCGATCGAGTCTTTGCCCGTGCTGCCCCGACGAGAGGTGATTTTGCTGACGCCTCAAGGCAAAACGATGAATCAGAAGATGTTTCAGTCGTTTGCCGCGAACTGTGATCAGCTCGTGTTCGTCTGCGGACATTACGAAGGCGTGGATGAGCGAGTGCTGCATCTGGTGACGCGGGAAGTGTCGCTGGGTGATTTTGTGCTGACTTGCGGCGAGATTCCTGCCCTCACTTTACTCAATGGCGTGATTCGCCTACTGCCGGGAACGGTAGGCAAAGAAGAATCGCTGAAGCTGGAAAGCTTTGAAGCTGGGCTGCTCGATTATCCGCAATACACCCGTCCGGCAGAGTTTCGCGGCTGGAAAGTTCCTGAGGTTCTGCTGTCGGGAAATCATCAGGCGATCGACCAGTGGCGCAAACAGCAGCAGATTGAGCGAACCCGCGATCGTCGCCCTGACCTTTGGGAGAAGTGGCAGGCAGAAAAAGAACAAGGGGCAGATCCCTAGTTCGAAACAAAACCCTAAACAAAACATAATCCACGTCATAACGGCTTTCGATTGCCCCACGCCGCTAGCCGCGTTTTCTACAATGTAAAAAGCAGGTAACATTAATTGAGTTACCCTAACAAAGCGGCGAGAATCATCGTGTTTGTCCTCAACGGCTACGAATATTTCCTCGGCTTTCTGCTGATCTGTGGTCTTGTACCCGTCCTGGCGATCGGCACCTCCTACATCGTTGCACCCAAGCGCAAAGGGGTTGAACGACGCACCACGTACGAATCCGGCATGGAGCCGATCGGTGCAGCCTGGATTCAGTTCAACATTCGCTACTATATGTTCGCGCTGGTGTTCGTAATCTTCGATGTTGAAACGGTTTTTCTGTATCCCTGGGCAGTCGCCTTCAGTCAGCTCGGACTCCTCGCCTTTGTTGAAGCCCTGATCTTCATTGCAATTCTGGTCGTTGCTCTCGTGTATGCCTGGCGCAAAGGAGCCCTCGAATGGTCATGATTCCTTCTCCAGAAAACTCGGCTGCCCAACTGCTTAACCCGGTGGGACAGTCTGAAGTCACCCAAGCTCTTTCTGAAAACGTCATTCTCACTACCGTTGAGGATCTGCACAACTGGGCACGTCTTTCCAGTTTGTGGCCTATGCTGTACGGCACAGCTTGCTGCTTTATTGAATTTGCCGCCCTGATCGGTTCCCGCTTCGACTTCGATCGCTTTGGTCTGGTGCCGCGTTCCAGCCCTCGTCAGGCAGATTTGATCATCACCGCAGGCACAATCACGATGAAAATGGCTCCGGCTCTGGTGCGCCTCTATGAGCAGATGCCAGACCCGAAATATGTGATCGCAATGGGAGCCTGCACGATTACGGGTGGAATGTTTAGCACCGATTCACCTTCTGCCGTCCGTGGAGTTGACAAGCTGATTCCGGTGGATGTTTATATTCCGGGTTGCCCGCCCCGCCCTGAGGCAATTATTGATGCGATCGTCAAATTGCGGAAAAAGATTGCAAATGAAGGACTCGCCGATCGGACGCAGGCTGCCCAAACGCACCGCTTTTACAGCGTTTCCCATAAAATGAAGCCTGCATCTGAAATCCACACCGGAAAATATCTCCAGGCTGAAACTCGTCAGGCTCCGCCTAAGGAACTGATGGAAGCAATGGGAATGCCAATTCCGACTGCGCTTGAAGCAGCAACTCAACCGGAGGAAGTAAGCCGTGGCTGAAGAAAACCAAACTGAACAAACTACGCAAATCGTTGAAGCCGGGAAAATCTCGCGCTGGTTGACCGAAAACGGATTCGACCATGAAGTAATGGAACCCGATCGGGCTGGCGTTGAAGTCGTTAGAGTCGATCGCGAATTCCTGCTGCCGTTTTGCACCGCGCTGTATGCCTACGGATTCAATTATCTGCGCTGTCAGTGCGGCTATGATACTGGACCGGGCGGCGAGTTGGTGAGCGTCTACGACCTGACTAAGCTGAGCGACAATGCCGATCGCCCTGAGGAAATTCGGGTCAAGGTATTCGTCCCCCGTGAAGATCCGCGCGTGCCCTCAGTGTACTGGGTCTGGAAAGCCGCAGACTGGCAGGAACGGGAAACCTACGACATGTACGGCATTGTCTATGAAGGACACCCCGACCTGAAGCGACTGCTGATGCCAGAGGACTGGGTTGGCTTTCCGCTCCGCAAGGACTACATTTCGCCAGACTTTTACGAGCTGCAAGACGCTTACTAACCTACCTTCAAATCAGATTCAAACACGATCAAGTGGGTTTAATCGCCCACTTTTTTATTGCTGCCCTCACCCTAAATTCCTCTCCCAGGGCTGTCTACCTTGTATGCCTGCGTTCTATCAGCGTTCTAGGTTTTGCAGCCCTTCTAAATTCCCTAATTCAGGAGGACTTTGAACATGGGATCAGGCTCGGTGCCTCTAGAATCAGCACTCAGGAAATCAGCGTGAAATCGCTAGCAGTTAATAGTCCGTGATCAGCCTTCTTTAATGAATTTGCGTCGGTCAGCCTGGCAAAATGTCCGCCTGTGCCAAATCCGGCTGCTCCCCGATTTGCGTTATAGAACAGTCGATCGCTGCGGCTGTTATAAACGATCGCTGCTCGACTCCGTGCTGCTTGGCGATCGGTATTCACAACTTCAAAGCCCTTCTGGATAAACTGGCGACGGGACACTTTGCTCAATGCGGCAAAAGTTGTGGTATCAAGAACAATTTTGTCCTGTCGGTGCGTGAAGCCCTGGATTTGATCCACTCCTGCAGCTGCCCGATCGAACTTTGCATCGGTATTAAACAGATAAGAATCTCTGCCCCTACCGCCATTGAGAATGTCGCTGCCCGCATCCCCAGAGAGGCGATCGGCTCCCTGCCCCCCGGTTAAGCTATCGTCACCAAAGCCGCCGAACAGAAGGTCATCGCCCATGTCTCCCAGCAGCACATCATTGCTACCCTCGCCATAAAGCGTGTCGCTATCAGAGTTGCCATTAAGCCAATCGTTTCCCTCGCCTGCATAGATTGTGTCGTTGCCTGTATCACCACTTAGCGTATCGTCGCCCAGTTCGCCGAATAGTCGATCGTTTCCGGCACCAGCGTTTAGCAGGTCATTGCCATCTGCTGCGAAGAGCTGATCGTCGCCTGCGCCCCCGTCGAGCTGATCGTTCCCGCCTTCGCCAAACAGTTCGTCGTTGCCCTCTCCCCCCAGCAGGCGATCGTCTTCACTACCTGCAAACAGCTTGTCGTTTCCGGCATCCCCGTTGAGCAGGTCGCTGCCAAACTCACCAAACAGCTCATCATCACCATTTCCGCCGTTGAGCGTGTCGTTGCCCTGGCTGCCGAACAGCTTGTCGCCATCATCTCCCCCAGACAGCTCATCGTTGCCGTCCTCACCAAACAGCATATCTTGCCCCGCCCCGCCGAGGATCTGGTCGTCTCCTGCACTGCCAAACAGTTCATCGTTACCTGAACCACCCTCCAGCGTATCGTTGCCTGAGTTGCCGTTTAAGAAATCATTTCCTTCATCGCCAGAAAGCCGATCGTCGCCCTCGCCACCCAACAGGCGATCGTTGCCCAACTGCCCAAACATCGAGTCGTTATCGCTATCGCCATAAAGCAAGTCGTCGTCTTCGTTGCCATTGAGCACATCTTGACCGTCGCCGCCGTACAGCTCATCATTGCCCGTCCCTGCTGATAAGGTATCGTTTCCCTTCTCGCCATAGAGCTTGTCTGCGCCCGCATCACCGCTCAGTTCATCATTGCCATCGCCGCCATAGAGCTTATCAATTCCTGCACTGCCAGCAAGCACATCATTACCGTTTTCGCCTTGCAGTTCATCGTCACCATCGCCGCCAGAAATACTGTCATTGCCCTCACCACCAAAGGCAGTGTCGATTCCTGCCCCCCCTGTGATCACGTCATCGCCTGACCCACCACTGAGAAAATCATTGCCGTCATCCCCGTTCAGCGTGTCGTTTCCGTCTACGCCGTACAGCTCATCATCTCCAGTGCCGCCGCTGAGAAAATCATTGCCCCCTGCGCCCATGATTCCTTGATCACTGCCGCCATACAGCTTGTCGTTACCTGCTCCCCCTAAAAGCGAATCGTCCCCAACCTCGCCATAGAGCAAATCATCCCCATCGCCGCCATTCAGCGAATCATTACCTACCCCACCAAACAGCTCATCGGCTTCTGTACCACCAGAGAGGGTGTCATCGCCCGCATCGCCGAACAGCTCATCCCTGCCCGCATCGCCCTGAATTCGATCGTTGTCCAGTCCGCCGAAAATTTGGTCATCCCCATCAGCACCAGAAAGATTGTCGTTACCGGCTTCGCCAAAGATTCTGTTTGTTTCAGCCGTTCCGACTAGCGTGTCGTCTCCCGGTGTCCCGTAAAAATCAGCCACTACTTTTGCCCCATACCATCTCGCAACTTCTTGCGGCAGTACATCCTGATCGATCCGACGGCAACTTGCAACAGCAGTACTATCCTCAAAGCTCTAGCTCTGAAGATAAGCAAAACACCGTTTGCCGCTCTACTTGACCATCCTAACGATCGACTCCTGCGATTCAGGTGAAGGAGGGCTATAGTTCAAACGATGGGGAATAAAGGAACGGTGAAATTATTTCTAAGCAGGATTGTTGCCCTGGCTCATGCGAAGCTTTGCCTCTTTCTCAAACCACTGCACCACCTGGGGAACGGTTAAGGATTCGATCGCCGTTCCAGCTTCGGCGGCTATCTGCCGCAGCGGCTTCAGGGAAGATAGCATGATGCGCGAGAAGAAAGTGAGAAACGAGCCGTCGCTATCAACTGCCTCCTGGATCGCGTCGTCTTGAGCAATCCAGTCTTCAATCTGTTCAGGCGTGACGGATTCGACCGACTGTCCTGTGCTTTCGGTAATTTTCTTCAGCGTTCGCAGCGAGTAGAGTGCCACCCGCGTCACAAACTTGTCCTGGGTAGTGAGCAAAGCGCGATCGACCTCGGTGACTTCTTCGACGGTGAGGAATTCGATCGGGGCTGGCTGGGAACTAAACATGAAGTCGTTTCCTTAAATTACTTCTCCTGGATTAAATAGCCGCAGCGATGCTCGCCGTTGACGATCCAGTGGGTTCGCTCGACTTTGCTACCCTCCAGCGCAAGCTGAAACATTTCTAGCTCATGCCCGCAGACGCTCGGGAAGGACTCAGCGATTTGAGAAATCGCGCAGTTGTACTCGGTAATCACATAGCGGGGAGCAGCATTCTTCTCGTCAGGCTGAGCATAGTGCCACTCTGCCATATAGCCTTCTGCCTGCCGCAATTCCACCAGTTTTGCCACTCGCTCTTGCAGCGAACCTTGCCCCACGCGATCGCGATACTCCAGTGCTTTGCGCTCCCACTGTTTCCGCAAAATTTTGCTGACCTGCTCTTTGCCCACTGTTTCCGCCAGGGTATCCAGCAGCGAGACGGCAAATTCTCCGTAGCGCTCGGGCAACTGATCCCGTCCCTTATGGCTGAGCTGATATTGATAGTTGGGGCGACCCATCCCTGCCTGGATTACCTGATGCTCGATCAGTCCTGCATCTTCCAGATCCTTCAGGTGTTTGCGGATTGCTTGGGGACTAATGCTAAGATGTTCAGCCAATTCTTGAGCAGTGGCTTGTCCCTGCTTTAATAGATGATGCAGGATATCCTGCTTGGTCGAGGGTTGCTGCGCGGCTGTCATCGGTTTCCCCGTGATCCTCAGCGATCGGTCAGGACTGATTTACTTTTTGTCCGAAAACAAATTGTCAAAGACAAAGCTGCCAAAAGACATCCTGAGTGGCAGCAACATGTCAAGGAAACAAAATGTAAAAAAAGTCCTGCTTGACTTTGACAACTTTCTCGTTGCTAAAGTAGTTTACAATAGAGATAAGCAACTCAGAGGTTGTTTTAATTATAGAAGCTATCTGTTGTTCTGTCGCCCCTTCCTATGAGTACAACCGCGAACCCCAACCAGGCATCGGACAAGAACCTCGAGCTGATGAGGAGTTTTTCCGAGAGTTACGCCAAGCGAACTGGAACTTACTTCTGTGTTGACCCAGGCGTAACTGCTGTGGTCATTGAAGGGTTAGCCAAACACAAAGATGAGCTGGGTGCGCCGCTCTGTCCCTGTCGCCACTACGAAGACAAAGAGGCAGAAGCCGCCGCTGCTTTTTGGAACTGTCCCTGTGTGCCCATGCGTGAACGCAAAGAATGCCACTGTATGCTGTTCCTCACGCCGGATAACGATTTCGCCGGACAGCAGCAGGAGATCTCGATCGACGAGATTCGCAAAGTTACTGATCAGTATTAATCAGCATTAATCAGCCGGCTGGAACTACGGTTTCAGTTTCAATCTTGAATTGCCGCTCCACCTTGAGAACCTGAGAGAAAGAGAACAACCGATGACAGCATCCGTCCAATCCCTGGTTAATCAACCCTATAAGTACGGCTTCGTCACTGAGATTGAGTCCGACACGATTCCGCCTGGGCTTAGCGAAGACGTGATTCGTCTCATCTCTGCCAAAAAGAATGAGCCGGAGTTCATGCTGGAGTTTCGCCTCAAGGCGTATCGGCAGTGGCTCAAAATGAAGGAGCCGAACTGGGCAGAAGTCGGCTATCCGGCGATCGATTACCAGAGTATCATTTACTACTCTGCGCCTAAGCAGCAAGAGAAGAAGAAAAGCCTGGAAGAAGTCGATCCCATCCTGCTGGAAACTTTCGAGAAGCTGGGTATCCCCCTTTCAGAGCAGAAGCGGCTTTCTAACGTCGCCGTAGACGCGATTTTTGACAGCGTTTCTGTCGCCACCACCTTCCGCGAGAAGCTTGCCAAAGAGGGCGTGATCTTCTGCTCAATTTCCGAGGCAATGCACGACTACCCCGATCTAGTGCAGAAGTACCTGGGCAGCGTCGTTCCGGTTGCCGACAACTATTTTGCTGCGCTTAACGCCGCAGTCTTTACCGATGGCTCGTTCGTCTATATTCCGAAGGGTGTTCGCTGCCCGATGGAGCTTTCGACCTACTTCCGCATCAACAACGGTGAGTCAGGTCAGTTCGAGCGGACGCTGATCGTCGCTGAAGAAGGCAGCCATGTCAGCTATCTAGAAGGCTGCACTGCTCCCATGTTTGACACAAATCAGCTTCATGCGGCTGTGGTTGAACTGGTTGCGCTAGATAATGCCGAAATCAAATATTCCACAGTGCAGAACTGGTACGCCGGAGACGAGAACGGCAAAGGCGGTATCTACAACTTCGTGACGAAGCGCGGTCTGTGCCAGGGCAAGAACTCTAAAATCTCCTGGACACAGGTAGAGACGGGTTCTGCCATTACCTGGAAGTATCCGAGCTGTGTGCTGGTGGGCGATAACTCGGTGGGAGAGTTCTACTCCGTTGCGCTGACGAACCACAAGCAGCAGGCAGATACGGGCACGAAGATGGTGCATATCGGCAAGAATACCCGCAGCACGATCGTCTCTAAGGGCATCTCCGCAGGCTATTCCAAGAACAGCTATCGCGGCTTAGTCAAGATTGGCCCGAAAGCAGAAGGGGCACGTAACTACTCCCAGTGCGACTCGATGCTAATTGGCGATCGAGCAGGTGCGAATACCTTCCCCTACATCCAGGTGCAGAACAACACTGCTAAGGTAGAGCATGAAGCTTCGACCTCGAAGATTGGGGAAGACCAGTTGTTTTACTTCCGGCAGCGCGGCATTTCCCTGGAGGACGCGATCTCGATGATGATTAGCGGCTTCTGCAAAGATGTGTTTAATCAGTTGCCGATGGAGTTTGCGGTGGAAGCTGATCGTCTGTTGGCACTGAAGCTGGAGAACAGCGTGGGTTAAGTCAAGTTGCCAGCATTGGTTAGTATCACTGGTGCTGGCTTGTCCCCGAAATCCCTTGAAGGTAGGGGACTTTGAAATAAGGATTCTGAGGGTGAGACGGTTACAGAAAGCTACGACAGTTTCCGCCTTTGCTCGAAAAAACTGTTCTACTTTCGATTCTTAGTCCGATGCGATTTCTCGCGAATTTTCATCTGTCCCCCTTTCCTATTTAGGACAGAACAATCGGTTGAAATTAGTGCTGAAGCTGAGGAAATAAAGATTCGAGAACAGCTAGATGTCCAGCTGCTGCGAGAAGGCTTTTGGGGGATGGCGATCGAGTTTAAAAAGGTTGCGTTTTCGATGGAAGCGGGATTTGCTCAACTGCTAGCGTATCGGCTGGCAAACCCTCAGCGGAAAACCCCATTGTTTGGCATGATTGCCACTGGCAGCCCCTTTGCTTTTGTCAAGCTTGTGCAGGAAGAACGCCTGAAGTATGCGATCGCTGATCAGTTTGGCATTTCGAATCGAGTGAAGGGGCTGTACGACGTATTCAGAATCATGAAGCGGATTGGAAATTTATTGGCCCACACAGGGACATCTTTAATAGGCACGTAGGGAGGAAATCGATCGGTGATCAGTGAAAACAGTGAAGTCATTTTAACCGTCCGGGATTTGACCGCAGAAGTGGACGGAACTCCCATTTTGAAAGGGGTGAATCTGGAGATTCGAGCGGGAGAAATCCACGCGATTATGGGTCCGAATGGCTCTGGAAAGAGTACGCTTTCTAAGATTCTGGCTGGACATCCCGCCTATGAAGTGACGGGCGGCGAGGTGCTTTATAAGGGCGAGAATTTGCTGGAAATGGAAGCGGAAGAAAGGGCGCGATCGGGCTTATTTCTGGCGTTCCAGTATCCGCTCGAAATCCCGGGGGTCAGTAATCTTGACTTCCTGAGAGTGGCGTACAACTCCAAGCGCAAACACGAAGGCGGCGAAGAACTGGATGCATTTGACTTTGATGAACTGGTGCGCGAAAGGCTGAGCCTGGTAAAAATGGATGCCGCTTTCTTGAATCGCAGCGTCAACGAAGGTTTTTCGGGCGGTGAAAAGAAGCGCAACGAAATTCTGCAAATGGCACTGCTAGAGCCGACGCTGGCAGTTTTGGATGAAACCGATTCCGGTCTTGACGTGGACGCACTGCGAATTGTGGCAGATGGGGTCAATCAGCTCTCGAAGCCCGATAACGCAATGCTGGTGATCACCCACTATCAGCGATTGCTCAACTACATCGTGCCAGACTACGTGCATATCATGGCGATCGGCAAAATTCTTCGCACAGGTGGCAAAGATCTGGCGCTGGAAGTCGAAGCGCGTGGCTACGACTGGGTGCTGGAAGAAGCGGCAACAGGAGTTTAATCGATGAGTATTCAAGTCTCTTCTGTGCCAGAACAAACTGGGGTCAGCAATGCGGCTCAGCAGCGCCTCGATTTTGCCAATCACTTGATTGAACTGACAAAGCAATCTCTTTCAGGCGGCTGGCTGCAATCGTTGCGCGCTCGTGCTTTAGCCCTTATCCAGGAGCAGTCCTTCCCGACGACAAAGGACGAAGAGTGGCGGTTTACGGATTTGTCGGAACTGGTGAAGCTGCGGTTTGAGCAGATCGATCGCCGTTCCGCCGTCAATGTCGATGCTGTAACCCAATTTGCGCTGGTAGAAGAAAGCACTCGGCTGGTGTTTGTCAACGGAATGTATGCGCCGGAGCTTTCGACAATCCTGCCCTCCAATGGATTGACCGTCACCAATTTGTCGGCACTGTCTGAAACTCAGCGTGAATCGTTGCAGAACTATCTGGGACAGCAGCCTGGATCAGAAGAACTGTTTACGGCTCTGAATACGGCAGGGATCAGCGATGCTGCTGTGATTAAAGCCGCGAAAAATCAGGCGATCGACGCTCCCGTTCACTTACTCTTTGTTTCCACGACCCGCAGTACGCCTACCTTCATTCAGCCTCGTGTCCTGGTGATTGCAGAGCCAAATAGCGAGTTGACGATCGTGGAAGAGTATGTGTCGATCGGGGAGGAGCAATCCTTCACCAATAGCGTTACGGAAATCTTCCTGGCAGAGAACGCGCAGATCAGTCACACTAGAATTCAGAGGGAAAGTTTAGCCGCATTCCACATCGGCAAGACTGCTGTTTCCCAGGCACGTACTGCTCGCTACACCTGTAATGCGATCGACCTAGGCGGCAAGCTGTCGCGGCATCATCTGGAGATTTACCAGACGGGCGAGCAAACCGAGACGAATTTGAATGGACTGACCTTTATCAGCGGCGAGCAGCTCAGCGATACCCACAGCACGATTGCCCTCACCCAGCCCTACGGCACAACCCGACAACTTCACAAATGTATCGTCGATGACCGGGCACATGCCGTCTTTAACGGTAAGGTATTCGTACCGCAGGCAGCACAGCAGACCGATGCCGGACAGCTCAACCGCAATTTATTGCTCTCTTCCAAAGCGCGAGTTGATACCAAACCTCAGCTAGAGATCGTGGCAGACAATGTGAAGTGTACCCACGGCGCGACGGTCAGCCAGCTTGACGATGACGAAATTTTCTATCTGCGGAGTCGGGGCATTGATGCGGCAAGTGCCGAGCGTTTGTTAGTTTATGCCTTTGCCTACGAAGTGATCGATCGGGTTCCCGTTGAATCCCTCAAGCAATCCCTGATTGCGTTTGCGAAAAACTATCACAGCCGTCCCTGCGGCATTCGCTAATCTATCTTTTCTCTCCTTCTTTTCCTATCACCAGATCCTTACCCGAACCAGCCATGACCCTTGCACAAGAGATAACCCTAGCTGCTAGCGTGCGATCGGACTTTCCTATCCTGTCGCAGAAAGTTCACGACAAGCCTCTAGTTTATCTTGACAATGCGGCAACCTCTCAGAAGCCGATCGCCGTCCTGGATGCGCTGCGATCCTATTACGAGAACGACAATGCCAACGTGCATCGCGGTGTGCATACCTTAAGCGCACGGGCGACAGATGCTTACGAGGGGGCAAGGGACAAGGTAGCGGCGTTTGTGAATGCGGCTTCGCGTCAGGAGATTGTCTATACGCGCAATGCGAGCGAAGCGATCAACCTGGTCGCTTATGCCTGGGGCAATGCAAATCTTCAGCGCGGCGACGAGATTATCCTCACTGTGATGGAGCACCACAGCAATTTGATTCCCTGGCAGCTTTTGGCACAGCGGACGGGTGCGGTTCTTAAGTTTGTAGAGCTGACCGAGACGCAGGAGTTTGACCTGGATCACTACAAATCACTGCTTTCGGACAAGACCAAGTTGGTATCCGTCGTTCACGTCTCGAACACATTGGGCAGCATTGCTCCTGTGAAGGAGATTGTGGCGTTGGCACATCAGTACGGCGCCAAGGTGCTGATCGATGCCTGCCAGAGTGCGCCCCACATGAGGCTGGATGTGCAGGACATCGGCTGCGACTGGCTGGTGGCTTCCGGGCATAAGATGTGTGCTCCGACCGGAATTGGCTTTCTCTACGGCAAGCTAGACATTCTGCGATCGATGCCTCCCTTCCTGGGCGGCGGCGAGATGATTGCCGATGTATTTCTCGATCATTCCACCTATGCCGATCTGCCTCACAAGTTCGAGGCGGGTACGCCTGCCATTGCCGAAGCGATCGGGCTGGGTGCAGCCGTAGATTACCTCACGGCGATCGGCATGGACAGAATTGCGTCCTACGAGCATGAGTTGACCGCCTACCTGTGGCAGCAGATCGGTCAGATCCCCGAAGCAACAACCTATGGACCTAAGCCAAATGCTCAGGCAAATAATCGCGCTGCGCTGGCTTCGTTCACTACGGGTTCGGTTCACCCGCACGATCTGTCTACCATTCTTGATCAGGCAGGCATTGCAATTCGTGCCGGGCACCACTGCACACAGCCGCTTCACCGTCACCTTGGCGCACAGTCTACCGCACGGGCAAGCCTGTACTTCTACAACACTAAAGCTGAAGTAGATGCCTTTATCAAGTCGCTGAAAGAGGCGATCGACTTTTTCGGCAGCATCTTCGGCTAAGTTCACCCAGCATTCTGATAAATTGGATTTCCTCAAGGTGCATTCGTCGTCTCTTCACAGGGGCGGCGTTTTTTTTAGCGTCTGTTGTCCTGCTTCAGTTGGAAACTAGCCTGAATTCGCTTCACACAATCAGAACTTGACACGTTAAATTGAGAAAATCATTGCTAGAAAAAAGAAAGATGGCAGGCAAAAACAATCAGTATTCGGAGCAGAATTTTTGGAGCAAGCTCAAGGGTGCGGCGATCGTTGCTGGACGAGAAGTTGTTGAAAAAGCGTTGACACTGTTTTACGCAGCCCAGCGACCTGAAACTCCCCTTTGGGCGAAAATGACGATTTATTCTGCACTGGCCTACCTTATTTTGCCTGCTGATGCAATTCCCGATTTTCTGCCCATCTCTGGATATGCAGATGACTTAGGTACACTGGCAGCGGCACTGAGCGCAGTGGCAATGTGCATTACGCCAGACGTGAAGAACCAAGCCCGCCAGCAGGTGAAGCAGTGGTTTAGGGACAATGAGTCGCAAACCGAAGCAGAACCGATGCCGACTGCGGATGATACGCCTCGTGAGATTGCGATCGACTAAGCGAGAGCAGAGTTTTGCGGTTTCAATGCTTTTTTATCCCTAAAATTACCCAAAGAACGGTTAAATCAATTCAAATTGAAACTAATCAAATTGAAACTAAGGCAGGTTTGAGATCAGGAGCAATTTACTGCTCCATTTTCTATGAAATAAAAACTTTAACGAATCTCAATTCACTGGCTCTATTTCCTGCTAAGAGAAATCAATAATTGTGCTGAATGAACTATCCTTCCCGCAATAGTTTTGTACTTTAAAAATCTCACTGCTTTCATCAATACAAATAGGAATACCTCCATGACTAGCGACAAGCCGCGATCGATAGTTGGACGATCAACCCGGCGGCGGTTTTTGCAATTTTCAGCAACAGCACTCTCGACGATCGCCCTTTCAAACTGTGCACGATCGATCCAGGGCGGAGGAACTGCCTCTGATTCTGACGCGGCTCCGGCAGCCAGTGGCGGTTCGGGAGATGCTAAAACGCTCTACATTTACACCTGGGGCGACTACAGCAATCCTGATTTTTTCAAGCGATTTACTGACAAAACGGGCATTGAAGTCGTTGTCGATGTTTATGACTCAAACGAAACAATGCTTGCCAAAATTCAGGCAGGGGGCGGAGCGCAGTACAGCATTATTTACCCGTCTGATTACATGGTGCGGCAAATGATCGAGATGAATTTGCTCACTAAGCTAGATCCAAGCAAAATTCAGGGGGTGAACGGACTCATGGATCGCTGGCAGAGTCCGCCCTATGATCCGGGCAACGCGCATAGCATTCCCTATTGCTGGGGCACAACGGGGATTCTCTACAACAGTGAAATTGTGAAGACCCCGCCGCAGGACTGGAATTTCTTTTGGGACAACAAAGAGGCGTTGGCAGGAAAAATCACCCTGCTTGACGACGTACGGGAAACGATGGGCGCGACGCTCAAATCCCTCGGCTACTCCTACAACGCCACCAATCCAAAGCAAATCGAAGCCGCTTACCAGAAACTGCTGGAACTGAAGCCGTCGATCGCTGCCTTTCGCACCTTTGGCTGGGAAGACCAGCTGATCAGTGGTGATCTGGCTGCCTGCATGACCTACTCGACCTTTGGCAACCTGCTGCCCAAGGATAACCCCCAATTGGCATACGTCATTCCCAACAGCGGCACTTCTGTGTGGACTGATACGGTTGCAATTCCTGCCTCTGCTCCAACTCTGGATGCTGCCTACGCCTGGATCAACTACGTGCTAGAACCGGAAAATGCAATTTATGGGGTTGAGCAAATGAACGTGATTACCCCCAATAAGATTGCTTTTGATAAGCTTCCCACACAGATTAAGAGCGATGCAAAGCGATATCCTACGCAGCAGCTCCTGTCGATTTCTGATGGGATTGCCCCCGTTGGAAAGGCACTCGACCTCTACGACAAATATTGGAACGACCTGAAGAGCGCCTAGAGATTTTCGTGCCAAGATTGGCTAGATATCAAAAAGGGGCGAAAGCCCCCTTGTTTTTTGTCAAATTTGTCTCAGTTTTTAGTTACGGACAAGCCACTTCTGCCCATTGAGACGCTGAATAGCGTAGAGCAGCATCAAGTCGAGCGTGACTCTGCGTTCGTCGATCATAAACGATTCCAGAGTACTGGGCGGCGCACTGCTATCGGAACAGCAGAAATACTTGGGAGCCTGAATGTCTTCTTTGGAAAAGATAAAGAAGAACTGACGACGATCGCTTTGCCATTGCCCGATGACCTGCCACAAGGGAGTATCCTCAAAGCCTCTAATGGGCAGTTTGCTCTGCTCAAATTTCAGGTCTACATCCTGAATGCCAATTTTACCGAGTGCCTGCTGCAAACCCGGTAAGAAATGCTGCGAGATGAGCTCTTGAAAGGGCTTGTCCTCCAAGGCAGGAGGCTTTTCCTTTTTGGGGACTTTTGCGGGTTTTGCCGCCGCATCGGGCGTCTGTACATCAGGAGCGGGGGGAGTTGTTTCGTCTGCCATCGCTAAACTCGCTATAAATCTGATTTTTACGACGGGTTAACTCAATTCGGGTTGAGGAATTGGCTGAACCACCTTTGCTACTTTGCTGTTGACGGATGGCTACCGCGATCGGCTGCCTGTGTTCATCTATGTTTAGTGTATATTAAGCGGTTTCACCTCCCGATATCCAGGCAACGGGAGAAGCTGTTTCAAGGTTCTGCCCGATCAGCTTCGATCGCCTCGCCGTTTCCCAAAGTCCCAACTGACCCATATCGTCTATACGAACCAGTTTCTAAAAAACAGGGTATGCTATTGCTCAGCTTCAACGTCCCTGTAGTTTTGACCTTCACTCGATCGGGTTATCGTCGCCATGACCTTTTTTGCTTGTCGCCGTCACATCGCCCAGACTGCTGGTGTTCTGGTGTTGGGATGGAGTGCAGCAGCAGGAATCCATCTGGAAACTCAGCCGCCTGCTTTTTCTGCCGCTAACCTTGCCCAGGCTCAATCTACTCCTCCTAGCATTGCATCTCAAGACGATCGCGTTTCGGCACTTCAGCTAGATGCAACGGGTAGCCTGTGGATCGGGTCATGGCAGGGACTCGCTCGAATTAATCCCAATACGGGACGGGTTCAGGCACGGGTGAGTTTACCGGATCAAACGATCGGCGCAATGGCACTCGATCGCGTGGGGCGGCTGTGGGTCGGAACCTATCGCGGGCTGCATCGGGTTGAGCCACGTACGAATGAGATTACGGCGCAAAATTTTACCCTGCCCTCAAATCGGATTCTGGCATTGCAGATCGATCGACGCGGTTTTTTATGGGTGGGTACAGACAAGGGACTGGCAATGATCAGTCCCGATGAAGGGCTGTTGATGACCACTTATCGAGAACTGCCGGGAAATAGCGGCAATGTGCTGAGTCTAGATGCTGAGGGTCAGCTCTGGGTCGGCACGGCTGAGGGCTTGGTGCAAATCAACACCGCTAGCGCAGCCCCGATCGCCCGCATTCGAGATCTTCCCGGTCAGGCAGTCCAGACACTGACCCTGGGATCAGACAATAACCTCTGGGTCGGCACACCAGAAGGCTTGCTGGTGGTTGATCCCAAGCAGCGAGCGGTCTTACGTTCGGTCACGCCTTTTCGCGGACAGGAAGTCACCGTTGCTCAGTTCGATCGACTGGGGCGGCTGTGGGTCGGCACAAACAATGGCTTATTTCAAGTGAATCCGTTTAATGGGGCGATCGTGACTCAAGTGGCAGGACTGCCCTCTAGCCGCATTGTGTCGCTGGCAGCGGATGCAGGCAATAAGATTTGGGTCGGAACTCGCCAAGGACTGGGATGGGTAAGCCTTACGACCGGACGGGCAAGACCCGCTTTTGTCTTTTCGCGGCAGTCTTCGCCCTGAGCTTCACGACAAGCTTTACGACAAGCTTCAAAGGCTTTACTTCAAATCAAGCAAACCCGGAGGCGGAACGATCTCCACTCGACGCTGAACCAGATCGACGATCGGCACAATCTCTTTGACAAACGGGATCAAAACCGTTTTCGCTGACTCCTTTGTTTGGGCAAGCTGCTCGATCGTCCCGTCTGCTCCTGCCTGATGTGCTCCTGCCTGATAAAGTTCAACTTCCAGCAAGTCATTGCCTGCCGGAATTACATCCTTGATTCGTCCGATCGCCTGCTGGGTCGCCTGATCGATCACTTCCAGATCCAGCAGATCCGGCACATGAAATTCATCTTCTTCGAGATGAGGACGATCGGTGCTGGGAATCAGCAGGCGGCAGTCGTAGAGCTGTTCTGCCTGAGCGCGCTCGACAATGCCCTTGAGCTGGAGGACATATAGGCCTTTTCCAGCGAGATAGCGTCCTGAAATTAGCTCGATCACTTCCGGCTCTGTTTTACCGGGGCGCAGCATCCAGCGTTTTCCCGGTTCCTCAAATCGCTCTGGGAAGTCCGAGTTGGGGTAGACGCGCACCTCCCCTTTTAGCCCTTGAGCCGCGACGATTTTGCCGATTTCTAACCATTCATCTGCGATCGCCATTGCCACTTCACCTAAAAAACGATGGACATTGGATCAAATTGGCTCTAAGAAAATGTTTGAATCGTCCTGCCTGTAATCCAAACCGCCCTCCAAGCCAGCTCTGGGGAAAACCGAGTCCTCCTGAGGCTGCTCAAAGTCCCTCATTGGGAATTGAGAGGGCGATGTAGAAGATTTGCAACTCCTCAAACATTCTTCAGGGCAATGTTTCTTGGGAAACTGCCAATCGATCGACTATCCATCGTCCATTGTCGCTGATAGAACGTTTTTTCTACGCTTGTTTTACGCGATCGGCGGATCAAAACTATTTCAGCCCGATCATCAGGCTCGATGGCTTGCTCAAGTCCCCGCTCAGGCTAACTCCCCGATTGTTTACCGACAGATGGCGGGCGATTTTGTAGAGGGACTCGATGCGATCGCTGGCTCCAATCTTGTCTGCCAGGGTAGTGAGGGCGATTGGCTGTCCGGCTTCGCTCAGGGTTTGCATCATGCTGCGCTGGAGATCGAGGATGGCGGCGGCGGCTTTCTTACCGGCTTCGACTCCAGGCTGGTGATAAGCGTTGACGTTGACCAGCGAACCGTAGAAGCTGACGGTGCGTTCATAAAGGGCGATCAGTGCGCCCACCATCCGGGCATCCACATAAGGCACAGTGATGGTAATAGAGTCGCGCTGATTTTCGTAGAGTGCCTGTCTTGTCCCCTGAAGCAGACCGGAGAGGAAATCGCCTGAGGTAACCCCCGGTTCGACTTCGATCGAAGAACCCGATCGATCGTGCAGCACTTCAATAAAGGTGACAAAGAAATTGTTTACGCCTTCCCGAAGCTGCTGGACATAAGCATGCTGGTCTGTTGAGCCTTTGTTGCCGTAAACAGCGATGCCCTGATAAACCTTGTTGCCGTCTAAGTCGGTTTCCTTACCCAGCGACTCCATGACCAACTGCTGCAAATAGCGCGAGAACAGCAGCAAGCTGTCTTTGTAGGGCAAAATCACCATATCCTTCTCGCCCTTTCCGTTTCCGGCGGCATACCAGGCAAACGACAGCAGTGCAGAAGGATTTTTTCGCAAATCGGGTACACGGGTTGCGGCATCCATTTCTTTCGCGCCTGTCAGCATCGCGTCGATATCAATGCCCTGAAGTGCAGCCGGAAGCAGACCGACCGCCGACATTTCGGAGGTGCGACCGCCAACCCAGTCATGCATCGGGAAGATATCAATCCAGCCTTCTGATTTCGCCAGCTTTTCAAAGTTGCTGCCAATTCCGGTAACGGCGACGGCGTGTTGAGCAAAGTTGAGTCCCTGCTGCTCGTAGGCGCGCTTGACTTCAAGCATTCCGTTTCGGGTTTCGGGCGTGCCGCCGGATTTTGATGTGGCGATTACCAGGGTTGAGGCAAGCCGATCTTTTAGCGTTGCCAGGGTGCGATCGATCCCTGCTGGGTCGGTGTTGTCGATAAAGTGAATCTGCATCGGCGCATTGACCGAACTCAATGCCTCAGACACAAACTGCGGCCCCAGTGCCGATCCCCCGATCCCGATCGATAGCACATCGGTAAACTTTGCGGCATCGGTCGGACGAATTTCGCCCTGGTGAACGCGATCGGCAAAGGCATGAATGCGCTGGAGCGTCTCCACAATGTCGTGCTTCAGTTCGGGGGTGGGAGCAAGGTCGGGGTCGCGCAGCCAGTAGTGCCCCACCATACGGTTCTCGTCTGGATTGGCAATCGCCCCGCCTTCGAGCGCAGCAATATCGCGAAAAGCTTTCTCAAATTTCGGCTCCATCATGGACAGGAAGGAATCGTCAAACCGAATCCGGCTAATGTCCACATACAGACCCAGCCCTGAGTGGAAGTACAGCCAGTCCTGATATCGTTGCCAAAGCGTTGCGGCATCCATAGTCTCTTCTGCTTCTAGGTCACTTACTTCTCCCCAATAGTGTACCGACCGTTCCGCAGGAAAGAATCTGAATTTTGTGTGAGGTTACGCTGATAAGAATTAGCGGCAGATAGACGCTCGATCGCCAAACTGATACAAAAAGAGCGCAAAGCCAGCATTTCAAGCAATCTCAGATTCATGCAATTAAATCTTCTTTAAGCAGCATTGATATCTAGAAATACAACCTTCAGCATTGAGAGGCAAAATTCTGCAAAAAGGTAGAGATGTATGAAAACAATTTTGGATTGCAAGTCATAGGAATTTCACAATTGCTCTTCCTAACCACAACAAATTTCCTATCTGAAGAGAGAGTCGCTCAAATTTTAGATATGACACGCTAAATAGAAATACGATCGAATTCAAATCAATTCGTTTAAACCAACGTTTAAGCCAATAAACTCAGGAACGAAGCGAGTTTATACCAAAGCACCAGTTTTTAAGGTAGAGCATTACTCTTGGTTTTGCATTTGTTTTGACGAACAGGTTCTTTTTGTTCGTTCCGATTGGCTACGTTCTGATTGTCGATTTTTCGATAAAAGTAAACGATTATACTGTCGCTTAATTGCCCTCCTACAGACTCATGAGCAATCAAATTTCACTTCAAGCCAACAAACTCTGGCAGCTTATCTCCGCTCCTACTACGGCTGCAATCTACAAGCAAGCCCTTTCTGTCACCTGGACTATTTTGCAAGAAACCGGAAAGCTCGCCTGGTTGGTGTTCTGTCTGGTGCTGGTTACCCTTGATTGGTTCTGGAATAATTCCATTCGTCTGGGTCGCCAAACCCGCGCCTGGTTCGATCGCTTCGATCGCACAAACGACGTAGTGGCTACCGAGATGGGACAAGAAATCATGTCTTCGCTAAAGTCCAACTTTAACTCTCTGGTGACAACAGCAAGAAACCAGCTTGGAGTTTCCAGCCAGCTTAGTAGCGATACCGGAAGCGATGCCGGAAGTGCGATCATTCCTGCTGCCAGCGCAGAAATTGCCCCAATCTCTACCGTTTCGCCGATGAAGAGATACGAAGCAGCAAGCGAAGATGAGCCTGTGGTATTAAGCAGTGGCTTTATGGCAAACACTCAAGGTAGCGCGGCTGAAAATCCTTCGAACAGCAACGAAGCAAATAGCAGTGAAACGATCGAAACCAACGCTGAACCTGAAACGGTTGCAGTAAGAGCGGTTTCCCCGAAACAAAAAGAGCGGGTTGGGGAAGATGAGGAAGTTGAACAATCTGCCCTGAAAGAGCCGAATCCTTCAGTGAATAGCTAGTGCGATTTGGAAAATCAAGCTTGAAGGAATACAAGCAACTTTCACGAACAGCTTTTAGTTGATGGATTCCTTAAGGGGTGGGCTAGACTCACCCTTTTTATTTTCATTAACTCATTGCATATCTCTCCTTCTGATAGATTGAAATCGAGCGATGATTCCTCTCCTGACAGAGTAGCAAACCGTCTCTATTCTCTAAATTAATATTAGTTTTATTTAATTAGTTGACTGAGTGTCATTCGGGAAGCGTAATTCCTTAACCGATCGTTTTAGAAAAGAAGCAGCAGCTATTTCAAGTCGCTAAACAGCACTGATTTAAGAGCGGCTTATTTCCATTTTTTGACCCTTACAAGCTAATCGCAGGAGTTTCCTTATGGCAGGTTCTAATCCGATTTCTTCTCACTCACAGCGCAATTACTCCGAAGCTGGAGTAACAGCCCGTCGATCGCATTCCACGACCGAAACTGCGATTGGCGACACGATCACCACGCGACGAGCAACGGCAGACGAAATCGCTTTTCGGGATGGCTTTGTGCAGGGACGCGAACAGGAACGACGCATTCAGCAGCACAGTCAGCGGAGAATGCAGCATTTGTATGCTCATCAAGGCATGGTAGGCGGTCTGCTAACAGGCATTTTGATGACCCTCACCGTTGGATCTATCGCCACAATGCTGGCAGTGTTTTCGCCCCAATGGGAAATCCATACCCCGCAGAGCAGCACCACCCAAACCATCCGCTAGCGGCGATCGGGCGGGGACTGCTCCCTTAAAATTGCTCATCTAAACCATCGGCTGAAACCCGCGTTAAGGCTATGGGCTGCAAGGATGAACTGAAACGGTGAGCTGAAACAGTAAGCCGAGACGGTGAACTAAAACAGCGGACGAACACTACGCGCTGAAATATTTTGCAGCCGGGTGGTAAGCGACGATCGCTGTCGTAGACTGCTCTGGGTAAAGCTGTTCGCTCTCGTCCATGTGTAGACCAATTTGCTTTGCGTCCAGCAGCTCCAGCAGCATGTGCTGATCCTGAATATTAGGACAAGCCGGGTAGCCAAAGCTGTAGCGGGAGCCGCGATATCGCTGTGCCAGAATGTCTCGAATGCTGCTAGGTTCTTCTGCACCCAAGCCCAGTTCACGACGAATGCGGGCGTGAGTCCACTCTGCCAGAGCTTCTGCCACCTGCACCGCCAACCCGTGGAAGTAAAGGTAGTCGGTGTACTGATTCGCCTCAAACAGCATTTTGGCAAATTCGGTCGCTACTTCGCCTACAGTCACAGCCTGCATCGGGAAAACGTCATATCGCGTTGCCCCTTCCTGAGGCAAGAAGAAATCGGCAATGCAGAGTCGTCGCAGCGATCGTTGACGCGGAAAGTGAAAGGTTGCAAGCGGTTCTTGCTGATCTGGACTCGTAGTACCGATCGTTGGATCGTACAAATGCAGCGAGTTACCTTCCGCTAAGCAAGGAAAATAGCCGTAAACTACCTGGGGCTGGAGCAGGTTCTCGTCCTGAATTCGCTGCTTCCACTGCTCCAAAATCGGATAGACCTTTGCTGCCAGGAATGCATCATACTCCTCGCGGGTCTGCTCCTTGGGCTTGCGGAACTGCCACTGTCCGGCGATCAGGGCCTGCAAGTCCAGATAGGCAAACACTTCTTCTAATGGCAAATCTTGGGGCTGAAAAATCTTTGTGCCCCAGAAAGGCGGCGTGGGGCGATCGATCGCGACTTCCACCGCATCCGATCGGCGAGTATCAACCGCTGCGGCTTCGGTCTGGACTACCTCGCTGGAGGTTTCTGCGATCGGCCGATGTCCGTTCGTTTCAGTGACGCTTTCTTCGTTCAAGAATCCTTTGAGGTCATCCCACTCGCTCGCCGCTTTTGCAGGCATGAGCTTATCCATAAAGTGCAAATCAGCAAAGGCGTCTTTGCCATAAATCACCCGACCGCGATAAACGTTCTGGCAATCTTCGTGAACAAACTTAGGCGTGAGTGCTGCACCGCCAAGAATGACCGGAACCGTGATCCCGCGATCGTTAAACACCTCCAGATTCTCTTTCATAAAGGCAGTGGATTTCACCAGCAGACCGCTCATCGCAATGCAGTCCGCACCGTGTTGCTGATAGGCTTCGATGATGTTCTCGACAGGCTGCTTAATGCCCAGGTTGATTACCTTATAGCCGTTGTTAGTGAGAATAATATCAACCAGGTTTTTGCCGATATCATGCACGTCGCCCTTCACCGTAGCGATCAGGAAAACCCCTTTGTGGCTATTGCCCGATTCCTGCTTTTCCATGTGGGGTTCCAGGAAGGCGACCGCCGATTTCATGGTTTCCGCCGATTGCAGCACAAAAGGCAACTGCATTTGACCAGAGCCAAATAAATCACCCACCACCTTCATACCATCCAGCAAAAAGGTGTTGATAATTTCCAACGGCGGGTATTTCTGCATTGCCTCCGCCAGAGCTGTTTCTAAGCCGATACGTTCGCCGTCGATAATGTGCTGCTTCAGGCGTTCTTCGATTGGCAGATTTGCCACATCACTGCGCGATCGAGTCTCTTTGGTAGAAACCCCTTCAAATAGCGTCGTCAGTTCCGTGAGCGGATCGTAAATGCAGACATCCCCTTCAAACTGCCGCTCGTCATAGATCAAATGACGGCAGACTTGCTGATAGCGATCGTCAATCTTGGCAACGGGCAAAATTTTCGCCGCGCTAATAATTGCCCCATCCATACCTGCCGCAACCGCCTCATGCAAAAACATCGAGTTCAGCACAATTCGCGCTGCGGGACTCAAGCCAAACGAGATATTCGACACGCCCAGCAAGATATGCACGCCCGGCAGGTTTTGCCGAATCATCTGAATCGCTTCGATCGTCGCTTTGCCGTTTGCCCGGTCTTCCTCAATACCAGTTGAGATCGGCAACGCCAGCGGATCATAGAAAATTTCGTGGGCAGGAATGCCATACTCCAACGCGTCCCGGTACGCCCGTTGAGCGATCGCAAATTTCTTCTCAGCCGATCGCGCCATGCCGTCTTCGTCGATCATCCCTACGACCACGCCTGCCCCGTATTCCTTGGCAAGCTCCAGCACCTTAAAAAATCGCTCGTCGCCGTCCTCGTAGTTCGTGGAGTTAAGCAGACATTTGCCGCCCGCCACTTTTAAGCCTGCCTCCATTTTTTGCCACTCGGTCGAGTCTAGCATCAGGGGCAGATTCACATTCGTCACCAACCGGGAAACAACTTCCCGCATATCGTGTACCCCGTCGCGTCCCACATAGTCCACGTTCACATCCAGGACGTGCGCTCCTTCTTTCACCTGCGATCGTGCGAGCGAAACCAATCCATCCCAGTCTTCCGCGTTGAGCAGATCTCGGCATTTCTTCGAGCCGCTGGCGTTGAGCCGTTCGCCGATAATGAGAAACGAATTGTCCTGGTCATAAGGCTGGGTGGAATAAATCGAAGCCGCTGCCGGAATATAGTCCAACGCGGGACGCGGATCGGTTTCTGCGGTTTGCACGAGTCCTCGAACCGATCGCGCTCTGGGCGTCAGGGTCGCCGCAATTTCAGCGAGCTGCTGGATGTGTTCAGGTTTTGTGCCGCAGCAGCCGCCAATCACCTGCACGCCCAGATCTTCGACAAAGCGAGTCAGAGCCAGCCGCAGTTCCATTGGGGTTAGCTTGTAGTGGGCGTGTCCACCGACGTTTTCGGGAATGCCTGCGTTGGGAATACAGGAAATCACAAACGGCGAATGCTGCGACAAATACTTGATATGCTCTGCCATGCGATCCGGTCCAGTCGCGCAGTTCAGCCCCAGAATATCGATCGGGTAAGGCTCCAGAATCGACAGCATCGCCGCCACATCCGACCCGACCAGCATTGTGCCTGTGGTTTCCACTGTCACCGACACCATCAGCGGACGACGACTGCCCTTTTTCGCAAAAATTTCCTCGATGCCATTCAGTGCAGCTTTGATCTGCAGCACATCCTGACAAGTTTCCACAATAAACAAATCGACTCCACCGTCATATAGCCCCTCTGCCTGCTCTGCAAAAGAAGCCTTCATCGTGTCGTAGTCGATGTGTCCCAGCGTCGGCAGTTTGGTTGTGGGTCCGATCGATCCCGCCACAAATCGCGGCTTTTCGGGAGTCGAAAATTCTGCTGCACACTGTTTGGCAAGCTGAGCCGCTTTCAGATTCATCTCATGCGCCCGGTCTGCCAAATCGTACTCTGCCAGGACGATCGAGGTTGCACCAAAGGTATCGGTTTCGATCACGTCTGCCCCGGCTGCCAGAAAATCGCGATGCACCTTTGCCACCGCTTCTGGTTTGGTCAGAATCAGATACTCGTTGCATCCTTCGTAAGCAGCCCCGCCGAAGTCCTCTGCGGTCAGGTTTTGCACCTGAAGATTGGTTCCCATCGCGCCATCAAACACGATAATCGGGCGATCGGGACTGTGGAGCCGTGCAAGGAAGGGATGGATCGTAGACTGAGCAGAGGTAGACTGAGCAGAGATTGTAACCATGTCTAGCAGGAGTACGGTATCTACTAGATTATCAATCTCTTCCCGTTCTGCAAATTTGACCTGCAGGCTGGGGGAGCGTATCGAGCAATTTCTTTCTGCTCTATGCTGTGCTGGGCGGGGATTCAACCCACCCAAGCCAAGTTTCCTGGCAAGCTGGACGTAGCCAACGAAAAAGAGAGGACGCTGGCATTAAACCAGATATCCTCCCTGTTGATGTGTGATGAGATGAGTAATTAGAGAGCGAATTCGTGCTTAGGGACGCTGGGTGCCTGCCGGATAGGTCAGCTTATCCCACGTTGCAGATCCAACAATTCCGTCTTTAACAGCTACGTTCTGATCCTTCTGAAATTGCACAACAGCCGCCTGAGTTTTAGCTCCAAATTGTCCATCGACTGCGCCGACGATCGAGGGATATCCATACAGAACGAGAAGACGCTGAAGTAGAGCAACGGCGGGACCGCGCGAGCCGTTTTGTAGCGTGGGAAGTTGTGCCGTTACGCTTTGAACCATGAGAAGTCTCCTTTCACAAAAGTGGTAATTCAGTAGTCGAAATGAGTCTGTTTTGTATCGGTTTGATGCATCAACCTGAAGATAGATACAAACTCAAACTCGCTCTTCCCGGAATTTCACTGATGCATTTTTTGATTTTCTATTTTCTTTACATTTCATTAGAATGAATTCGCTTTTTAAGAAGAAGTTTTTGCGATCGATCGCGCTATAGGCTACTTCTTAGTAACAGAAATATTCATCAAAAAAACAACAAACAAAAAGAGAGAATATCGGCATAAAAACCAGATACTCTCCCTCTTGATTCGCTAATGAAATGAGTGATCAGGGAACAACCCTATTGGTCTGAATCTATCTAAATTTATTTACCTATGGACGCTGAGTGCCTGCGGGGTAGGTCAACTTGTCCCACGTTGCTGGTCCAACGATTCCGTCTTTAACGGCTACGTTCTGATCCTTCTGAAATTGCACAACTGCCGCCTGAACTTTGGCTCCAAATTGTCCGTCTACTTTGCCGACGAGCGAAGTATATCCATACAGAACGAGAAGACGCTGAAGCAAGGCAACGACGGGACCAGAAGAGCCGTTTTTCAGGGTAGGAAGCTGTGATGAAGCACTCTGAACCATGAGAATTTCCTTCGTGAAGATATTGATTGATTGGAATGACCCTAGTTTGTAGAGGCTTTTTTACCAATCTGAAGAGGGATACAAACTCAAATCTATCCTTTCCCGAATTCTACTGATTAATTGATTCGATTTAATTCATCTTCTTCCTACTTTCTATTCTTAATAGGGAAAGCAGGAGGGAAATCTTAAGAGGGAAATCAATAGTCAAATCGCTGAGAAGGAGGCTAACTCATGGCTCAAACAATAAATCTTTACTGAGAAGCCCGATGCGACCACCGAACACCCATTAGTACCAACAGCCCGATCGCCAGAACGATCGCCGTCACTGAAACCGAAGCAAACGCTGCCTGCCGAACTGCCACTGCCACCAGTGCCCACACAATCACCCCCGGAAAGGAGAAATCTCGGCGCGTCAGTAAAACCCAGCCTGCCAGCCCTGCCGCCACGATCGCCAGCCCGATCGCCCACACCTCCGATGCAACGCCGCCCCCGTTCCAGCCCGAAGCATCAAGCGCGGAAGCGACATTCACGATCGTCGCCACACTAATCCAGCCCAGGTAAATTCCAAAGGGCAGGTGAGCCGACCATTTCTCCTGTCGTGATACGGGACGCAGTCCCACCCCTAGCCAGCGATAGCTTGCAATCAGGGGAATCAGAATCGCCAGCATCGCTATCACCGACAGCCAGAACTGCCCCCCCAAAAACAGGTAAACCCAGATTGCCTGTGCCACACAAGCCACAATCAGCGCATAGTCTACACGCCGCAACACCGGATTTTGCCGCTGATCTGACCGAAGCTGATAAAAGCCAAAGGCAATCAGCCCCAGGTAAATCAAACCCCAGATGGCAAAGGCATAGTTGGCAGGCAAAATTCGCAGATCGGCGAACTGAGTATTCGCGACCTCACCAATCGTTTGTCCGGCAGGCGGAATGATATTTGAAAGCGCATTGACCCCGATCGAGCCAAAAATCGCTGCAACGGTCAGAATTTGGCGCAGGCGATCGGAGGACGAGTGAGAAGTAGAGGAATTCATAGAACGGCAGACCTTCCCGCAAGAACCGTAATACGTCTTATCGTAGGAGTTCTTTCAGGAAGGACGGCTCTATCAGCATTCAGACATTCCTCGGACTTGCTGTACTTCATCAAGCGGATTCTGAGAAGAGGCAGATCCTACCGCTTGAATAGGCCTGTAATTCGATTCGTCACTTGAGCCAGAGCAGACTGAATTCCCCCAGCAACGCTCGACTGAGACTTCTGAGCGACCTGAATCGGCTCATCCTTAAACGCCTTCAGCCGATAGCCATACTCAAGCTGATCCCGATTTTTCTTCAGCACCGGATACAGCCGAAAAGCTCCCTGAACTAGCTCTTCCTGGTTAGCAAACACTGCCTGGTCGATCTGGCTGGAACGCTTTACCGAAATGACTCCCACCGGATACCAGTTTTTCTTGCCCTCAATCCGAATGTAAATCTCATACTCTGGCAGTCCGTCCTCCTTCATTTTGTCGTATTGCTGCGCGGCTGCGGTGCGTTGAGCCGATCGCTTTGAGACTTTGGGCTGGGGTTTAGGAGTTCCAAATCCGAGATTGCTAGCCATAGAGTTTTGATTGCAACGCTTAATCAGTAAAAGAAGAACTATGAAAAACGAACCGTGAAAGAAAAACAGAAAGCGATCCGAGTAAAACCGATCGGAGATTAATAAAAGTTTACAGCTTTTCTCAGGATCCTTGGTCGAGTTATCTCAACCTGATGCAGATTACTTCCTTCTCCGGTGATTCCAGAACAGTCAACTCTAAATCCCCCGGCACTCAGGGTTCTAAAACGGTGAGCCGCCTGTGCTTTAGAGATTTTTCGATCGCTTCGTTGCAGTGAACTCCGTTTTGCCATAGGATAGAAAAAGTATGACTACGGGATGTAGCGCAGCTTGGTAGCGCACTTCGTTCGGGACGAAGGGGTCGTAGGTTCAAATCCTATCATCCCGATTACTCAAATCGGTTGCGCAGCTTGATTCTGTAAAGGATGAGCTGTCAACCGAGTTTTTGTATGCTGATTTCTTGATTCGCTTTCTGGAAAGGTGGTTGGGTAGGATTTGAGGTGCTGCATTGCCCCCTAAATCCCCGTCGCTTTAGCAGAATCCAGTTCAGCCAGGCTTTTGGGTGATCCCAAGAAAGTAGGCGTAATGCCGCCTTTGCACCGCCACAAACGATGTGAAGCCGTTTCTCCATCAGGATGATGCGAAGCTGTTTCCTCGGCGCGGCGATCGGGCAGGAGTTCGATCGTCATTTGCTGAATTGCCTCGAGCGGCAGCAGAAAGTTTTCAGCATCCAGATTGAAGCAGAGACTCGAAACGCGATCGGCTTCTGCCAGTCCGCCACCCCAGATCCACATCAGGCAGTAGGTCACAGAAATAATCATCACCGGACTCTCGAAACCAGGCGTATAGAAATCGCTTTGTTCTGCCCATCGCTGCGCCCGCTCTGCATCGGTAAAGGCTGGCAGAAGGGAAGTGCCGTCACTCAGTTCCAGAATTAAAGGCTGCTCGACAGTCTCAGGATCGTGCAGAAAGCACCAGGTTTCTAGCGCGAACAGCTCGAAAAAAAGCTCGTTGACTGCTGCCTCAACCTGAGTTGATCGCGCCTGCCGCGCCAGTGCATCAAAGTTTGCCAATTTGCCGCCCTGTGAACGTTAATTCTTTTCGTTCTTCTATAGCCTATCGAGCGAGAAGCAGGTTGGTAAAAATTCCTCACTTGTCAATCCCGTTTAAGCGATCGACGGGCTATTCTAAGGAAGGAGTTTGCTGGGTTGACGCAACTTCAGGTTTCGATTCAGATCCCTGCTCCAATTGCCCTATTAATCGTTGATCGAACGCTCTACAGCTATGCCCAGATCTCAACGCAACGATAACTTTATTGATAAAACCTTTACCGTCATGGCAGACATGATCCTCAAAATGCTGCCAGCAAACCAGAAGGCAAAAGAAGCATTTGTTTATTACCGGGATGGAATGTCTGCCCAGGCAGATGGTGAGTATGCGGAAGCGTTATCCAACTACGAAGAGGCACTCAGACTCGAAGAAGACCCCTACGATCGCAGCTTTGTTCTTTACAACATGGGCTTGATCTACGCCAGCAACGGTGATCATCAGCGTGCCCTGGAACTTTACGAAGAAGCTCTCGAACTCACCCCCAAAATGCCCCAGGCGTTAAACAACGTTGCGGTGATTTATCACTATCTGGGCGAACAGGCGCAGGAAGCAGGACAAGCGGACGAAGCCGACAAATACTTCGACCAGGCAGCCGAATACTGGCAGCGGGCAATTCGCGTTGCGCCCAACAACTACATCGAAGCGCAGAACTGGCTAAAAACCACTGGACGTTCCAAAATCGATGTATTCTTTTAGGTCTGACCTTTCTGTTTCCCGAATCACGTTCAAAGAGTGACCTATGCTGATCGATCGCGACCAGGTTCGTAAAGTTGCCCATCTTGCCCGTTTGGAACTTACGGAAGCCGAAGAGGAACAGTTCACAACGCAGCTCAGCAGCATTCTGGAATATTTCCAGCAGTTGAGCGAGCTGGATACGGATACCGTCGAGCCAACCACCCGGGCGATCGATGTCAGCAATGTGACACGCATCGATCAGCTTCAGCCTTATCCTGAGCGCGAGTTGATTATGGAGAACGCGCCGGAGCGAGAAGACTCGATGCAGGGGGAATTCTTCAAAGTGCCGCAAATTATGGGCGGCGGCGAGTAGTCCGCGAAATCGATCGCTTAAAATTCTCGTCGCGAGAAGATGAAAGTGGCGATCGTTAATAAAACAATTGTGTAGAGCAGTCCATAGGCAAGGTGGGCTGCTAATTCGTTTGCAGGCGGCAGAGCAGCGATGCCATAAACTGCGTCATTTTTTAGATTGAGCCGCGACAGATCTGGCAGGGCGAGATATAGCCCATTAATGATGCGGCGCAGATTTGGGTCGGTGGAAATTGTGCCCAGCGTCACGAGATCGCGACTAAAGTGACCCATCAGGTAAACGGCGATCGTCAGCAGCGTTGCCAGCAGCGAACTGGTGAAGACTCCGAAGAGAATGGCGGCGGCGGCAATTAGCGATAGCTCTAGAAACTGAAACAGCCCAGACAGCAGCAAACTCTCGATCGGAACCGAAATTCGCAAAAGCATCAGCGTCACCAGATAGATCGCCATCATTGCGATTACTAGAACTGCCAGCACCGCCGAAATTCCCCAGTGCTTACCGACGATAAATTCGGCGCGACTAATTGGCTTAGCAACCATTACAAAAACGGTGCGCTTTTCGATTTCTTTGTTGACCAATCCAGTACCGACAAAGATGGCAATCAGCAATCCCAGCAGACCGATCGCCGCTAGCCCAATATCGGGAATGATTTTATTTTCCGTGCTAGCAGCCACCGCAGGAACCAACAGCGTTACAGCAGCCATCGCTACCGCAAAAAAGGCAATCAGGTAAAGCACCCGATCGCGAATTACTTCTCGAAAGACATTGGCGGCAATCACCAGAGTGCGGCTGGGGTTCATAAAAATCTCGCTGGAAAAAGCAGACTCAGAAGACAGAGTTGAGGATGAGAGCAGGTCGGTAAACCTGTTTCCTCTGCGATTATTCCCTAAATTAGGACGGATTGAGTACGGCTATGTACAAACCTTCTTACAGGGACATGATGGTTTGCTGGGCTACGGTGGGCTTTCTAAGGGGATGAACCTTCAAAGCTGCTGCTTCTGAAAGCCCGGATTTCTTGCAAGCCCAAATTGCGCGGATGGTATGAGCCGCTTCGATTAGCCCCTGAACAAGACAAAGTTTAACTAGACTGATACGTGGGTGTTCGTCCTTGTCATGAAGATTCTGCTGGTCGAAACGGATACAAAGCTTAATCAAGAATTTGTCCACATTCTGACTCAACAAAACTTTGATCTGAGTGTGGCGATCGATCCGGAAACGGCGAAAGAAAGACTGCACCAGACCCATTTTGATCTGGTTGTGCTGTGTGGAGAGCGACTCTGCCCCGCAGGATTAGAACTAGTGGAACAGGTGCATCGGTCTGCCGATCCTGCGATCGTCTTGCTGCTGTTGCCGTCCCCATCTCCTACAGTGAAACTGATTCAACCGGCAAACCCAGCCAATGGCAAGTGGAGCGAGCCAGAACGCCGACAGTTTGCGAACCCACAAGAGTTGCTGGATTGCGTTGAAAGTTCCCGCCTGACGTTAGCCGCTTCCTCAGCAACTGTGCCCTTGGCGGAAGGTTCGGCTTCGTATTACCCGACCGTTCCTCCCAGTTCGGCTCCTGCTCCGCTTCAAATGGCAATGCAGCAGATTTGGACTCAGTCGCGATTCATGAGCTATGAGCGAATTAAGTCTCTGGCCGCAACTCAGCGACAACTAAAACAGGGGGCAACTCAAGTCATTCAACCGATGCTCCAAACGGCGCACAAGCTGGTTGGCTCCCTTGGAACTTTTGGCTTTCAAGACGCATCCCAGATTGCTTGCAGCATCGAAAAGCTGCTGATTTCCTATTCTGAAATTCCAGCAACTGATACGGCTGAGTGTTTGTCCCAGATCGACGGCTTAATTGAGGATCTGCAGGCGGAACTGGTTGATCGAGATGAGCAGCTTGGACTGCCTGCGATCGGGACGACGGCTGATCCTGCTCCTGCCGCTCCTGCTTTTGCGGGTCTTGCTCCTGCGAATCTTGCTTCTGTTGCTCAGCCGATCCTGCTAGTGATTGACGGCGATCGAGAGCTGACCGACAGCTTATTACAAGAAGCCATTGCCTGGAAAATGCGGGTTGTGGTGGCTGCAACGATCGAACAGGGACGAGCGCAGATTCAGCAGGAGCGTCCAGCGGCTGTGCTGCTTGACCCAACGCTACCCGGAATACCGGAAGCCCTGTTGGCAGAATTGGCGGCGGCAGATGATCCAATTCCCGTTTTGATCTTTTCCCTCAAAGACCGATCGATCGAGCGGGTGAATGCGCTGCGGCTCGGTGGACAACTGTTTTTGCCCAAGTCAGCCACGCCCGGACAGATTTTTCGCGCCGTGACCGAGGTGCTTCAGCCTCCGGAACCGCTTCATGCGAAAGTGCTGGCAGTCGATGACGATCCGCAAATTTTGCTCTCGCTGCGTGCCCTGCTGGAGCCAGAGGGAATTCAGCTCACCTGCTTGAGCGACTCGACTCAGTTTTGGGAAACGCTGCGATCGGTTCAGCCCGATCTGGTGATTTTTGATTTGAGGATGCCGCAGATTAGCGGGTTAGATCTATGTCAGTCCGTCCGGCATGACTTTCAGTGGAACTGGCTGCCTGTCATTTTTTTGACCACGAGCAGCGATCGCGAAACGATTCAGCAAGTCTTTCGGGCTGGGGCAGATGACTATGTGACAAAGCCGATCGTGCCTGAGGAACTGCTGCTGCGGGTTCTCAATCGGCTCAAACGCAGCCGCTTGTTGCGCGATCGAGCAGAAATTGACGAGCTAACGGGCGTTGCCAATCGCCAGCACTCAACGAAAACCCTGACACAGCTCATTCAGTTCGCGACCGATTTTCAACAGCCCTTTTGTCTGGCAATCCTCGATTTGGATCATTTCAAGCAGATCAACGATCGCTACGGGCACGCGCAGGGCGATCGAATTTTGCATCAGTTCGGGCAGTTTTTGCAGCAAAAGTTTCGTAGCGGAGATCTGGTAGCACGCTGGGGCGGCGAAGAGTTTGTTGTGGGGATGTACGGCATTAGCAGTGAAGACAGCATCGATCGTCTGGCCAATATGCTGGAAGAATGGCAGGCGCAGACGATTACCAGCCTGACCGGAGAGCTGCTGAAAGTGAGCTTTAGTGCAGGGTTGGCGCAGTTTCCAGCAGATGGAACCGCTTTGCAGGTGCTTTACCGAGCGGCTGATGCGGCACTCTATCGGGCAAAGCGGGGCGGACGCAGTCGAATTGTAGCCAGTCACTGGCAATCGACCCGCAGCCCTGCAACTCCGGGAAAAGTGGCTGAAGTTCCAATCCGAGCTTCGGTTGCTGTCGTGCATCCCAACCTGGAATTTGCTCAAAGCTTGCGGCGATCGTTTGAGATTCGAGGCTACAGTATGCAGTGGCTTCAGAGCGGTGAGGCGGCGATCGAGCATTTGCAGAATCCTACGTTTAGCCTTCCTGGGGTTCCCACGCTGATGCTGCTGGCTGAGCAAACCACTGATTGGGATGGTTTAACCGTTCTGCGGCAGCTCAAAGCCGAGGTCAAAAACCGGATGCAGATTATCTTGCTGCTCGATCAGTCTGCCCTGCTTGAAGAGGCTCAAGCCCTGAGCGTTGCGGATGTGCTGCTGATGCCCTGCTCGGTTACGGTGATCCTTCAGCGATTGCGGCAGCTGATTCGATAGAGACCGTCTCGAAGGGTTGTTTAACGGGTATCTGAGGTGCGACATCGCCCCCCCTAAATGAGTCAACTCTGGGGGACTTTGAACGTAGGCGTAATTCGCTCAGTTCTCCCAGAATTGGGGATTAGGGGGGCAAGTCGGAGAGTCTACAAACCGTGCTGCACACAAACGCTAAGCCGTTGCTCTCGCCGAAGGATGCTGCGCCAGCACCTTTTTGAGGTATTGCCCTGTGTACGATCGCGGGTTTTGCGCGACTTCTTCGGGAGTGCCTGCGGCGATGAGTTCACCGCCCCGGTTGCCGCCTTCTGGACCCAAATCGATTACCCAGTCGGAGCAGCGAATAACATCCAGGTTGTGTTCGATGACAACGATCGAATTCCCCATATCTGCCAGGCGCTGCAGCACGTCCAGCAGCTTGTGAACGTCGTAGAAAGAAAGCCCGGTCGTCGGCTCGTCGATCAAATACAGGGTTTTGCCTGTGGCGCGGCGCGACAGTTCAGACGCCAGCTTGAGTCGTTGAGCTTCTCCACCGGACAATGTAGGAGCCGTTTGACCCAGCCGCACATAGCCCAACCCGACATCCACCATTGTTTGCAGCCGGGCATTGAGCTTGGGGATGTTTTCAAACAGGGGGAGGGCTTCCTCGGCAGTCATGTTCAGCACGTCGGCGATCGTAAATCCCTTGTATTTCACCTGAAGCGTTTCCCGGTTGTAGCGTGCCCCTTTGCAGACATCGCACTGTACATACACATCCGGCAGGAAGTTCATCTCGATCACGTTCACGCCCTGACCGCTGCAAGCCTCACAGCGTCCACCTTTGACGTTAAACGAAAACTGTCCCGGCTTATAGCCCCGCGCTTTTGCCTCGATCGTTTCTGCAAACAAATCACGAATGCAGTCGAAAATGCCCGTGTAGGTGGCAGGGTTCGATCGCGGCGTGCGTCCGATCGGCGATTGGTCGATCACGATCGCTTTATCAAGCGCATTCAGTCCTTTGATTTCTTGAAGCTCCTTGGGAAAGGGCACTTTTTGACCAAAGTGGTGTTGCAGTGCCGGGTAAAGCAGCTCGTTAATCAGCGTTGATTTGCCAGAACCGGATACGCCCGTAATACACACCAGTCTACCCAGAGGAATTTCGATGTCCAGATGGCGCAGGTTATTGCGGTGAGCATTTTTAAGAAGCAGCGATCGACCGTTCCCCGGTCGGCGTTCCACAGGCGTTTCGATTCCTCTGCGTCCCGACAGATAGGCTCCGGTGAGCGAAGCTTCTGCCGTCAGTAAGTCATTGAGCTCTCCCTGTGCGACGACTGAGCCGCCGTGAATTCCCGCACCCGGCCCAATATCCACCAGATGATCGGCAGCGCGAATTGTGTCTTCGTCGTGTTCCACCACAATTAGTGTATTGCCCAGGTCGCGGAGTTTGACCAAGGTGTTAAGCAGGCGATCGTTGTCGCGCTGGTGCAGTCCGATACTGGGTTCATCCAGCACGTATAATACTCCCGTCAGTCCTGCACCGATCTGCGTAGCTAAGCGAATGCGCTGTGCTTCTCCCCCAGAAAGCGTCATTGCTGTGCGATCGAGGGTGAGATAGTCTAGCCCCACATCGAGCAGAAACTGCAGCCGCGCTTTGATTTCTCGCAGCACCAGATCACCAATTTGTGCCTGACGGGGGGTAAGGTGCATCTGGGTAACGCGATCGAGACTGTCCCGCACCGAAACGCTGGTCAGTTCTTTGATTCGATACTGTCCCACCCGAACGTTTAATGCTTCCGGCTTAAGGCGATTGCCGCCGCAAACTTCGCAGGGCTGATCGATCAGATATTGCTCTAGCTTTTGCTTGTACAGGTCAGAGGTGGATTCCTTGTACTGGCGATCAAGCATCGGAATGATGCCTTCAAAGCGGCGATGATAGCCCTTGTTGTCGCGATAGCGCGAGTCCGCCTCAATGTAAATTTTCTCCTCAGAACCGTGCAACAACACCTGCTGCTGCTCTCGCGTGAGCTGGTTCCAGGGGGTCTGGATCTCGAAGCCAAATGCCTGCCCCACACTGTACAGCAGCGAAAAGTAGTAGGTATTATCTTTCTCTGACCAGGGTGCAACGGCAGCGTAGACGGGCAGCTTCGGATCGGGCACAACCAGATCGGGCGAAAAGGTTCGCAGCGTTCCCAGTCCGTGACAGTGGGGGCAGGCTCCGTAGGGCGAGTTAAAAGAGAACAGGCGAGGCGAGAGTTCTTCCATCACCGCGCCATGTTCGGGACAGGCGAAGTTTTCTGAAAAGACCAGATCGACGGATTTAGGCGAGTCCTCTTCAGATTTGCCGTAGCGCCCCGCAGGTTCGGCTGCCATCGAAGGAAGCACGGCAAGCTGCAAATCAGGATTGGTCGGCAGCGCAATCACTTTGTTTTCGTCTGAGAAGACCTCCACGATCGCCACTCCTTCCGATCGCTTCAAACAAGTCGAGAGCGAATCCACCAAGCGTTCCTGAATGCCGTCTTTTTTGACAAGGCGATCGACCACGATTTCGACATCGTGAAACTGATTTTTCTCCAGCTCAATATTGTCCGACAATTCCCGCACTTCGCCGTCAACCCGCACCCGGACAAAGCCCTCAGCCGCCAGCCCCGACAGCAGTTTTTTGTGGGTTCCCTTTTTGCCGCGCACGACCGGAGCCAGAATTTGAAATCGGGTGCGATCGGGCAGTTCCATAATTCGATCGACCATTTGATCAATCGTTTGGGGCACAATCGATCGATCGCAGTGGGGACAGTGGGGTTCGCCTGCCCGTCCGTAGAGCAAACGCAAATAGTCATAGATTTCTGTTACCGTGCCCACGGTCGATCGCGGGTTGTGAGAAGTGGATTTCTGGTCGATCGAAATCGCAGGACTCAAGCCTTCGATCGCGTCTACGTCGGGCTTGTCCACCTGTCCTAAAAACTGCCGGGCATAGGCACTGAGCGATTCGACATAGCGACGCTGCCCTTCAGCAAAGATCGTGTCAAACGCCAGCGAAGACTTGCCCGATCCCGAAACGCCTGTAAACACAATTAATCGATCGCGGGGCAGTTCCAGATCAATATTCTTCAAATTGTGCTGCCGTGCCCCCCGAATCCGAATCGTATCCTGTAGGTCTGCGATCGAATCTGAAAGTGACTGACTTCCTTTAAGAGGAGCAACCGCAGCAGGCAGACGATCGGCGGGGTCAACGCGCTGAATCATAGGAAGGGAAGCAGGGGGAGATAGGGGGCAGAGGGGGAAACAAAAAGGGCGAAACTCGAAAGATGAGACAGACGTAACCTAGGGCGACGAATCTTAATAATTCTACCGTTTGTCCCTAAATTCTGCCGAGGGCGAGATTGATAGAATCGTACAACCCCTTATGTTAGCGCGATCGTTTGTCTTAGTACATTTGCCTCATACATTGTTCGACTTAACTTTGCTCGACGGGACATTTGCAAAGCCGAGATTGTGTCCCGAACCGTCCCCCAAAGTTGACTGGTTTGTTGACTCAGGGGTCTCCTTATTTAGAGGGCCCATTTAGAGGACCCAGTAGCACCTTCACCACGTCTCAAATCACCGCTTTGCCGCTCCGCCCAACTGCCCCTTCGCCCCGTTCCCCATGAATCGCAAACTGCTCACTCAGGCTGTTGCCCGTTTACCGATCGTTCGCGTCAGAGTGCAGGATGGACGCTTTCAGGTCTTGGGCAGCAATCGCTGGTACTCCTACTGGCGTGACCCATATCATCTGCTGCTGACGATTCCCTGGCAGGGGTTTGGGCTTTTAACCGTGCTGTTGTATGTATTAACCAACGCGCTGTTTGCCCTGCTGTATCTGCTGGGGGGAGACGGCATTGCCAATGCGCGACCCGGTTCGTTTAGCGACGCATTTTTCTTTAGCGTCCAGACGCTTGCCTCGATCGGCTATGGGGCAATGCACCCGCAGACTTTGTATGCTAACTGGATCGTAACCATTGAGGCGATCGTCAGCATTTTGGGAATTGCCCTGCTCACCGGACTGGCATTTGCCCGATTTTCTCGTCCGACGGCGCGAGTCATGTTCAGTCAGGTTGCGGTCGTTGCACCCCATGAAGGAATCCCAACGCTGATGTTTCGTGCTGCCAATCGCCGCCGCAATCTCATTTTGGAAGCCCAGATGCGGGTCTATTTGATGCGAGATGAAATTACCGCCGAGGGCAATTCGATGCGCCGCTTTTACGATCTGCCCCTGCTTCGTAGCCAAACGCCAAGCTTTACCCTGAGCTGGACTGCGATGCACGCGCTCGATCCCAACAGCCCTCTGTACGCGGCCACGACCGAATCACTTCGTCAGTCTAGAGCAACGATCGCCGTTTCCCTGAACGGGCTTGATGAAACTGTGTCTCAAACCATGCACGCCCGCCACAACTACGCTCCCCAAGACATTTTGTGGAACAGTCGCTTTGTTGATATCTTTCATGAGTCGCCTGAAGGACACCGCTACATCGACTATCGCGATTTTCACAAAGCGATGCCGATCGAATAGAGGGAAGATTTCTCTCCCCTGGTTTCTTGGCGGCTCAGTATTGGTTCAGTACTATTGGTTCAGTATTGTTGGTTCAGCAATAAACGGCTGGTCAGCAAAGGCTTCTAAGCCCACAGATTCCAGCAGAGTGTTCCATCGCTCCTTTAAGAGTTGGCTGGGCTGCGTTTCAGCCGGACTGGACGATTGCCTTAAGTCTGCCAGGGTTGCGATCGCGTCGTACCAAATGCCTGCTGCCGCATATGCCGTCGATCGATCAACCGCAGGAACCTGCGCCAGTTTAGCCGCCAAATCTGGAGTTAGTGCCTGACGCTGCACCCAGCCTCGCGTGAGCAAATCCCCCGATCGATCATCGGCATTGCAAATAATCGAGAAGTACCATTGATAATCTTTGCCAATCGTGAGAGGAGGTACAGTCCCATCGATGGGCAGGCTGACTTGCAGAATTCCCGGCGTTTTGGGCAGGGCGATCGTCGTTTCATAAACGGTTTGGTTGCCGTCCATCAGCACAAATTCTGCGGTCGTGGCATTCGTTTGAGGCACATACCAGAAGAAAGTTGGGTGTTCCTGTACTGTTACACCAAAGTTTTGACTCGGAATCAGTGCGGTCAAGGTGGGCTGGGTCAACGCGCATCCGCCTCTGGTGCCACCGCCTTCTCGCCGTCCGGGTAAGCCGCGATCGGGCGGAACATATTGGGCAAGTACAACAGTTGCCATTGAAGAGAGAATGCCAGTCGTCAGCAGCAGGGCGATCGTAGATTGGGCAAAACGACGCAGGGGGCGAATCATGCGGCTCCTGATAGAGAGACGAGTTAACAATTTAGGGGAACTTACTCATTACTTCACTGCTGCTGCTCTACAGTCCGCAGAAATTAATGCTTTTGTGATGCAATACCTGTAAATTTCTGGTATGTTCCTTGCGGTTCTACGATCGATTGCAAAGCCGTTTTGTTCCCATTTCTTTCTAGAATGTTTGCTTTTTGAATGGGTGGAAACAGAAACGCGAAACTGTGAAAGCACCCCAATATCACAAGGGTTGAAGACGCGGAGGTACTGGAAAATGGAGATGTGCTGACGGTTCCAGAGCTGTTACCTGGCTGGGAACTTCCTGTCTCTGAAATTTGGGCACCTGAATTTGAATGAGATGAATCGCACTTCGGGAATTATTTTTATGATCAGCGAGTCTGGCAAACTTCAAAATTGAGCATTATGACGAACGATCCAATTCAAGCCAATCGATTCAAGCGAGAACTTCACGAGTATTACGTTGATATCGTGTGGGGCTTTGTATGCGGTGACGGGCATATTGCCGGACGTATGGCTTCAGGTGCTCCAGGTGCTATTGATCCAACAGAGCCATGGCAACCCCTTGCAGAGGAATACCGTAAGCGGGGTTTCAACACTAGAGCGGCGATCGCGGCTGATATGAAGCGAAGATGGGCAGAAGCCGACTCAGCAGACGAAGAATGAAATTGAGCTAAAGGATAAAGGCTGTGCGGGGGTGCTTCACACAACCGTTTTACGCAATCCATACAAGCAGGCGAATCCAATTACTGAATTCAAGCTCTGTCTAAAAATAGCCACCCCTGCGCCAGAATGCCCTATTTTAACCGAAAGCGATCAAGCAACAGCGATCAAGCAAAAGTGATCAGGGATTTCTAAACGATCGTGAAATCGCTGCCCGTAATGGTGTTTGCCTGCACTCCAGTCAGAATTGCAAGCGGATCGCGACCTGCCCGAATGATTGTGCTATTCCCCCGCGAAACGATTGTCAAATCGCGGAAGCGCAACCCATCCTCTAACCCGATTAGATCCTGACGGTTGGCAAAGTCTGTAATTCGATCGCGTCCACCCCGACGGCGAATCACAAAAACATCTGTGTCGCTGCCGCCCGTGAGCGTGTCTCTGCCGATGCCGCCATTAAGCTGATCCTTGCCACTGCCACCAAATAGCCGATCGCTGTCTTCATCGCCCCACAGCCGATCGTCACCGCTGCTGCCGTCAAGTCGATCGCGTCCCGTTCCGCCGATTAAGTCATCATCGTTTTCGCCACCTACAAGCTGATCGTCACCGCTGCTGCCTAGCAGTTCATCGTCGCCATCCTCACCGTAGAGTTCATCGTCACCATCTTCGCCGTCAATCTCATCATCCCCGTCGCGACCATAGATCTCGTCATCGCTGTCGTTTCCGTCAATCTCATCACCTCTATCTGAGCCAATGATTTCGTCATCGTTGGGTCTGAAGAAATAATCATTGTCGTAGTAATCGCCAAAAAGAAAGCCGAACCCCAGTCCGATCGCCATGATTCCTCCTTCCAGGCTTCAAAGCAAGAACCTGAAATAAACCAAATCAACCTAAGACCGAAACCTAGAACAAAACCTAAAACAAAACAAAACCTAACCTAAAACAATAAGTCTGCGGCTGCCTCAATTTGGGCAGAGGGTCTAAGTCCCCGTGATAACGGACGTAAACGCACGATCGTTTGTTCCCGAAGTTCTGCCGAAATCGACTGCCCCATTTCAAACCGATTATGGACGATGTATCGCTGGCAAACACCCTGCTGGAGGAGGGATTGGGTTAGCCGTTCTGCTTCTGCGACGATCGCCGACTGTGCCTGCACTACGCCGATAAATTCAGTATGGGCAGGATTTTTGAGCTGCTTTTGTGCCTGCATGACGCGCTGCCGTAAATGGCGAAGCCGCCCAATCAGTTCCGTGTGTCCAGCGATGTCCTGATACTTGATCCACAGCTTAAAAATCCAGGCAAGCCAATCCCCCAACGCAGCAGGCATTTCCAGAAAGCGCAGCAAATGCCCAGTCGGAGCGGTATCCAGAATAATTAAATCTTGCTGGTTCTGCTCTAGTTGCTCAATCACTATCAGCAGCGACAGCATTTCATCGATTCCTGGCAACGCCTGACTCACAATCTGCCGCCATGCCTCAGGACCGTAGGCAATCTTCAGCGAATCTGCTTTTGTATCCCCGCTCATCATCTCTGCCAGTTCCCACAGGTATTCCTCCCGAAAGCGATCGAGTATCCGATGCGCGTTAACTTCTTGAGCCGTGAGATTGCCAGTCAACGATACCGGATCATGTCCCAGCAGGGTTCCAAATGCGTCCCCCAACGAATGTGCCGGATCGATCGAAATCACGCGAATTTGTCGATCGGGATGCCGCACTGCCATGGCCCAGCCGATCGCCGCTGCAATTGTCGTTTTTCCGACTCCCCCTTTTCCACCAACCAAAATCAGCCGTTTTCCTTCTGCCACAAAATCGCTCAAACCGGGCGAGAGTTTTTCCGGTAATTCGATCGACCCTACTGGATTCGCAGGAACAGCCATTGATTGAGGAGTTTTTACTTGGGAAATCAGGTGATCCAAGGCTGCACTGCCGATCGGCTCCTGAGGCTGAACCGGAATCGCTAGCACCGGATAAGGATTAGCAAGGTCGATAAATTTCTCCAAAAGTTTCTGCTGTTCCTGCAAGCCGTTCAGATCGTTTCCGGCAGAATCGTCTGAAATCTGGTTTACAATCATTCCGCCGATTGGCATCTGAAGCAGCTGCAATGCCTGGATAAATCGCTGAGTTTCTAAATAGCTCATCAGTTCTGGAATCGCGACGATCGCACACCCTGTCACTGCTGGATTTTGCAAAAGATGTCGTCCTGCGGTCAGATCTGCCTGCATCTCATGCAAAAAGCGATCGGCTTCATCGTCGTCACACCGTCCGGTAAAGCTCTGGGCGATGTAGCGGTGCTTCTCCTGGAACAAGCCCATCGCAGACAGCAAATTATCCAGAAAATCCATCAGGCTAAACAAATTCAGCGTATGACCGGTCGGAGCCATATCCACCACCACGCGATCGGCTTCCTGCTCCCGCAAAATTCGCTGAATCTCTAAAATGCCCATCAGCTCATCGACACCGGGCCAGCTCAAACTCCAGACCGGAGACAAATCCTCGCCCTGTACAAAACTCCCCCGCTCCACCAATAGCTCCAGAATACTGCCATATTTTTCCTTAAAGCCTTGCAGCAGCTTTTCCGCATCCAGTGCCCGCACCCGAAGATTCAGCAAATCCTCGACTATCCCCGGTTCATCTCCCACCTCAGTTTGCAGCAAGTCCCCCAGCGAATGCGCCGGATCGGTAGACAGCAGCAACACCCGCTCACCAGGAAACTGCCGCGCCCACCGACGTGCAAACCCGCAGGAAAAAGTTGTCTTTCCGACTCCTCCTTTCCCGCTCACCAGAACCAGACGCAGCGAATCAAAATAGTGCAGCATGGCGATCGACTTTAACAGGGGTGATTTTTTAGAACTCCTGCTAAAAGTCTTCCCCTAATTAATTCTCACGAACATCCACGCTGGCTCACCGCAAATAACCTTTACGATCAGAGCGCATTTTAAAGTTGCTCTGCTAACTTCTCACAGCTCTCCAGATTGACTCGTGCCCTCTGTAAATTTATTTCTGCAATCGTTACTTTTACAGAATCATTTGCTTTAAAAACTTGTTTCAGATTGTCGATTTGTTGAGCAATTTTTGAGCGATGCAGTAAAGCATATATGCCATCAATATTAATCCATATTCCATAAGGCTTAACGACATGCACCCTACCATTCACAATTTGACCTACCTGAAACTGACGTAATTTGTTTAAGGTAAAACTTTGAATCAGTTCTATCTCAAGCGGCTTGAAATTACTCAATCTCTCTTTTGAATCTAAAATCTTTAAAGAAAGTCTTTGCCCAACTACTAGCTCCTCTTTGCATCTATCAACGTTGTTAACGGCTCCTCGCAATCCCTCAACTTCAACTAGCACGCTATATCTTGTCTTCTCCAGGATCTCTAGATGGAGCGTTACATCTTCAGCCTGCAATTGTCGTATTCGTCTCCATGCAGTTTGCCGCTCTAATGCTCGGATTGAAAAAGTAATCGTTGGGGGACGCTCTGAACACAAAAACCATTGAACTCTAACTCTTACTCCGTCCGGTTCAACATCAAGAATTCGGGTGTGTATGAGCAGTTCTTCTCGCCTGACAGGACGTTCACAATTAAGAGATGCTCGATCGATCACAGCTTCATACAGCAGATTGCTATCAATTAACGTCTCAGGCGAACAATTTGAAAAGAAAAAATCGTGTTCACTGTCGTAGTTTCCGACGACCAGAAATTCTCTAATTTCGTTGAGCTGTACTGCTTCCTGTGGAGTTTCAATATCAACTAAAGATAGCTTTGATACTGGAACATACGCAGGCTGTTCAGCCCCGAAATCAACTAAGACTCCTCTGGGCTTTAATTCCACAATTCGCCCAATCACAACATCACCGATCGGAAAGCGACCTAATTCAAAGCTCATAGCGCCCTGGGTTATGAGAACCTGGAATAGAGGAAATCGATCGGCGCAAGCTGGCTAATTGATCAGGTTCAAGCCACCGCAACCTTTAACCGAAGCTGTCTAGCTCCATTATTGTCTCAGTTGAAAAAAGCAGTGAGCGTTTCTCGATCGCCCTGGGATTACTAAAGACTGAATCACTTCATCCCATCTATCGGCAGATCCGCCATGAGCGAACTGTTTAAGGGCTTCGAGCAACTGCTAGAGCTTGCCAAAGCCCTGGAAGAAAAAATCGAGAAGGGCGAAATCAAAACTGATGTTCAGATCAACGCCCGTCCGCTCAGCAGCATTCCGCGTCAGGGCAGTATTCCCCGCACGGATATCGGCACGAGTCGCATTAAGCGAAATTCACCTGCACCGAATTCGTCTGCCAGTGCTGCGGCTGCTCCGGGTGATGACGCAACTGACGACAGCCTGACGGCTCCGACTGGCACAACCTCCTCCCTGAAAGACGTGGGTGGCTTGGGCGAAGTGCTGCAAGAGCTGCGCGAACTGGTTGAAATTCCGCTGCGGCGACCGGATCTGTTAGCAAAACTGGGACTCGAACCTCCCAAAGGCGTGCTGCTTGTCGGACCTCCCGGAACCGGAAAAACCTTGACAGCACGTGTCCTGGCAGAAGAACTGGGGGTCAACTACATCGCGATCGTCGGTCCTGAAGTGATCGGCAAATACTACGGCGAAGCAGAATCTCGGCTGCGAAGCCTGTTCGAGAAAGCGGGCAAGTCGTCTCCCTGCCTGGTGTTTATCGATGAAATTGACAGCCTCGCGCCCGATCGCAGCAAGGTCGAAGGCGAAGTTGAAAAACGGCTGGTAGCGCAATTGTTAAGCCTGATGGATGGCTTTGCCAAAACCCCCGGCGTGATCGTGCTAGCGGCAACCAATCATCCCAATCATCTTGATCCGGCACTGCGTCGTCCCGGTCGATTCGATCGCGAAGTGCAGTTCCGAGTGCCCAATCGTGAAGGTCGCCTGGAAATCCTCCAGATCTTAACTCGCGAGATGCCGCTAGAGGCGTCTGTCGATTTGACGGCGATCGCAGACTTGGGAGTAGGCATGGTGGGAGCCGACCTCAAAGCCATTTGTCAAAAAGCCGCCTATACCGCACTGCGCCGTCAGGTTCCCAGCCTTAAAGCTGCCATTCCCGAAACAATGACCGTGACTCAGGCTGATTTTCTTCAAGCAATCAAGGAGATTAAGCCTTCGGTACTGCGATCGGTCGAGGTCGAATCGCCACAGATTACCTGGGATGAAATCGGCGGACTGGAAACGGTGAAGCAAACCCTGCAAGAATCAGTTGAGGGCGCACTGCTGTACCCGGAACTCTACCAGCAAACCAGAGCCACTGCACCACGCGGAATTCTGCTCTGGGGACCACCTGGAACAGGCAAAACCCTTTTAGCCAAAGCAGTTGCGGCTCAGGCACGTGCTAATTTTATTGCAGTCAATGGACCCGAACTGCTCAGTAAATGGGTAGGTGCTGCCGAGCAAGCCGTTCGCGAACTGTTTACCAAAGCGCGTCAGGCGGCTCCCTGTGTCGTATTTGTGGATGAGATCGATACCCTGGCTCCGGCACGGGGAAAGTTTTCGGGTGATTCTGGGGTGAGCGATCGCGTCGTCGGTCAACTTCTCACTGAACTGGATGGAATGCAGGAATGCCCTAATGTGCTGCTGATTGGCGCAACCAACCGCCCCGATGCCCTCGATCCCGCAATGCTGAGAGCGGGACGCTTTGATTTACAGATCAAGATCGATTTACCAGATCTGAATAGCCGTTTGGCGATCCTCCAAGTTCACAACGCCGATCGCCCCCTGGAAAACATCAATCTCGAAGCCTGGGCAGCGCAAACCGAAGGCTGGAACGGGGCAGATCTGGCACTGCTAAGCAACCAAGCCGCGCTAGAAGCAATCCGTCGCCATCGATCGCGGGGGCAAGCTGATCCCGCCACGATTCGCATTACTGAGGCTGAATTTGCCGCTGCTTACGAGTTGTTAATGAGCCAACGTCAGCGTTAGGAAATCAATGATTGAACAAAACATGGATGCACGTCAGCAAGCTCTGCAATTTCTGATTGCCAATTTTGTTGCTCAGGGACATCCTGTCCAATACGCTCAGCACATGGCAACAGCAACCATTTTTCAAGCCGATCTCGAACTTCGCAATGCTCAAATGGCAAGCCTTCTAAGCTGGCTTCAGCAAACGCATTCTGATGTTTATCAAGAGGCGATCGTTGTGGTCGAAAACACTCGTGAACAGTTCGAGCAGCGTGTTAGACAGTAATTGATTAAGTCAAATTATTAAACAGGGAAATAGCTCTTTCAGTGCCTTTGTATGGCAAAGAGAAGCCCAATCAGTGCTGCAATCAATGCGGCAATTAATGCGGCGAAATGAAAGAGTTCAAATCTTCCGAATGGCAACCATTGAATTATCCAGCCCAGTTCAAGCTACAAGCCTTTCGTGAGAAAGGTTACAGAAGAACGTAGAGCAGTAACATTCCACTCATCCACCAGGAGAAATTCAGCGATTTTCTCAGGGCTAAAGCCAGGAATCGTAAAAGTCCTAGAACGGGAAATATAACGAAATAAATAAAGAACCAGTAGCCCGCTCTATTGGGATTTGGAGGCGACAAAAATCAGGCTAGATAAAGTGCGCCGTCAATTCCAATGCTAAATAGAATCAGTGAACGAGATAGCTTATTTAGCATTGGCTTGCAAGAGAAATCTTAACAATAAATACTCGTAATTCTACGGAAATTATTTAAAGAGGCTTTATCTTTTCAGCATTTATCCCGTAACCTTCACAGCATCAAATTCCTATCTTGATAAACATACGCTAACTGACAACTTTTCAAACAACCGTTGCAGAACAGCGATACCGTTACACGATCGTTTTACAACCCTACAACCGATAAAGGTGGATTGCTATGGCAGTTGAAAAAGTGAATTCCTCGTCTAGCTTGGCTGAAGTCGTCGATCGCATTCTCGACAAAGGCATTGTTGTCGATGCCTGGGTGCGGGTTTCGCTAGTCGGCATTGAACTGCTGGCAATTGAAGCGCGTGTCGTCATTGCCTCGGTGGAAACCTATCTGAAGTATGCAGAAGCTGTGGGTCTCACCGCTCAAGCTGCGGTTCCTTCTGCCTAACCGCTGTCTCATCAACAGGCGGATCATCGAGCTGGACTGAGTGAGACAGGAATCGCTCTGCTTGCTCAGTCTTGCCCCCGCATCTCACATTCCTAGCTCGTACTTCCTACAGGAGGATTTCGTGACTTCCCTCAAAGAAATCTGGCAAGCGCAACGCCAGCAACGTCAGCAGGAAACGCTACATCGACAGCAGCAGGTTCGCACTACGCTGGCGCAGTTTTCCCAGCAACGGCAGCGGCAGGCAGACCAGCTTCGGGAAGAGCTTCGAGCATTTCAGCAGCAGCTTCAGCAGGACACCCAGGTATTGATTGCTGAGCAATCTGCCGATCGCACCACCATGTCCCAAGAGCTTTTTCAAACCCTGGACGAGTTTCAGCAGCAGCTTAGTGCCACTGTTGCCGTTATGCAGCAGCAGGTAAGCAACCGAATGCAGGTAATCCAGGCAGAAACCACCGCCATTCGATTAGACACGCAGCAACTTTTGCAAACCCACCAGCAGCAGCGTTGCCAAAACCAGCTTCAGGTAATGCAAAATCTGGCAGAGTTTGTGGAACGAATGCGAGGCGAGGTCGAAGCAGACCTAAGTGAACTGGAAGCAATGCGGCACGATCGCGCCTATCAGCTTCAGCAAAGTCTGAGACAAAGCCACGAGCAGCGCAAAGCGGACATGAAGCGGTTGTTTGACCAGCTTGCCGCCTTTCGGTCTGAACTGACTGCTTATTGTGCCGAGATTCGTCAGCAGGTTTGGGGCAGCTCTCAACCAGCAAGCATTTCTCAGCCCACTCCGCCGCAGCTCAAAACGCAATTTGCTTCACGACCCGCAGGACAAACTTCAGGACAACTTCCAGAACGATCGGCAACACGACCCTCAGCACGACCTCCAGCACGATTAGTCGCACGAGTACGATCGCCACAGCCTGACAAATCAAAGGCTATTCCAGGCAGTTCTCCGCGTAAGGCAACTTCTGTAACCCAGACTAAACCACCGATCGCAAAACCGAATCTGACCCAGCTCGAACAAACCATCTTCAATCATTTAACGCGAGTTCAGCAGACGACCCTGGCAGAGGTTGAATCTACTTTTGCCCTGAATCGTTTTGCCGCTGTTGATGCGCTTCGATCGCTCATCAAAAAGGGCTGCATTGTTCAGCGCGACCATGTTTATCGCATTCAGCAGTAAGTTCGAACTCCATTCAAGCTTCAGTTCAAGTCCCACTTCAAGCCCCACTTCAAAATTCATTCAAGTGCATGCCAATGGAAACTAAGCCCGTGCCCACCATCCTTCGTGCTAGCCCCCGCCGCTTTGTCAGCACCCCCGCCGTAGAGCGCGTAGCAATGCGAACACTGCGCTATCTTCAGTCGGGCTTTTCAGTGCATCTGCGCGGACCTGCCGGAACCGGAAAGACTACCCTCGCCCTGCATCTGGCTGACCTGCTAGCCCGTCCAATGATGCTAGTCTTTGGCGATGACGAGTTCAAAACCTCAGATCTAATCGGCAATCAGTCGGGTTACACGCGCAAAAAGGTGGTGGATAACTTTATTCACAGCGTGGTCAAGGTCGAAGACGAACTGCGGCAAAACTGGGTCGATTCACGGCTGACGATGGCTTGCCGAGAAGGATTTACGCTGGTGTACGACGAGTTCAATCGCTCTCGTCCCGAAGTGAACAACGTGCTGCTGTCTGCCCTGGAGGAAAAACTGTTGGTGCTGCCGCCCTTGCACGGTCGCAGCGACTATATTCGGGTGCATCCTGATTTTCGTGCCATTTTTACCTCGAATCCTGAGGAATACTGCGGGGTGCATGCGACACAGGATGCGCTGCTCGATCGCCTCATCACGATCAATATGCCGGAGCCAGATGAGTTAACGCAGCAGGAAATTGTGGTTCAGAAAACTCAGATTGACCGCGATAGTGCCACGCTGATTGTGCAGCTCGTGAAGGCATTCCGCAAGAAAACCGGAGCCGAGAAGTCTTCAGGACTGCGATCGGGCTTAATTCTGGCAAAGGTCTGTCAAGAACACAGTATTCTTGTTATCCCGGAAAATCCTGACTTCCGCGATATCTGTGAGGATGTTTTGCTATCGCGAACAGGACTGCCCCTGGAAGAAGCCAGCCAGCTTTTGTGGGAAGTGTTTAATGAGCAAATTGTCGCTTTTGCGATGCAGCAACAGGTGGCAAGCTTTGTACCCCAGGCGCGCGTTATTCCAAGACTGCAAAAGGCACAGGTTCCTGTCACTGCAGTGAAGTCGCTCGAAGACCTGGAGCTAGACACCGAATTAGAAACGTTGAGTGAACTAATCCAAGCACCCGCGCTGAAATCTCCTGATCTTGACTTTACTGATCTGGAAGCTCAGCCTCTAGACACGGAGCTGGAATTCCTGCGCGGGGAACCGATCGATCAAGAGCCGGAGCAAGAAGCTGCTCTAGAAGCACCTGCGCTAAATGCACCACCGCATCCGATGCAGGAATCGCTTATCAAGCTGCTGGAGATGTCTGAGTTGTCAGAGGATGATTTGCCATGACGCTAACCGACTCTCGATCGCCACACAGCAACGTTCCTTCAGGCGGAATCACCCCCACGAATCGCTCGTTTCAGAGTGCTACATCCGGCTCCAGTTTGGCAGATGTGCTGGAGCGGGTCTTAGATAAAGGGGTTGTGATTGCCGGAGACATTACTGTTTCCGTCGGTGCGACAGAACTGCTGAGCATCCGCATCCGCCTGCTCATTTCATCGATTGATAAGGCAAAAGAGATCGGCATTAACTGGTGGGAAAATAACTCGTTTCTCAGTGCCCAATCTCACTCCTTGCTGGAGGCAAATCAGCAGCTTCAAGTACGAATCGATAGTCTGGAACAAGAACTGCGATCGCTCAAAGCTGCACAATCCTAAGCGGTGATCTGAACGGTAGCAGATGTCCTGCATCGCCCCTTAAATCCCCCAGCTTTGGGAAACTTTAGGCAACTTTGAGAACCCTAAAGTGCCTGCCGCCTGCCCCCCTCATCGCACTACCATGCCCCCCTCCCCTACAGACTGCTCTCTCGCTGCTGTTCAGCGCACTGAAAGTCAGACTACTCATCCTAGTAAACCGGCAAATGCAGGATTGGCTCCGCTGCTGCTAACCCTGATCGAGCTGATCCGTCAACTCATGGAAGCGCAGGTCATCCGTCGGATGGAAGCCGAAGCCCTCAGCGATCAGGATTTAGAACGGGCAGCAGACAGCTTGCAAAAACTTGAAGCCCAGGTCGTGCAGCTCTGCGAAATTTTTGAAATCGACCCGGCAGATCTCAACGTTGATCTAGGAGAAATTGGAACGCTGCTGCCTGCTAACGGCTACTATCCTGGCAAAACTTCTGCGAAGCCAACCGTTCTGGAACTCCTCGATCGTCTGCTGCATACCGGAGTTGTGCTGGAGGGCGATCTGGATTTGGGACTGGCACAACTTAATCTGATTCATGCCAAACTGCGGCTTGTCCTCACTTCCCGACCAATTACTCCGTAGAGAAAGTGGTTTTGCATCGCGTGAGCGGTTAACGAAAACAGGGAATGCTAAGTCACAGATTCAATCCGTAGTGGAGTCGGTGCCCTAACCGGAAGTAGAGGAGATGCCCATCCACAGAAATTGCCGCTGATTGAATTCACATTCCTCGCTCCGTCGCTGCTCTCCTAAATGGCTGAGCTTCACCAATCGTCATCCTAGTTAAATGGAAATCCCATGTCACACGGTCTTTACTTATACGGAATCTTTCCCTCCCCCGGTCCAAAGGATCTGGGTCTGGAAGGCTTAGACAAGCAGCCCGTTCAGGCTCAAGTGGTCGATGAATTTGTCTTTCTTTATTCCGAAGCGCAGCAGGAACGCTACCTGGCGAGCCGCCGCAATCTGCTCGGACATGAGCGAGTCCTGGAGCAGGCAATGGAGCAGGGCTATCAGACCCTTTTGCCGCTTCAGTTTGGGTTAATTATTCAGGACTGGGAGCGCGTCCAGCAGCAGTTGCTTGTGCCGAAGGGTGAAGTATTGAAGCAGCTTTTGCACAAACTAGAGGGACGACGAGAAGTGAGCGTCAAGGTGGTCTGGGATGCCGCTCGCGAACTGGAAGCACTCATGCAGGAAAACGCCATCCTCCGTGACCAGCGTGACCAACTCGAAGGCAAATCGCTCAGCATGGATGAGGTGGTGCGAATCGGGCAGGCGATCGAGCGGGCGATGAATGACCGCAAGCAGGCGATCGTTGAAACGTTTCGGCAGAGGCTAAACGGGCGGGCGCTCGAGACGGTTGAAAACGACTCCCTTATGGAAGGCATGATTTACAACGCGGCTTATTTGATTCCGTGGGAGCAGGAAGCAGAGTTTTGCGAACAGGTCGAAGTTCTCGATCAAGCGTTTGAGAATCGGCTTCGCATCCGCTACAACAGCTTTACCGCTCCGTTTAACTTTGCTCAGTTACGCTAGTTGCGCCTGGAGGATTCCCTGATGTTTTTTGACTTACTGCTGACTCCGATCACTGCCCCGATTGCCGGAATCGGCTGGATCGGCGAAAAGATTCTAGAGCAAGCCAGCCCAGAACTCGACCAGAAAGAAAATTTGAGCAAGCGACTACTCGCGCTTCAGCTTGCCTTTGATATGGGCGACATCGGCGAAGAAGACTTTGAAGCTCAGGAAGAAGTGCTGCTGCTGGCAATTCAAGCTCTAGAAGACGAGGCAAAGCAAGACGAAGCAGATCAGGCCGTTTCCTGAGAATCGGTGGGGGCTGTCACCGCATCCTTTGCCTTTGCCCGCTCTTCTTTCTTTTTGCGATCGGCTTTGAGGACGTCGGCAAGGACGATTTGCGCCTGCGCCATTTTCTCCAGATTGCTGCGATAGAGTTCCAGGTCTTTTTGCACCTTATCAGTGGAAAAATGCATCGCTTCAGCAAGGGTTTGCAGCAGTTCATTTCGCTGCTTTTCGTCCTTGACCAGTTCCGGGTTCATGGTTTCCAGCAGCGTGTATAAACCGATCGCAAAAGGACGGTTGTATTTGAACTTGGGATTGGCTGCAACGGCTTTCAAATGACCGATAATGCCGCCCGCTTCCGTAGAGGATACATTTTTTGCCTGGTTCAGAAAATCGTTAAACGACAGCGAAGCCGCTTCTGACTGAAGCTGAGCCGCATCATGGCGATATCGCTGTGGGTCATCCTGCAACGATTGACAAAGGGCATTAAAAATCGAGTCTTTGTCCCCTTCAGGACGATAGCCCTGCATAAAGCGATCGAACGATGTCACGACACCAAGGGCATAAATGGGATCGTAGCTGAAATCAGTATTCGCCGACAGCAGGTGCATTTCTACCATCAGCTCATCAACAACCCGCCGATAGATTGAGTTAATCGGGCGCGTATGCAGCGTGTAAAACGCTCTTTTAGTATCGGAAACGGTGCGGACGTTATTCACAAGCCAATTCTAGAAATAGACCTCACTCATTATCCCATATTCCCTTTAGACTGGGCTGACGCTGATCCCGATAATTCAGATGCAGTCCTTCAGATGCAGTCATTCGGATGCAGCATTCGGCGCGGGATAGTTTCTGGTCTAGGGCTAATAGCAAAAATCAGAGGCAACAATCATTGTCCCGGTTCCTTCATCCGTAAAGATTTCTAGCAGCAGCGCATGAGGCAAACGACCGTCAATAATGTGGGCAGCTTTCACGCCTTGTGCCAGCGATCGAACGCAGCAGTTCACTTTGGGAATCATGCCGCCGGATACAATACCCGCTTCAATCAGGTGACGCGCTTCCTGAATATCGACTTTTGAAATGAGCGTACTGGCATCTTTGTAGTCTCGGAGAATGCCGGAGGTGTCCGTCATCAAAATCAGCTTTTCAGCTCCCAGTGCCGCAGCAAGCTCGCCTGCAACCGTATCCGCATTGATGTTGTATGCCTGCCCCTTCTCGTCGGCTGCCACGCTGGAAATGATCGGAATATAGCCATTTTGCACCAGCGAGTTGATCAGCTTTACATCGATCGAATTCACTTCTCCCACAAATCCAATGCCCGTATCGCCCTGCGGACGCGCCCGAATCAGGTTGCCGTCTTTGCCACATAGCCCGACTGCCACACCACCTGCTTGCTGAATCAGCGCGACCAGTTCTTTGTTGACCCGCCCGACCAGCACCATTTCAACCACATCCATTGTGGCAGCATCAGTAACGCGCAGCCCATTCTTAAATTGAGGCTCAATCCCAAGCTTATCCAGCCAGGAGTTAATTTCGGGTCCGCCCCCGTGTACAACAACCGGACGCAAGCCGACACAGGATAGAAAGACAATGTCGCGGATCACCGTCTCTTTGAGGCTTCCGTCTTTCATCGCTGCGCCGCCATACTTCACAACGATCGTGCGCCCGGTAAACTGCTGGATGTAGGGCAGTGCTTCACTCAGAACCCGAACGCGGGTAGCTTCTTCTCTTTGAATGTATTCTTGGTCGAGCGTCATGGAGCAAAAACGAGTTCAAGGAATTGCATTAATGCAGTGTATCAGGCAGGGGTCGGCAGGATGGTGTTCTGTTATGCGATCGATAAGTTTAGGGGAGCTGGGGAGGTAGGGAGATGGGGGGATGGGATGAGGGAGGTTAGAAATCTTTGTGTTTTCCTGTGAATGATTAATTTGGTTAATTGAGATCGGCGATCGACTGGTCGGGCTTGAGCACGGAGGGAATGTCCATCAGAATGCGGTTTGCAATGGCTTGAGGGGATTCTTCGGACGTGATAGAAATCTGTAAATCGGCTTGCTGGTAGAGAGGTTGGCGGGCTTCCAGGATAGTTTGTAGCCGGGCGAGGAGATCTGCGGTTTGGAGCAGGGGGCGAGTTGTGTCTGATTTGAGGCGATCGAACAGGGTCGCAACCGGGACATCGAGCCAAATAATCACGCCGTGCTGCAAATAGCTCCAGTTCGATCGCTCCAGCACAATGCCGCCACCCGTAGCAATCACTAGGCGACGATAGGTGGAAAGTTCTGCCAAAACCTGGGTTTCGAGCTGCCGGAAAGCGGGTTCTCCCTGAGTCGCAAACAGGTCTGAAACTGATTGTCCGGTTGCCTGCTCCACAACGGAATCGGTATCAAAAAACTGATAGCCCAAGGCGGCGGCAAGCTGCTGTCCGATCGTGGTTTTGCCTGCGCCCATCATGCCGATGAGATAGAGATTGATGCCTTTGAGTCGATCGATCAGGGAAGTCATGGGAGGGGGGAGAGCAACGGACTTCAATGATCATAGACCTTTAAACTACGATCGCTCGCTTTTAGGAGCAATGACAGTGGGGCGATCGACTCTGCGTAACGAATCCGCTCACCCGCTGCAGATACTCTCTGCACCATAACCGATCGCCCTACTCGGTCGGTGTGCAGCGGACTTGTTAGGCATTTTCATCTATAAAGTAGTGAGGTAAATCATTACCCCATAAAATTCCACAATCTTGCTCATAGGCAATTTGAGCAACTGTTCTGACGAAGGAAAGACTCAATTTGCAAAAATTAAGTCGAGAGGGTTCAGGGTTTCTCTCTGATCTGAATTCTCGCAATGCTTCTTCCATTGCATCAAAACTACGATCCAAAAGTGGTAAATCAATTTTACTTAGCTCCTGATATAGCTGGCAAGTTTCAGATGGACTTAACCAGCCATAAATCCCATCAGAATTCTTCCATAAATAGCCGATTACATTGCCTCTATAAGCAAGAGCAGAAAGAAGCTCTATTAAACGGAGGTTGTTGAAGTGTAAGTCTTCTTGATACCAAGAAGCACGTTGAGAACGTCCTACGAACTGACTCCTACCTAGCGTCTTTTCGAGTATTGCACCACAAATTAAGCAATTGAAATACTCAACGTTATCTCTTCTTGAAGATGTGTGAAATATACAAAAGTCTCGCAGTAGGCAGCTTGGTGACTTACAAGATCTGAGCTCCCAATCAATGCCTGAGAAAAGACTATATTGATTGCGTGCAGAAAAATCAGCTTCAAGGTAATCGCAGTATTTATCTATATCTAGGCTACTTGAACAAAGATATTCAGGGACATACCAGACCTTGTCGATTTTATGTTTCAGCTCACTTAACCAAGGATTAAGATATCCGGTTAGAAGGAAGCTTTTAAGAGCAGGAATTACTTCAGTAGTGTATTTGTTGTGATCGAAGATATATATCCTGGCATCTGATCCCATAGCTCATTTTTGCCTGTGTGGGAAAATTTTTATCAAACAGAGAAAGTACGCCTAATGTTGCTGTTCAGCGGCAACTGATCAACCTACTGCAACACTAATTGACCCTTTTAGTCCGCTGCAACAGCGTTGTTGTGCTGCGATTACTCATTGAGTCGCTTTTCGTACAAAATCTCATACGGTTGATATCCAGCTCTCTGGTAGAACTTGGCTGCGAGTTCATTGCTGCATAACAAACCCACTCTAACAACTTCCAAATCTAAATTCAGAAAATGCCGTTCAGCTGCTTGCATCAGAGCAGCAGCAACTCCACGCTTTCGCATCGTCGAAACAACATACAAATCAGAAATGTAACCGTATTCTCGCTCTGATTCAACAACATGTAGATCGCTTTCATCAAGTTTCTCAACGAAACAAACAACAAAGCCAAGGATGCCTTCTTGGGACTCTGCAACATAAATTTGACCATTCTGCTGCTTAACAAGTTCTTCAAGATACGTGAGATGGGCATCGCTAATCTCTGAACCCAGTGCTCTGCTCAGATGTAACTCACGCTCAGCATCCTGGAGCAACTCCATTAACGTGACGAGAACTGGTCGGTCTTCAAGCTTAGCAGCACGAATCGTAAAATTAGCTTGCATCAAAGACCAACAACCTTACGTTGTGAGAACTGGAATTAACCTAACATTAGAGACCCACAAGTAGCTTTTAAGGACTGTCTTCACCGATCATCCAGCGGCACAACGGCTGAAGTGAGCGGCGGCAATTAACTTCTGCATCATAACCGATCGCCATTGCTCCGCCGTTCCAACGCAGGGTTATGGGGCTGTTGCGGTCTCAGTTACGGGTCTAAATCATCCATTCGCCATTCTTCTAGTGTCGAAGAAAAAATATCATATTGAGGCTGCTTATATAAGACAAACCGCACGAATGACAGACCTGGAGTTGTGCTGAGAAACGTGCAAACGCAATCAATGGCAGTTTTCGCTGCCGCTGCGACAGGAAAGCGATAGGCTCCCGTTGAGATGGCAGGAAAGGCAATCGAGGTACAGTGATGGGCGATCGCTGCTTGAAGGGCAAGCGTATGAACTTGCCGGAGTTGGGTGTGAGCTTTATCTGAGTACCGTTCGTTGTAGAAGGGACCGACAGCATGAATGACATATTTTGCTTTGAGATTACCGGCAGGCGTAGTCTGGACGTGACCTGTTTGGCAGCGTCGCCCCTGTTCATCTGCAGGTAGCTGGAGACAGAATTCTTTGAGTTGTGGTCCTGCTGCGCGATGAATGGCACCATCCACCCCCCCGCCGCCAGTTAGTTTGGTGTTGGCAGCATTGACGATTGCGTCGGTATCCTGGTCCACGATGTTGCCAAGGATCAACTCAATGGTTCCGTGTTTTAGCTGTCGCATGATGGGCAAGTGCGATGGTCAATAATGCCGTCGGGTAAAAGAGAAGGTTTTAGATATGTCCTTCTCCCTCCCCTCAGAACCGTGCATACAACTTTCACTGTACACGGCTCAAGCAATCTCTATTGCTCACCGATGTAGCTGT
>NZ_JAMPKZ010000060.1:0-11673 GCF_039962215.1 Leptolyngbya sp. ST-U4
TAACGGCAGTACCAACGAACATTGAGCAGGATAATTTCAGGCAAGAAATGCCGCCACTTGAACAGAGCAGCAGTAGCCATCGGAGGGCGAGAAGGCATAACGGGGCTTGTCTACCTTACCAGCGGCTGTTTTTGCGACACAACCGTCCACATTGCCTATCAGTGACAGAACAATCTGATTTTGAAATCGAAATTATGCCCCTTCACTGGTGATGAGCTGTGCGTAGTGTCCTTTTTCCTGCCACAGGGTTTCGTGCGTTCCCCGCTGCACCGCCTTTCCTCGCTCCAAGACGATAATCTCCTCGCAGTCGCGGATGGTGCTGAGTCGATGCGCCACAATTAAACAGGTGCATCCCCGGCGTCGTAAATTTTGATCGATGATTTTCTCTGTTTCGGCATCCAGCGCACTCGTTGCTTCATCCATAATCAAAATTGCGGGATTGTTCACCAGCGATCGGGCAATTTCTAATCGCTGCCGTTGACCCCCGCTGAGATTGGCGGCTCCTTCAATCAAAGGCGCACGGTAACCCCCTGGAATCGAAAGAATCGCTTCGTGAATCGCAGCATCCTGGCAAGCTTTTTCAATCGTTTGACCGGAAATGGTCGCGTCCCACAGCGTCAGGTTGGCGCGAATCGTATCGGCAAACAAAATAATGTCTTGATCGACCACAGAAATAGAATTGGTCAGGATCGATCGCCCAATGCCCTCTCTGGGAATGCCGTCAAAGTAAATCGTGCCTGACCAGGGTTCATAGAGTCCCGCAATGATTTTTGCCAGCGTTGATTTGCCCGATCCGCTACCGCCCACTAATGCGACTCGCTGCCCTGGCTTGATCGAAAGGTTGAAGTTTTGAATGAGGGGTGCAGCCACACGACTGTAGCCAAAGGTAACGTCTTTTAATTCAATATAGCCTTGCAGCCGATTTGCCCCCGAAACGGTATGCGGGGTTGTACGGGCGATCGCCTGTTGCTTAGCAGTTTCCAGAGCCGGATCGGTGGCATTGTCCAACACATCATCCAGCCGCAGCAGATTTCCCTCCAGGTCTTGCAGCGTACTCCCAAACCGCACCAGATCATTCACAGGAGCCAAAAAGCTGACGGTCAAAAGCTGAAATGCCAGCAGCATCCCAATACTCATCTGTCCCTGGATTACCTGCCAACCGCCAATACTCAGCAGAGCGACGGTACTCAGTGCCGTAATGAGTGACGGCAGCAGACTCAGCTTCTGGTTGGCAAGGTTTAGCTCTTGCTGAGCGTTGATTGCCTTTGTGTAGTAGCCGGCCCAGCGCGAAAAGAAATCGGACTCTAAGCCAGAAGCTTTCAGGGTTTCAATGCTCTGGAGCCCGGCGATCGCCACGCCGTTCACCTTACCAAAGTTCTGTGCCGCTTTGATGTTGGCATCGACTCGCTGACGCGCCACCCACTGCAAGATGAGCACATTGACGATCGCAAAACAAATCACAATCAGTGTCAACAAAGGACTGTAGTGCAGCATCACAGCGGCATAAAATACAATCACAACAGCACTGATTAGCGTGGTTGTCAGTTGTCCGGTGAGGGCGGTGGCAACGCGATCGTTAATCCGAATTCGACTGCTAATTTCACCGGGATAACGCTGGGCGTAGTAGCTAATAGGCAGTTTCAATAAATGCCAGATAAAATGGCTGGACATCGAAATGGATAGTTTAATTTTTAACTTTCGCAGATAGCGAAGTTGAAGTGCGGTCAACAAACCCTGAAGCGTGATGGTCAATCCCATTGCTGCCAGTAAATAAGCAAGCCAATTCGTCCGACCATTAATCAAAATATTATCGATAAATACCTGGCTATAGACGGGCACAGCCAAATTGGGAATCACCAGCAAAAAACCCGCAGCAATGCAGTACAGCAATGCTGGGATCGATTCCTGAAGGCGGGTTTGCAGCGATTGAACGACGCTTTTTTTCTTGCCGCCCTTTTGGAAAGTTTCGTTTGGTTCCATCACCAGGACAATGCCCGTATAGCCCTGATTAAACTCTTCCAGCGAAACCGTGCGCCGTCCGGCAGCCGGATCGTTGACAAAGACCTGCTCTTTGCTAAATCCCTCCACCACAAAGAAATGATCAAACTGCCAGAAGACAATATAAGGCGGATGCAGTGCCATTAAGCTTTGCAATTCCTTTTTGAAGCCTTTGGCGTTCAGTCCATAGGCCTTTGCCGCCGCCACGACATTTGCTGCCGAACTGCCGTCCCGTGAAATGCCACAGGCTTGCCGCAGCTCTGCCAGGGGCACAATTCGCCCGTAGTAGCCCAGAATGATTCCCAGGGCGGCAGCTCCGCACTCACCGGCTTCCATTTGCAGCAGCGTTGGCGTGCGAACGCGATTGCGCTTGCGACTCCAGAGCGTTTGCCCCTGCTGTTGCAGAACTTTCCGGGGAGCCTTCCACCAATTCCAGGAGAACTGCGGGGCGGGATTGAGCAGGGTTTTCAGCATAAGACTTATTTCAAAAACGGGAAGATAAAGGTGATGGGGGCTTGTTCGCTCAGCATCACTCTGGCATCGGTCGGCGTTTGGCTTGAGAGCTGAGCAGATCCACGAGACATCGACCACTGGTAGCCGCTGGGATTGTCAGGAGCAAGTTTAAACTGGGCAACGACTTCGATCGAGGCAGGCGTGTAGACCAGAGCCGCTAGCTCCAAATTGCCGTTTGTGCGCTTGAGGGCGGCTGACTGCGTGACGGGCTGGGATGAAACAGAGGTTACGATTGCCTCAAGTCCGCCAAATTCCTGGAAGCTTGCTGTTTCAGGACTAATCAAAACCCGATCGCCCGGCTGAATTTGTTTGCCTTGAGCAATCGGGAAATAGCTGACGCTGATAAGCTGCCTGGGATTAGTCGTATCTTGCACTAACAGTCCTCTTGCCTGGACGAAAATGGGAATCCGTCCGACAACGCTCCAGACCAGTGCCAGCACGACCAGAAAGCCGATCGATGCTAGCGGCAGCCAGTCCTTCAGATTCACAATTTGCATGAGCTGGTCAAGTTGTTCGGGGGAAGCAATCTGCGCCAGTGCCTCAGCTCGGAATAGGTTAGAGTCTTTTTCGTCTGCCATGAGTCACCACCTTGCTTAATTACTGCCGTTCTCTATGTCCGCTCTTTTATCCCAAGCTGTCGCAGCAGCCAGTGAAATTTCGTTCTCGCGATCGACAACTCCTGCAACGCTGAAAGACTGAGTTCGCCTTGATAGGCGGATTGATCGCACAGGCTGCACCCCGGCTCATAGGAGGGAACGCTGCCTGCTAAGCGACTGATCATTTGATAAAGCTGCTCTGTGGTGATGCTGGCGAGTGCCTGATAAAAGCGAGCGGCAAATCCTAAATCGGTTTGCAGTTTGGGGATCAGAAGAGCAATTGGAACCGACAGCAATTTTGTATCCTGAGCCGTTTTGATCAGATACAGATTAGGAGACATTTCCAGAAAAGTCGTCGCGCCCAAAATATCACCGGGCTGTGCTTTAGCAATATTGCGAAGCTGGCTGCTGGGCGGTGCACCAAATGCAAGCGATAGCGCGTTATGCTTGCCGCCGCAAACCAACAGCAATAGATTTCCTTTCAGTACAATATCCAGCGTTTCAAGCGACTGTCCCTCTCGCACATAGATTTCGTCTGCTTTTAATTCCTTCACTTTTCCTGCACTTGTCATCCAGCATATATCGCTGTCATGTAAACAGCTAAACATCGAAAAGCTGGTTTTTGTCATGATTGAATGTGACTCAGTGACAGTCGCTTCAGGTAGACGTGAGGCAATCTGCCACTGTTTGCGAGTGAACAGCATGGCGATCGCCCGGTAGAAGCGGGCACTAAAGCCAGCATCCTGCTCAAATTCTTCCAGTAGCAACTGACAATCGATCGTCAGAACTAATGACTTTTCAAGTGCCTGAAAGACAGCTGACGAAGGAGAACTCAGCAGAAAGAAGAATCCAACGACATCACCGCTGCTGTAAGTGACAATGCCAGGATGAGAGCGATCGGAATCAGGCGAGATCAGTTCAAGTTGACCCTCTAGAACCAGATAAAACCGACCTGAATGTGTGTCAACAGTCGGCAGTCGAGCGCCAGGCGCAATTTCTACTTTCTGTCCAACCAAAGTCATCCAGTCAATGTCACTCCGATTCAACTCGCGCAGAATAATTTCTGTCATAGGGCTACAGGTCATGAGAATTGATTATTTGCTGCTTGGAGCACGATGCAGCATTTTTACGCTATATCTTCTGGGTAGGGTGGAGTTGGAAAGGTCGGTTCAGTTTCAGGAATGTTGAAGTCGTCAGCATCACGCTGCAAAATCTTTGAATGGAGTAATTGATTGTAGTCATGCTCTGCACCGCCCGCTATTTTAGTTAATTCTCGATCGCTTAGTAGTTCGCTGGTACCGTTAGAATCGAACGATTTGTTTTGCTGTTGATCAGACATTTGATTCTCCTTTAAGTCGCGTTATGTGGGCTTATAGACTGGAATAGAGCCATTTGTAAAACAGTTGAGTGAGGTGCGGTATGACAAAATAGGCAAGCAGGACAACACTAAATCCTGTGATGATTAGTTGCTGAAGTAATACAGGAAATTCAGACAGTAACGGTACCAGTAAATATTCCAGGATAGGTAGCGTGAGCAGCACTCCTAGCCACGTCACCAGCGCAACCCTATAGCATGGGGGTGGAGCCTGCGGCTTGCCTAGAAGCATAAACCAGATCTCCAACCCTGTCAGTGTTTGAACAACTTCAGTCTTTTCGATCAGAGATTGCAACCGCGTTATCCATTCCTGTCAAATATCGGATTCCATCCACGTTTTCAAGTTGCTGTACTGATTGAATCTAACAATGGCTACGTAATCAGGGTGAGTATGATTTTGGGGGCGAATCACAGTGACCCCTGAGTATCCTTTGAACTTGTGAACCGCTGTAGCGATGCCGTGCAGCCACTCTTGATATCCCCACTCGCGTCCTGGGCGAACTGCATAAGAAATAATGGTAGTGACCTGCTGAGCTTCTTGATCTGTACCGATCGCTACACGCTTTAGCATGGGACTTAACCTCAACGAGCGATCGTCGCTTTTAGAGCAGCCTGTGCTTTAACGATTGTCAGGTTACGGGCTTCCGTACCCAGGTTGAGACCATTGGCGTAAATGAACTCAACATCGGTAATGCCGATGAACCCAAAAATAAACCGAAGATAGGGTGTTTGCAGATCATAGGCGTGAGTAGGACTATCTTCTGGATAAGTTCCCCCTTGAGCAAGAATGATAGTCATCTTCCTATCATGAACCAGCGCTTTGTAGCCTGTTTCATCAGCTAAGAATGTACGACCCACGCGCACAACTTGATCAATGTAGGCTTTGAAGTTCGCAGGAATGCTGAAGTTGTACATGGGAATGCCAAACACATAGCGATCGGCTGCTAAAAACTCATCGATCAACTCATCGGAAACCCGAATTGCTTTAGTTTGTTCAAGCGTTTGTTGTTCAGGGGGTGTAAAGGCACCAGCAATCCAGTCTTCGCTGACAAACGGTACAGGATAATGCCCAATATCGCGGTAGGTGACCGTGTCATTGGGATGAGCAGCTTTCCAGTTAGCGATGAATTCTGCTGAAAGGGTGCGAGAAATAGATCGTACACCCCGTGGACTTGCATCGAGATGGAGAATGTGTGTCATGAAATAACCTCAAGTTGTGAATTAATACAAGCTATGCATCAATAGATTTACCCATCGTTATGGTCGGGTAAATCAATACGCGATCGTGGAAAATTGCGTAGAGTATTTGGGCTTTGGTAGGGTTTTAGACTGATGAGTCGTCTAATTGCTGCACCGTGCAGCCAGGTTAATTTCTAGAATTCGGGAAACAGAGCGTCTAACTTCTCTTTACTAGAACAATCAAGAAGCCCCTCGCAGAACATAGCCAACACCACGCACAGTATGAATCAGTCGTGCTGCCTTGCTCCCCCCAAGTTTGAGGCGCAAGTAGCGAATGTAGACCTCAATAACATTAGAGTCTCCAACAAAATCGTATCCCCAAACATTTTGAAGAATTTGTTCACGTCTCAACACTTGTTTAGGGTAGCTCATGAAATATTCTAGCAAATCAAATTCCTTCGCAGTTAATTCAACTTGCTGATAATCGTGACGAACTTGTCGTGCTTTTCGATCTAGCACAAGGTTCTCAAATTCCAAAACGTAAGGCTGCTGCGGCTGAGTACGTCGTAAAAGCGATCGAACGACAGAGACTAATTCCTCCAGGTTGAAAGGTTTAGTTAAACAGGTATCTGCACCTGCCTCTAAACTGGCAACTCGATCGTGTACCTGACCTTCCTTAGTCAAAACTAAGATGGGTACATTATTCTGTGTAGAGCGTAAGCGGTGACAAATATCCAGACAAGATAAACCTATTTGCTCCCAACCTAGAATAAGCAAATCTGGATCACTTTGTCGAGCTTCGAGCAATCCTGCCATTCTATCATGTACAACCTTTACCAAATAACCCTCACATGTCAACTCTAGCTGAATGATTTGAGCTATCTTTAGATCGTTCTCAATCACTAGGATTTGGCGCTGCATAGCATTTTCCTAAATGTTACTTCTTTGAACGTTTTAATGAAACATTTGAGTAGGACTAGCGCATCTGCATCTCCATATCTCCGAGACCGACCAAGTTGCCTTTTTCGTCATGGCTCCTTTGAGTTTGACGTTACTTGATTTCGTAATCGGATTACTTCACAGCGATTGCTGCTTCAATAATCAGGTTGGCAACCTCTTTTGGCTGGGAGATATAGGGCACATGGCTTGCTGGAATCTCAGTTGTTTTGGCACCAATTCGGCTTGCCATGAATCGTTGAAGCTCCGGGTTAATGGCTCGGTCTTCTTGAGCCACAAGATACCAGGAGGGAATCGTCTTCCAGGCTGCGCTCTCCACAGATTGGTCAAACGTTGTGCTGATGGCAGGCTTTTGCGTCACTGCCAGCACTTTCGCCTCGGCTAGTGATACGTCATGAGCAAAGACCTCGTGAAACTTCTCACGATCGATGTAAAGAAATCCTGCTGTATCAGCTACAAGTGCTGCGCTGACTGGAGGAGGGGCGTATCTGCTATTTAACTGGCTAATCGTCTCACCTGGCTCTGGTGCAAAAGCATTGATATAAACTAATGCTTTCACTTGCGGGTTATCAGACGCTGCACCTGTGATTACGGTTCCACCATAGGAATGCCCGACTACAACCACGGGTCTCTGTTGGGCGTCAATGATTCGCTTGGTTGTAGCAATATCATCTGGCAGAGAAGTGAGCGGATTTTGCACAGCAGTTACGACGTAGCCATCCTCCTGCAAAAGTGAAATAACGTGTTGCCAGGATGTTGCGTCAGCATTGGTACCATGAACTAGGACGATCGCAGGTTTAGAGTTGGATGTTTGGACTGGTTGCCACAAACTAGCTGATCCTGAATGCACTGATGCGATAACGACAACACTAAATGTGAACAGTAAGAGCAACAATCTTTGGACTTTTTTCCATGTAAAAACGGTCATTTTGATCACCTTTCTATTTTTACTAGAAAGACACGAAAACATTAGGACACGGGAAAGTTTTACTCAACTGCATATCTCTGCGTTTTTCCCCGTTCATAGTCGCAATGTGTTCACACTTCTCTACTGCGTGCTCGCAGCATGTTCGATAACGCTGACAACGGCATCTGGATGGGAAATCATCACGACGTGGGATGCACCATTCACGACAACTGTCTCCTTTGAATCAGCGCGGTTCGCCAGGAAAGACAGGGCTGCTGGAGGAATGTTCAAGTCGCGACCACCATAGATGAACCAGGACGGGGTAGATTTCCATGCAGGTTCGCCAGAGGCTTCATTAAGCGTGGCTTCCGTAATCGGACGCTGGGTACTAGCCATCAACTGTGCATTGTTGGCGGGCACATCCGCAGCAAACTGCGCGTGGACCTTGTCCTGCTGAATGTAGAGGTCCTTACGCCAATTTTCTAATAGAACAAACGGTGCCCAGTAATAGGGCGAAGTGTGGCGGGGATGTCGATTGATGCTGACATTGCCTCTCTAAAGTCTTGAGAGTTGGCGCTAATGTTGCTGTCTTCACTACCGCCAGTCGGAACAGAAAACTGGTCAAATTACATTTACTCGATGCGATCGTGCCTCTATGAAAACGATTCGTCTATATTCGGCTGATGATTTTCAACCTGGTTAAGATTGACAGATACTTGAGCTGATGATGCTTTCGCACCTATCAAACTACCACTAATTCCAAATTTCTTATGCCCATGCCATCAATCGCAACATTTTAATCGGGCGATCGCTCAATAATATTTTGTGAATGAGATTTGCTATATAAGACCTCCAGATTCAATCACTGCATTGAATAACGGCTCGAACTCCAACGCATTTTGATAACGAATACTATTGATAAACAAAGCTGGTATGCGAGTCACGCCACTGCGTCTTCCGCCTTCAATATCCTCCTTGATGCGATCGCTATACACTTCCCTAGTAATATCTCGCAGAAACTGAGTAATATTCAGTCCTAAATTGTTAGCATACTCCACTAAATAGCCATCGCCTAAATCTTGGCGATGCTCCCACAGCATCTCTGACATCTGCCAAAACCGTCCTTGCGCTCCTGCTGCTTCTGCGGCAGCGGCTACCTTCTGAGATTGAGGATAGAGTTGAGGTTGAGGAAAATGACGAAACACAAAGCATAAATAATTCTCCTTGAGGTTGCTGTCAAGCTGTTCTTGAATTGCTTTAATCAGGGCATAAATTTCCCCACTTTTTGGACATTGATAATCTCCATACTCAACAAGTACAACTCGTGCATTGAGTGAACCCTGCCGATGATCTCGTTCAGAAGGAGATACTGCTAATAGTTGACGATCGCCAGCCGATTCAGCAGAAATATCTTGATTCATGCTTAACCCTTGGGAAGAGAGGAGCAATATCACTTAGAAAATTGCTTTTCTCCTAATTTCTCTATGCTGTTTATATAGTCTTAATTTATAGAATGAACGAAGATTTGTCATTAATCCAGGGTTTATTTCGTGAGCAACAAAATGATCAATTATTAGTTGATTCCAAGTATTGGTCTACCTATGAACTTAAGTTCAGGTTACAGCTTCTTTCATGCTGGTCAGGTACGAGGGGGTGTGGGGGCTAGGCAGTGTCTTAAAAGCGTCTTAAAACCTTCTGTTGATTGGATGATTTGGCGGAGCTCCCCCCTACCCCCCTTAAAAAGGGGAATCAGAGTGGTTCGGCTCCCTCTTTGTGAAGGAGGGCAGAGGAGGATCCTTGGGGGCTAACACTTAGCTCAGAGGGAATCGATCGCATTGAAACGAAGTTGCGCCAGAGGAAAATTTAGAACGGGGAGTAGATTACAGAGAAATACACGCCATTTTCTTGCAAACTGTCCCCGGCATCGATCGACACCAGCGGAATGCCCCAATCGAGCCTTGCTGAAAAGCGATCGCCCTGCCGCCACAATAGACCTACTCCAACACCGACTAACGCATTTGATTCTGGAGCCGGGCTATCGCCGCTATTCCAGGCTGCACCCACATCGATAAACGGCGAAAGTTGCAGCAGCCCTCGCCATTCGGGAATACGCAGAATGGGTAATCGCACCTCGGCAGAGAGCAACGCCCCGTTATCTGTGAGCAAGGCATCCTGTCTGTAACCTCGCACGCTCTGCTGTCCGCCCAATCCAAACTGCTCCAGCGGCACTAAAGCACTGTCTGCAAGCTGAACATCGCCTCGCACCAGCAGCAGCGCATCGGGAGCCAGTAAGCGCACCCACTGCCCCTGTCCGCGCCAAGCTAAAAACCGGCTATCGGGTGCGTCATTGTTCACGGTGGCATCCAACAAATCGAGTCCGAGGCTAAATTGCGATCGAGCAGCAATCACCTGCTGACTGTTACGCTGCGTCCACTCCTGAAAAAAGCGCACTGCCGAGACACGAGTTCGCCCTGCTGCATCGGCTCCGGGTGAAAGGCGAAACGGACCAATATCATCAATGCCTAATTCCGTTTGGCTTTCCTGACGAGAAGCCGTCAGCCCCAGCGCAAATTCTTCGGTTGGCGTTTGTGAAAGCGGCTGGCGAAAGGTGAGTTCGTAGTAGTGCGAGGTGGCACTAATCTCCAGTTCATCAAACGGTTCCTCGATGACGCGACTATCCGAGAAGCCGATCGCTAACTGTAACGTGCCATTACGCGGATTGAGCGGCAGAGTATAGGTGGCGTTGAGCGTGTTGCTGCCATTCGTATTGCCGTAGCCCACGTTCAAACCGTCCCCAAAGCCCAACAGATTTGCCTGCGTGAGTTCAACTTGCCGTCGGAAGCTGCCCACACTGGGCGATCGTCCGTTATCGATCGACAACGTGGTATTGAACGAGTCTGCCTCGGTAACCTGAACTGCCAAAACACTGGTTCCCGGACGCACCCCTGCCTGCAAATCCGCCGAGATGCTTTGGATCAAGGGATTGAGCTGTAAAAGCTGTAAACCTTCGAGCAGGCGATTCACGTTGAGCGGCGTTTGCGCAGCAAGTTCTAGGCGATCGCGCACATAGCTAGGACTGAGGCGAGTGAGTCCGCTGATGTCGATCGATTCTAAGCTGCCTTCGATCACCTGAATCGTCACTACTCCGGCTTCCAGAGCCTGAGGTGGAATGATCGCGCCCGATGTGATGTAGCCTTCCCGCACATAGAGCTGTGTTACTGCCGATCGCGCTTGCAGCAGTTGGGCAAAGGTAATATCGCGGTTGGTAAACGGCGCGGTGACGACTGCCAGTTCCTCAGGGGTAAAGACCGTACTGCCAAACACCTCAAAGCGATCGACCCGAATGGTCGTTGGGACTTCTCCTGGAACAGGTTGGGGGGCAGCCGGGGTTTGAGGCGAGGGTCGGAGCAGCTCATCGGGACGGGGAAGCGGTGGGGGCGGCTGCGGGACAGGCTGGGGTTGTAGCGAAGGCGGCTGATTTTCCTGCAAGGGAAGTTGAGGCGTTCCGGTGGATTCAGGGGCTTGCGGCACAACTGTCTGAGCAAAGGCTGATCCTCTAGGCAGCCCAGCCAGAACCACGAGCAGCAATACAGCAGGAAAGTACCAGCAGGTCATATTACTGTCCACAGTATGAAATCACAGCATGACATCACAATAGGGCATCACAATGTGAATAAGGACTGATGCTACGATCGCACGCCTCACAGTCCTCGCAGTCAACCGCTTTGACACTGAGGCAATGCGAAGATTATTTGCATCAGCTTACAACACTTTTGTTGATAAAAGTTTGCCAATCCTCACCATTATCACTGTCTACCTAACTGTCTATCTGAAATAAGCGTCTGAAAGCCAGTCGAGCTGAAAGTTAAGCTCACTTGTGGTTGGCGTGACGACGAGCGCGGGGGTAACCCATTTGGAGAAACTTGCGTACCCTGTCTATGCCCACAAACTCACCCACGACCGCGCGAGATGGGTAAATTAGCGTTGCTCAGTCAATCTGTCGATTGTACTTCAGTTGGAATTGGCATACCGACTCTAGTAGTTCACCAAATAAACTTTGCCTAGTTAGCATGCTTTAATTTAGGATAGAGATGCCCTAACCGAATGCGCGCACCTGCACTGGAAAATCTCCAATTGACCCTGGCTTT
>NZ_JAMPKZ010000061.1:0-11255 GCF_039962215.1 Leptolyngbya sp. ST-U4
CGATTCAAGCCAGTTAAAGCGCGCAGCAAGCGGTCTTGTGTCAGCACCCGTTCAATATCCAGCATTTGCTTATCCCATTTCTGCCTTCTATTCTTGCTTATTTCCCGACAAGTCTACTATAAACCAGTTTAATCCTTGAGAAGGGGCTTCTCCACAAGGAATGGGTGCTTTTTCTCGATCAAATGCTCCTCGTCAGACTTCTCAGAATTTCATAGCGCTGTCCTACTTTTGTAAATGCTTCAATGCAGCAATCAAGGTGCGATCGCGTATGGGCAGCCGAAACTTGGACTCGAATCCGAGCCTGTCCCTGAGGCACAACGGGATAGCTGAACCCAATGACATAAATGCCCTCCGCCAGCAAGTCCTGCGCCATATCGCGAGCTAACTTCGCATCGTAGAGCATGATCGGCGTGATGGGGTGAACCCCTGCTTTGATCTCGAAGCCCCGTTCCTGCATCTGCTGCCGAAAATAGCAGGTATTTTCCATTAGTTGATCGCGGAGTTCACTGGATTGAGCCAGCAGGTCAAGAACCGTGAGACTGGTGTAGGTGATCGTCGGAGCCAGGGTATTAGAAAACAGGTAGGGACGCGATCGCTGTCGCAGCAGGTCGATAATGCTCTTATGCCCGGAGGTGAAACCGCCCGATGCGCCGCCTAACGCTTTACCCAGAGTACTGGTAATAATATCCACCCGTCCGATAACGCCACAGTGTTCTGCAGAACCGCGTCCCGTGGCACCGATTACACCCGTGGCATGGCTGTCATCCACCATCACTAACGCATCATAAGTCTCTGCCAGATCACAAATTTGTTCTAACCTGGCGATATCACCATCCATACTGAACACGCCATCCGTCGCAATGAGGCGAATTTTGGCGTTCTGGGTTTGTTGTAAACAGTGTTCTAATTCCTGCATATTGCTATGGGCAAATCGATAGCGCTGCGCTTTGCAAAGCCGGATTCCATCAATAATGCTGGCATGGTTCAGCGCATCACTAATAACCGCACAATCTGCATTCAACAACGTTTCAAATAATCCTCCATTCGCATCAAAGCAGGACGTATATAGAATAGTGTCCTCTGTATTCAGAAACGCGGAAATTTTTGCCTCCAATTGCTTATGAATGGTTTGAGTGCCACAAATAAACCGACCAGATGCTAAACCAAACCCATACTCATCGAGTCCTCTATGGGCTGCTGCAATAATTTCCGGGTGATTGGCAAGTCCCAAATAATTATTTGCACAGAAATTGAGTACCGTCCGATCGCCCTCAATTCTGATTTCGGCATCCTGAGGAGTGGTTAAGAGACGTTCTTCCTTTGCCAGATTTGCTCGCTGAATTTCATCAAGAGACGTACCAAACAAGGAAAGTGCAGTTTTATTTACGGCAGTTTTGTTCATGATCGCAGAACTCCTGTTTTTTGGCTCTAAGCATCCTAACTCTGGGTATTCTGACTGTGGGCACGTAGTTTCTCCAGCATCTCGGTCACGATCGCGGCTAAATCATACTGATGCTGCCAACCCCAATCAGCTCGCGCTTTTGAATCATCAATCACGGAGGGCCAGGAATCGGCGATCGTTTGCCGAAAGTCGGGAACGTAACGACAGGTAAAGTGGGGCAAGTGGGTTTGAATTTCAGCAACCAGTTCTGCGGCAGAAAAACTGATCGCGGTCACGTTATAGCTCGACCGGATTTTAATAGCGTTGGAGTCTGCTTGCATAATGCCTAAAATGGCACGAATCGCGTCAGAGATATACATCATGGGGAGGCGCGTCTCCGGACGAACAAAGCAGGTGTAGGTTTCCGAGCGCAGGGCTGCCTGGAACATTTCGACCGCAAAGTCCGTAGTTCCCCCGCCTGGAGGAGCACTATAGCTGATGATGCCGGGTAAGCGCAGACTCCGTACATCAACCCCGTAGCGGTGGGCATAGTAGTGGCACAGGAATTCTCCCGTCGCCTTTGTAATGCCGTACATGGTGGTTGGATCTTCCACAGTGACCTGGGGCGTATCGAGTTTGGGTGTATGGGGTCCAAAAACTGCGATCGAACTGGGAAAAAAGACTTGCAGATTGAATCGTTGTGCAGCCTCCAGAACATGCCGCAGTCCGTTCACGTTAACATCCCAGCATCGATCGGGAAATTGTTCTCCTTTCGCAGATAATAACGCTGCCAAATGATAAACAGTATCAATGTGATAATGTTCAATTAGCTTTTGCAGCTGACCTTGATCGGTAACATCTAAAACCTCAAAGGCAAAGGAACTGGAGCGATCAGAGGGGGCTCTCCAACCGCTTTCAATCACGTTGGTTGCTCCATATTGTTGGCATAAGGCAGTTACTAAATCGCTGCCAAGCTGTCCCCTCGCACCTGTGACTAGAATTTTGTTCATCGGTCGAACCTCCTGCTGCAACCGGATGTGTTGCTAGCTCATGCAGCGTGTGTAACAGACGATAAACTTCCTCTGGCGATCCAGAAAAACTACAGGATGGCGGTTTATCTCCTGGTGCAGAGCAGGGAACTGGGCACGAATCCAATTTAGATCTAGCATCGTCATGAATCCTTTCCCCTATTCCTCATTCGGTGGGAACAGCCCTGGGCAGGTCAACACAAAGACATCTCTAGTGCCCTGACCAAAACCGATCGCCTTCACTGGGGAGGTGTAGTGAAAATATTGATCGTCCTTAAACACCAGAAATTCTCCCGGATACAGCACTTTACTCAATACAGGTTGTTTGCCCTCTTTGCTGGGATAAAGATGGGTTTCCGCACCGTCAATGTCGTGGCGATCGACCGAGAAAATGCCAACCAGATCCACCCCATCCCGATGAATGCCTTCAGGTGCAGGATTGCCCATCTTTTGAGCCGATGCGACCGTCCGAATTTGATGCACGCCAATCTCTTTGTAGGGCGAGCAAAGCTGACAAAACTGGTAAAATTCCCAGACTAATCGCTGAAAGACTTCCTGCTGAATCAGTTCATCCTCTAGCTCGGCATACTCTCGAACCACGTCCCCCAGGAGTGGGTTATACTGCCGACTTTGAAATAGACGACGATGAGGCTGCTGAATTAAGCGATCGCCGTTCACAATGAAGTGAGAAAGCCGCCGGAACCGATAACCGCCCTCCAGATAGGGGTCAGCAGGCAAATTGGCAAAAGAAGGCTGGAGTGGCTTGACGTCGATCGCCGTTAAAAACTCCAAAACATAGCTCGCCAGACAATTTGCTTCTGGTTTAATAAATGCTTGGGATTGAGAGAAATTCAACATTGGATTCAATTGCCTCACTTAAATGAATTTCAGCAGCCCAATGGCCTACCACTGACAAAAAGTAGGCAGATACCTTTCACTCTTAAAGATGAATCAAAAAGAGATGGAGCCAACTACACTCCAGATGCTGCTGGCCAGAAATAATTTTTTAAGATTTTTGCTGTTGAGGGTTTTACGTTAAGGGTTATGTAGCGACAGCCCAAACAATACTGCTTGTTGCTTATTTTCATTAGCTTAAGCAAGCTTAGCTACGCGAGAAGAGATGACGTAAGCGCTCGCTTAGAAAAGAGACTTGTGTATACCAACCTAATACCGATCATTGTAGTAGTCTTTTTGGCGATCGTCGATCCCCAATAAGCTAGAGGGCTGTTTTCGTGAATTTGCGTAAACTTAGGCTCAAGAAGCTATGTTGCAAAAACATAGGAGATTATCAATCAATTCAGAATGTTTCTCTCCCGCCGAATAGCGGTTTGTAGCAGAATTGTTAACATGAATACTGTAGTGGTTATCCTCGATTAAACGCTGCAAGGCATTATGCCGATACTTCGTCCTCCACCTGGACCTCAGGGCCGTCCCGTAATTGGTCATCTGCCTGAGATTAACCATGATCCCATTGGTTTCTTTAGTGACTGTGCACGGCAGTATGGGGATATTTTTCGCTGGAATTTTGGACCCTTCCCTGCTTACGCCGTAAATCACCCGAGCTTAATCGAAACTATCCTGGTTACACAGGTGCATCAGTTTGCAAAAAGCAGTGTCTATCGCCGAGGCTTACGGATCTTGGGCAATGGTTTGCTCAACAGCGAAGGGACTTTCTGGCAGCGGCAACGTCGCCTTGTTCAACCTGCGTTCCACCGGGAGCGGATTGCAAGCTATAGCACCCTGATGATTGACTATACCCAGCGTCTGCTGGAGCAGTGGCAGGACGGCGAAGTGCGCGATGTCCACTCAGAAATGATGAATTTAGCCCTTGCGATTGTTGCGAAGGCATTGCTAGACGTTGATGTTGCTGAAGAGAAAGAAAGCATCCACGCAGTCCTCGATGTGGTCATTCACGTGAATGACCAGTTAATGAATCAGTATTTGATTCCGAATTGGCTACCAACACCCAGCAATCTTCGCTATCAACATGCAATTCGCCAGTTGGATAGCATTATTTATCACATGATTGCTGAGAGGCGATCAACCCATGAAGACCGGGGAGATTTGCTATCGCTCCTGCTGCAGATACGCGATGAGGATGGCAGCCAGATGACCGATCAGCAAGTGCGCGATGAAGCAGCTACCCTTCTGCTGGCAGGACATGAAACCACCGCAAATGCCTTAACTTGGCTGTGGTTCCTGCTCAACCAGCATCCTCAAGTCGAAGCCAGATTGCATGAGGAGTTGCAAACAGTACTGGAGGGACGAGCGCCCACCCTACAGGACATTTCGCGGCTACAGTACACTGAACGCGTTGTTTTGGAAGCGCTGCGTCTCTACCCGCCCGTTTGGGGGATGAGCCGGGTGGCAATTGTAGCCTGTGAGCTGGAGGGATATCTAATCCCACCCGGATCAACTGTGTTTATGAGCCAATGGCTAATGCATCACGACGCTCGCTACTTTGACCAGCCGATGGAATTTAATCCAGATCGATGGAAGGATAATTTCCAGAAACGGCTGCCTCCTTGCACTTACTTTCCATTTGGTGCAGGTCCTCGCATTTGTATCGGTAAGGCGTTTGCCATGATGGAAGCTGTACTCATTGTGGCGACGATCGCATCCCAATTTCGCCTTTGCCTATCCTCTAACGAGCCAGTCGTGTTAGAACCCTCGCTCACGCTTCGTCCAAAGCATGGCATGAGAATGGTTCTGAAGCGACGACATGAAGCTTAACTGAGATCTTGCACCAGTCTCAACAAGGGGTTGCAAAAGGAGGAAAAATCTGGAAGAAAAGGCGTAAGAAAGATTTGACTGAACGGTTATGGAAACCATTGTCCCTAAACCACGGGAGAACCGTGATTGTGCTGGCAGACACGGAGTTTGGCACGGTCGATTTTCTCGCCGCTGTCAGGCAGCGGTCATGGCGAGCAGTAGTCGGGATGCGCTGCAACCGAAAACTCTGGGATGGCTCTGATCCCTATTCTGGGGTGTACTTGGTCAGTCTCGGACGCCAACGCTGGGCTATTGAGGGCTTCTTCAAAACCATCAAGCATCGCTTTGGGTTGCATTATTTTGGTCAATCCACCAAGCTTGGAGTCTATCGTGGCTGATGCTTTTACTAATTGCTTATCTGTTGGTGCATTGGATTGACCCAGGGTCTCTACCACCTGTCCTGAATTGGAAAGCAGCGAGTAATTTACCCTATCCGTGTTGTTTCCCTCTGTCCTTTGGTTCGAGTTGCTAAAACTTATCTCAACTCGATCTGACATTGCTGCAAACTATGGATTTGAAATCATACTCAAACCTCTGCCAGATTGGGCTTACTGGCTAGGCTGCAAGATCTGAGGTATTATATCTCAGGTTAGATTGATTGAGGCAATCTTTGGCATTGCTATTTAGAGCAACGCAAACGATACCGATCGCTTGTCCTTAAAAAGTTCTCGCGACACAACCGATGATAGGGATAGTTGCAAACTCCTTCACCTGCAATCAAATCTTCTGGTTGATACTCGATATCAGCAACTACAGACTCCAAATCTCAAAGGACAGACAACTGCTCGCCCTTAGTAAAGACCAAGAGATTAAAACCCACTCACAAAATGTATTACTTCACACAATCTTAATAGAGATTGTATTGGTGCAAACATGTGTCCGTGAAAACCCTATTGTTAAATAGCTACGGAATCTAGTTTTGGTGTTCATATTTTTCCTCAAAATGTCTTGTGTTATTTCAAGCGCATTACCTGAAGAATTACTAGTGCTTAATTCGTTAGCTTTAGCTTACTCGTCAAAAATGGTCAAGGATATTTATAGCTGTAATTTTTGAAGAAGTTGAACACGCATCCTTTCAATGCAGTTAATCTTTATGCTTTTACTTTAGTTAGCTTTACGCTTTTACCTTAACTAGCTGACGGTAATTGTGAATTCTCCATGTAAATGGGGGTGTTTGTTTTGCTTGTTTTCTGTTGTGTCTTTCTTACCTCCGCGTTCAGCTTAATCACTACCACAGTTTTTAAAGAATATGTGTAATGGCAACTCTTAAAGTTCAAGCCTTTGATTAACAAACTTACAAGCCAGTTTGGTAATTTTGATTCCTTGCTTTAGAGTTTGTGGTGCATCATTGAGTTAACTTGCATCGCTTTTTAACTTGTTTTTTAGCTTCGCAACTTGAATCCTTCCGTCTCGACTGAACATTTACTTCTTTGTGAAAAGTTTTATGCCTATTAACTTCAACGGTTCTTACTCCCAAAACTTCGACAGCCTGCTGACTTCAGGAACGACTAATACTTGGACTAACGACACACTATTGCCAGGTTGGTTGCTTTTTAATTCCTCTGGCACAACCATCACAACTTATGCAGCGGGCACTGGAACTGGTAATACTGGAAGTTTTTATAGCTTCGGACCAACCACAGGAACAATGACTGATCGCGCTTTAGGGGGGTTGGGTTCTGGAGCTACTTATTTCGGTAGCCCAGCTTCTGGTGCGATCGCAGGTTGGATTGCCTTTGGTGCAACCAATACATCCGAATCAACTTTCTCATCCTTCACCCTGTCGTTTGATGGAGAGCAGTGGCGCAATGGTGGTAATACATCTGCACAACCGATGGTGCTAGAGTATGGCTTTGGGTCTAGTTTTAATACAGTCACAACCTGGATTGCCCCAGGTAGCAATTTTGATTGGTCTTCCCCTATTGCCACTGCCAGCGCTGCTGCGGTAGACGGCAACGGAGCCGGTCTAGTCAGTGGTCGGGGAGGCACGATTTCGACCTCATGGGCACCAAGTGATACGCTTTGGGTTCGTTGGATTGAGCGCAATGATGCAGGAAATGATCACGGTTTGGCGATCGACAACTTTTCTTTGACGGCTTCTTCTTTTACTTCACCAACCACTCCAACCGTCACTATTACTGCTGCCGATGCCAATGCTGCCGAAGCAAATCAGGATCCTGGAACCTTCCGCATCACTCGCACTGGTGATACTGCCAATGCTCTAACGGTTAGCTATTCTGTTGGCGGGACGGCTAGTGCAGGAGACTATACGCCTACCTTAACGGGTACTGCAATGATCGCGGCTGAACAATCTTTTGTGGATGTCACCATCACGCCAGTTGATGACGCTGAGGTTGAAGGTAGCGAAACCGTTACTCTGACGGTGGTTGATACGGCTGATTACGATTTGGGTGCAGCGACTGCGGCAGATGTGGCGATCGCTGACAATGACACCCCTCCATCACCGACCATCCGCATTCGTGACATTCAAGGCACATCTCACCGTTCTCCTCTAGTTGGGCAAACGGTTAGTAATGTAGCAGGTATCGTTACAGCAGTTGCCACAAATGGCTTTTATTTACAAGACCCCAATCCTGACGCTGACGACAGAACATCTGAAGGCATTTTCGTGTTCACCAATTCGGCTCCAACGGTTGCGGTAGGAGACTCGATTCAGGTTGGCGGCACGGTAGCGGAATTTCGTCCTGGCAACAATGCCAATAACCTCACGGTTACGCGGATTACCAGTCCTTCCATCACCGTCTTGTCGAGTGGTAATGCGCTGCCAACGGCAACTATTCTAGGCAACGGTGGACGGGTAGTTCCTACTCAAGTTATTGATAACGACACGACAGGCAATATTGAAACAGGTGCTACCACCTTCGATCCAGCGCAGGATGGCATTGACTTCTACGAAAGACTAGAGGGAATGCGAGTACAGATCAACAACGCTATCACCACATCTCCTACAGCAAACTTCGGGACTTCTGAGGAAACTTGGGTACTCGCAGACAATGGAGCGAATGCCTCCAGTCGCACGGTTCGGGGTGGCAGCCTGATCACACAAACAGACTTTAATCCAGAACGGATTCAGATTGATGACCTCATTAATGGATCGGTCACGTTACCGGCAGCAGATGTGGGTGCCCAACTGAGTACGATTACTGGGGTGGTTAATTACGACTTCAACAATTACGAAGTCCTGGTATCAACGGCACCTACTGTCGTACAAGCCTCATCTCTGCAAAGAGAAGTGACTAACTTGACGGGCACTGCAAATCAACTCACGGTTGCAACCTTTAATGTCGAGAACCTTGACCCCGGTGATGGTGCTGGCAAGTTCAATGCCTTGGCAACCGCGGTTGTGAATAATTTACAATCGCCTGACATTATCAACCTGGAAGAAGTTCAGGATAATAATGGTCCCACCAATGACAGTGTGGTAGATGCCAGTCTGACCTACCAAACATTGATTAACGCGATCGTCGCTGCTGGGGGTCCTCGTTATGAGTACTGTCAAGTCAATCCAGTAGACGACACCAATGGAGGAGAACCTGGTGGCAATATTCGGGTTGGTTTCCTGTTCAATCCCAATCGAGTTAGCTTTGTCGATCGCCCCGGTGGTACTTCTACATCCAACACAACCGTTACGGACATCGGCAGTGATGGTATTCCTGATTTGTCTGCTAGCCCTGGATTAATTGACCCCACCAATTCTGCCTTTAACGCAAGCCGGAAGCCGTTGGTGGGTAAATTTCTCTTTAATGGGCAAACCGTTTATGTGATTGGCAACCACTTCAACTCGAAGGGGGGCGATCAACCACTGTTTGGTCCCAATCAACCGCCAACCCTCAACTCCGAAGTGCAGCGTAACCAGCAAGCTACCCTTGTTAAGAACTTTGTTCAAAGCATTCTAGCAATCAATCCTAACGCCAATGTTGTCGTTGCAGGCGATTTGAACGATTTTGAATTCTCAAACCCACTCTCAATTTTAGAAAGTGCTGGACTCAATACTCTGGCAGAAACCCTGCCAGCGAACGAGCGTTATACCTATAACTTTGAAGGAAATGCTCAGACCCTCGATCACATTCTAGTCAGCAACAACCTGTTGAACCGTTTAGACGGGTTTGATGTGGTTCACATTAACTCTGAGTTTGCCGACCAGGTGAGCGACCATGATCCAGTGCTAGCACGGTTTAATCTGGCAGTTCCTAACCAGGCACCAACAGCCGTTATATTCACCAACACGATTACGACTTTAGTTGAGAATACCAGCACTACCAGCCGCATCAAGGTAGCAGATATTGGCATTACTGATGATGAGGTTGGCACGAATGCCCTGAGCCTCAGCGGAACCGATGCTAGTTTCTTTGAAATTGATGGCAGTGCGCTGTACCTGAAAGCGGATACATCCCTCGATTTTGAAGCAAAAGCTAGCTATGCTGTAACCGTCAACGTTGATGATGCAACTGTAGGTAATACGCCCGACGCCAGCACCAACTTCACCCTGAGTCTCACGGATGTCAACGAAGCACCCGTTGCTGGAGCAGATTTCTTTACAGCGGCTCAGGACACCCCACGAACCATTTCCGTTGCTGATCTTCTCGCTAACGATAGTGATGTTGATCAAGGAAATGTCTTGACCATTACTGGAGTGAATAATGTGATCAGTGGTACCGTAAGCTTAAACAACAACGGTACTCCTGCAAATTTTGCTGATGATTTTGTCACCTTTAGTCCCACAAGTGGTGGCACGGGCAGCTTTACCTACAGCCTCAGTGACGGTAAGGGGGGCACCACAACAGGCAGCGTCAATCTGTTGGTTGGAACCCGACAATTAGGTGGCAATGGAGCCAACACGCTCATGGGCAATAATGGTCCAGATTACCTGGATGGTGGCAACGGAACTGACACGCTGATGGGTGGAACTGGAGATGATACACTCCTCGGTGGAAATGGCGATGATAGCCTGATCGGTGGGGCTGGAGCCGACCAGCTTACGGGCGGTAACGGTACTGATACGTTCCGCTATACCAACCTCAGTGACTCACTGCTCGGTGCGTTCGATCGCATTACTGACTTGCAAATTGGAACAGACATCATCGACGGTCCTAATGTGGTCAGTGCTGCTAATGTCGTTAAGTTAGGTGCAGTCAGCAGCTTAACAGAAACGGGAATTGCGGCTGTATTAACGGCTGGCACCTTTAAAGCGAATGACGCTGCCGTCTTTACCTCTGGTACTGGAGGAAATACGCGCACCTTTGTAGCGTTGAATGACAATATAGATGGATTTTCTGCCACAGCAGATGCCATTGTCGAAATTACAGGTTACAGCGGTAATTTGAACAGTTTGGCGATCGCATAATCCATTCAATAATAAGAGGAGTGCTCCGTGTCGTGAGGTACTCCTCTTTTATGCTCTTCAGCCGAATTATAGTCGTAGGGCTCAATTTTCTCTAGCCTCACCCTAAATTGCGATCGCGGGATAGCAAGGTAGCCACAAGATTTTTCCGCAAAGTTCTCAAGGCGACTCATCCTCAAACGCCGCGAGTAATTACGGTGGACAATAACGCTGCCTACCCAGGAGCAGTCGAAGCCTTGAAAGGCGATGAAACGCTCACAGCAAAGACGGAATTACGGCAGAGCAAGTACCTGAATAATATCATTGAGCAGCCTCACCGCAACATCAAGCGATTGACCTAACTAAGGATGGGATTCGACTCATTTAACACGGCAAGACGAACCTTAAACGGAATTGAAGCAATGAGTCTGATTCGCAAAGGACAAGTCAAGGGAATCAGCAAAGGGGACAGTGCGGCTCAAGTAAAATTGATTGAAGCACTCTTCGGAATTAGCGCTTAACGAAACGCAAACGAGATGCTTCGTTTGTCACTAAAAAGTATTTGCGACACAACCGTATTCCCTGCCCCATAGGGGAGAGGATGAGTGATATACCACGTGGTATAAGTAGTAAATGCAATGCAATGATTCGTACTCTATGCCCACGATCGGTCAAACAGAGCTAGCAGATCTGGTGCGGGAAACGCGACAACGCCTAGCACTCTCGCAAGCCA
>NZ_JAMPKZ010000062.1:0-10937 GCF_039962215.1 Leptolyngbya sp. ST-U4
TGTCTGGCTTGATTCAAAAAAGGCAGTCGATGATAAAACTGACAAGAACAGAAATCTTACGATTCAGTTGAATAGGGTGAGTGCGTCTAACCCTGAATTAAACCCTGAATTAAACCGTGAATTAATAGAACTATCGTGACCCCGTTTTCACCAGGATTTTTCACCAGAACAAGGTACAGGAAGAATTAGGAGGCACTGTCATCCTTAGCCTTCTTTTGAAATAATTCCTCTTCTGAGACAACTGTTTTAAGATTAGCCCAAAGGGATCATGTCTCTAATGAGATACCTGCCTGGCCAATTGAGCGATTAACTCCACCCACTCAATCGGTCGAGCCAACTTGTGCAAATGGGCCTCAAAGCCAGCCTTAATCGCCTTTTCTCGGTCTTCTTCTAGATACGCCGTCATGGCAACCGCAGGAATGTGTCTTCCCTGCTCAATTTCTAACGCTCGAACCTGCTGGATCAGACCGTAGCCATCCCCATCTGGCATTCGAATGTCGCTCAGCAACACATCTGGACGGAACTGCTCTAACGCCTCTAATGCTGCGGCTGCACTCGAAACCGTTTTCACACCAATGCCATGCGCCTCAAAGATAGCGGTAACAAATTCGCGGATATCTGCTTCATCTTCCACCACAAGCACCCGCAAACCATCAAGAGATTGGGGTAATGGCAATGCAGGAGGTGAGGTTTGAGGCTTGAGGTTTGAAGGTTGCATCACTGCTCCAGGCTCTAACTGAGAATTCTCCGGCTGGGAGTGGCTCAAGTCGTACACTGCAATCCGTATCTCGATCTGCCCGTTAGGATGAGGGATATCCGGCTTTGTAGAGACCGCAAGGGTCGCAACATGCCATTCAGTAGCAAAGGGTTGTTTACCTCGCGGGCATACGGTCATTTGCCAAACTTGGCTACCCCTCTGATAAGAAAGCTGATTTAAATGAGTCCGAAAGGCTGAACGATCGCCCTCTGCCACATACCGAGCCATCGGTTTCCCCACTAGATAGGCTTGGGGCACATTGAGGAGTTGGGCGCTCGCCCCATTGGCTTCCAAAATTACCCCATCGGCATCCGTGACGAGGTAGGCGATCGGACTCCAAACGGGTTTGCATCTGCTCACAGGTCACTTGCAGATCTTCGAGTACGGCATCGATTTTGTCCCAACCGGGTAGATTTTGCTGTTGCAGTGCCATCAGCCAGTGACGAATGATTTGAAAATGCTGCTCAGTCTGCTCATGACTCATCGATCGCGCCTTCTGATAGTGCTATCTGCTAATGATCTATCCAACATTCCTTCAAGAGCTTTTCCTCTTAGCATCGGTTTTGCTCCGTGATGTCCTCGATCGCCAGCAAAATCATCTGGGTGTTGTTACTCATCGACATTTTGCGAGCCTTGAGCCGCATGACTTTATGTCCAATTTGGGCAAAAGAATGCTCAACTCGAAAATCTTGAAACGGGGTATTGCTGGTAATAATCTCTTCAAGCTGCGATCGCAGTTGGGGGATGTTCCATTGTCCGTTACCCAGTTCAAAAAGCGAATATTGCTCGGTTTGCACGATTGAAACCTGAAACGTTTCATAGAACGAATGATTGGCGGTGATCACCTGCAAATCACCATTTAACACGATCAGCGGTTCCCAGACGGTTTCCACGATCGCATCCGCATAGTTTCTCGCTTCCACCAACTGAGCATTACTGCGTTTGAGGTCGTTAATATCAATCAAAATCAGCACTGCCCCATCGATCTTGTTGTCAACGGTGCGATAGGGGCGAATTTGCAGATGATACCAGCGTCCGTCTCGATCTTGAATCTCCTGAGTCTTTAAGTTGAGCGTGCGAATCACCTCTAAAATTTGTTGCTCCAGGTTGGGCACGTTCAGTTTATGGGTTATGTCACTCAGGGGTCGCCCAATGTCGGTCGAGATCAGGTTAAAGATCCCTTCCATCGCTGAAGTGAATTGCCGAATTTGCAGATCCGCTCCCAGCATCAGGATGGGAACATGAATGCTGTTGAGCAAATTCTGCAAATCGTTGCCGACTTGAGTAGCTTCTTGCGTGCGACGACGCAGCTCATCATTGATGGTGTTCAGTTCTTCATTCGCCGCCTGAATTTCTTCTTTTGCCGTTTCAAGTTCCTCATTCGTACTTTGCAGCTCTTCATTGCTCGACAAAATTTCTTCGTTGGCAGCCCGCAAGTCTTGATTAGTGGCTTGCTGCTCCTCAATGATTGATTGCAGATGTTCTCGGGTTACGGTCAGTTCTTGCTTGAGCCGATCGATCTCCTGAACATCGCGGGTCTTGTGCTTCGTGGAAGTGCTGCCATCGTCGGATGCAATGGTTAACTCCAGCGTTGAAGCACTTTCAAACAGCACCAAAAAACACTCCTGGTTCTTCCCCACCTGCAAAGGTATGACATTGACGGTGATTGATCGAATTCGATCCGCTTCTCTCACCTGTAAGCCGTCTCGTTTGATGGGCAACTTCTGTTGTTTGGCCTGATAGATAGCAGACTCTAATTCTCGCCGCAATTCTCCTTTTGCCATTCTGAGCAGATTTAAGCTGGCGCGACCGGGAATCGGTTCCAGATAGGAGCTGGTCTTGCCGCGAAATTGCAGGATCTCCAGGTTGGCATCAACGACCACTCCAGCGGGGGCATATTCGTTCAATACAATGCGATCGGCTTCTCTTTGCAGCTCTAAGTCGCTGGGGAGATGATCGGGTTCAAGCGGCTGAGGCTCAATGATCATTGGAGAATAAGAGCTGGCAGTCAGATCAAGGTTGGGTCGAGCCGTTGTTAGTTTTTTGGCGTAAATTTTGTTCTTTTTATCACACAGCGCGAACAGGTTTGTAAAGTCACCAACGGTTTCTGACGTGCCAATCATGAGAAAGCCCGTGGGCTTCAACCCGTAATGGAGAATGGGCAAGAGCTTTTTCTGCAAAGTATTGTCTAGATAAATCAACACATTGCGACAGCTAATTAAGTCGAGCCGCGAAAAGGGCGGATCACTAATCAGGTTTTGTTTGGCAAAGACGCACACCTCGCGCACCGCTTTACTAATCTGGTAGTTCCCCTCAACCTGGGCAAAAAACCGATAGAGCCGTTGGGCAGAAACATTGGCAACCTGGCTAGCGGTGTAAATGCCGCTGCGGGCTTGTTCGATCGCTGCCTCACTGATGTCAGTGGCATAAATTTGGATCGGCACACGGGGATGCTGATCCGCGAGAAATTCGAGCAGGGAGATGGCGATCGAGTACGCTTCTTCCCCTGTAGAGCAGCCTGCCACCCAGATCCGAATGGGATTACCGGGCGATCGGTCTTTGAGGATGGCAGGAAAAACGAGACTTTTTAAGACATCAAAGCTCTCAGGGTCGCGAAAGAAACTGGTGACATGAATCAAGCAATCTTGATAGAGCGCGATCACTTCTGCCGGGTTGCCCTCAAGATAACGAGCGTAATCGTCTAGGTGCTCCAACTTGTACAACAGCATCCGGCGCTGAATTCGGCGACTTAATGTCGTTTGCTTATAGTGGGTAAAGTCAACGCCAGTCGCCCTCCGCAGCAAACTGAAGATCACCGTGAGAGAATTCTCGTCTTCAGGTGAGCTGCCATCCAATTCAACAGGGGAGGGGCTGGCAATGTAAGGGTGCTGACTGATTTCTGCCAGTTTCGCGGCGATTTGGTCAGGCGGTAAAACAAAGTCTACCTGGCCTGTAGCGATCGCCGTGTTGGGCATACTATCAACTTGTGCTGTATTTTCACATTGAGCAAAGGTGACACCCCCAACCCCTTTGATGGCTTGAATGCCCCGCGTTCCATCCGAATTGCCCCCCGATAGAATAATGCCGATCGCTTTGTTGCCCAGCTCCTCTGCCAGGGAGAGCAAAAACATATCGACCGACATAAATACGCCGCTTGCCTCTGAGCGAGGCTTTAGTCTTAAGACCCCTTGAGCGATCGTCATCGAAAAATTCGACGGAATCACATAGACCTGATTAGGGGCTACCATCATGCCGTCCTGCGCTTCCTGCACCCGCATTTGAGTCGTTCTAGAAAGAATCGTACTCAACGTGCTTTCCAGATTGGCAGGCATGTGCTGAATCAGAACAAATGCCATTCCCGTATCGGTTGACAAATGATGCAGCAATTGGGTAAAAGCTTCCAAGCCTCCAGCCGAAGCTCCAACTCCGACAACCGGAAATAATCCATCATGGCTGTCTGTTTGATTGTCACTGCTCTGCTGCGACTGATCTGAGGGGTGATCAGAAGAATCGGATTGAGGCTTTTTAGAAGGGCGTCTGGGTGCCATGTCTCGTAGCTACTATTTTGCGAACTTAAGGGCGACCCCTTACCTATAAGTATCTCCTATAACTATCTTTTATGATGGAGCAAATCTGCTGGGGGGCTAAGAGGCGATCGCGCTCAGCGCGGGCTTTGTCACCGCCTACATCACACTCTGACTCAGACTAGCCCTAAGGCAGTGTTGTTTGCTGGGTGAGTATGATAGCTTTTGCGTTTAGGAGTCGTTTGAGACTCACGACGATAAGGAGTATTGTGTGCCAAAGCCAGACATCATCGTCATCGGTGCATCAGCCGGAGGACTCAGAGCCTTTGAAACGCTGATTTCTCAACTGCCCCCTGACTTTCCTGCGGCAATCTTCATCGTTTGGCACATCTCTCCAGATTACCCAAGCTTATTATCCCAAATTTTGGGGCGGATCACTCCCCTATCCGTAACGCAGGCGGTTGACCAGGAGCCAATTCGATCGGGTCATATCTATGTGGCTCCTCCCGATCATCATTTGTTGGTTGAGCCAGGCACGGTTCGGCTCTCCCGAGGACCCAAAGAAAACCGCTTCCGTCCAGCAGTGGATGTTTTGTTTCGCTCTGCTGCCTGGTCGTATAGCACACGAGCCATTGGCATAGTGTTAACGGGCAGCCTGGATGATGGCGCGGCTGGGCTATATGCCATTAAAGAGCGGGGCGGCATTGCCATCGTTCAAGACCCGCTTGATGCGATGCACCCCTCAATGCCCAGGGCGGCATTGCAAGCGGTAGAAGTGGATTATTGTTTACCGCTCAGCAAAATGGGAGCTTTGTTAGGAGATTTAGTTCACAAAGAGATTCCTGAGCAGGAGAAAAATCCGGTGTCTGAAAAAATGGATATTGAAGTGGGCGTTGCGCGGGAAGACAATGGGTTGGAGATGGGCATCATGAAGCTAGGCGATTTGTCTCCCTTTACTTGTCCTGAGTGCCACGGCGTACTGTTGCAGTTGAAAGAAGGAAACCTGCTGCGCTTTCGCTGCCACACTGGGCACGCCTATTCGCTCAATTCCCTTTTAGCTGAGGTAACACAATCCATCGAAGAAATGCTCTGGGGTGGCATCCGCACGATCGAAGAGAGTGAGATGTTAATGAAGCATACTGCCAAGCATCTGCGCGAGATGAATGAGCCTGAGGCGGCAGACCTGCTGTTGCAAAAAGCTGAGGACGCTCAGCGGCGAGCAAAACTAGTGCGGCAAGCGGTGATGAGCAACGAAGTATTAAGCCAAGACAATTTAGCTGAAGAATTAAAGCTCATTGAAGAAATTTAGGATTGTCGGGGGCGATCGCATTAAATATGCAAAGCAAAACATATGCAAAGCAAAACATATGCAAAGCAAAACATATGCAAAGCAAAGGGCGTTGCTGAATTGGAGTATGATTAGCCCCCCAAAATTGGAGGGAACTGATCCTCAAAGTCCCTCCTCGCTCTTTAAGAGCGGCAACCAATAAATTGGAGGATTTAGGGGGCGATGCAGGGTCTCAAGTTGTGTCTTCATACTTCGATTCAGCAACGCCAAGCGAAGTATGCCCGAGCAAAGGATGCTTCGCTTCTACTGAGCACGGGGATGTCCTTTTCTCAGGTCAATATTTCTTGCCCCTAACCATTTGCAAAGCGCAACTGACCGCCGTAGTGAAGCTCTCAGTGCCTGGCTATTCGCAAGCACTTCTTTAACGAGACGCTCCTGCTCAGTCAGATCAGTGGATTTTCCTGACTCTGGAGGCTGTTCCACCGATTCTTCCGACGATCGCTGAGAACCACCCGCGAACATTGGCCCCTGGAGAGGCGTTTCCTGTGGGGGTGATGGGAATGAGCGACTTGAAGTGTCTCTTGAGGTGTCTGTTATAGAAGTCTGTTGCCTGAGCCGCTGTTGAAGTTTTTCAATCTGGCGATCGACCTGCTTGAGCTGCCGACCTCGGGCGATCGCGGCTCTGTAATCCTCCACTTCCTCCGCTTTTAGGTGCTTTAGGGTCTTGCCATTAAAGAGCGGTTGACGGCTTCTCACCTGCCAATACTTAGAGTCAGTATGGGCAGTGCCTCCTGGCTTAACCTGCACCAACCAGCAATGTTGCAAAAACCAGCCTTCCCCGACGATTTGTGCTCGTTGGGCATTAAGTGCATCCAGATCAGATTGAAGTTTCTCAAATGAGGACATGCTTAATTCGTACGCAAATGACCATCTCTGTATAAAGATAATATAACTTTGTACGAATCGACTCTATCATGAGTTTTACATACGAATCATGCGTTTACAGCTTCTGATGTGATGGTGGAACAAAAACTGTTCATATAATCATTGCTCCAACAGCAATTCTTTAGTAACAGGATTAAAAATGTCTGTTCAATCAAGCTCTTGGTCATATCCGGTTCATATTCAGTACGCTCAGAGCAGCTTGAAATTTTTTACATAAACCTTTCTAATTCGTACGCAAGCGGCAATCTCAGCTTAAGGTTAATATATTATTCGTACCCAGAGTTCATGCAGTAGGTTTTGCATACGAAAGATAACCCGGTAACTCCTTGAGGTGCTATATCTTTGCGATCTCCGGAATTGGGGTTGGAGGACAAATTTTTCCCTGATTCAGCCAGATGTAGAGAAAGCCAACTCATATAGGGTCGCTCAATGCCCCCTTAGTAAAGAGATGAATTTAACAAAGGAGTGAAACATGTTTGCTCAAAGTCACTTCGAGAATAGCCTTTTGTACGATACGAAGCCCTTGGGGGGGAATCGAGTTCAAACTCTAGATGAAGCCAGTCTGGAATTTGAAACCCTGTTAGACTACCTCAAGTACAGCCGAGAATGTGACTTAACGCACTATAAACGCTCGACGTTGATGCGCCGATTTCGGCACCGAATGCAACGGATTAACATTGATACCTACGAGAACTACCTACAGTATTTGCAATGTGATTCAGAAGAACACCTTGCTCTGCTGAGTGATGTTCTGATTAACTTTACTGGCTTTTTCCGCGATTACAACGCCTGGATTTATCTAGCTACTGAAGTAATTCCTAAAATAATTGACTGTAAGCCGTCAGAGGAACCGATTCGAATTTGGAGCGCGGGCTGTGCGACTGGAGCAGAAATTTATAGCCTTTTAATCTTATTAGCAGAAGTTTTAGGGGTTGAATTCTGCCAGCAGCGACTTCAGTGTTATGCCACTGATGCCGATAGAGATACGCTTCACCAAGCCCAGAACGCTACCTACAATGACTTAGAAATTCTCGATATTCCTCCCGACCTGCTTAAAAAATACTTTAGGCAAACCACAAAAGGTTTAGCCTTTTCCCCCAAGCTTCGCCGCATCGTTACAGTTAAGCAGCATGACCTGATGAAGGATGCTCCCCTACCTGCAATTGATTTACTGATCTGCCGTAATGTATTGATATATTTTACGCCGGAAGCTCAAAATTCCATCCTGACTCGCTTTCATTCTGTTCTTAACAACACTGGCTTTCTCTTTCTGGGTCAGACAGAGTTGGTAGTTCATCAAAGACAACTTTTCACACCTGTCAGCTTGAAGCAAAGAATTTATGCTAAGGGGTTAGAGCCAGAACTGAACCGCTATCCTTTTATCACAGCTCAACTTTGATAGACAGCAAACAGTTGGCATTGCGGAATCAGGATATGAAGGGTGCAAATTTAGCTTCTGTATCGCCCCCTAAATCCCCCAATTTATTGGTTGCCGCTCTTAAAGAGCGAGGAGGGACTTTGAATTCGGGTTCCCCCCTTTGAATTCTGGTTCCCCTAAAATTTGAGGGGCTAGGGGGGCATATCATACTCCGTTTCAGCAACGCCCATTAGTTATCAACCCAATAAGACGATTCTGGAACCTAATTTTTCTGCTGAATCTAGGCACTGCGTCCAACCTGGCTTACCACTGCCGCAACTAATGCCGTCGATTCAACGGGCTTAGAGAGGTGAAGCTGAAAGCCTGCCTTTAATAATTGCCTGCGGTCTTCTTCTCTAGCGTAAGCAGTGAGGGCGATCGCAGGAATCGTGCCGACTCGCTCTGACTCATTCTCCCGCACCTGACGGATCAGTGCGTATCCATCCTGCTCTGGCATCCCCACATCGCTGATCAAGATATCAGGCTGCGACCGTTCAATCATATGCAAGGCTTCATTGACCGAATCTGCTGATCTAACCGTGGCTCCGGCGCGTTCTAGCACAACGGTCAACAGATTGCGGGTATCGGCTTCATCATCAACCACCAGCACATCCACATTGCTCAAGCTGTGATGCAAGGCGAATGCATTGGCCTTCTCAGGGATAGATGTCTGGGCTTCACTGGGCTCCATGCAAACTGCCATTAGAGGAATCTGCACCGTAAAGGTGGCTCCTTGCCCTTCACCAGAACTGTTTGCGGCAACTGTTCCCCCATGCATCTCTACCAATTGCCGCACGATCGCCAGTCCTAACCCTAATCCACCGTGATGACGTGTGGTCGCTCGTTCTGCCTGACGAAAGCGGTCAAAGACATAAGGCAGAAAGGCTGGATCGATCCCTTGCCCTGTGTCACTTACTGTAATGACGGCGTTAGAGGAAACCTGCTCTAGCCGGACTTCGATCTGCCCTTGTCTCGGCGTGAACTTGATCGCATTCGAGAGCAAATTCCAAATTACCTGCTGGAGGCGATCGCTATCTCCTGACACTAAACTCGTAGATTCATCAAGCACTGACCGAATCTCGATGTTTTTCGCAGTGACGGCAAGCTGCACCGCATCGATCGCTTCCTGAATCACAGAAACCAAATTGACCGGGCGAATATTGAGATGCAGACTGCCTCGAATGATGCGAGAAATATCTAGCAAATCTTCAATCAGTTTTACCTGGGCTTTAGCATTCCGCTCAATGGTTTCTACGGCACGAGCCATCATGGTCTCATCTAACTGCCGACTACGCAGCATTTGCGCCCAGCCCAATATCACATTTAAGGGAGAACGGAGTTCGTGTGAGACGATCGCCAAAAATTCATCTTTGAGCGTGTTGGCTTGATGCAGGGATTCTGTCTGCTGTCGTAGTTCCTGCTCTAATTGCTTCCGTTGGGCAATTTCTGCTTCTAGGGCTTGGTTAGTCATTTCAGCCAAGGTTGCCCGCAGCCGCGTTGCTTCCAGTTGCTTTCGTTCAGTAATATCTCGCACTAACCAACGTAAGCTGACAATCGTACCCGTTGAATCAGATACCGTAGTGACGGTTAAGGCAGCATCGAAAGCAGATGCACCATAAGGCTGTAGCTGAGTTACCCATTCTTGAAGCCGTCCAACCTGAGGCAATCGATTGAGTTCGTCATCAAACGCTCGACGCTCAGGTTCAGCCACGTATGAAGTTAGAAGTTTCCCAATCAAGAACGGTTGCGACACCCTGAGCAACTGACTCATGGTGTGATTAGCTCTCTGAATTTTGCCGTCTGTGTCGGTGATTAAGTAGCCATCCGGAGCAAATTCAAATAACTCCTGGTAACGCTGTCGTTCAACTTCTAGCGCCACCTGAGCCTCAAGCAATTCCTGATTCTGCTGGTGCAATGCCTCTTGAGATATCCGCAGTTCTTCCAGGGAATTACCCAGTTCTGCCAGAGCTTGCGGCAACAGTTCTGGATGTTGTGACGAGTCGGCATGGGCGTAATGCAGGAGGGCACCCACTCGCTCACTTAACGCCTTCATTTGCTGACTCAACCAATCAGGGTTCACATTACTTCATCCAATCACGCTATTCTCACCTTAAGTACAAGTCCGTTTGTTTGCCTCTCTCGTCAGATTTGTTTTAGCGAGTGATCACTAAAACTAACTCGGTAGAGCAGGGTAGGGTAAAGAAGCTATCAACAGATCTACAGCATTACCTATCCCTATCTCGCTGATAAAAATTACTTAAGTAAGATCGTGATGTTACTTAAGAACGCTTCGATCGCGAAGACCATTGTTTCTGTAGAAGCGGCTGTGACAAAAGTCCCTTGCTCGCACAGCTTTAGGAGTTTGACCTCTCGGCTAAAATTCTGTTTCTCAGAAACTGTCTTTTAACCACTTCATAGGCCTGCTTATAAATCTGAAAATCTGTTGGCTTCTCTACTTCAGGTATGCTTCTGATCACATAGTGAAACGCATGAAAAACTGCATTTAATCCAGCGATCGCATCTTCAATCGGCACTTTTCGAGTCACCCAAGCTTGTTTGACCTTGACTGAATAACTCAGCGCACTCAGACGCGCTAAACTCTCTAGCTTGTTTTCATAGACCAGCCGAGCAATCTTGGTTAAATCCACCCCCAGGATAGGCGCAATCTTGCGAGCGGTTTCCTCACTGGGGCTATTGCGTTCGAGGCAAATCCAGCTCAGTCCTGCTTGGGAGAGTCCAACCTGCTTGGCAAGCTGGCTCATATTGGTATGAGGGTTATCCTTGAGATGCTGTAAAACAAGACGACCAAAAGCGGAACAGCTTTCCTCATTTAACTTAAGTGAACTCATGGAAGTTTAGATAAGAGCTTAAAAAAACAAGCTTAACTGAAAGTTGTCTGGCTTGATTCAAAAAAGGCAGTCGATGATAAAACTGACAAGAACAGAAATCTTACGATTCAGTTGAATAGGGTGAGTGCGTCTAACCCTGAATTAAACCCTGAATTAA
>NZ_JAMPKZ010000063.1:0-10886 GCF_039962215.1 Leptolyngbya sp. ST-U4
ACGGCATTAATTGCTTTGCGACGCAGGTCGTCACCATAAGGGGAAGGCATAGGCACTTCTAGACGCTGGTTTTCCCCTAGCCTAGCGTTCTAACCTAATCGCGTAAAGCTATAGTATGCTTGATGGAGCATCGGTGCTTAGTAATACAAAATGGCAGCTCAATCCTTCAACCCTTTGCTGATTGCCGAAGACAGTGACGAGGATTTTGAGATACTGGAACTGCTGATGCAGCAGATGAAGGTGCAGAATCCGATTCATCGCTGCACCAATGGAGATAAAGTTTTAGATTTTGTTTACCAGGATAGAGCAAATGGAAAGCAGCGCAATATACAGCGCCCCTCAGTGATTTTGCTCGACCTGAACCTACCCGGCACAGACGGTCGTGAAGTGCTGGAACAGCTAAAGCAGGATCAGAGCGTTAAAGAGATTCCGATCGTCGTCTTTACCACTTCTTCAAATCCCAAAGACATCGAATTCTGCTATCAGAACGGAGCGAACGGTTATTTGATCAAACCTGTTGACTCAGATGAGCTAGAGCGTACGGTTCAGGCATTTGTGGACTACTGGCTGCAGGCGAATACTCCGCCAGTAAACGGATACGAGGGAAAATAAACTCTACGATATGTATCAAACCTTCCAAGTTTTTGCTGTAATTTTTAGATCTGTGGCAGCCTTAGGATAACTAAACTCTTTTTTACATCCTGCTATGTCAAATGTTTGGACGCTTTTAATTACAGATGACTGTCAGGAGGATCGAGAAGTTTACCGGGAATATCTCTCCAGTGATCCCAACCAGTCTTACCGCTTTATTGAAGCAGGCTCGGCAGAAGTGGGACTGGCACTCTGTCAAAAACAGCACTGTGATGCAATCTTGCTAGATTTCCGTCTGCCTGACATGACCGGACTGGAGTTTTTAGACGAACTCAACCAGCAGCGAGATACGCCTCTCCCTGTGATTATGCTCACTGGGCAGGGAGATGAACAGGTTGCAGTCCAAGCAATGAAGCGCGGTGCTCAGGATTATCTAGTCAAGCAAGATTTAGCCCCCGATGTTTTGCAGCTCACGGTTCGCAACGTGCTGCAACAGGCATATTCCAAAAATCAGTCGCGTCAGCAGCAAGAGCGGCACTTAACCGCAGAGGTTGCTCTGCGCCTGCATCGATCGCTAGATTCAAATCAGATTTTAGAAACGGCAGCAACTCAGGTACAGCGCGTCCTGGAATGCGATCGCGTCATGATCTACCAGGTTACTTCGTCTAATCATCCTTCCCGTCATTCATCTAGTCATCGGTTCAATCATCAATCAAGCAATACTGAGTTCCTGCCTGCCTTAATCAAACGGTTTGAAACAGGGTTGAGCAGGGTTCATGATCCGATTCAACAGTTTGTTTCTTTCCTATCTGAAAATTATTCACTGGGTTGCAAGACAAGTTCAACAACTTGCTTGAATCAGTCTGCTGAAGTTTCGACAGCGATTTCAGGCAGCGGTAAAAAAGAAACTTATCTTCTGGCTCCTATCCTGCTTCCGTCTTCTGCTGATAATTTAGCTTCGCAACGCTCTTCTTTTGCAGTTTGGGGTTTGCTAGTGGCGTGCCAGAATTCAAGCCAGCGGCAGTGGCAGGTTGATGAAGTCAGTTTCCTCAAGGATTTTGTCAATCAATTGGCGATCGCTCTGCAACAGTCCAATCAGCTTACGGAGACGCTGGAGGCATTAGCGACTGAAAAGCAGCTTAACGCCGTTCGATCGCAGCTTGTATCAACCGTTTCCCACGAATATCGATCGCCCCTGGCAGTGATTCTGGCAGCCGCCTCAACCCTGAAACTCAGTAGCAGCAAACTCACTGAATCGAAACAGCAGCAGTTTTTGCAAACCATTGAAGATGAAGCCCGGCAGATGACTCGGCTCGTTGAAGATTTGCTGCTGCTTGAGAAGTTTGAAGCGGGCGAAGCCAAATTTTCCCCCCTGCCATTCGAGTTACTGCAATTTATCTCAGATCTGATCGATGAGCAGCAAACTCGGCTTAAAGATCGCCAATAGTTGACCTTTAAGATCTCAGGCAATACCAAAGGCTTCTGGGGTGATCAGCAGCTCCTGCGGTTGATTTTGATTAATCTGCTGCTGAATCCAATCAAATCCTCACCTTCCGGCAGTGAGATCGAACTGCATCTTACCGGAAACAGCACTCATATTGCGATCGAAGTAAAAGACAAAGGAACCGACCTCCCCGCTGGGGAACAGGTGCTTCAATCTGTCAGGAACAGCAGCAAGGACAGTGACGGCAGCGATTTCGGTACGATTTCGGCTAATAGTCTAAATTTGGCGATCGTACAAGCCTGCACGCAGTTGCATGGTGGCGAAATCTCATGGGTGAGTCCAACCGGGAAAGCAGCACAATTCACTGTTCGTTTACCAAAGCGAATCGTCGAGTGATGTGAGGTAGGATATGACCCTGGTAAAGGTAAATTGAGCATTCTAGAATTTGTTGAGAAGAGATTTGAACAAAGCATCGATGACCAAATTGGCGGTGATCGCATTTGAATGCTTTTATTTAAGCCGTTGATTTAAGAGAACCAGTAAATCTTCTGCCGTATAGGGCTTCAGCAGAAAATCTGTCACTCCTACTTCTCTGGCAAGGCGATCGTTCACTCCTAATCCACTCACGGCAATAATCTTGACTTCAGGATTCATTCGCTGCAAGGTACGAATTGTCGTAACGCCATCCATTGCAGGCATCATCATGTCAATCACAATTCCTCTAATTTCAGCCTTATGTTGAGCATAAAGGGCGATCGCGTCAATGCCATCGCAAGCTTTTAGAACTCGATATCCATGCATCTCCAAAGTCATTTGAGAAGCTTCGCGAATGTACGGTTCATCATCCACAACCAAAATCAGTTCTCCGTGTCCAGAAGGAAGCGTTTCGGGTTCGACACGTTCAGTTTCTACCTGCGGTGAGGCAGGAATATAAACTCTGACCTGAGTTCCTTGTCCGGCTTCACTGTAGACACTCACAAATCCACCATGACCCTTGACAATTCCGTTAACTGTAGAAAGTCCCAGTCCGGTTCCTTTCCCGTCTTCTTTGGTTGTAAAAAACGGCTCAAAGATGTGCTCCATGACCTCTGGTGGAATGCCAGTTCCCGTATCGGTCACCGTGATCGCAACAAAACGTCCAACTTTCGCTTCCAAGTTCATTCGTGCATAGTGTTCGTCTATCACCATATTTTGAGCGGTAAAACTGAGTTTGCCGCCTTCAGGCATTGCATCACGAGCGTTAACCGCAAGATTCATCAACACTTGATGCAGTTGAGTCGGATCAGCAGTCACAACCCAGAGCTTCGGGTCGAGATTGAGTGAAACCTGGATTGATTTCGGAAAAGTTTGCTGCGCTACTTGTCTGATCTCCGACAGCAGGTGCTTGACTTGCAGGGGCGTACGTTTTCCTTCTATCCCACGCGCAAATGACAATACTTGCCTAACCAGGGCAGCACCGCGCTTGGTACTGTCTTCGAGAATGTCAAACAATTGCTGTGCGCCTGAATCGGCATCAGGAAACTTCAGCGGCAGCAGTTGAGCCACTGCCAAAATGGGCGTGAGAATATTATTGAGGTCATGAGAAATACCGCTTGCAAGCGTACCGATGCTTTCTAAACGCTGGGCGCGTAGAAATTGAGCTTCAAGCTGTTTTTTCTCAGTAATGTCGGTACTGACGACGAGAATTGATTGGGGACTGCCCGCTTCATCGCGAATCAAGTTCCAGCGGCTTTCAACCAGGATTTCTTTGCCCGATTGAGTTGTCTGTCGCAATTCACCCTGCCATTCACCCTGCTGGCCGATCGCTGTATGAATCGCTTCAAGCTGGGAATAATTCTCTGACTTGTAGAGCAGATTCTTCACGCTGCTGCCGATCGCTTCACTTGCCGTCCAGCCATAGAGCTGCTCTGCGGCGCGATTCCAATACAGAATATGCTGATTCAGATCTTGAACAGTAATCGCATCCGTGCAAATATCAAGCAATGCTGCCTGTTCACGAATCTTTTGTTCGGCAATTTTGCGCTCTTTCAGTTCAGTTTCGAGCTGCTGATACAGTTCAGCTTGTTGAATCGCGATGCCGACGTGAACTGCGAGCTGCTTGAGCAAATCAATTTCAATTTTCTGCCACGGGCGAGGTTCCGAGCAATGATGGGCAATCAGCAGCCCCCACAAGTGGTCTTGTTGCAGAATGGGAACTACCAGATTCGCTCGAACCTGAAACTGGGTCAGCAGCTCCAGATGGCAGGGAGTGAGTCCAGCCGCGTAGATATCGGCTTTGGCAGTTACTAGCCCGGCGCGAAAAGGCTCGATGTATTGTTCTGAAAAGCAGGAATTGTGAATCGTAGTCGATCGAATGGCAGCCCAATCTGAGCCAACCGATTCTACGTCTACTGTCCCACTCCAATCGGGATTAAATCGAAAAATAATCACGCGATCGGTGTGCAAAAATTGCCGCACCTCATCCACCGTCGTTTGCAGAATCGTGTCGAGATCAAGGGACTGCCGGATTCGGAGTGCGATATCGCTGATAAGTCGATCGTGTTCTAACTGCTGTCCTAGCGACAGATGAACGGTCATGCAAATTCCCTTATGAAGTGATGGAGCTGTAACCGAGCAATCACAAGCTAGACTGTGGAGCGATGTAGATACAACTGCCTGCTTGGAGAAACGACACAGAGACCAGATTCGGGAATTCATCACTCAATACTTTCTGAAAGAGGATGCAAAACTGCGATTCTTATCCGATTGTCACCCTTCAGCATTGATCGCTAAAGACTACTGAATTGGCAGGAATTGTTTCAAGCCTACCTGAGAGGCAGGTTTCTTTTCGATCGATGGCATTTCCTGCCAGCAGTGACGACAAAACCAATACACTTGATGACGCTGAACTTGACGCAGCATTAGGCTAGAGCAACAGGGGCAATGTGACATAGAGAACCTTCCAAAAAGAAAAACAGCGAAGGGCATAAAACAGAAACAATACTCAATCTTCGATGAGCAAAAATCTTTAAGATTTGAACTTGAGTAAAGAAAGTAAAGATTCAGTAAGCGTATCAACAAAAACCATTTTACATTGAAGTATTTTTTCGGAGAAACAACAAACCTAAAGAAATGTATGCACAATGTAACAACTACAAGTTCTTTGAACCATTGCAGCCCAATTGCTTGCTATCTGTTCAATGTTCTGCTTAGGTAAAGCGTTTAGTCTTTAAACTCGATCGAAGGTTTATCCCAATTTATTGCCTGGTGAGCAGGCGATTGCAAGGGGGGATACTGGCTCATAAAGCACTAGATTTCTGTTGAGCAATATGTTGAGCAATATTTAGAACAGCTTGAGTGCACCGATCGGGTAGAGGATGATCGGGCGACTGCCAGAATTAAACAAATACAGCAGTTTGGCAGCGAATTACCTCTTCGAGAAAACGTCCCCTTTTAAGGCTCAGGCAAACCAAAATCAGCCAGTGAAATTTGATGGATAGTTACACTCGCGAGGACAAGCGCTTCTAAAATTTTTTGCGACAGAACCCCTTTTTGTCGCCCCGTCAGATTTTGGGCATTTCGCTGAATTTAAGATGAATTGCTTCAATATCGTCCCGAATTTCCTGGATCACATTTGGAGAGCGCATCCGCAGGAAAGTAAACCATTCTGTCCCGATCGCCAAATACAGCAAGAACCGATCAGGAAAGAGATTGAAGGGGGCAGAAGGAAGGGGAAACAGGCTGGCTTCACCAGGAATTCCGATGCTGCTAATCAGTGGAATGAGCATAATCATAACGCCAACGATCCCATAGACAATCAGAAAACGGGAGACGGAATGATGCTAATTTAAGGACAGCAGCCCTTGGGCAAAATTGGCAAACCCACAGAGAACCGTCATCCCTCTAAACAAATAGGCGGCGATCAATGCCCAGCCCGTAATCACACCGGTGTTGGTTCCAGTCCTTTTGCAATATACGTATAAAGCGAACCGGGCGAAGCAGAGCGACGGACAAATTGATTAATGTTTAAGCCGACAAACACCAGCCCCAGCGTTGCGATCGCATAGGTAAACCACGTCCCGTCCCCGCACTGGCAAATAGAAGAGCGATAGTGAGGGCAGGAGTTGCCCTCGGCGCAATATTGGCGATCGATTAAGCGAATACTTCCGAAAACGCTAAATAGCCAGAACGTAAATCGGAGGTAGCAATGGCGGTAGGAAGCTTATCGTGAGTATCCATCAGAGCGTCTTTGAGGATGAATTTGTTTTAGTGACACTTGTGCTTTGCAGGCGAGGGAGGGACGTCGTTAGACGGGTTGAGATCAAAGAAATTCACAGGCTTGAGCATAAAGCCAATATAGGAGACAGGCATTACGGGCCAATCTTCGCAGCGGGGAATATGGTTATGGTTGAAGGTGTACCAGAGAACGAGATCGGTGTCTTCGAGCGATTCATTTGCCTGCGTCCATTGCGGCAATCCTTCACCGCCGGAATGCTGGTTGGGATAATTACCTGCGGGGAACCGCTCTTCAGAATCGTAGGGCGTCACCCACAAATGCTTCAACATATAGCCACCCCGCTGCATTACGCTGGATTCAGGATGAGCAAAGGGCAGCCCGTTCTCGCCGTGAACAAGCTTGTAGCCCACCGGATAGCCCATGCGATTCTGCACTGAGGGATTCACAATCTTCCAGTAGCGTGCCTTAAAGGGATCGATGAGCCGCTGTGCTTCCTGCTCGGTGGATAACAGCGTAGATTTCGCGTAGAACGCATTGCCATAGGGATTGTTTTCATCCATTGGAACAGCTTCGGTATCGACTTCGTACACAGAATTATTCATGCCGTCGATCGACATATCCATACGAACGCAAAAAACGTGCTGATGGTTAGGAGCGTAAAGCTGGGGGGTCAGTTCGGTGCCATAAACGGGCTTTTCTCCCGGCATCACGGCTCCAGTCGTCATCATGCCCGTTAGCTTCACTTCGTACTGAATCGTGCCGTCTTGATAGAAGTACCAGAAGAAGCCATATTCGTAGTTGCCGACGGTAGCAATGAAAGAGAGAACTAAGCGACGCGATCGCCGTACTTCTACCTGATCGGTGCGCCAGTCAGTATGCTTCCAGAGGATGCCGTAGTCCTCTTCGTGCATACAGATTGCATTTTTAATCTCCACGATCTCGCCTCGCGTGTTTGCCATCACCGCATCGAAATAGCGAATCTCACCCAGGCAGTCGCAGCCCAGCTTGAGGGAGTTTGCCAGGGTGCCGACGCCGTATTCTCCAACATCAAAGGCATTCTTGCGGCACTGAGTAATATTGGTGTCGCCATAGGGAACCGTCATTTCCACCAGAGAGGCGCGATAGAGGATGGGACGCACCCGACCCTGGTCTTCGTAGCCCACGGTGTACAGCACCAATCCTTCACGCGGCGTAAAACCAATTCGCATCCGCCACTTTTGCCAGCGAATCTCGTACCCGTCTATGACTTGGAAGCTCGGACCCTCAGGCTGAATAATTTCTAGCGGTTTCAAATCAGTCCGCAGGTCTTTCACAGACTCACTGGTGTAGTTGCTCGGCTCAGTCGGTACCGGAATCAGGGCATGGTCTTCAACGCGCACGACTTCCATTGCATTGAGATCAACAATCACAATCAGCCCATCGATGGGGTGAGCATACAGGTTATCGGTGGGATTATTGCGAACCCAACATAGTGCCCTCGATAGCCGCCGTCCCTGATCGCCTGCGAGGTCATCCTCGTACCATCCTGCTGACCAGGGATCAACGCACACCAAATCCATATCGGTAATGCCGCGCTTTCGCACCGCTGCCTGAAATTCAGGATTCGCTTTAACGGTTGCTTCGCAATCAAAAAATTCGTCCAGCGCAATCGGCGGCTGTGCATCGGGGATGTGTATCCAAGACACCACGGACTGGACAGTAAGAGACACGATCGCCTCATAGGTGTTCCCAGTTGCATTATCCAGCACAATGATGAAGGCTTCTCGCTCAAACGGCATTCCCAGCTCAAAGCTAAGGACGACGTTTTTAGACGGCTCATGCAGCGTGGTCGAAATAAACCGAACCCGATCGCCCAGCGATTTCTCTGCTTTAAGAATGGCGAGTGCTGCCAAAATCTCTGCTGCACTCAACGGCTCTAGAGGATGAACAGCCGCAGAAGGAGCAGTTCGCGCAGAGGGAGAATTGTAAACAGCAGTCATGATCAAAGTACTCCTTCAATAATCCAGTTAAATGGTCTTTCCTGTAGCAGACGGGTTCAAATAAACTTATTGCTGAACAGCAAGTCGCTGAACATGATTAAATGCAAAATGCTGTGAGCATCGGAAAATGAGCCAAGTCTTGCAACTCATCCTTTGGAGATGCTGTCAAGAACATGATTCGTAGGAGATGCTAGAAAAGCAATGCCAATTAAGCTGTTCTCAATCGATAGCGAACAATATCAACTCAACATGCTGACTTAATTTAGAATTACTTTTCTAATGTGCGTTATCCAAAATTGGCAAATTCTAGCAAAAGATGACAAGCAGCAAATTCAGTAGCGGAGCGCACTGTTTTTTAACGTCACTGACGGTAACTCACCAAACATTTGACGGTACTCTGATGAAAATCGACCTAGATGCCAAAATCCCCATTTTGCAGCAATATCGCCAACGGTTATTTCAGCAGAACAATTAGCACGTAGATCCCTCCGTGCATGATTTAATCGAATGACTTTAAGATACCGTACAGGGTTAATATCCAGGACGTCCTGAAAGCTATATTGCAAAGTTCTACGACTAACATTCAGTGCCACACAGAGATCGGTGACTGTAACCGGCTCCTCAATATGCTCTTCAAAATAAGCCTTTGCTCGCTCTACCACTTGACGACGAGACGGGGTCAAAACAAGCGGACGTGGAGCAGACTGTAAACTTTCAAGCACGGTGATCAAGTTCCAGAGCAGGTCTTGTGCGAGAGCATGACGCAGGTTGGTATGTTGTAACTGATGAGGAGCCGTGCAAATTGAATCCAGGACATTCAGGAGAAATGTTCGCCATGCGCTGATCACAAACGGATTTGGTGATCGCACCCCGCTTCCCTGAAGAACCCGGAGCAAATCTAAATCTGCGACCTGTATCACGTATTTCTGTAATAGTTCTGGTGGAAGCACTATGGTCACAAGATCACAGTAACGAGGGGAACAGAAATCCAGCGAGTCATCTGCCCGTAAAATCATGCAGTGATTACAGTCAACCGTCTGACCCGAAAACACAGCCCGCCCTTCCATCGCGATCGGCACTGCTAAAACATCACATCCAGGGCGAGGCGAACCCGTTTGATACAGATGTTGATGGGTCGTTTCCCGAAAAAGCTGGATGCCATTGAAACAAAGGTCAACGGTACGACCTAGAAACGCTCCGGCAGAAAGCTGTTCATAAGTTTGGTTCCATCCGTCAAGGCTGTTTGCCTGCTCGTCGATATCTCTGGAGATTCGAGAATTAATCGAAAATGCCTCGCTCTCAACGGACAGACGATCTCTGGTTTTATTCTGAAGCTGATGAGGCAACATAAAAGCGGAGCGTGAATAGCGAATCGTTTATTTAGTCCAGTAGCAACCAAGTTAAACAAACCGCAACAGGTTGTTTGTGTTACAAACTACTTTCTGAGGTAATTGAAGCGACGCTGTCATAAAATGCAATTAGCCCAAAATGCTTGCTCTGACCAAGATACAGTGAACCATTAATAAACCTTCTGCATGAATCAGAAAAGATGGATTAACTGAATCTTGGCAACGAGACTGAAGCCTTTTAATGTAATGCGGCATGAACGGTTTTTGGAGTCCCATCATGAGACCTCAAGGCGACTCCGACTCTTGCTCAATCACACTCTTTAACAAAAGGCATCACGACTGAAATGAGCCTCAGTCGAGCCGGGGGAGCCAAACGAGGACAATGCAGAACACAAAATACTTCTCGCCGATCGCCCCAATCATCGAGGCATTTTTATCCCGCTGTTGTGGACATTTCCCAACCACTCGTTGCCATACCCAGTTGTGATTAAGTCTTGCATGAATTCCCCTGGTGGGTACTGCACATCGTTATTGCTACGAGTTTAACTAGTATCTATGATATTCAATCGATTCACGCAGCAGATACAAAGCAAAAAATGCCGTTGTGTTTCTTTGTTTTATGGCGATCGTTTGTCTTTTAGTTCGTCTTTTTTGAATATCCATTATCGCTCCCCTTCAAGAAATGCTGCTGTCACAGCTCAGCCCTGACGATCCCATGATGGCAATGCTCGCTCAGATGATGGCACAGCGGCAATCTACTCCGGCTGTCGATGAAGATGACGAGGAAGACCGGATCGATCGGGAAGAGATGGAGCGACAAGCGGAAGAAAAGTCCCAAGCGATGGCAAAAGCACTCCGTCATCTACGCAGCAAAATCGACGATCTCTATGCAGAGCTAGGTTTCCTTGCTCGCAAGTTACATTGGCGAACGACTAGGAGCACCGGGCTACAGCCTGCACAACAACGGGCTTGCGATCGATTTTTCCACCCGCGACCAGGTACATTGGCGGAACGCCGCACTCAAAACTATAGCCTGCTTGTTAAGCAATCGATCGCGCGTTTAATTCCTGCAAGTTCCAGTAATGCGGCACTCCTGGCTGACTGGTATCGCGTTGAACGAACGACCGTAGCTCACGGCAACATTCCTCGCTATAGCTAGTAGTTCACCAAATAAACTTTGCCTAGTTAGCATGCTTTACAGCAGTTTTTAGGTAATTAGCCCCTTTTCTATTAAGCTAACGAGTGGACAATCTATCAAGTTGGTGAAATGCCTGTCGCTTACTCAACGGATTTACGCACTCGTGTAA
>NZ_JAMPKZ010000064.1:0-10843 GCF_039962215.1 Leptolyngbya sp. ST-U4
CGATTCAAGCCAGTTAAAGCGCGCAGCAAGCGGTCTTGTGTCAGCACCCGTTCAATATCCAGCATTTGCTTATCCCATTTCTGCCTTCTATTCTTGCTTATTTCCCGACAAGTCTATTGAATCAATCTTTGGAATTGCTGCATAGAACAGAGCGAATGATGTAGGTTATTCAGCGTTAAAAATTCTTGCGACAGAACCCAAAATTTGACGGGACGGCAAAAAGGGCTTAACGCAAGTCGATGCTGCGACGATCGCCGAATTTTCAGAACGCATGGTGCAACGGATTGACACAGGCGTGCATCAACTGCAAAATAAGCTTCGAGGCTAAGCTAAATCTGCCAGCGTTGCTTTTGCTCCCCGATCGCGCAGACTGTGGAAATGAGCGGTGACTACCTCCACAAATTCCTGAGCCTGGGATAGATCTTCGCCAAAGATTTCAGTCAGGCGCAGGATTGATCGCGGGGCGTCTGAACTTTGTGCCCGGTCGGTGAGAATCTCTGCCATCGGGTCATCAATCACAATCTTGCGTCCCTGATCGTCCGTGCCTTGAAGATAGCGACACCAAGCCGCAACGACTAAACCCAGATAGTTCACAGAAGCGGATTGCTGAAGCCGATCGCGCACCGTTCCCAGGACAAATTTCGGCATTTTGGCGGCTCCGTTGAGACAAAGGCGGGGAAGCTGGTCTGGCATTCTGGGATTCGAGAATCGCTCGATGAGAGTTTGCTTATAGGCAGTTAGCTCCATACCGGGAACGGGTTTCAATGTTGAGGTCGTTTCCTCCATTAGTTGTTCAACTGCCCGACGAAACAGTGGGTCTGCCATGACTTCATGCACATAGCGATAGCTTGCCAGCTCACCTAAATAACCAATCAGCAAATGGCTGGCATTAAGCAAGCGAATCTTGATTTTTTCGTAGGAATGTACATCGTTGGTAAACTGGACACCTACCGTTTCCCAAGCAGGTCTTCCGGCACAAAAATTATCTTCGATCACCCACTGAATAAACGGTTCTGTCACGACCGGGAAGCCGTCCTGAATGCCAAGCTGCTCGGCAACCATCGCACGATCGGCATCCGTCGTGGCAGGCGTAATGCGATCCACCATGCTGTTGGGGAAGCTGACGTTTTCTTGAATCCAGGCAGCTAAGCTGGGGTTCGCTAGTTCAGCATAAGCGGTCACCATTTTACGAGTCACATTCCCGTTGCCCTGGATGTTATCGCAGGACAGGATGGTGAAGGGCGGCAATCCGGCTTGACGACGGCGATCGAGTGCTGCAATCAGAAATCCGAAGGCACCGATCGGCTGCTCGGGATGCTGCAAATCATACTGTATCGTGGGATGGTTTACATCCAGTTCACCGCTGCCTTCGATGTAGTAATAGCCTGCCTCGGTAACAGTGAGCGTGACGATTTTGCACTCTGGTGCCGCCATTGCATCGACTACTGCCTGACGATTATCTGGGGCATAAAGATACTTGCCAATTGAGCCAATTATTCTTGCCCGATCGCCTGCTGCCGAACGTTCTACGAGCGTATAGAGACAGTCCTGCGATTGCAGCGCATCCCGCATCCGCTTGTCCCATTCCAGCAGCCCGACGCCCACAATTCCCCACTGTTTATCGTCGCTTTGATGAAAATAGTCGTCCAGATAAACAGCCTGATGCGCCCGATGAAATCCACCGACACCAATATGCACAATCCCCGGAGTAATGGTGTGGCGATCGTACTGAGGAATGCGAATCTCAGGAGAGAGATGGAATAAAGTAGCTTCTGTTAGCTGAACTGGAGCATGAGTTTGGAGATTCATAATTCCTTATTTTCGATTAATGCAGGAATAATGTTGTCAAACGTAAATTAGAGAATGCTTGAAAAGTATTTGCAATGCTACATTGCCCCTTTCATTCTTCACTTTGCCCCCGCTCCTAACGAACTGCGGCGTTGCTGAATAGCGTATGATTCGCCCCCCTAGCCTCCCAACCCGGCAGAAGCTGTGCTCGTTCATCAGTTCGGAAGTCCCCCAAACGTGGGGCAGAAAGAGAACTACGGGGGCAATACAGGATATCAATTTTTGGCTTCATTCTTCGATTCAGCAACGCCGGAACTTTGAAGCCTTCATTACAAAAGGTTCCCCAAAAAATTGCCGCGGGAGGGAACCTTGAGGATTAAACGCTTTGAGGAACTGCCGAATGCTGGAGCGGAGGAAGCGTCACTCCCTCTAAATTGAACAAATGACAGGTATCTCGATCGATTTGAACGGAAACGCGATCGTGTAGATTGCTGCGATTGTTGCCGTCCGCTTTCACCATCAAGCTTTCGCCACCCTCCATCTGTAAGTAGAGATAAGTTTCACCGCCCAAGTGCTCTGCAACAAGCACTTCTCCCTGAATGATGCGGGAACTGGCTCCATGATGATCTGTCTGATGTGAACCAACGAGCTGCAAATGTTCTGGACGAACTCCCAGCGTCACAGCATCACCAATTTTCACCCCTCCCGCATGCACTGGAAGGGTAATTGCCGTTCGATTCTTCAGCGTTATCGTCACGCCTTCAAACTCACTGATGCCAGTCACTGTCGCAGACAGGAAATTCATCTTGGGTGAACCAATGAATCCAGCAACAAACAAATTGCGGGGATGGTGATAGAGTTCGAGTGGCGATCCCACCTGCTCAATCACGCCAGCTTGCAGCACGACAATCTTGTCTGCCAGAGTCATTGCCTCGATCTGGTCGTGCGTTACATAAATCATTGTTGCTTGCAGGCTGTCATGCAGGCGGGCTAATTCAATCCGCATTTGCACCCGCAGCGCAGCATCCAGGTTTGACAACGGTTCATCAAACAAAAAGACCTTCGGACTGCGGACCAGTGCCCGTCCGATCGCCACACGCTGTCGCTGTCCGCCAGAGAGTTCTCTGGGTTTGCGATTGAGCAACGGCTCAAGCTGAAGGATTCTTGCTACCTCTCGCGCCCGCTGTAGCCGCTGTGCTTTGGGAACCCCTGCTAACCGCAAACTGAACGCCATATTTTCAGCAACAGTCATATGGGGGTAAAGCGCGTAGGTTTGGAATACCATTGCCAATCCGCGATCGGCTGCGGGAATGTCGTTGGAGCGTTTGCTGTCAATCAATAAATCGCCTGAGGTGATGTCTTCCAGTCCGGCAATCATTCGCATCAGGGTTGACTTCCCGCAACCTGACGGACCAACAAAAACCACAAATTCACGATCGTTGATGTCTAAGTCGATGCCTTTAATGACTTCTGTATCGCTATATCGTTTGCGAATGTTTCTGAGCGTGACGGATGCCATAGTTTCTCCTTACGGACAGGTTGGTGAAGTAAAAGTACAAGGGAATAGGGTTGAGCAGACGTTTACTTAACTGCGCCGAACGTGAGACCTCGGACAAGCTGACGCTGACTCATCCAACCAAAAATCAGAATGGGGGCGATCGCCAGTGAAGAGGCGGCAGAAAGCTTTGCCCAGAACAAACCCTGTGGACTGGAAAAGGAGGCGATAAAAGCAGTCAGGGGTGTTGCGTTGGTCGTGGTTAAGTTGATGCTCCAGAATGCCTCGTTCCAGGACAGGATGATGCAGAGGAGAGCAGTAGAAGCAATGCCGGGGAGAGAAAGCGGTAACAGGACGTGAAATAACTCTTGACGAGTTTTTGCCCCATCCATCCGACCCGCTTCAAGGATTTCTTTCGGAACGTCTCTGAAGAAGGTGTAAATCATCCAAACGGCGATCGGTAGATTAATCAGCGTATAGATCAAAATCAAACCAATGCGTGTATCGAGCAAATTAGAGTTGCGAAACAAAATATAAATCGGAACCAGAACGCCTACAGAAGGCAGCATTTTAGTAGACAGCATCCACAGCAGTGTACTTTTAGTTCGCTTAGTGGGAAAGAATGCCATCGCGTATGCCGCCGGAACGCCCAACAGCAGCACCAGCAGCGTCGAGCCGACTGAGATGACGATACTGTTCATCGCAAAGTTGAAGTAGTTTGCCCGTTCCTGAATGGTGGCGTAGTTTTCCAGCGTTGGCTGAAAGAAGAGCTGCGGCACGGCTGAAACCGCCTCGACTTCAGGTTTAAAGCTGGTCAAAAACATCCAAAAGACGGGGAAAAACAGCAGGATTCCGGCTGCCCAGCCCAGCAGCGAAAGCCATATTTTGCGATAGAGCCGACGATCGGATTGAGTTGCCATTTTGATTTCCAGTGAATTCGCTCTAGAGTTCAGGTGTCCAGATTCTTCGCGACGAGACGCATCAGGAAAATTGCCACAATATTCGCCAGCACGACCGCAATTAAACCGCCTGCCGACGCACCGCCCACATCAAAATCCAGCAGTGCCCGAATGTAGATGAGATAGGCCAAGTTCGTTGTCGCCAGTCCTGGTCCCCCTGCCGTCGTTACAAAGATTTCCGCAAAGATGGTCAGCAGGAAGATGGTTTCAATCATGGCAACCACGGCAATTGCTCGACTCAGGTGCGGCAGCGTGACAAACCGAAACGTAGCGATCGCCTTTGCCCCATCCATCCGAGCCGCTTCGACCTGCTCTTGATCGAGAGACTGAATCGCCGTCAGCAAGATCAGCAGCGCAAACGGCAGCCACTCCCACGACACAATCAAAATGACTGACAGGAGCGGATACTGCGCGAACCAGTCGATTGCCCCCAGTCCCAGTGAGCGAGTAAAAAAGGCAAACAGACCGTTGACCGGGTGCATCAGCAGATTTTTCCAGATCAGCGCACTCACGGTTGGCATGACAAAGAAAGGGCTAATTGCAAGGATTCGGGCAACCCCGCGTCCCCAAAACTCTTCGTTAAACAGGACTGCCAGCAGTATTCCGAAGCCGATCGTAATCACCAGCACCGAGCCGACCAGAATGAGCGTGACGCCGATCGAAGACCAGAGCGATCCGTCGCTGAGCAGGCGCATATAGTTAGAAAACCCGGCAAAGCCGCGCAGAGCCGGATTAATCAGGTTATATCGCTGAAACGAAAACCATACCGTCATCACGAGCGGCACAATCATCCATAGCAGTAAAGCAATGATCGATGGTCCAGTCAGCAAAGACGTATTGGGTAATCGGCGCGATCGGCCTTTGGGTCCAGCTTGCGGATTGGGTTGAAATGTCAGTGAAGACATAAATGTGAATGGATATAGAGATGAATCTCAAAACAATTTGTTGAAGCAGAATTCGTATCCATGAGGTGAGTCATGGATCTTGTAGGGGCAGGTTTGAAACCCACCCTTATACCTATCACCACAGCACCAGCTGCTTTGAGGGCAATCTCAAGCAAGTAGCCTAATTTTTGTCCTGCTCAAATCACCCTCGCGGCTGCCAGCTTTACTTGAGGTAGCCTGCACTCTTCATCGCATTCGTTGTAGAGGACTGTGCTTGCTGCAACGCCTGGTCTACCGACACCTGACCCGTGAGAGCTGACGCCAGCGTTTGACCGACCTGAGTCCCGATCGCCTGGAATTCAGGAATTCCCACAAACTGGATGCCTGTATAAGGTTTAGTGGCAGTCGGTCCCGGCTGAGCAGATTCAATCGACTTCAGCACGGTATCCGCAAAGGGAGCGGCTTTCTTGTACTCCGCATTGGCGTAGGTAGAAGCGCGAGTTCCCGGCGGAACAGCAACCCAACCATTTTCCTGTGCAACAAGCTGAACGTATTCCTTCGAAGTTGCCCACTCGATAAATTGCTGAGCTGCCTCCGGTGACTTAGACGAACTGGGAATTCCCAATGACCACGCCCATAGCCAGTTTGAACCATTGCCCGTCGCTTGAATCGGCGCGCGTGCAAAGCCCACTGTGTCTGCCACCTGAGATTCCTGCGGGTTCGACAACAAACCAGCCGCCACCGTTGCATCCACCCACATGCCGCACTTGCCGGTGGAGAACAGAGCCAGGTTTTCATTAAAGCCGTTTGAGCTTGCTCCTGGAGGACCGTACTGCTTCAGCATCGACACATAGTCATTCACTGCTGCCTTCCATTCTGGGCTAGTCAGCTGCGGATTCCAATTTGCATCAAACCACTTTGCGCCATAAGCGTTCGCCATCGTGGTAACAAAGGCCGTATTCTCACCCCAACCTGGCTTGCCTCGTAGACAAATGCCATACACACCCGCATTCGGGTTGTGCAGCCTAGCTGCCCATTCCTTAATCTGGGTGTAGGTTGGCTGTTCCGGAACCGTGATGCCTGCTTGCTGGAACAGATCCTTACGGTAGTAGAGCATCGAACTCTCGCCGTAGAAGGGCAGTGCATAGAGCCTGCCGTCTACCGACAGTGCATCTCGAATTGGCTTCAAAATATCGTTCACATCATAGTCCGCCGAAAGATTTTCCAGCGGCCTCAGCCAGTCCTGCTTACCCCAAATTGGAGCTTCGTAGGTGCCGATCGTCATCACGTCAAATTGTCCGCCCTTATTGGCAATGTCGTTGGTGACGCGCTGCCGCAGGACATTTTCCTCCAGCACCACCCAATTCAAGTCGATATTTGGGTTGTCTTTTTCAAACTGGTTCGATAGCCTTTGCATCACCACCATGTCGGCGTTATTGACCGTGGCGATCGTCAGGGTCGCTTGTTCGCCGCCGCCACCACCGCTTGCCTGGTTGGACTGTTGGGGTGAGCAGGCATGAAGCTGCACCAGGAAAAAACCGACGCACATCGCAAAAAATAGCTTGGCGAAGCGGGGTACTCGCATCGCATTAACTCCTTGGCGAAAGATTGTTGATTTATCTTGATTTAATACTCAGGGTTCGAGCAGATGCTCAATAATAAGAATATAGATGGCTTTCACAGAAGCCTGAGAGGAAAAGAGGGAAGTTGCAACATTTATTGATGAACCTGATACATATTCGAAGACAGCTAAAGTAGCGTTTGCTTATCCTCGAATCATTTCAGCCTCTGTTGCACTTCTGCTGCATTACTTTGTAATCCACCTCATTACGCAGCAAACCAGGGTCATGCAATTGAGCTAATCCTCTCAAAAAACAACTCAAAGCTTATCTACAAAAGGATACAAATCAATGGCAACTCAAGCGGGGACAGCCACCTATTCTTTCACTGATAAAACAATTTTGATTACAGGCGGTGCAGGTGACTTTGGGCGGGCAGTGGCTCATCGCTTTGCGAGCAGCGGCGCGGGAATCATCCTACTGGACTTAAATGAAACGAAGCAGGCAGAAGTTGCTGCAGAGTTGGCAAACTACAAAGTGCCGATCGCCTCACTACGCTGTGATGTCACAAATGTTGATGAAGTCAAAGCAACCTTCGATCGGGCAATCAACCAGTTTGGGCATATTGATTATGTATTTAACAACGCAGGCTATCAAGGGGCATTTGCAACGACCGATAATTATCCAGAAGATGATTTTCGGAAAGTAATTGAGATTAATGTCGTTGGAGTATTTCATGTGCTTAAAACTGCTGCAACTTGTCTTAAACAGCAGGGTGGTGGTGCGATCGTTAATACTGCGAGCTATGCAGGCGTAGTCGGTCCGGCGAATATGCTGGCCTATGGTGCATCAAAGTTTGCGGTGATTGGGATGACACAAACAGCAGCCAAGGATTTGGCTCTCCATAAGATTCGTGTTAATGCGCTATCGCCTGCCCTGATCGGACCTGGCTATATGTGGACGAGGCAAACGGAACTCCAAGCGGCAGTTGGTTCGCAGTATTTTGACACCGATCCAAAAGTCGTAGAGCAGCAGATGATTCAGTCCGTACCGATGCGGCGATTGGGCAGCCTGGAAGAGGTCGCTAGTGGAGTTGCTTTCTTGATGAGCGAGGAAGCAACCTATATTACAGGCTTCAATCTAGAGATCACCGGTGGGCAGTAGCATGGCTTCATCCAAGAATTGAGCATTTTCTCAGTCTTTAGGTAAATGCTCAAAAAGATGAAGATTTGGTGGGGTTTTTAGCGAAACGGTGTTGATGAAGGCTGTTCTTTCGCTGACAAGTTTCAGATGATTAATTTGTCGTGATTTCGATGAACAATAGTCATCGCGCTGCTTTTCATTCTGAATTTTCTTTCTCCCCCTTTATCCGCCATGAACGACTTCTCCTCAATTCGCCGCGATCGAAAACTTGACCTTGCTGCCCACGCTGCATGGCTCTATTACATTGCCGGAAATACTCAGGATGAGATTGCGATCAAGTTACAAATCTCTCGACAGGCCGCACAGCGTATGGTTGCTTTAGCTGTGAGTGAACGGCTGATCAAATTTCGGCTCGATTACCCGCTCAGCAACTGTATTGCCCTGGCAGAAGCTTTGCGCGATCGATGGGGACTTGCCGTTTGCGAAGTCGTTCCTACAACAACTGATCCACGGAACGGCATTAGCATCTGTGCGGCGACCCATCTGGAAAACTACCTGATGACACGCACGCCGCTCATCCTTGCGTTTTCCTCTGGACGAATGCTTCGATCAGTGGTGGAGCAGATTTCGCCCATGAACCAGCCCCAGCACAAGGTCATTTCGATCGTTGGCAATTTGTCTCATTACGGTCATGCAGGTCGGCATGAAGTGGTGATGCATTTATCCGATCGCGTTGGCTCTCAAGCATACCCCGTTCCAACTCCGGTGATTGCCACCAGCGTAGAAGAACGACAGCTACTCCAGACGCAGCGATCGTTTCTCACAATCAAAGCTCTGGCAGAGCAGGCAAAAGCAACCTTTGTTGGTATCGGTCAAATTGGCTGGGACTGCCCCCTGCATCGGGATGGATTTATTAATGATGCAGAAGTGACAGAGTTAGTCGAGGCTGGAGCCGTGGGTGAAATTGCAGGCTGGGCATACGATCGTGAAGGAATGCTGATTGAAGGAGCAACGAACAGTCGCGTTGCCAGTGTACCGCTAGAACAGCCTACTCAAAAGCTGGTAATTGGCGTAGCAGGTGATTCGGAGAGGATAGAAGCGATTCGGGCAGCTTTGCAGGGCAAGCTCATTAACGGACTCATTACAGATAAGGAATCAGCACAGAAGCTTTTGGCAACGGCAAACGATTAATTGATAAGGAATTTTGGGATGAGGAACATAGCGCTAGGTTTGGACCTGGGAACGAGCGGGGTTCGCGTCGTGGCGATCGATCTATCAGGAAAGGTGGTGGCTCAGGCGACGCGCAGCTACCCTTTGCTGTCTCCCCGTCCAGGCTGGACAGAGCAAAATCCGGTCGAGTGGACATCTGCTAGCTTGTTAGCTCTCAAGGAAGTTGCACAGCAAATCGAGGCAGATCAGGTGATCGGGTTGGGATTGTCCGGTCAGATGCACGGGATGGTTGCTCTAGATGCAGAAGGGCAAGTGGTTCGTCCGGCAATTTTGTGGAACGATCAGCGCACCGAGCAAGCCGTTTCCCAGATCGAATCGATTGTGCCGCGATCGACCCTCATTCAGCGTACGGGTAATCCTGCTGTGACCGGGTTTCAGCTTCCAAAAATTATCTGGCTATGCAGCGAGGAACCAGAGGCCTATGCTCGGACTCAGCAAGTTCTCCTGCCCAAGGACTATCTGGGGTATGTGCTGACGGGCGAGTGGTTTACGGAACCTTCGGATGCATCAGGAACAGGCTGCTTGCATCTCGAAACGCGTCAGTGGGATGAAGAGGTGCTTCAGGCATTGGGGGTGAGCGTCGATCTGTTTCCAGCGGTGATTGAGTCAACTGCGATCGGCGGACGGCTCAAGCCGGAACTGGCAGAGAAAATCGGACTGCCTGCAGGACTGCCTGTGGTCGCTGGAGGAGGGGATAATGCAGCAGCGGCAATCGGCTTAGGCATCTCTTCAGCGAATTTGCGCCAAGGCAGTATCAGTCTGGGAACCTCTGGCGTCATTTTTGCGCCGCTTGACCAGCCAACTCCCGATCCGCAGGGACGCATTCATCTGTTTTGCCATGCAGATGGTAGCTATCATTTGCTGGGTGTCACGTTAGCTGCTGCGGGTTCTTTGCGCTGGTATCGCGATATCTTTGCACCGGAGGCTAACTATGTTGAGCTGATGGCTTTGGCAGAACGATCGCCTGCTGGGGCGAGAGGGGTTTTATTTATCCCCCACTTGGCTGGAGAACGATCGCCCTACCTTGACCCTGGAGCGAGAGGTGCATGGATTAATCTAGCTTTGGCACACGGTCAGTCAGATCTGATCCGCGCTCTGTTGGAAGGTGTGGCACTCAGCCTACGGGCAGTACATCAAGTCATGGTTCCCCTGACGGCGGTAGATACTTTCATTGCAACTGGAGGCGGTACTAAATCAGAGCTGTGGCTGCAAATCCTGGCAAATGCGCTGCAAATGAAGCTCGTCATTCCTCAAGCAGAAGAAGGAGCAGCCTATGGTGCAGCATTATTAGCGATCGTTGGGGCAGGTGTAGCTTCACTGGAGGATATCTTGAAACAAGTGACAGGCGACAAAAGGGTAATCCATCCAGCTTCGGAACCAACCTATGAAAAACTGTTTCAGCAGTTTCAAAGCCTATATGATTTGCTAAAAGCGGTTCGATGAGTAGAGTGACAAAAAGGGCATTGACAACAAACATAACTTTAGAGAAGAGATAAAATACAGGATCATACCTCGCTTGCCTGGTTTTACCGGTTGTGTCGCAAAAACTGGTGGGTGGTAAGGTAAATAGGACGGTTCTGTCGCAAGAATTTTTAACGCTGAATAATCTACATCATTCGCTCTGTTCTATGCAGCAATTCCAAAGATTGATTCAATAAACCTTACTTGAGACACACTATCCCCTTGTTCTATCCCTTTCACTTGTCCTTTTCTAATCATGTTCATCGCTTCAATTCCTCTCAAGGTTCTTCTAGCACTATTAAAGGACTTGAATCCCATCATCGA
>NZ_JAMPKZ010000065.1:0-10708 GCF_039962215.1 Leptolyngbya sp. ST-U4
CCGCTAAACGCGATCGCGACGAGTACGCTGGCACCAGTCCCGACCACCAGCCACGCAAAGAGAATGACCACTAGACCCAGAACATACCGCCACCCCCGATACTTACCCCACCGGGCGGCCTCTACGTAAGTCGCATCTTGCACTTCCGTTTTAAGTCCCTGCCTTCCTTTGATTGCGTTAATCCTCATCTTTGTCTCCTTGACTCGTGCGTGTATGTAGTGCTTGGACGTTAGCGAATCTGTTTTGGGGTCATTCCGGTCAGGCGCTTGAGTTGTTGTGTCAGATGGCTTTGGCTGGAGAAGCCGACTTGTAAAGCAATGTCTGCAATCGCCAAATCCGTTTTCGACAGCATCAATTTCGCTTGTTCCACTCGCTGTTGAATCACATACTGGTGTGGAGAAATCTCGATCGCTTGTTTGAACAAACTCGCAAAATAGGTCGGACTAATGTTGATCACGTCTGCAAGTTCAGCTAGTGACAAGTCTCGATCGAGGTGAGTATGAATGTAGTTGAGTACTTGTTGCAATTGGGTGCGCGTTAAGCCTTTGTGCTTGAATTCAGTGGTTAACCTTGTAGTTGTTAGCATGGTTCAAAAATTGGCAATTTGTTCAATAAAACAGGCAAAAGCTAGCGATCGCGCATTCGATCACTTACTAGCACTAACAAACAAGTCAGATATGAATAGAGCTTAGTGACTTGCAGCGACGATGGCTGACGTCAACTCTGTTATTTTCCAGTGTCCGGTATACCGAATGTTATTGATAAATAGGGCTGGGGCAGTCGTTACTCCGCTCTGTATTCCGCCTTCGATATCTTCATTGATGCGATCGACATGCACTTGTTTAGACAACTCTTTGAGAAATTGAGGAATGTCAAGCCCTAAATCATTGGCGTACTCGACAAGATAACCGTTCTCCAACCTTTGTTGGTGGTCAAATAAAGTATCGCTCATTAACCAAAACTGTCCTTGGGCGGCGGCGGCAACGGCGACTTGGGCTGCCCGTTGAGCATGGGGATAAATCTGTGTTTGTGGAAAATGACGGAAGATGAAGCATAAATAATCATCTCCAAAAGCAGCACTAAGCTCTCGTTTGATCGCTTTAATCAGCTTGTAAACGTCCGCACTTCTAGGGCATTGATAGTCTCCGTACATCACCAGCACTACCTTGGCACTCAGAATACCTTGAATCCAATCTTGAGTTGAAGGTGGTACAAGTAAAGAACTGTGGCTACGATCGTCGCTCATCTTTTTACATCTGTATCAAGCATGGAACCGTGCAATTTACTTGCTCGATCCATTTGCATGACTGTTTGCATAAATTCAATATAGGTGGTCGCCTTCAAGCTGTCGCCTATAGCAAGTTAAATTTTTTACAGTGCAAATTGATAGAGTAACCATGCCATCGCGGAGTAGAAGGCTGGCTCTAACTTAAGTTAGAATCCGAATTCGATCGAAAGTACATCCTACAAATTCACAATGCCGCGTTTAACGGCAACAATTACTGCTTGGGTGCGATCGCTGACATCTAGCTTATTCAAAATTCGATTGACATGCGATTTAACAGTACCTTCACCGATGCTCAAAGCAACCGCAACATCAGCGTTACTCATCCCCTGTGCGAGTGAACGGAGTACCGCCAGTTCTCGTTCACTCAGTTCTGGATTGCTCATTCGCTGTATCATACAACGTATACGGGAATGGCTAACTCATAACTTGAAGAACAGAAATTTCATCGAGCTGAAAACTTTAGATGAAAGTTCGAGGATACGTTTAGTTGATCAAGGTTGTTTGCACATCTTCATGAGCCGCCCATTGCGGCTCCGCATGATGGGTGGGGTTGTAGGAGGGGCAGGAGAAACACCTGCCTCGACCGGATTAGCCTGCTTGCTAGAGTGTTACGGACACTCTTATCGGGAATGCGGGGCGAGGAATTGATAACCAACTCCTCACCTTCCCTTTTTGTATTTTTTGTGTGCGCGTTGCAATTAGGTGCTTTTACACAGGTGCCATTTGCCGGTCGAGCTTGGTTTCCCGTCCATCTCGTTGCACAGATTGAGCTTTGTCATAGCTCTCCATCAGGGCGCGGTAAGTCGGCACGATGTGGTCAACTGCGACAGTGACAAACTCCATTGCGTCCGGACGGTTCCACGTGTTCATGAGTTCGCTGATTACTGCGTAAGTGTCGATGGGCATGGCTCCCGCCTGGACGACGCGGGCCAGAGTGAGGTCGGTCGCCATCTGGCTCCAGTTGCCGGAAGCGTCAATAATCGTGAAGACCTTGTAACCGGCGGCCAGTGCGCTCAACGTCGGAAACGCCATGCAGGTGCTGGTGAGAGTTCCGGCGATGAGGAGAGTCTTTCGCCCGGTCTTCTCGATAGCATCTACCCAAGCTGGGTTATCCCAAGCGTTAATCTGTCCTGTGCGCGGAATGTAAACCGCCTCAGGATTGTGCTGGTGGATTTCGGGAATCAGAGGACCATTGGGACCATCGGGTACCGAAGCAGTCGTGAAGGTCGGAATCTTGGCGATTTGGGAAATCTTGGCGAGCGCTGTGACATTGGAGCGGAGGACTGAGATATCGATGTCACGCACAAGTTGGAAGAGTCCGCTCTGATGATCAATCAGCAGCAGCACGCTGTCATTGGGATCGATCATTGTGTCGATGGTGTTGCTCATGGGTTTGTCTCCTTTTTGATTCAAATTCAATCAATGTCGTTTTTTCCTAGCTATCTGGAGCGTGTCCAGTTCTAGTACTCAGCTTCTTTCGGAATAAGTTCAATATAGGAGATCGCTTTCAAGCCGTCGTCTATAGTGAGTTAACGCTTTTACAGTACAAATTGATAGAGTAACTATGCGATCGCAAAGTATAAGGCTGGCTCTAACTTAAGTTAGAATCCGAATTCGATCGAAAGTACATCCTACAAATTCACAATGCCGCGTTTAACAGCAACAATCACAGCTTGAGTGCGATCGCTAACATCTAATTTATTCAAAATTCGATTGACATGAGATTTGACAGTACCTTCACCGATGCTCAAAGCAGTCGCAATATCGGCATTACTCATCCCCTGTGCGAGTGAACGGAGTACCGCCAGTTCTCGTTCACTCAGTTCTGGATTGCTGAGGTGCTGTACCAACTTTGCTCCCACATCGGGCGGAATGTACTTCTGCCCCCGATGAACGGTACGAATGGCATTCAGAAGCTCGTCCGGTTCAGTTTCTTTCAATAGATATCCTTTTGCGCCTGCCTGCAATCCCCGATAAATATCTTCGTCACTATCATATGTGGTTAGTACAATAATCCGAGCGGATTTAGCAGCAGCACAAATTACGCCGATGGCGGCAACTCCTCCTACTTCCGGCATTCGCAGATCCATGAGTGTGACATCCGGTTGGTGTTCCCCAAATAGCGCGATCGCCTGTTCCCCATTTTCGGCTTGGGCAATCACCTGCATATCAGGGTCACGGTTAATAATCGTGGCTAATCCTTGCCGAAAAATGGCGTGATCATCCGCAATCAGAACCCGAATTGGGGGTGTGGGGTGTGGGGTGTGGGGTGTGAGATGTGTCAATTGTCTATTCCCCTTTGAAGGCTTTGACGTAGACGATTCAGTAAGCGTCCTGTACTGTCACATAAATTCATTAGTTCAGTAATGTCATCAATGTAATTCAAGTTATTAGCAAGAAGCAGCAGAGTTTCCAGTTCTTTGAGACTTCCATTGGCAATACCAAGAAACTGGATGTATTCCTTACGATGGTTTCGTCCATATCCCTCAGCAATATTGGCAGGCACAGAAACACAAGCTCTACGAATTTGCGAAGTTAATCCATAAATTTCATGCTTAGGCATCACTTCTGTTGCTTGGTAAACTTCCTTTGCCAATCGCATTGCCACTCTCCAAACCTCCAAATCCCGATAACTCTCTAACCTACCCATACCCTACATCCCACACCCCACTTACACCCCACACCCTACACCCCAACCACCACCACAATCTCTGTTCCCTGCCCAGGTTGACTCCTAATCGTCAGTTGTGCGCCGATGCGCTCTGCCCGTTCGCTCATGCCGAGTAAGCCAAAACCCTCAGAGGCTGGCATACTTCCAACTCCAAAGCCCTGTCCATTGTCTCTCACGCGCAACAAAAACTGATCATGCTCGTAGACTAGCTCCACTCGAATTTCGTCAGCATTGGCATGTTTAATCGCATTGGTTAATGCTTCCTGCCCCATCCGTAGTAAGTTATTCTCGACTTCAGTGGGTAGAGAATACACTGCACCCTCAATCTCATAATGTAGAGTGGTATCCATTGCGGCAGCTCTGATTTGAGCGACGAGACGATGTAGAGCGCTCTGTAAACTGCCCTCCTCCAAAAGCTGAGGACGGAGCGCGACAACCGATCGCCGCGCTTCAGTCAGTCCAGTTCGTGCCAATTCTTTGATCAGGTCTAGGTGTGCCTGAGTTGCTTCTACATCATCCGTTAGCACCTGTTTTGCCGCTCCCACCTGAGCCAGAATGCCTGTAAACGCCTGAGCGAGTGTGTCGTGAATTTCGCGTGCCATGCGGTTGCGCTCCTCTAAAATTGAGGCTTCTTCTGCTTGCTTCTGCGCCGTAATATCTCGCACCAGCCAAATCACCTGATCGTGGCTGATTGGGGCAATGCGAGCCGAAAACCACATTTCTCGTCCATTTAGAAACGCACCATACTCGACCGTGAGGATTTGTTGGGTTCTCAGTACCTGCTGAATATAACCTAGAAACTCATCAGCTTCTTCCCTTCCGAGTTGATGCATAGTTTTACCAATCATCTCCTCAAAGGGTTGCCATAGCAGATTTCGTTCCAGTACCATTATTTCAAGGAATCGCCCTTCAGCAGAGAATACAAACAATGGATCGGGAATTGCCTCAATTAGAGTCCGTAGCTTTGACTCTGAGACTTGTAGGGCTGCTTCTGCTTGCTTGCGATCGTTGATATCCGTAACAACTCCCAACGCTCGGATGGGTTCACCGAATTCATTCCAGGCAACAACGTTGCCAACAGCAAAAACCCATTTCCACTGACCATCCTGGGTACGATGGCGATACTCTGCTTGATAGCTGGGGACTTCTCCAGTAAGACTAGCATGGTAAGCTGCAAGCACTGATTCTCTATCGTCAGGATGCAAACTCTCAATCCACCTAGATATGGTTACATGAAATGTTGCTGGATCGTAGCCCAGCATTAAAGGGTATCCTGGGCTAACCACAACTTCTTCAGTTTTGATGTTGAGATCGTAGAGTCCTTGATTTGACGCGGTTAATGCCAAGCGTAGTCGTTCTTCACTTATTTGTAGAGCGGCTTCTGCTCGTTTGCGATCGCTAATATCCGCAGTCACCCCTTCGAGGTAGCCATCGTCTGCATTCAGATAAGCAGAGGAAAGTCCCCAGAACAATGTCCCATCTCGTTTTCGCATCTGGGCTTCAAAGTTTCGCACTTCCCCATCCCGCTTCATCACCTCAATGGCTTTTTGGCGATCGCTGGGATTTACAAAATAGTCGATGGTGTGTTCCAGCCCAATGATTTCTTCTGGTGAATCAAAGCCATACAGATTGGCAAAGCGTTGATTGGCATTGAGAATTAATCCATCCGAGAGGCGGGTTCGGTAGATGCCAACCTGCGAGTTTTCAAAGATAGCTCGGAACTTGGCTTCACTGCGTTGTAAAGCCTCTTCTGCTTGTTTACGCTGGGTGGTGTCATTGCCAACCGATAAGATTTCAACGACCTCTCCCTGGTCATTGAAGATGGCTTGATTCGACCAGGCCATCCAAACTCGCCGACCGTCTCGACACAGGTTTTCACTCTCGCCTTGCGGGTACGATTGAGGATTACGAAGTAAATCGTGAACAAATGGTTTAACATCGCGTCCAGATGTTTCGATGTCTGGAATGATAGTTTCAAATAAGGTTCGCCCTACAATCTGATGTTCTTCATAGCCAAGAAGTTTTACCCCATAATCATTGATGTATCGAATTCGTCCTTGCGTGTCATAGCAAATGATGACGGAATTCGCGGTTTGTAGCAGGTTGCGGTAATTGGCTTCACTTTGTCGTAACGCAGCAGTTCGTTCTGCGACCTGTTGCTCTAAAGTGCAGTTGTAGTCGGCTAGGAGTTTCTCGGCTTGTTTGCGCTCTGTAATGTCCTGAAAGGTAGCGATCGCATGAGTGATATTACCCTGTTGATCAAAAACTGGTGTTCCCCGCGCCTCAACTAGAATTGAGACATGATCTCGACGAATTTCTATATCTTCAATCCTGATGCGTTCGCCCCTCAATGCCCGCACAGCAGGCAAGCTTTCCGCTGGATAGATTTGATCCGTTCCCGCTACATAAAGCTGATAAGCCTCTGAGATCTGCTCCGGTGCTATGGAAGTATCAGTTTCTTTGCCCAGGAGTTGATTGCCGCATTGGTTGGTATAGTAAGGGCAACCCGTCGCATCCACGATCGCAATTCCCACCGGAATCGCTTCGAGGAACTGGGTGATCTTGCTTTCCTTAGCCTGCAGTTCTGAGTAAAGGTTGGCATTTTCGATGGCGATCGCTGCTTGAGTCGATAATAGCTGCAAGACCTGCGATCGCTCTGGTGTAAATACTCCAGTTGCTAACCGATTTTCTAAATACAATACACCGACCAGCTTGGCTTGATTCAGCAGCGGCAAACAGAAAACAGATTGAGGCTGGTTCTGTTGAATGTATGGCTCATTAACAAAAGCACCTTCACGAGTCGCATCATTTAAGGTGACAGACTTCAGAGTCCGAATCACATATTGAATGATTGATTCTGGCAATTGATCGGCAATTGGGATAGACTGTAACACCTGAGTCGCACAAGCATTCTCATCGGTATTGAGTTCACAAGCCGCTTCAATCGACCATTCTCCTGAGTTTTCTAAAATCAGATATCCGGTTTGTGCGCCAGCATTCTCAATTAAAGTTTGCATCAGTGATCGCAGCAGTTGGTTCAGTTCAATTTCACGAGAAATCACCTGTGAAGCTTTCATCACTGCTGCTAAATCGAAAGCAGTATGGGAGGGATTAGTGATAGTTTCAGCAGTAATAGGAATTGATGTGGAAGCGGCTCTAGACGACTGACAAAAGAACTGTGGATAGCGAGTTTCTAAGTCTTTAACTTTAGTGGTTGCGCCCCAGCGATCGTAGCAATAATGCGCCTCTTTCATGTAGGTCTGAGCAATCTTTTCCCGACCTCGCGCCAGATAATGTTTTGCTGCTAATTCATAAGCTAATGCTTCTTCCTGGATATACTCATTTTCAGCAGCACCTGCGATCGCTCGTTCATAAAGTTCCTCAGCCTCAAAGAACTGCCCTAAGACTCGTGCTTTCTCTGCCTCGACTAGATAAAATTCATGTAGATAATTCATTGGGGCGTGTTCTGCCCATTTCTGCATCTTTTCTTGGTTGGTGTTAACACAGTTTAGCCAAGCTACTTTTTCAGAATTTGAAGCATCGAGCGATAGGCTCAAAAGCGCTAGAGAATGATAGAAACAGAATATAGGTAGAACCGCTATTGCTGACACCTCTTCAAAATGTTTCCTTGCCAAAATAGCAGTCTGTACAGCTTGATGATATTCTTCAAATAGATAAAATAGTATGACTTTGTACAGATATAGCATTTGAATTGCAGTTCCATCTTTAACTGCAAGGGCGTGTGATAACGCCTCCTCTTCATTACACACCCGGCCAACTAAGCGACTGGGATTCTCAGACCTATCTAACAGATTAAGAATGGTCTGCCACAGTATTGCAATCCAAATCGAGGGGCTTTCCCGTCTGATTTGATTGATCGCTTTGCTATAGGTTGCTGTTTTTTGTTCCAGTTGGGTGAGTTCCTCGCCAGCAGAAAACGAGTTATAGCATACGTTATAGGCAGCATAAGCAGCGATTTCAAAGTCTCCGGTTTCCACTCCTTCCTGATAAGCCTCAATCAGCAGTGGTATCGTCTCCTTAAGATGTACTTTCCATTGCATAACATTGCCACTAAATAACTGTAATGCTCTAGCCTTGCCTTTTTTGGTATTCAATTGTTCCGCTAAGCTAAGAGCCAATTGACCAAATTTATAGCCGAGTTCAATGTCTTGAACAACTCCACATAGAACAAATCCGTAGGCAGTATAATACAGTGGTGACCAGATAGCATTACCGTAGTTGATTGATAAATTTACCGTTTTGCAAGTAATCAGCATGAATAGTGCTGGTGATACTATGAATGCAGCAGCCCCTATACTCCCTAGGATTGACATTGCTGCTAGCGGTTCTGGTGCAGTCATCTCTGGTAAATTAACCAAGTCTTCAATTTCTCGTTCAGCTAATCGTGCAGCCGTTTCCTCCAATCCGCCTCGAACATCTAACTCACTTGGATTTTCTGGTAAGATTACTCCCAAGAGCTTCAACACTTGCAATCCAATTTTAAGTACTTCTTTCAAGTTGCCCTGCGACAAATATCCTTGAATTCTGCTATCGTAAACCTGCACTTTGTCAACCACTGTTTTGGCACGAGCGAGTACCACTTCTACCAACTGTTCCATCTCATCAAAGTGACCCTGGAGATACGCCGCTTCTGCTGCTTCTGAGTACAGCGCTAAGGTGAGATAATACTCACTCTGCCAACTCTCTGAATTGAGGAGTTTAAGCCCTATAGTGAAATACTTAAAAGCTGCTTCATAAGCCGTTGCTGCCTTTGCTTTCTGACCTGCCCTTAAGTTCAATCTGGCAATTTCAGTTCGTTCTGATCGAGCAGTGACTAGCTCAAGTCCTTGATTGAGATGATCGATGATTTCAAACAGCCGCTCGGAGCGTTGCTCTGGAGAAGTTTTTTCGAGCAAATTGCCACCGATTTGGAGATGCACAACCTGTTTCTGCGATTCATCAATCAAAGCATAAGCCGCTTGCTGCACGCGATCGTGCAGAAACTTATACTCTTGAACCAACAAATCTTCGTCCAAGTCAGACAGAGGTTGAATTAATCCTGCTTGTATTGCTTCTAATAAATCCTGGAAAACTGCTTTCGGTGATTTTTCGCAAACGGTTCCTTCGGAGTTGCGCTCTGCGCTAAACGCCAACGTTTCTAAATCAAACTCCGACCCAACACAAGCAGCGATGGAGAGAATTTGCTGTGTTGCTTCCGGCAATTTCTGCAACTGACGCAGCAGCAGCTCCACCACATTATCCGTGATATCTTGAGCTTCAATCTCAGTTAAATTCCACTGCCAACTCAACTGTTGGGCATCAAAGGTCAACAGGTTTTCGCTATGCAGCAGCTTCAAAAATTCACCAACAAAGAAAGGGTTGCCCTCGGTTTTGCACAACACGACTTGGGCTAAGGAACGAACGGTATCAGGATTGTGATGTAATGTCTCAGCCACCAGTTGAGTCAACGGTTCCAGCGTTAAGGGGGTCAGGGTGATTTCCTGAAGTACTGCTCCCTGGTTTCGCATGCTCTCTAGCGTTAAGACCAACGGATGCGTTGGAGTCAGTTCGTTATCTCGGTAGGCTCCGATCAAAAACAGATACTGGATTTGCTCATCAAGTAAGATGAGTTCGATTAACTTCAAAGTCGCAGAATCGATCCACTGTAGATCGTCTAAGAAAATGACTAGGGGATGCTCTTTTGCACAAAACGCCCGCACAAATTTTTGAAACGTGAGATTGAAGCGATTCTGTGCTTCTGTTGCTCCAACTTTGGGTGTAGGCGACTGCTTGCCAATGATTAACTCAACTTCGGGGATGACATCAATGATGATTTGTCCGCTGCTGCCCAGAGCAGTGAGCAGGCGCGATCGCCATACTTCCATCTGCTCATCCGGTTTGCTCAAGAGTTGCTGCACTAACTTCTGCAAGGCATTCACAATGGCGCTGTAGGGAATATTGCGCCCAAATTGGTCAAATTTGCCAGAGATGAAATAGCCTTGGTTTGCTGTGACCGGTTTATGGAGTTCCTGCACCAATGCCGTTTTGCCGATGCCAGCATAACCGGAGACCAGCATCATTTCACGATGCGGTAGTAGGGGAATGTCTTCTTCTGCTCCCCCACTTCCCCATTCCCCTACTCCCTCATTCCCTGCCACTCTGTCAAACGCCGCCAATAATGCTGCAATCTTCGCTTCTCGCCCATATAGTTTTTGAGGAATGCGGAACTGCTCAGAAACATCTTGCAGACCCAATGGCATAGGTTCAATTAAACCCACTTCTGCCAGTTGCTGGGCACAGCGTTCTAAATCTGCTTTGATGCCCCAAGCACTTTGATAGCGATCCTCCGCATTCTTTGCCATCAGTTTCAAAATCAGATCTGAAACAGGTTGGGGAATCGTTGCGTTCAATTCATGCGGGGGAGCCGGCGGTCTGGCAATGTGGCAGTGGACTAGCTCTAGGAGATCACTAGTGGGAAACGGCAATTGTCCCGTCAACAGTTCGTAGAAGGTTGCACCCAGTGAATAAAAGTCGGTGCGATAGTCGAGCATCCGGTTCATTCGTCCGGTTTGCTCTGGCGACAAATAGGCGGGGGTTCCTTCTAGAAGATGGAGACTTTTGAATGTGGGATTGGTGCGACTGAAGCGAGTGGCAATGCCAAAATCAATGATTTTGACCACGCCAGTCCTCGGATTAAAGACAATGTTGCCAGGATTAATGTCTTTATGGATGACATGAGCCGCATGGAT
>NZ_JAMPKZ010000066.1:0-10258 GCF_039962215.1 Leptolyngbya sp. ST-U4
AAAGCCAGGGTCAATTGGAGATTTTCCAGTGCAGGTGCGCGCATTCGGTTAGGGCATCTCTATCCTAAATTAAAGCATGCTAACTAGGCAAAGTTTATTTGGTGAACTACTAGTTTTTGCGATACAACTCTTCAAGTAAATCATCAGCACTGTTAACAATACCTGCTTGGCTAAAGATATACAGCGCTAATATCCCTAAGAAAGTACGAAAGAGAAGGCTGATTACACTATCAGGTAGTTTGGGCAACAAGCGCGTGCTCACCTGTGCGCCCACTAATCCACCCAATCCCAATACCACTCCAATCATTGGAATAACATTACCGCTGAGTGTGTGACCAATACTAGCAGAGATGGCAGTCATGACAACCACACCCAAACTAGTTCGAATGGCAAGCTTAATTGGTTCACCTAAAAACAGCATTTGTAGGGGTACCATGATCACTCCACCACCAACCCCAAATAGTCCAGCCAGTAAACCTGCCAGCCCTCCTGTAATCAGCCGAACAAGTTTTGGGTTCGCTGATTGATGGGGAGGTGATTCAATAGATTGAGGTTGCTTTGCAGCAAGGCGATTTTTTAGATCAACCAAATAAATGTTGAGCAGCAGGAGTACCCCAAACGCACCGAGTAACCAGGCAGATGGCAGGTGATCAGCAAGCCATACTCCGAACTGCGCCGTAATTAAAGCTGGTAAACCTAAGGCTAAAATCCGCTGGCTGTCAAAATACCCCATCCGCCAATTCTGTACTGTACCAGAAATGGAGGTAATCAAAATCGCCAAACTGCTGGTTGCGACTGCCTGTACTGGAGTATAGCCAAAAGCAACAAGCATTGGCACTAATACAGTACCACCGCCAATTCCCAAAAAGCCTGCCAAAACTCCAGAGAAAAAACCTCCTACCACCAGCAGCAATAAACTAAATAAATTCATGATGGGCTCAACACTAGACTCACACGCTTCCATTAAACCGCATTCAACTTTTTGCATCTCAAAGGATGCAACTCAAACTCTCGAGCGCGTAAAATAACAACCAGAAAAAACAACAGTTGCCTTCAATAAGGAACTATTAAAAAACGCAAAATAGGTAGTGCCATTTAGGAAAGGACGTAGAAAAAAGAGCAAGAGAGAATAGAGAAGTAACCTGATTTGGCTTTCCCACGATGATCAAACCGTTGCTGCAGTGCCCTAAGTAGGGAAACGGAAATAAACACTGTTATATCAGAATAACGGAGAAACGTACTTTGAGAACCCTTTTTCAATGACCCGTCCTCGCCTTCAAGTGGTTCTGGCTGCAGAAGAAGACCGCACTTTACTGGAATTTAGAACCGCCAGTAGCGTTCCGCAACGGACGAAAGACCGTGCTGAGGTTGCTACGCCTGAGCCATCAAGGATGGACGACCGAGCAGATCGCCGAGTATTTTGATTGGCGGGTGGAAACGGTGCGTGAAACCATCTATTGCTGGAGAAAACAAGGCTTAGAGGGATTGTGAGATGCACCCTGTCCAGGACGTCGTCCTAAATGGCAGGAAGCCGACATCGGGCACTTAGAGCAATCGTTGCAGCAGGAAGCCCAAACGCACAATGCTCAGCAATGGGTACAGCAATTGCAGCAAGAACGACAAGTCAAGTTGGGCTCACGGCAACTACGGCGGATTCTCAAAAAAAGGGCTACTGCTGGAAGCGAACTCGACAAAGCTATCGAAGCCTACAGAACCTCCTAGAGAAACAGCTCAAACAAGCAGACTGGGAATTGTTGCAACAAGCAGCATGGGAGGGGTATTTGAAGTTGAAATATCTAGATGAATCTGGCTTTGATTGCTGGAGTCCCGTCAGCTATAGCTGGTCTTTGGCGGGCACCCAAAAGCGCCAGGAGCAGACTGCAAGGCCTGGCAGACGGGTTAACCTTATTGGTGTATGGGAACCCGATTGCAGTTTCACCTATGGCTTAAGTGTCGGAAGCATTACCAGCACAACCTACATTCGCTTCATAAATGAGCAAGCCAAACAAGCGCAACGGTTGTTTAAGCGAACTGGCAAAATCACCGTGATTACTCAAGACAACGCTCGGATTCATACTTGTCAAGCGGTACAGCAATGCATTTCAGACTGGCAGGAAAAACGCCATCCCCTTACTCATACAGTCCTCTCGACAAATCGACTCGCAGCCCGGTAATATCTCGATTGAGGGCGATCGCAATTTCGTAGGACTATAACCACACAGCAATCCTCGCAAACAAGTTTCGTCAACGTTTGTCAATGCTGTACGCCTGCCGCTACAGGCTTGCTTCACTTGCCCTAGATCAGCACTCAGCCTTGTCAAATTCCACTCCGCAGCAGCTTCATTGAAATGCTGAATACTGATCATGCAACATAGGCTCCTAACAAAGTTCTAACGTATTCTTTCCAAGGCATACAAGCTCTGAAAGCGCCAGTCATCTAACGTTTTTCCTAACCTTTGTTTGAAGTAATTTAGGCTTGCTAACCCTATCTCCTATCACCTGTTAGCGGTCGATGAAGTTCTAGTTTTCTAACCTGAAGACTGATTCGATCAATTCTTGTGAAAGCAGGACAAACGCTTAATAAAGCATTGAAGGAGATACCAATGTTAAAAGTGCAAGTTGCCACAACGCTTGAAGAGAAACAAGCGATCTATCAATTCAGATACAGCGTGTATATCGAGGAAATGAAAAAAAGCCTACGATATGCCAACCATACTGAAAAGATTCTCAAGGATAAGTTAGATGACACAGCAATGCTGCTTTACATCGAAGTTGAAGATGAGATTGTAGCAACCGTGCGAAAAAATCTGCTGGATTCTACTTCACTTCCTGAGAATCTCAGCCAGATCTTTGCAGTCGATCAATTTATTGGGGCATTCCCAACCCAAACGCTTTCATTTAGCAGCCGCTTAATGGTCGCCCCACAATGGCGAAATTCTTCGGTACTAGGCATGATTGTCATGGAATTCTACAGAGATGCCCGCACCCGAAATCTGCAATTTGACTTTTCTCACGCGGCTCCTTGGCTCGTTCCGTTTTATGAAAACCTGGGATATCGTCGCTACGTTGATAACTTCCTCGACGAGGATGCTGGTTTACAAATTCCGATGGTTTTACTGATGGAAGATGTTGAGCATCTGCGGGCAGTCCACTCCCCGTTCTATCGTGTCGCTCGTAAAGCCAGCAACACTTCAACGGCAAAGGATTGGTTCAATCAAGAATTTGCTGAACACAAAAAACTAATTAACACTTGCAGAAGTACAGCAGATGAAGTGTGGGAATTTTGGATTGCAAAACTGCATCAGCAATTAAATCCCAAAATTGACCTTTTTCAAGGGCTAACCGATCAAGGAATCCAACAGCTCTTAAAATCCAGCTTCTTTTATTGTGCAAAAGCGGGGGAAACTCTTCTGAGAAATGGAGATATCGCCAATGCCGTCTTTCTGGTGCTTTCTGGTGTGGTTGAGGTCAGTAACGCGGACAGCGGTTCAAAGACGTTGTTAAATTCCTATCAAACCTTTGGAGAAACAACATTGTTTACCCAACTACCTTCCCCAGAGCAGGCGATCGCCACAACAGATGTCGAAGTTTTGGTCTTGCCCGTCCAAACGATCATGAAAGCAATGAAAACGTCACCCGAATCAATGTGTCAGTTTTTCTTGAATGCGTCTCGCTGGATTTGCAAAAAGTATGTCCCTGAAGCAAATCAACTTGCAGACATCACTCGTAATCAATTCTTAACCGCTTAGACTTAAAGGAGTGCAATCAATGGACACGGTTCTTCGCATTGTTAGCAAAGCCCAAGAGATCTTTCGTCACAAGTTAGAGACCGTTGAGGCTTCAGGCGGTTTAACGCTTGAGCAATATGTTCGATACCTCTCAATGCAGTTTCATCTTACAAAAGATGTACAGAGACATTTCTTCATTGCAGCCAGTCACCCTGGTTTGGCGACGAAAGGAAAATTGCGAGATTTCCTGGTGGCATTTGGGCTAGAAGAAGAAATGCACTATCGCATTGCCAGCAAGGATATTGAGAATCTCGGTCAGCCGATGCTGTCTGTTCCACTGAATGTGAAATTATGGTGGGCATACTTTGACTCCGTCATTTATTCTCGTCCTTTTATCCGATTGGGGGCGACCTGCGTTCTAGAAAACTTGGGTTCAGGTGGCAGCATTGTGGTCAAACGCTTGCTGAAGACAGCACCCTTCATCAATGAACGTACGTCTCGGTTCATCCAGATTCATCTGCACGAAGAACTTCCACATGGAGATTGGATTATTAGTGTACTCAAGAATATAGAACTTGACAGCACTAACCTGGAGGACTTGCAAGAAGGTGCAGAAATGGGAGCAACGCTGTATCTTCGGATGGTGGACTGGGCTTTTGGAACTGATCCTCTAGCGATCGCATTCAGCAAACCTTCAGTAAAAGGTACAACTCCTGTTGCTTTGAAGTAGTGTGATATTCTTTGGTTATTTCGCCACTGTATCTCCGCTAGAGAGCCTGCTGTTTACAGTTTCATCTGCTTTGCTGCTGTCTTCGTGAGTTAGATCCCTAATCACGGTTAGGTGACGGCAGCAAAGCGATTTCTTATCTTAAGACAAGCCCCCACCCCAACCCTGATTAAGAGAAGTTTAGTGATGCCTTCATCAAACTTTTATTGGTCACGCAACTTAATCTCCGGCTTCGGTAAGATGTGGTTTTTGATTACTCCTCAAGAAACAGATAGTAATGGAGGAGGCGCAAGCCTTTTGGGATCAGTCGTTGAAGAGTTTGATGGAGGTCTCTTTTCGTATTATCCCGCGCCATACCATATGGCAACACCCAAGTTGATCCGTGACGCGATCGAACTGCGTCGAGACAAACTCAATCTGGACAACGGAGAATCGATTGTACTAGAAATAAAATTCGCTAGTTTGAGAATTAGCAATGAACGGCGAAAAAGCATTAAATCAGGAATTGGTAATTTTCCGAGCATACCTGTTTTCCTAGATGTGGGCTACTCGCGGATGGTCAGTATCACAGTAGAGCTAGAATCAGCCAAAATGCAGTATATTTCAACGGATTACTTAAGCAGGCTTTACAAACTTGTTGACGGGGATGACAACTTAATTGAGCCAAGCCTTGGAATAGACATTGATAACAACTACATCGTGGATCAAATTCTTCTCGCTAACCAGTACAATGTGATTTTTGAATCTGACTCAAACTTTAGTAGCCAATTCGAGGCAGAAATTTCATTTGTCAATGCTCAAAACGCTGGAAAGATCTCAGTTTCTCTCGACCGAGTTAATAAAAAGCGGGTCACTGCTAAAGTACACAACGGACAGGATTACCTCGTTGCCTTCAAAGTGATTGATTGGGATGATTTGGGGTGAGACGATCGCTAGGGACAAATATGTCTAAATCTCATCGTGTCTCTTCGATCGCTCCCAATGCTTTGAGAGTTACCGTTTCTGCTTGTGTTAAGCCGCTAATCCCTGCGATGTTCATTCCTTCATAGGGACGCGGCACTCTCAACGTCTGAAGGCATCTACCAGTTTCTACATTCCAGAATTTAATGGTTTCATCAAAGCTGCCGCTCAACAGAATCAAATCATTGTTCTGCATCTTGCCAGGTAAGTTTGTTTCCTTGTCTTCAGCAAGGCAAGATCGAATATAAAACTGGATAGAAAGAATAATTCCTTGATGTCCCTCAAGGGTTTGCACGTATTCTCCAGTTTCAAGATTCCACAGTTTTATGGTTTGATCAAAGCTACCGCTCGCCAGATATCCTCCATCCGGACTGAAGGCAAGCGCACCCACAGGTGCCGTGTGTCCCTCAAAGGTATATTTACATTTACCCGTCGTCATATCCCACACTTTAACGGTCTTGTCATAACTACAACTTGCGAGAGTCGTGCCATCTGAGCTAAATGCAACTTGCCAAACGCTGTTTTCATGCTCCTGTAAGGTCTGAGTGCAGTGTCCTGTTTCAACATCCCAGAGTTTAATCGTGGCATCAAAACTACTGCTGGCAACCTGTCGTCCATTTGGGCTAAACGCAACACCAACGACTGAGCTCTGATGTCCCTCCAACGTTTTTAGACAGTTGCCAGTTTCTATATCCCAGAGCTTGACGGTGGCATCATAGCTACCGCTCACTAATTGTTTACTGTTGGGGCTAAACGCAAGAGACCAGATCCAACTTGTATGTCCCTCGAAGGTTTGCAAACACTGCCCTGTCTTCCAATTCCATACTTTGATGGTGTTATCTCCACTGCCACTCACTAAAATCGCTTGATTTAGCTCGTTCGCATCTGTTTCAGTGGATTGAGGGGAAAATGCCACTGCCCAAACTCGATCGCGATGTCCTCGTAAGGTTTTAATTACTTGACCTGTTTTGAGATCCCAAAGCTTGATGGTTTCATCCTCATGACCCGTCGCCATCAACGCATGTTCAGTATGCAATGCTAGACAAAGGATTTCGTTCGTATGACCCTTCCAGGTTTTGATACATTGCCCTGTTCTGACATCCCAGACTTTAATGGCATGATCATCCCCGCCGCTCGCTAAGGATTGACCATTGGGGCTAAAGGCGATCGACCAAATCCGGTTGCTATGCCCCTGTAACGTCTTAATGCACTGTCCAGTCTCAATGTCCCAGAGCTTAATGATCTGGTCATGGCTACAGCTCGCTAGAGATTGACCATCTGGGCTAAAAATGGCAGTGGTCACCTCTTGGGTATGTCCCTGAAAGGTTTTAAGGCAAGTTCCTTGCTCCAGGTCCCATAGCTTCAGCGTGCCATCAGAACTGGCGCTTGCCAGCAATTGTCCATTCGCATCAAAGGCAACCGATCGTACCCAGCCGGAATGTCCTTGAAGCGTCTGGTAGCAGTTCCCAGTCGTGATATTCCACAGGTGAATGTGATGGTCTTCTGAACCACTGGCTAGGGTTTGACCATCAGGACTGAAGGCGATCGACCAAATTCGCTGAGTTAATCCTTGCAGGGTGCAAAACGGTTGAGCGATTGGCTCTTTTGATCGCTGGAGGGACAAATTAACGTGCCACAGACGGATCGTAGCGTCCTGGCTACTGCTTGCTAGTAAATGCCCATCAGGACTAAAAGCAACCGCATTAGCGGCTGAGGTGTGTCCTGATAGCGTCTGAAGACAGTCTCCCGTCTCCATATCCCATAGCTTGACTGAGTTATCATCACTAGCACTAGCAAGCAGCCTACCATCCGGGCTCGAGGTGACTGCCCAAACCCAGCTTTTATGACCTCTACAGGTCATCCGCTTGTTGCCACTCGTGGTATCCCAAAGGTGAATTTCACCGTTGCTATCTCCCGTGATTAAGTAGGTTCCATCTGAGCTATAAGTGACTGATAGGACGCCACCAAAGGTTTGAGTAAAAACAGACTTGACGAATTTACAGTGAGCAAAGCTGACCTGCCGTAAATTCACACCTTGCAGATACGCTTGCAGAATGGTCAGATGAGAAAAGTCATACCCAGTTAAGTCGGTTTGCAAGTGGCACAGTAGATTGATAAGGTTTCCGGCTGCATATCCAGATCCAACAGGTAGTCTTTTTTGCAATTGCGCTAGAAGCTGCTGTAGCTGTGCTTCAAGTTTTTCTCGGCTGCCAAGGGTTGCGATCGCCCTCTCCAAAATCGGTTTGAGAATTAAGCGGCTTTGATTGTCTCGCACATATTCTTTGGCAACTGCCTTAAGCAGGGCATAACGACTAAGCAGCCAGAGACTTCCAGTTTGAATCTCCTGGCACACCTGTTTAATCAGTCGTTCGGTCACATACTCAATCAGGACAGGTTGCAGGGTGAAGCTATTGCCGTTTCGTTCTAAGGGGAGTCGTCGCTGGAGCGATTGCAGGGTCGCTGCCACCTGTTCACGCTCCGCAGGAGTGAGGACGTCTTCCTTGAGTTCTGCTGGAGCTAGCAACTCCCGGTTGATGGTAAACCAATTGACTAATTCTTGTTCGTTGTCAGATAGGCGATCGAAATGCCAATCCAACAGCTCTCGCAAATCTTGAAAAATGGGATGCCCTTCTTTGAGAAACTCAGAAATGTTGCCACAGAAGACTTCATCGATATGCTTGGCTGCCAGTTCCAATGCTAAGGGATTGCCATTGTAAAGCTCAATTAAGGTCTGCCACTCAGCATCAGAACCGGAGAAGTTACCAATCTCAGAAAAAATTTTGATTCCCTCTGCAACACTCAGCCCATCCAAGTTGAGCGACCGCACGGGGCGCGCTTTTCCCTCTAATTGAGCAATCTCTTTATGCTTTTCTCGACTGGTGAGCAATAGACAACTTTGATGGGGCACGGTTCCTAACTGCTGGAACAATTGCCCATATCCTTCATACCCTTCTCGGTAGTGCCCAGCCGAGGTTCCTCCTTGCAAGATCGTCTCGGCATTATCAAGAATCAGCAAGCAACGGTGAGCTTTCAGGTAATGCAATAACTTTGAGATGCCTGCACCGAGATCGTTTGATAGGGGCGCTTCCTGCTGTTGAGCGAGAAATTGGACCAGCTCGGTGAGCAGGCTAGGTAGTGGTGGGGCATTGAGGAGCGATCGCCAGATCACAAACTGAAATTGGTCTTGAATTCCCTGCGCGAGTTTCAATGACAAATCCGTTTTGCCGATGCCACCTGCGCCCAGCTTGAGCGACAGCCGAGTTTTGCCCACTCCTGCCATGCCCAAGATACTGACAATACGGCAGCGGTCTTGCACAATCCACTGTTCTAATTGTTCCAGTTTTTCAGTACGTCCAAAGAAAACGCACACATCGGGAGCATCCCCCCAGTCATGGTGCAGCGTAGGAACCGAGGATGACAAGACTGAGGAGGATTCAGCATTTGCAATACTCTGTACAAGAACATCGTTCCGCTTGTAGCCTTGCCGCTCCAATAACACAGCAACATCTCGCCAATTTTTTACCTGTCCTGCGGTGATTGCTGCAACATAACGATACAATCCCCGTGTCAGATCGACTCGCAGCCCTTGTGCTTGGCGGTGTAGTGAAGCAGCAATTCCATTGGGGTCAAGACCACAAAGCAATCCTCGCAAACAAATTCGTTCTGTTGAAGACAGTGGCTTTTGTTTAATGGCGGCCAAGTCAGCATATAGCTGCTCTAAGTCCCAAACCTGAGCAGCGTCGAGAAACTTCTCCTCTTGAGGGCTGGAAGAGGATGGCATAACAAGCGAGAGTAGATGTGCTAGGGAACAATCAATAATTACCTAATTACTTCAACCATCAGTAAATTTCCTGAAAAAATTTACATACATAACTTCCTACCCTTGATTCAAGATGTTATAGTTTATACCAATTTGATTTCTGGGTTAAGCCCCACTGATTCCTAATGTCCGTTAGGGGTTGGAAGGTAGAAGATTGCTGAGTACTTTAATTGGAGCATTCCACGTGCGTGAGACGATCCATCGTTGGCAGCGTCAAGGCTTGGGAGGATTGTGGGATGCTCCGCGTGCTGGTCGTCGTCTCCAGTGGCAGGAAACCGATTGCGCTCATTTGGAAGCCACGTTGGAGCAAGACGCTAAAACTTACAGTAGTGCTCAGTTAGCGGAGCAGTTAGCGCAACAACGCCAAGTCCAGCTCAGTCGCTATCAGGTGCAACGCATCTTGAAAAAAAGGGCTTTGGCTGGAAACGCACCCGCATCAGCCATCAACAGCGACAAGACCCGGTAGCGCGGGCAGACAAACAAGCTGACCTTGCCACGCTGCAGCAAGCGGCAGTCGATGGTTACCTGACGATTTGGATTTAAGTCAAAGCGAATCATAGAGTAACACTTTGACATCCTTTACACAACGCTGCTTATTTTTGCTTGACTACTTACAACAAGCAACGGCGATGAACAATTGCACGTAGTCGGTCTATTTTCTCTATCCTTTCCTAAATGGCACTACCCGCAAAATACACTCTTAGTCAATGTAGAAATTGGTGTGATAAAGGAAAGCAGCATTGCTCTTGAGTCAAGCACTAGCTCAAAAGTTTCGTGCTATCTGTATGAAATACAGGTATGTATTTTACGTTGTATACTTTGGTGTATACAAAAACCCTCCTATTTTTCTGGGGTCGCTCCCGTATAAATAAATACTCATAAGGTTCTATTTCGTTGTGTTATGAAATAGACTTGTCGGGAAATAAGCAAGAATAGAAGGCAGAAATGGGATAAGCAAATGCTGGATATTGAACGGGTGCTGACACAAGACCGCTTGCTGCGCGCTTTAACTGGCTTGAATCG
>NZ_JAMPKZ010000067.1:0-10110 GCF_039962215.1 Leptolyngbya sp. ST-U4
ACGGCATTAATTGCTTTGCGACGCAGGTCGTCACCATAAGGGGAAGGCATAGGCACTTCTAGACGCTGGTTTTCCCCTAGCCTAGCGTTCTAACCTAATCGCGTAAAGCTATAGGAACCTTTGGATATTTCGACGAACACTTTCAAATTGAATGGGTTGAGCAAACAAGGTTGCCAAGCGCTCGATACTGACACGACGTTCTCGCTGTAACAGGGCGACCAGCATCTTCAAAGCCAGCAATTGGATTGAACTCAGTTGCGCTTGTAGACAAGCTTGATAGAAGGCAACATTTTTGAATTAGGGGTGATTTTTCGGATTCACCCTATTTTTTGGGCTTTGGGTTGTCCCTGTCTACCACCAGCCTTGCATTCTAGCCTCGTTTGTTACCCCCTGAGCAATAACCCCCACCGCTCGACTGCTGAGTGAGCCGAAATCTAAAAAAGCTAAAGAAGCACCTTGAAAGGGCTGGCTCTAACAACTTAATGCCAAGTCAGCACATCAATAATCTGCTGAGCAAGAGTAAGCGGACGGAAGGGTTTGGTAAAAATGGCTGCAACGTCTAAATCGTGAAGATTGTGCTGCTCTGAGGCTTGCACTTTAGCAGTCATCAGGATTACGGGAATGGATTGAGTTTCAGGTTGTTGCTTGAGGTGTTGTAAAGTGGCACGACCGTCCATGTTCGGCATCATCAGATCGAGCAGAATCGCATCGGGGTGATGTTGAGCTGCGATCGCAATTCCTTCAGCCCCAGAGCTAGCAGTGAGAACTTCCCAGCCCGCTCCCATTTGTAGACCGAGTGTTGCGATTGCTCTTACATCTTCTTCGTCATCCACAATCAAAATTTGCTTATTCATCGCAATCCTCTAGCAACCTAATGCTTATAAGGTATCGCTGAATCGGGGAGAAGTCGGGGAAACACGATTGAATTAAGCGTTAAGCGGCAATTCAATATAGAATGTGCTGCCTTGGTTGACGGTGCTTTCTACCCAAATCCTGCCACCGTGCTGCTCGATAATGTTACGGCAAATGGAAAGTCCAAGCCCGGTTCCGCCTTTTTGGCGGGCATCGGATGCATCTACCTGTTGAAATCGCTCAAAGATAGTCTGGATCTGATGGAAGGGAATACCTCGCCCTTGGTCACAAACACGAATACAGACACTTGAAGTGTCAGCTGAACTGTAAGCCTGCATTTGAACGGTTGTTTGAGCGGGTGAGAACTTAATTGCATTACTCAGAAGATTGGTCAAGGTTTGCACAATGCGATCGGGATCAGCATTAAGCAAAATTGACATCGGTTCTGTAATCAATTGAATTTCGGAGCGATCAGCCATTGCTTGCATTTCTTCAGTTGCCTGAGTCATTAAGTCAGCAAGATCGCACGATCGCCAATTCATCGTGATTTTGCCCGAGCGAATCCGTTCGAGGTCGAGAATGTCATTGATTAAACGAATCAAGCGTTCTGCATTTTTTACGCCGATACTGAGAACGTGCTGCCCTTGCTCAGTCAAGCTGCCTAACTGCCCACTACTGAGTAAATCAAGCGACCCCATCATTGAGGTTAAAGGAGTGCGTAGCTCATGGCTGACTAAGGAAATGAATTCGTTCTCCAGACGTTTACGTTCAGTGATGTCGTTCGCAATCAGTAAAGCGTAAGTTGTTCCGTTCAGTTCAATGCGATCAAGGGATAGCAAAATACTTTTGACACTGCCGGAGTGGGTGAGCAGTTCAAATTCTAAGTTGTGAAAGGTTTCGGTTGTTTGAAGACGACGCAGAAAATTCGCTGAATCGTGCCCTAAATGGAGCTGCGTAATCGAATTGCCGATGACTTGCTCCCGTGTGTAACCGCTAATGCTGAGAAAACTAGGGTTCACTTCGATTAATTGCCCTTCAGGAACGGTCACGATCGCAATCGGGTTGGGGCTTTGTTGAAAAATGGTGGCAAATTTTTCCTCTGCGTGTTTGCGTTCGCGAATTTCTTGCTGAAGTTGTTCATTCTGAAATTGCAGTTGATTCTGAAGGCGTCTCAAGGTTAGGTGGGTTTCAATTCGAGCAAGGACTTCTTCGATCTGAAAGGGTTTTGTAATGTAATCTACACCACCTGCTTGAAATGCCTTTACTTTGTCGCTCACGGCTTCTAAAGCACTGATAAAAATGATGGGAATATCACGGGTGCGATCGTCGGCTTTCAGATGTTGACACACTTCGTAGCCGCTCATCTGCGGCATATTCACATCGAGCAGGATTAAATCCGGCGGCATCACTTGTGCGCCTCGGATGCCCGTCGAACCCTTCGTAACGCTACGAACCTTGTAGCCGTGTTCAATCAGCAGGGTCGATAACAGATTGAGATTTTCCGGCGTATCGTCAATGACCAGAATGTCGGCTTTGGGTGTAGGCTCAGGCATTGAAGCATTTCATTGGAACTCCCACCCGATCTTAAGATCAGATCACTAGGATCTAAAGTAACCTCAGCAAAAAAACGGATTTCCCCAATTCATGAGCGAAACGGATTGAGAACTCCCCGGCTTCTCCTCGATCGTTGCCTACAGTAAGGGACATCAGCAAACCAGGAATTAGAGGTTACTATGTTTCATCACATTTCAATCGCCGTGGATCATCCGTTGCACGTTGCTAATGTTCTGGCGGAAGTGTTGCAGGGTCGTTGTTTTCCCTTTCCTCCCCATGAAGGAAGCTATATGGTCATCGTCGATGACAGCTTTGGAACCGGAATTGAGCTTTATCCGGCTGATACTCAGTTAATTCCAGAGCCAGAACAAGTTGGCTTTTCTTCAGGAAATTCTCAAAACTTTACGTCTGTTCATGCCGCGCTTTCGATTTCGGTTTCGCAAGAACAAATTGCACAAATCGCCGATCGCGAAGGATGGTTGGTGCGATTGTGCGATCGCGGTCCCTTTAAAGTGCTCGAATTTTGGGTAGAAAACAAATTTATGCTCGAATTGCTTACCCCCGAAATGGCGAAGGACTATCTACAATTCGTTGCCAACTATGAAGCATTTTTGAATCAGGCTGCGCCCCAGCTTGTTGAAGCTTAGAAATTAACTGGAGCGAAAAGAATCATGATAACAATGGAAAAAGTAGAAGTTGCTCCGCAAGAGACGATGCTGAGTTTGATCGGTGGCTTTTGGATTGCTCGATCGATTTATCTTGCTGCTAAATTAGGCGTTGCAGATTTGTTTGATGATCAACCGCAAACGATCGCTCAACTTGCAGCAGGAACCCAGACCGATCCGCAATCGCTCTATCGCCTCTTACGCGCTTTAGCAAGTGTTGGCATCTTTACAGAAGTGTCCGATCAGCATTTTGCGCTCACTCCATTAGGGGAAACGCTCAAGAGCAATCGTCCTGGCTCGATGCGATGTGCAGCAATGGCACAAATGGGCTATGACCATTCTCTGGGCTGGAGCAATGGACTACATAGCCTAAAGACAGGTGAAATTGCGTTTGATGCCGCAGCAGGAATGCCCATCTGGGAGCATTATGCTCAACATCCTGAAGATGGCAAAGTTTTCTCAGATTCGATGACCAGCATGGGAACTGCGATCGCGCAAGCAGTTGTCGCAAGCTATGACTTCTCTCGATTTAATACGATTGTGGATGTGGGCGGAGCGCAAGGGAGCTTAATTTCTACGATTGTGCGAGCAAATCCCCATCTCAACGGCATTTTGTTTGACTTACCTGAAATCATTGCCAACGTTCAGGTCGATCAGAATATTCAACCTGTTGCCGGAAACTTCTTTGAGTCTGTGCCGACGGGCGGCGATGCTTACCTGATGCGATGGATTATTCACGATTGGAATGATGAAAAGTCTTCGATCATTCTGAAAAATTGCCATCAAGCGATGCCAGATGATGGCAAGCTGTTGCTCATCGAAAGCATCCTTCCACCGGGAAATGAACCCTCTCCAGCAAAGTTCATCGATGTGATTATGCTGTTGATGGCAGGTGGACGAGAACGCACTGAGGAAGAGTATCGATCGTTGTTGCGATCGAATGGGTTTGAACTGACGCGCGTGATTCCGACCCCTTCGTTGCTTAGCATTATTGAGGCAGTAAAAATCTAGCAGAAGTTCAGCCTTCTTGTGCTTCCTGAGAAAGCTCGGCAATTTCGTCAAAACAGAACTTGTAAACCAACTCCGTTAATGCAGTCGCTAGATTAGCGTCTGAAGTCCGTTGAACCAATTGCAAGATTCGGTCAGCATCGACAGCGAGCGAGGCTTGATGCAGTTCTGCAATCCAATCTTGGGGCATTGTCGCTAGCATTGAACGAGTTAACGTTAACTCATGCGATGAATTTTCAATCGGATGTTCGTTATCTTCTTCGTACAGATAGTTCACTCCAAGATGCTCAGCTAGTTTCTCAAATAAGTGAGACTCTCGAAAGGGTTTTGCCAAAAAATCATCGCAGCCAGCCGCCAAAACTGAAGCGCGTTGTTCTTCAAAGGCACTGGCAGTTAATGCCAAAATCTTAGGTCGAGTTTGAGCTGATTCAAGTGCTCGAATTTGCCGAGTTGCCTCATAGCCATTCAGGGTCGGCATTCGCATATCCATCAAAATTAGGTGCGGTTGCCATTGCTGCCATTGTGCGATCGCATCTTCTCCATTCACTGCTGATTGTGTTTCAAATCCCACCATTGTTAACAATTGCTCTACGAAATCTCGGTTCTCAGCCCGATCATCGACGACTAAAATTCGATATTGGGGTTGCTGCGGTGCCAGGTGCAGCACTCGTTTTGAAGTCGAGGTGGGTGCAACTTCTGCCGGATTTGCGATCGCAATTTGAATTTCAAAGGAAAACGTTGATCCTTGTCCCACGGTTGATTCAATGTGCATTTCTCCACCCATCAATCGCACAAATCGACGACTAATGGTTAACCCAAGCCCTGTGCCTTCTCGCAGCTGAGAACCGCTACGGGTTTGGATAAACGGGCGAAATAGCTGCTCAAATTCTTCTGGAGCAATTCCCTGTCCCGTATCTTGGACTTTGAATTGCAGCATTAATTCTGACTGCACCGTTGCTTTTAGCGTGATGCTGCCACTGTCTGTAAATTTCATTGCATTGCTCAGCAAATTGATTAAGACCTGGCGTAGTTTATTTTCATCGGTTTGAATGTACTGAGGAAGATTGGGCGCGATCGCAAAATTCAACGCGAGTTTCTTTGCTTTTGCTCGAATCAAAAACATCTCTTGCAGTGTCTGTAAAAGATGATGCAGATCAAAAGCAACCACATTTAAGGTTGTTCGTCCTGCTTCGATCTTTGACATTTCCAACACATCATTGATTAGATTCAGCAAGTGTTCACCACTGCGATTGATAATGGCAAGGGAATCGCGTTGGCGATCAGGAAGGGCAGCATCGCGTTCTATCAATTGCGAAAAGCCTAAAATTGCATTCAATGGTGTGCGTAACTCATGGCTCATGTTGGCTAAGAATGCACTCTTGGCTAGATTTGCTGCCTCAGCCGCTTCTTTGGCAATGCGTAAATCAGTTTCGGCTTTATGTCTTGCTCGTCCGATCGCGATCAGTTCGCTCACAAGCTTGAGACAGTCAATATCTTCTTGGCTCCAATCCTTCTGAAAATGAACCGTGTCTATTGCTAAAAATCCAGTCACCTGACCTCGATAGATCACCGGAACACCGAGCACCGATTGAATCGACTGACGGACAAATAGCTGGCGCTCGGGTCCTTCTGGTATCGTCTGAACATCAACCGTTTGCAGGGCTTGTCCTGAGAGAAACTGTTGATGCAAATGGGGATGCTCGAAAATGCTTGCCCCTCTTGCTTCAGACGTCAGTGGGGCAATTTCATCCCCACACCATTCGTAAACTAATTGGCATCTCGTCTGGTCAGCGTCATACTCGAAGATTGTGCCTCGCTCTGCACCAATATGACGGGCGATCGATTCTAAAGCACTATGAATCGCAGTTTCTGCATCCTGGTCAATAAATTGCCGAGAAAGAGAGCTAAGTAAATGATCTAACCTGGCTCGACGTTGCAGAGCTTTTTCGGCAGCTTTGCGATCGCTAATATCTCGCACCATCGCTAAAACATGCGGTTTTCCGTTGTAAAAACAGGTGGTTCCTTTAACTTCAACATCAACCAGGCTGCCATCCTTGCGAACATCAACTGCTTCACCACAGAACGGCTGCTTTAAGGTCATTGCTTTGAGAAAGCGATGAAATACCGATATGCTGCCTGGATGAATATACTCTGATGGATGTAACGTCAAAAACTCCTCGTATGAGTACCCATGCATTTGGCAAGTAGCAGGGTTCACTTCGACCACAGTGATTGTGTCAAGATCCATGATGAACAAGGCATCAGTAATCGCCTCAAAGATAGTGCGATACTGTGCTTCTTTCTCCTGTAAGGCTTGTTGTTGAGCTTGCAATAGTGCATTTTGATGCAGCAACATTGCTTCAGCTTGTTTTTGCTCAGTGATATCGGTTTTAGTTCCAATCCATTCTTGAATGTTGCCTCGCTCATCGAGTATCGGTACACCTCGAACCGCGAACAGTCGATACTCGCCAGATGCTACTTGAATGCGTTGCTCTACTTCGTAGACTTTCCCAGAGTTCACTGCTTCTAGCCAAACTTCTGCGGTTGCAGTTCGATCGTCTGGGTGAATACTCTCGAGCCATCCCCAACCATTTGCGCTGACCTGGCTTCGTCCGGTTAGTGCACACCAAAGTGGAATATCTTCCACCACTTCTCCCACCGCGTTGGTCATCCAAACGGCTTGAGCCGTTGCAGTCACGAACGCCCGATAGCGCGCTTCACTCAGACGCAAGGCTTCTTCGGTTAATTTACGATCGTGGATGTCTCGCGCGACGCCAACGATTTGTAATTCTCCGTCCGCTCCAAGAGTCGGCGCAACGTTGACGACTTGCCATCGGTAGCTGCCGTCTTTGTAAAGCGATCGACATTCAGTTCCAGCCACCGGTTCACGGGTCTCGACTATCTGTTGGTTCAGCTTAAAACACGACTCAGCATCGTCAGGATGCAGAAATTGAGGGAATGGTTTACCAATCATTTCTTCGGGCAGGTAGCCCATGACGTTAATAACGTTTGGCGAAACGTAGCTAAAAATCCCTTCTGGTGTATTGACAAATAAAATATCATTTGCATTTTCTACAATGTTGCGAAAGTGTTGTTCGCTGCGTTGCAAAGCCGCCTCGGTTTGCTTACGATCGCTAATATCTCGAAAGAGTGTAATGCGCCCATAGTACTCGCCAGTAGAAGATTTGACTGCTTTACTATGCCGTTCGATCGTCCGCCCATCTCTCAACAAAAGCTCATCGTGAAAGACTTCATCTAGGTTTTGATAAAGCGCTTCGATGCCTGCTAAAAAGGCTTCTGAGTCTTCAAGCTGATCTGCAACCATCTCGGCAATCTGTCGAGAATTTTGAGTTGGCAAAATCTGGGGCAGTCGCCAGATGTCGCAAAACTTCTGATTGTAATCCACGATATTGCGATGTTCATCTGCCACTAAGATGCCATCGATCAACGCTTCTTGTTGGGCTTTTAGTAGAGCATTACTGCGACGAAGTTGCTCTTCAATGGCTTTCTGCGCGGTGATATCTCGCATGATCGTGGAGATAAATTTGAGCGATCCATCTGGGTTTTTATGCGCGACAATGATTTGAGAAGCTGAAATTTCTCGTTTATCTCTCGTGACAACAGCCGTTTCTCCAATCCAGATTCCGTCTCGAAGCGCGATCGGAAAAGCTTCTTCAAGCAAAGCTTTAGCAGCTTCGGGCGGATGATATTCTGAAATGGGTTTCTGTAATAAGTCTTCGGCGTCCCCAAATCCTAAGGTTCGACGTGTAGCCTGATTGGCATAGAGGGTTTTTCCGGTTGCATCGGCAATGCCAATTAAATCCACAGCGGATTCTAAAACCGAAATCAAGTCTTCTCGTTGCAGTTGTTGAGTTTGAGAGGTTAGTGCTTCACTCATGAATCGATCCTTCTAAGCAGAGACTCGCAGTTTGATAGAGCGATCGTAGCGTTAGCCCATCAGTTGGATAGTCCACGACAGCAAAACGATAAATCAGATTCGGAGTTTCAAACCGTTGTTGTTGCAGCATTGCTACGACTTCTGATAATTGCTGCTGAAACATTGCTTTTGTCGTGTGAGAACTGGCAATCATGAATTCACCATTTCTCCAATAGCCAAGAATTTCACCGTTGCAAAAACTAGATTGCAAACATTGCCCAGTTTGTTTGAGAATCTGATTTCCAACCGTGTGCCCCTGCTGAATGTTGATTTGTCTGAGGGTTGGAATATAGAGAATTGCAAGGGAAGTCGTTTGATGATTGTGGAATTGAGCTTCGATCGCTTGACTCGAATAAAACTGATTTGCAAGTCCGGTAATCGAATCTTTGGTGCTCAACGTTTGTAACAATCGCAATCGCTCTAACCGTTGTGTAAGCCGTGAAAGTAATTCTTGCCCCACAATCGGTTTTACAACATAGTCATCGGCCCCGGCTGCAAAGATTTGTTGAACGGTTGCAGTATCTTGATGAGCGGTAAGAAAGACGATCGGTAAACTTTGCCAGGTTGGATTTGCTCGAATCGCCTGACAGAGCGCAACTCCATTCATCTGCGGCATTTCGACATCCAGAATTAGCAAATCGGGATTGATCGCTGATAAAACCGTCCAAAATTGTAGCGGATTATCGATTCCGGTAAGGCACATTCCCCAAGGTTCAAGGAGTTGTTTCAAGGTGGCAAGAATGATCGGATCATCATCGACTGCTAGAACTGCCCAAGAGCGGAGAGACTGTTTAGATCTCCCACTATGGAGAACTTTAGATTCAGAATCCCTCATTTCTGGAGAATTTAGAGGGCTTTCCCCGGTTTCAACCGGACCCGAAAGATTCAGAATATCGCCCAGGCGCCGAACCAGTGATTTCGTAGAGATTTCTGCTTCAGCAGATCGCACTTCTTCCGCTGGTAATTTGGCTTGTTCTTCAAACTGTTTTTCAAGCTGTCGGGCAATCTGTGTTCCTTCATCGCAATTGAACATGCCTAAAACACCCGCTAACTTATGAGCCGCGTTTTCTGCTGCTTCTCGCAGTTCAATCGATAAGGGGGAAGTATGAGCTGCTTGATGCAGTACCGCGAATCGTTCTTCCATTAACCCGCGATACTGTTCCCAAAGCTGTGCAAGCTGGCTGTCATAGGACTGCGTGGATTGTTCCGGATTGGCTTCAATTCCTTCGCGTAATCGATATCCCAATCCATACACGTTCTCAATCCAATTAGCTGCACCTCCTGCTTTTAGCTTCTGCCGCAATCCTTTAATGTGGGATTTAACGCTTTCTTCTTGGGGCGGATCATCAAACGTCCAAAGGTGCTCGATGATGTCTCCACAACTAAAAACGCGACTGGGGTGGCGCAAAAACAATTCGAGCAAACTATACTCTTTCGGTGTCAGCGGCAGTAGTTTCTCAGCATAGGTCACTTGGCACGCTCGCGGATCGAGCTGTAATTTGCCAACCGTCAAAACTGGGCTTGCTGCTACCGTTCCCCGCCTCAACAAGGCTCTAACTCGGGCTTGAAGCTCTCCCAAGTCGAACGGCTTTGCTAAATAGTCATCTGCTCCTGAATCTAAGCCTCGAATCCGATAGGTGCTGTCATCTTTGGCGGTCATTAACAAGATTGGGGTTCCACAACCGCGATCGCGAATTCTCTGGCAGAGCGTGATCCCATCTAATTTAGGCAATCCTACATCGATTAAAATCAGGTCATAAGTCGCGCTCTCAACGCATTCCCAGCCAATCGCGCCATCCTCTGCTGCGTCTACTGCATAATGATGTTCACTCAGCGATTGTGTAATCGCATCTGTCACGATCAAATCATCTTCAACCACTAAAACCCGCATACCTATCGCTTACCTAACCCTAAAGTGATTGTAAGGTAGGTCATCCTGCGTCTTGAAGCATTCTTACAAGAACGCAACAATCGAGCAAGCATAAATTATAGCCCTACGCAACAGAGATAGGACAGTAACATAGAGGCTAGAAGAGAGTTGGGAAATGGTCATGTCCGCCCCCTACAGCTACGACCTCCGCACTAAAGCAATCG
>NZ_JAMPKZ010000068.1:0-9654 GCF_039962215.1 Leptolyngbya sp. ST-U4
CGTCGCCTTAGCTCGTTCGCTTTGGCCTCGCTCCCTCCACCGCTTTATCAATATAACTAACCTACCTCCTCACTGTCAACCCACACCCCTCAAAATTCTTGGGAAATTGCTGAGACGGTAATTGGAGCGATTAGATCTATGTACAGATACGTGTACAGACCTGAAAGCGGGTGGATGCCAAGTGGTTTCCTACACTTTGTCAGCTTGTCAAGCAGAGCAGAAATGCGCCCAAATTGGTAACGTTTTTGGGTCAATCCTTTGGGTTAACACTCTGTTGCAAATTGGTTTAGTCAATCTCGTAGCTTTACTCAAATAATCGCCCTCCTACACGAGATTCTATAAGCTGAATCTTCGATCGCAAGAGCCGTCGTGACCTTTAACGAACCAGGCTGGGATCAGAAATGCTGAAGGTTGTGGTTTTAGGGTACTTAAGCATTGCCTCGTCATAGTCTACCCTGATGAATTTGTAGATCTCGGACAGCAGAATCGGTTGAGTCTAGAAATGCTCTGATCTCCGAAATGTGGCCGACGGAATGTTCAAACTCTGTCCGTTAGGCAATTTGGGGCTGATGACTCGACATAAGCCGCAGTAACGTTATCCCTGAACGCTCAGACTCTACAAAAAATAGGCTCTTTTACAGCTTTGGTGAAACCTTCATTCAGCCTGAGCCTTGGCAAGTCTTGCAACTGAGCTTGAGCAACCCCGCTCACCTGATATCTCAGCACACTCTATCTTTAAGGAGAAATAATTCGATCGCCTCAAGGTCGGAACAGCTTCGTATCCCCGTTGCTCTGCCGTAGCCAGGGTTACACTAAACGAGTTAACTGCACCCGGTAACGATCCTTCTTTGTGACAGCCACTTCTCCGACTTCAAGCCGTCCCTTGCCACGAATGGCAACCAGATCGCCCGGCTTCAGCGTATGACTCGACTGAGTAATCTCCTTCCAGTTCACTCGCACGTCACCTGCGGTAATCAAATCCGCCATTTTGCTGCGCGACATTCCAAAACCTGCTGAAGCGATCGCGTCAAGGCGCATCGAAGCTTCTACCGTGGTCATCTCTTTCTTCTTGGGTGGCTGAACCTTGAGTTCACTCAAGTCAATGCGGCGCGTCTTCACTGGAACCGATCGCACCTGAGTCAGATTGATTTCTAGAAAATCTGTAAGTTCAGGCACAACGATTGCCTGTGCCCCCCGCTCCCCCAGCACAATTAAGTCACCCACTTTTTCCCGCACAAGACCTGTGCCTAAAAGCGCCCCCAAAAAATCCCGATGGCTGGCGGGGTCGAACAAAAAATTTCCGGCAATTTCCAGAGCAGCTAGCTCGACCTGAGACCGATCCAACGGCAAATCCGATCGGGCAATGGCAACACGCTGTCGTTCTGCCTGCGGATAGCCTCCCCATGTGAGAAACTGCACATCGACTAAACGAGAAAACATTTGCTGTACTTCTGCCAGTTCGGGCGGTGATAGGAAATCGGTGCAGACGACTTCCCAGGTCTTGATTGCGACTTCTGCCTGGTCAATCACGCGAACCGCCGTTTCTCGATTTTCAATTCCTTTGAGTAGATCTTCCCGTGGCAGCATATTTTCTTCAGCACTCGGATTTTTATTCTAGCGGGTGGGGGTCGGGCAGTGCGTGAGCCAATCGAGAGATGAATTTTTTTGAGCAGGGCATGGTTAGATGACAAGGAGCGGCACATGATGATGAGATTGCCGTCTTGTCGTTCAGGTGGTCTTTGTGTTCATTCTTCATCTTGTTTTTTCGCATGGTCAAACGCATTTTTGTTACGGGCGCAAGCGGCTGCATTGGTCACTATCTAGCGGAAGCACTGATTCAGCAAACGCCGCACGATTTGTTTTTTCTGGTGCGCGATGTGAGCAAGCTGAAGTTTGACTATAACGCTCGTCCTGGCATCACCCTGGTCGAGGGCGATATGCGCGAGATCGATCGCTTGGGTGACTTGTTGAAGACGATCGACTGTGCGATTCTCGCAGCAACTTCCTGGGGCGGTGCAGGCGAAGTATTTGACGTGAATGTGACCAAAACGCTGCGGTTGATGAGTCTGCTCGACCCCGGCCGCTGTCAGCAGGTGCTTTATTTTTCGACAGCAAGTATTCTCGATCGTCAGAATCAGCCTTTGAAGCAGGCAGGCGAAATCGGCACAGACTATATCCGATCGAAATACAACTGCTACAGTCAGCTCTCGAAACTGTCGATCGCTCCTAAGATTACCACTCTATTTCCAACGCTTGTGTTTGGCGGCGATGAGAAAAAGCCCCTGTCCCACCTGACTTCTGGAATTCGGGAAGTGCTGCGCTGGGCAGGCTTGATTCGCTTTTTTAAGGCAGACGCAGGCTTTCACTTTCTCCATGCCAGGGATATCGCTCAGGTGGCGGTACATCTGGTAGATCATCCTTTAGAAGTGGGACGATCGCACGATGTGGTGTTGGGCAATGAGGCAATGACAGTCAATCAGGCAGTCAAAGAAGTTTGCGACTATTTGCATCAGCCGATCTTGTTTAGAATTCCGCTCTCGATCGGGCTTGCCAATTTTCTGATTGCGGTCTTTCGGATTCAGATGGAAGCATGGGATCGGTTCTGCTTGCAGTATCGCCACTTCACCTACACTAATCCGGTCAGTCCCTTAACGTTTGGCTTGCCTACCTACTGTGGGACGCTAGCAGATGTGCTGAATGTGAGCGGCGTTCCGCCCCGCTAGGACCGTCCTGGTAAAGCTACGGATGGCGATTTGATAGCAATGAAAATTTAGGAGTTGGCTTTGTTCAAATCGGGCAAGGCCTGACTGCCAAAGGCTTTTTGACTGCGCTGGACGACAATTTGCAAAGTGTGGGAGCCAAATTTGCTATCGTCACAATCATAATGCTGGATGAAATTTTGCCCGATGCCCTGACCGAGTTTCTACTAAGCACCTTGACTGATTAATCCAGCAACTAAGCAGCTATAACTTGCCCAATTTTAATCAGGTTTCCATCTAAATCAACCAGATAAAACTCTCGCATTCCCCAGGGCTGATTTGCGATCTTGCCGAGTCTGGGAATTCCCTCAAAGGGTAAGGATTGTATTTGAAACTCACGGAACAGTGAATCCACATCCCTCACCCGCAGATAGCATCCTGCATAAGATTCGGCTGGAATAATCTCAGCAAATCGAAAAAAATGAAGCTCGATCGTCTCACGAGAAACAATCGAGTAGTCTAAATCCTGAGCATTGGGGTCGGAAGACGCTTGAAACCCTAATTTCTGATAAAAAGCAATCGTCCTGCTTAAATCACGAGAAGGAAGCATTGGAATTGCAACATTGCATAACATAGCGTTTGCTTCCCACAAAGTTTGCATTGCATAAAATTTGCTGGCGTTGCCAATTGAAAATTATATCTGCTATCTGCATTTAGCAACGCCTTTCCGCAATGCCTACTTCAGTAATTTTTAAGGGGCATCATCTCCCTAAAGAACAAATTCGATTGTAGAGAAAACAGCTACTTTCGAGGTTCTGAAGAATTAGAAATGCCCCTTTTAGCAAATCACGACTATTCGCCCTTTGTGAGGCTATCCACTGCATCTACCGCGCTGTCTACAATGTTTTTCAACCCGTTATCGCTGGTTTTCATCATCGCAGGCGTTTTGGGCGTTGCATGGAGTTTGGGCTTGGGTTGCGGCGGCTCAACTTCTTCTGCAAGCGGCTGCGGATTTGCCACGTACTTAAATTCTCCTTTGCCATCGATCGATTGACCTTTTGCCCATCGTCCTTCGGCACTGTCAGTTCCATCGGAATGGTTCCAGAATTCATAAGCGTGTTCCCGCTGCCCGTATTCGTGTGCGATTTTGGGGACAACGGTTTCTTCAAAGCCATCGCTCTTCAGTTCTTCGATCGCTGCAAGCCATTGATTCTGGTGCATCGTATCACGGGCAATCATAAAGCTCAGGTGATCGCGCACGCCTTTGTCATTGGTCATTTCATACAGGCGAACCGTCTGCATCAAACCTTGAGATTCGGCGTGGAGATTAGAGCGGAAGTCTGCCAGTAGGTTACCGCTTGCCGTGATAAAGCGACCATTCCAGGGGAAGCCAACGCTATCCGCAGGCATCGCGCCTTGACCAGACACAATCTCGTGCTGAGGGTTCATTGATGCAACAATTACATCTCTAGGATTTGATCCTCCCATTACCGCACCTACAACCGGATCTTTTACCCCTTCTTCTTGCATTTCGACAGGGGCTTTATCAAGCAGAAATGCAACCATTGTGGCAAGCATTTCAACGTGACCGATTTCCTCAGTTCCAGTATCGAGCAGTAGATCTTTATATTTTGCAGGTCCGCGACAGTTCCAGCCCTGGAAAAGATACTGCATCATAACAGTCATCTCGCCCATCGATCCACCAATGAGTTCCTGCAACTTCTTGGCGTAAATCGGATCGGGACGTTCTGGTTTGGTAAAGTACTGCAAACGCTTGGTGTGTAGAAACATGGTAACTTCCTTGACGTAGTTAATTACTTTCTGTCTAAAACAAAAGGCATTCCTCAAAACTGAGCGTAATGAGATGAATGAGGAATGCTTATTTTCCTAAGCAGCTTGCAAATTTTTGTGTAGAGCATAAGTTGCTCGTGGAATAAATCCTGTTCAAACTGCTAAAAAATTTGCCTCACTGGCTACTGTTCTAAAGATTTAAGAAAACAGTATGATCAACCTATAGAAATACAAATAAGAATTTGAATCGATCTTATGACCAGCGGAGTATTGAAATAGTTTTATCTAAAATCTGAGCTTTGCTTACCCTCTGTCAATAGTTCACTATTTGATTGCCTAACAGAAGTAAATGAAAGCCAAAATTAATGTGAGCTGTAGAAAAAGCAGCAGGATAGAAGAGCCTAGAATGTCTACACAAAACCCTTCTGCAAAAGCTTAGGGAGATTGAAGATATTTTGCTGCCAAACTCACAGCAATCAAGAAACTTTAACTCCTGCCCAGTCCCCCACATCCCAAGGCGAAGTTGCTCAAGTCGTGAATGTTCATGATGGAGACACGATGCGCATACTCCGGGACGGGAAAGAAGAACGAATCCGGCTCTGTGGCATTGATGCGCCCGAACTCAAACAGCAACTGAGAGAGGCAAGCCGGAACAATCTGCAATCACTGGCGAAGCGATCGAACAATCAAGCCAGGCTGACTGTGGTGGATGTCGATCGCTATGGTCAAGAAGTCGCAGAGGTTTTCAGTGTTAGCAGAACGGTTCTAAACGTCGAGCATATCAGAGCGGCAATGACTATCTGTACAGGCAGTATGCTTCTAACTGCCCTCACAAAGCTCAAATGGAGCAGGCAGAAACAGCAGTCAAAGCAGTCAAAGCAGGGAATCTGGAATATCTAAATGCCCTCAAGCCCTGGGAATATCGCAAAAAGCAACGGCAGTGAGGCGATTGCCCCGATGCCATCAATAAAACAGCCCTCGCTCATTCAGGTAGGGGCTTTGTTGTAGCCGTTTTTTAACTCTGAACTGAATCCCGGCAGCTTGAGCTTGAGAAGAAGGATGTCTGCCACGATCGGTGATAAACCCAAACTTAAGTTTTCTTTTTATTACGCTCTAAACACAACAAATAGTCCTCGAGAAACTTCAGCTTAAATGGAGGTAAGAAGCATCACAAGGGCAAAGCCATGGCAGTGCCAATCCCAAGCAATGAAGCTGAAAGGCTAGAGGCGTTACGGCAGTATCGAATCTTAGATACTGACCCTGAAGCAGGACTTGACGATATTACTCATCTCGCCTCATTTATTTGTGGAACACCGATCGCGTTGCTGGTCATGCTCGATCAGCATCGGCAGTGGTTCAAATCAAAAGTTGGGTTGGCTGTCTCGGAAACGCCCCGCGAGCAAGCCTTTTGTTCCTACGCGATTTTGGGACAAGATCCGATGGTGGTTGAAGATGCACATGCTGACGAGCGGTTTGCAGACAATCCTTTAGTGACGGCAGATCCTTACATTCGCTTCTACGCAGGTGCGCCACTGATCAATCCAGAGGGGCAAGCCTTAGGCACCCTTTGTGTAATCGATCAAAAAACTCGAAAACTCAACCTAGATCAGCTTTCTGCCCTACAAGCCCTCGCTCGGCAAGTCGTTTCTCTGTTGGAATTGCGTCGTGTTTCTGCTGCCTTAGCAGAAGCTGTCGAAAATGTTCACGCCTTGCGTGGATTGTTGCCCATTTGCGCTTGGTGTAAGAATATTCGGAATGATGAGGGGTACTGGCATCGTGTCGAAGATTACATTAAGCAGCTTTCCCACGCTGAACTGACCCATGGCATTTGCCCAGATTGCACGAAAAAGCATTTCCCGGACGTACCCGACCTGGTCAAGTGAATCGTTAGAACAAACATCAAGCTTTCTCTTCAGTGGCTGTCTATACCGTGGCTGTTGCGCCTGTTGTTGGAAGGCTTCGATCAGCAAGAATTCCCTTTCCAGTGACTGTTATAGCAGAAGCAGCACAGCAGTCAAAGTAGAAAGTATGGCAGGATTCAAGCCTCATCCATCAGCTCGTGCAGAGTTTACGCAACCTGGACTGTTGCATCAAAATTGAAATAATTCTTTGAAGTCGGGCTGAAGGAGCTTTGCAATTACTTCTTGACACCGATACTTAGCAACAAAACTCCCTTTTTCAAGCAATCTCCTGAATCAAACGAGATTCAGCAATATCGCGAATTAAGGAGACATTCGCAGTGAGATAGTCATCCAGTGCCCGCACTTCTTCACCATTCAGCAAAATTTTCTGAGAGACACGCTGCAGCAGGAGCTTGACCAATATTGCATCTGAAAGAGCGACTAGATCATGGGGCAAAGCTTCTTCGGCAACAGCCCATGTCATTCGCAATATCGAGGGGCTAACCAGCATCACTTAAACTCCTTCTGAGATATTTAAGATTTTCTTTAGATTTTATGCTAGCAGCATTCATCTGCTCTTTAGAATTGCTTAACAATTTAATATTCTCTTTAGGATTGCTCTAGTTTACTTAACATAATGCAACACCCTGCTACAATTCAGAGAAAGTTATGGTTAGAACGCCATAAAGCTACAGTTCTGATAAAGTCACAGTTCTTCTCATTGCCCTGCCATGAATGGGTTTGAACCCCATAACACCCCTGGTCTTCCTCCAGGCAGTTTCCCTTCCGAACCTGTCCATTTCGCAGGCTCAATCCAGCCCTTTGGCATTCTGTTTGTGTTGAGCAATCCTGAACTGGTTGTGCTGCAAGTTAGCGCGAATACTGAGGATTATTTCGGCGTTTCGCCCGAAAATTTGCTCGGTCAGTCGATCGGTGTCCTGCTCGATGAGGTTGCGATCGCCACAATTCAACAGGGAGTAAAGCAGGCGAGCCGCTACAGCAAGGCAGCCCTTCACCTTTGGAGAGGCACGCAGTGTTTCAACAGCACTGTATACGCAACTGCCACCGTAATCATTCTGGAGGTAGAACCAGCACACGCCCAACCCCATCTGAATGCCTTACAGCTCCAAACGCAGGTGAATCAGACGATCGCCCAACTGCGCCGCCTCCCCGATCTGGCTGAATTTCTGCAAGCCGCAGCCGTAGAGATTCGTGTGCTCACAGGGTTCGATCGCGTCATGATTTATCGCTTTGATGCTCAGGGCGCGGGGGCAGTGATTGCAGAAGCAAAGCGAGAAGACTTAGCTCCTTATCTGGAACTGCACTACCCGGCAACCGATATTCCAGAACCCGTGCGAGAACTTTATCGACGCGGACTGCTACGCTACATTCCCGATCTCAATACCCGACCGATCGCGTTAATTCCCGCAGAGAATCCAGTCACCCAGCAACCGACCGACCTGCAACGCGCAATTCTGCGAAGTGTTGACCCCTGCTGCGTGGAATATCACCAGAATATGGATGTCGCTGCCATTCTGGTCGCCGCACTGAACCAGGGCGAAACCCTATGGGGACTCATTTCCTGTCATCACCAAACGCCAAAAACAATCAGTTACGAAATGCGGGAAAGCTGCGAACTGCTGGCGCAACTAATTGCATCCGAACTGGCAAACAAAGTCAATACCGAAGAACTCAACTATCTGACAAAGCTGCGATCGTTGCAGTCCGACTTTCTCCAATCAATTTCCCAGGCGAATGATCTGAAACAAGCCCTGATCAATCCTGCTCCTCGCCTGCTGGACTTGGTTAATGCTGAGGGGGTAGCAGTGTGCCTGGAAGATGAAATTACCCTAGTTGGAACCACTCCCACGCTAGAACAGGTTCGCGCCCTGCTTCAGTGGGCAGAAATACAGCTTCCCCGGTTCAACGCCCCGCTATTTCACACCGATTCACTGCCTAAGCTTTATGCTGCCGCCGAGCCATTCAAGGACAGTGCCAGCGGAGTGCTTTTGCTGCAAATTTCCCAGGTGCGACGCTACACAATAATTTGGTTTCGCCAAGAAGTGCTGCAAACAGTCAACTGGGCAGGCGATCCGAACGCTGCTTTGAACGTTGCAGAAAACGGCAGCATCACCCTTAGTCCGCGCAAATCGTTCGAGCGATGGCAGGAAGTCGTGCGGTTCACCTCGTTGCCCTGGAAAACCTGCGAATTAGAGAACGCGATCGATCTGAGAAGTGCGATCGTCGGCGTTGTCCTTAAAAAAGCAGACGAGTTAGCCAAAGTGAACCGGGAGCTAGAAAACAGCATTCGCGAGCTAGATTCCTTTGCTTATGCGGCTTCACATGACCTGAAAGAACCGCTGCGCGGCATTCATAACTACTCTAACCTGCTGCTGAAAGGCTACTCCGATATTCTGGACGAGTCCGGCAAGGCGCGGCTGCGAACCCTGACCCGCCTAACCCGCCGCATGGAGTCACTGATCGATGCACTGCTGAAGTTCTCCCGGCTGGGACAAACCGAACTCTATCTTCAGCCCACGGATCTCAACTCAATCCTGCATCAAGTTATTGAAGAACTGCGCCTCAGTCGCCCCGACCTGCAAACCGAATTTCGGATTCCGCGTCCGCTCCCGACCTTCCACTGTGACTCCATCCTGATTCAGGAAGTCCTGATGAACCTGGTCAGCAACGCTGTCAAATACAATGACAAGCCTCATCAGTGGGTCGAGATCGGCTTTATTGAAGCAGACAGAACACAGAAAATCATAAACAAAACCCTCTTCTCCCCATCTCCTCACCCCCTCACCTCCTCATTCCCTCACCCCCTCATCTTTTACGTCCGCGACAACGGCATTGGCATCCGCGATCGCCATCTCAACAGCGTCTTTCGACTGTTTAAGCGACTCCATGAGCAGCACTTGTATGGCGGAGGAACAGGGGCAGGATTGACGATCGCTAAAAAAATCATTGAGCGTCACGGTGGGCAAATTTGGATCGAGTCCTGCTACGGCGAAGACTCAACGTTTTATTTCACTTTGAATTAATCAAACCAAGAATTAATTGAACCAAACGCCCAGAGGCAGATCCAGATGTCAGCCTGAGTAGGTAGGATTAAAATATTAAGTTTTTGCAAGATATCTGAACTTGCTGTATAGCTTTACGGATACACGTTCGAACAATGGTTGAAGGCAGCATCGACACAATCGCGAAAGCTATCAAATTCATCCCAGCGTTGACGCATCCAATTCTTGAGCACGAACCAC
>NZ_JAMPKZ010000069.1:0-9355 GCF_039962215.1 Leptolyngbya sp. ST-U4
AAGCGCAAGTTGCTGTGGATTGTGGACCGGCATCCAGTGCATTGTTCAGGGGCAGTGAAACAGTGGTTGGACGAGCACGAGCAGGAGATCGAACTGCTGTACCTGCCGCCATAGGTTGTGTCGCAAAAACTCTTCAGAAGCAAACAATATCCATCAAGGTCATCGTCTTAAGCAGTTACTCCAAAGAGTGCTTCGATAAATTTGATCTGAGAGACACTATCTCCTCGACCGATGCCCTTGACTTGTCCTTTCCGTATTATGTTCATCGCCTCAATTCCACTCAAAGTGCGTCTGGCGCTGTTGAATGTCTGAACCCCATCATTGGCTTCACAATGCGCTTGATGCTTCGATGATCCTGTTCAACCCGATTATTCAAATATTTGCTCTGTCTCAATTGGGTTTCTTGGTCGATTGTCCCATCTTCTTTGAGGGACTCCATGGCGACGGGATAAGCCGCATTTTTATCCACGGTAATGACTCGTGGAGTTCGAGTGTGCTGACCTTTCAAGACTTTACGAAAGAAGCGTGCTGCTGCCTTGCCATCCCGCTTTGCCCTTAGCATAAAGTCCAGAGTATTTCCCTCTGAATCGACAGCACGATATAGATACTTCCACATGCCCTTGCTTTTGATATACGTCTCGTCCACCCGCCACGAATCGTTCGTCGGTTTCAGGTGCCGTCGTATCCGTTTGTCTAGCTCTAGCGCATACTTCAAAACCCAACGGTTGATCGTCGAGTGGTCTATCGCCACCCCCCGCTCTTGCATCATCTCCTCTAAGTCCCGATAGCTGAGGGAGTAACGGCAATACCAGCGAACGTTGAGCAGGATGATTTCGGGCAGAAAGTGCCGCCACTTGAACAGAGTAGGAGTAGACATCGGAGAAGGAGAAGGCAAGCTGGGCTTACCTACCTTACCATCGGCTGGTTTTTGCGACATAACCTTGGAAACTTTATCGGATTGGGTCTGCAGATTGGTTTACGAATTCTACTGCTCAGGTGGAAAAATTAATGCGTCATCTACAAACATTAAGAGGTTGACAATCAACCCGTGTCAACTCTTGCTATGGGTTGATATCTTGTTGCCTCAAGTCAACAGTTCGAGTATTTTGTTTTGCCTGAGTTCTAACCTATGGCGTGAAGACATCCGTTTTTTGCAGGGGTAGGTTTGAATTGAAGTTCAAACAGGAACAGCCGTGTTGTACCGCACCCTTGGCGAAAACCGAATCTGCATTACTCAGCCTACTCATGCCTGGGTATCTGGTCAGTTAGCTCAATCTTGGGGCAATGAACAGCTTGGCACAATTGCTCCTTTCCAGGCTGTGTGCTTGGGGGCAGAACAGCATGATATTGGCTGGATACCCTGGGAAGCCGCTCCAACACTCAATTCCGAAACAGGATACCCACATAGTTTCAATGAGGTTGCACCAGAAGTTCACACCCAACTTTGGGCAGGGGCAAAACACTTGGCGATGCCAATGGGACGGTATGTGGCACTGCTCGTTTCCCTCCATGGGACAGGGCTGTATGAACGGTTTACGCACTGGAAGCGATCGCCTGAATCAACCCGGATTGTCGAAACCTTTTTGCAGCAGGAGAAGGAATTCCAAAAACAGCTCATCCGTTGCTTAGAGCAAGACCCAGCCTACGCACCATATGTCACACCCTCAATGCTCACCCGAAATCAGCGTCTTGTTGCGACTTTGGATGCGCTGTCTCTTGCGATCTGTATGGGTGTAACCGGGCAGCGACAATTTGAGCAGGTGCCGACAGCAACGAGTGACATTATTTTAACGCTAATGCCTACTGCTGATGACCCAGCACGGTTATCGTTAGTACCGTGGTGCTTTCAAACGAATGAAGTCACTGTTGTGTTTGAAGGACGGCTTCTAGAGGAGAAATTTGCTGATGAGCAAGCGATGCGCGATCGCCTTGCCCATGCTCCCTGGATAACCCTAACAGCAACGCTTTATTCAGCAGAAAAACAGAATTGAAACAATTCTATCTAACCGCCGATCGCCATACCATCGACCCAATTCCCACTCAATTTCATCCATAGTGGTGAGCGCCTCCATGATGGATTGGAATACATCGTCCTAGGTCTGCCGTGAAGGAATCACAATGACCTGTCCCAAAAGTGTTGTCTCTTCGTCTATATTCTGCTCGCTCAATCATGCAGGTCTGGTTTCTTCAGCTGTATTCGATCGCGGCAAATTCGTTTTCTTTTGAGTATCGATATCAGGTGCCGTTCGGCAAACCTGGAGAATTAGCAGAGAAAGCAAGGCAGCAAAGAAGCACCAAACCGAAACAAAGACCTGATCCAGCAACCATTGGGACGCGATCGCAGCGAGGCAGACTGCGCCACCCAGCACCTTCAGAGATCGATTTGCGGCAAGTGCAAACGGAATCAGGACAATCATGGCATAGACCAGGCGATCGACTTGCTGCGAAACCCAGGGGTCAAAGATCAAGCGTGTGTCTTATTGAATCGAATGAACAAGTAGATGAAGCGGACGTTAAGGGACTTTGACGGGGTTGAGAGGGTTATTTGCTGCCGCTTATCTTGGTCGTTAGACCGCGATTCGTATGGCTCATCGAATTCATGTGCTCGGTCAGAAAATTTTTATTTTTTCTTTGTCTAAGATCTACCTTTCTAATTAAATCTCAGACCAGCGCTGCTTCCACGTAGGCAGTGAACAGCGTACAATTTTGCCAAATTACAGTCAGCCGTTTATAGGAGATTGCCAATGACGGAGGTTAGTACTCGCCTTTACTGGTTGTTCCAGTCACTCCTTGCTTTTATGCCCTATTTACTGGCGGGTCTGATCGCTGGCGCACTCGCCCTAGCAATAGGTGTTTTCCTCGCCCGCTTTCTGCTATGGGACTGGTTGCTGCCTCTTGAAGAGTCATGCTTGTTGACTCTCAAAGCTTGGGCTAATCCGACTCTAGACCGATACATGACAGCCATAACCTGGCTGGCTCAGGGCGAAATTACTATCCCTATACTCATTGCGATCGGAGGAATTCTGGTTTACCGCAACGAGGCGGTTGCAACCCTGGTTTTGGCGATCGGGCTGAGCGGTTCATGGCTGCTTAACGGCATCTTCAAGTCTCTCTTTCAGCGAAAACGACCCGATCTATGGGCATCTTCTCAACGTCCGATGGATTACAGTTATCCCAGCGGTCACGCCATGAGTGCAATTTCCTTCTATGGTTTGTTGGCGGCTAACCTGACGCACTGTATGAATATTCCTTTAAGCATCACTGCCCCCTTGGCAACTGGCTTAACCTTAGGGGTGGGCTTTAGTCGGGTATATTTGGGTGTGCATTGGCCGACAGATGTCTTGAGTGGATGGATTGCTGGCGGCATCTGGCTGGGAGCGTGCCTGTACGGACTGATTCAGATTGGTGGGATTTGAACTGAGATTGATAGGCGAGCAGTGAAAATGCTGTCAGCTTTAATGGAAAACTGCTCTCTCAGGATCTTTAAAACTACTGCGTCAAAACAGGACTTCCGCTTTCGTCTGCAAACTTTGCCAGTAGCTCAGGTGTAGGCACGCAAATCCAAAGGGCTCTGGGAATCACCTCAACAGTGACTGGGGTAGTGCCCAGGCACTCTCCGTCTGCATGAACGTCTAAAGGTGGATAGCTTCTGACCTCAATCTTAGAGGCTCGATAGGTATTAAGCCGTTTATGAGGGAGTTGCTCACCCCGCATAGCTGTAAAGAAGTAGCGCAGATGATCCCATTTAGAGGGATTGTCAATGTAAATCACATCTAGCTTGCCATCATTCATTTTTGCCTCAGGCGCTAAGGCAAATTCTACCCCATAGCGAGGGCTGTTGCAGATGTTGACTTGTAAGGTGCGCAGACGACGTATCCGTCTGCCGTCGAAGCGTAAGACCAAACGGTGCGGGCTAAATTGCAAAAAAGTTTTGACCCCTGAGAAGATACTTTTAAGGGCAACCAGATAATTTTTCTTGATTCCTTCTTTGACTTCATCTCCACAAGGAAATAGTGAGGCTTCTAGACCCACGCCTACCACTTCCATGAAGTAATAATTGTTCGCCTTGCCCATATCAAACCGACCATGCTCACCCTCTACCAGGATCTGGATGGCTTGGGTTAAATCGTTAGAAATATTCAAACTAGCCGCAATGTTATTACGCGTTCCTAACGGAATAATGCCTAGCATAGTTTGAGTATGCACTAATCCACGTGCTACGGCTTCAATCGTGCCATCGCCCCCGGCAACAATCACAAGTTTAGCGCCTGCTTTAGCAGCATCAGCAGCTAGACCTTCACCATCTTCATCAGGTGTGGTGGTGCAGATTTCAGCTTGAATGCCTTGAGTTTGCAAAGCTTCTGCTAGGTCAGTTAACAACTCAGGATTCTCGACAGGGCCAGAGGTAGGATTGACGATGAGTCGGGTATTCATCGCTGGCTTTTTCCTAGAGGTTTGAAGTTGGAGAGGGTGGAAGTGTGGGGTTAAACTCTGCTCATACACAGTTGCTTAGCAAAAGGTCTACTGTCCATTCGTTACGCCCAAGCGATGAGCTGATAGAACTCCACTCTTAAACTATAGCTGTCAGCTTCGACTTTTCCTTCCATCGATAAGCTGATATGTGGCTCAACAATTCAGTGTAGTGAAGCCCTGATAATCGCTTGTTTAATTCTGGCATTGCATAATCGTAGTATGAATTAAGGTCATCTTCTATGCAGTGCCCCGAGTGCTCAGGGCAAACGCATAAAACTGTGTTGTTGACATTTAAGACAGACTAACGCAAAAATCCTCAACAAATTGCACTTGTTGAGAATACTCCGGGCTACCCATAGCGAGTGCCCTCCATCACAGCGCTATACCTATTTCGAGAATCTTTTATGGAAACTGTCAGATCTGAGTACTCAAATCACCGCTTTTTTAGTACTTTTCATCATTGCAAGCTTTCTCTTTTCTATCTTTAATTAGATGGCTTGAAACAGACGCTGTAATTCACTCACTCGTTCAATAAATTGTTCCTTTTGCTTCAATAAAGATACAGATTCTGTCATTCTTACTCTCGATCGCAAAAATTGCGGTTGTGTCGCAAAGATTTCTAAATAACAGATGAACTGTTCTCGTTTGTATTGTTTTAAGCACTCACCTCAAAGATCTTATTGATGAATGAGAATTGAGATACACTGTCCCCTCGACTAATTTCTTTCACCTGCCCTTTACGGATCATTTTCATTGATTCTATCCCTCGCAATGTTCTTCTTACCGTGTTGAATGATTGAAATCCTATCATCGGTTTTACAATTCGCTTGATGTTCAGATGGTCTTGTTCAATGATGTTGTTCAGATACTTGCTCTGCCGCAATTTAGTTTCAGCTTCCAACGTTTTATCTTCCTTTAATTCATCGATAGCAACCGGATAGGCAGCATTTTTATCAATGGTAATTACCCGTGGAGTTTGAGTGTGTTGTGCTCTCAACACTTTGCGAAAAAAGCGTGCCACAGCTTTTCCGTCCCGTTTCGCACTGAGCATAAAGTCCAGGGTGTAGCCCTCCGAATCCACGGCTCGATATAGATACTTCCACGCTCCCTTGACTTTGATGTAAGTTTCATCCACCCGCCAGGAATCATTCGTTGGCTTCAAGGGGGGTCGGATGCGTTTGTCGAGTTCTGGGGCGTACCTCAACACCCATCGGTTGATCGTCGAATGGTCTACTCTCATGCCGCGCTCCTGCATCATCTCCTCCAAGTCTCTGTAGCTGAGAGAGTAGCGACAGTACCACCGCACATTCACCAGGATGATTTCAGGCAAAAAGTGCCGCCACTTGAACAGAGTAGAAGTAGACATTGGAGAGCAAGCCAGCGGAGTTGGGCTTGTCTAGCTTACTATTGACCAGTTTTTGCGACACAACCTTAAACCCTTAATTTCCGCCCAGTTTTTCAATGCGCTTTGCTAGCAATGCGACTTGCTTGGAAAGCTTCAGGATCTCCTTCATGATTTGCACGTTATCCACAACATTGCCCTGTGAGTTAATGCCGCCTGACGGTCCAGGGGGTGTTCCGACTCCAGCTACCGACACGCCTCCATCGGGAGCATTAACAATCCCACCTCCATAGGTACGTAGAATTTCGATAGCCAAGTACGGTGTCTTGCGCAGGTTAATTACTTCCCCGTAACGGGTAGTAATGTCTCTGATAATCTCGTCATCGGACAGTTTATTTGTATTCATTTTGGCTTCTCCTTCTGTTGTGTTTTATGGACGTAATCGACGTTCTCTTTCCCAGGAAACAAGAATTGTTTTTGTACCTTCCTCAACAGGAAGACCCGCGTGAATCATAGCAAAATTGCATTTTCCCGTTGGCAGCAGATTGTTCCAAATAAGGACTCGTCCAGCTTTAGCTTCAATAGTCCTATCGAATGCCCGGAAGTGAGTTTCGCCACCGTGAACGGGTGTATCTAAGTACATGATAATGCTGCGTTTTCTCTCTCCGGCAGCGGTTCGCTCCCAATTACCGCCATCGACGTGATAGTCAAACCTGTCGTTCCTGTTGTACCGTGTAGCCTGCCACTCTTCAAAATGATTGCGTGTGGTACTTAAGAGGCAAGCTAATCGCTCCTCAATGAGGGTGAGAATAGCATTAATCTCGTCACTAAACCAGATCTGTCCTGATGTCTGACTCTTTCTCATATTACTTAAATATGCCGGAGAGTTTTCATTACCGATGTATTTCACCACTACACTATCTTGCCAGTGTGTAAACTCCAGCTCTTCAAGCATTAGATTGCATTCTAGTGGAGTAATAAAGTTATCCACTACAGCAATCCCTTCTTCTTCCAATACCTCTAGAACGGTAGCCATAATTTAGCACCGGATTAACTTGTCACCAATTAGAAACTCATACTTGTTTAGGCTACGAGCAGTGCCGATCGCTTCATCGTCGATGCCAAGAAAGATGTCGCGTAACCGATTGCACGATCGTTCATTCCGCTCATGGTAGTCTGAATGATCTTCCCAGTGTGTTGTGCGTGTAGCAGCTCGATCGTATAGATGCCAGCCCAGCACGTAATGGGGATGGAATAGATCATAGCCGTGTGTAAATGCCCTGAGTGCGAGTACTACTTCGTCACCGAAAAAATATACCTGTTCATCGAGGACAATCTCGCGGTTGAATATACCCTCTGCAAAGACGAAATGAAGTGAAGCGAACCGGGCAGGAATTGGATTTTTGAGAGTGCGCCACATGGGAATTGGCTGAGCTATTAAATAAATCAGCATTCCTTGCTCTCGACTATGTGCCCAGATTTGCAGTGGGTCTAGTAGACGATTATCGGGATCGTTCTTAGGGTCATAGGGCGGAAGATATGCTGTGATCAGAGGTTTTTGAATGCCCCTCTGCTTTAGACCTTCGTGCATTTCAACTAGGTGCCGATCCCAACCAGGAATAAAACGGTGATGGGAGTCGAGAAATAATGTATATGGCTCTCCTTGCCAACGCCTCTGAAGCTCAGCCCTTGCCCAGTTGCACCCCCTACTCTCCCGATAGGACTGCTCAATAATTTCAATGTTCGGGTTTACCTGTAATGCCTCTGGCAGCGTGTCGCCCTCTGCTCGTTGCCAAAAAACACCAATGCGAAGAGCGTCCGCATCATCTGACTTTTCGACAAGATCAAGTAACGTTGGTCCCAGTTCTGTGTCACGATAGGCTGGAATCTGAACGTAGATTTTTTTCATTTGTATCGCTATGGGATGCAAATAATGAAACTAGCACGATAGACCTATCTATCAGACCTATCCATCTTTTTCATTAACGATAGTGTAATCTTTCATTCTGAACAGTTTCCTGCTGTATAAGAATCTCATCTCAAAATTAGCAAAGCAACAGCTTGGTCGAGAGTACCTTCATGGGTACTTTTTTGCAGACTTTCCTCATCTATATTTGAGATATCACGCTCCATGCTTGAGTCATGTACAGTTCAGTTATCGCCCTACAGTTATCTAAGTACATTTTTCCCATCAAGCTGCCGCAAACAAAAGAAGTACCAAAGCAAATCCTTGAATCATTTGCAGCGATGGGCGTCTTTTCTGGTTACAAGGAGACTTAACGGTTGTGTCGCAAAAACTAGGGAATGGTAAGGTAAGCAGGACTAAACTCTCCTCACAATCTTCCGATGTCTACTGCTTCTCTATTCAAGTGGCGGCACTTTTTGCCTGAGATCATCCTGCTGAATGTGCGGTGGTATTGCCGTTACTCTCTCAGCTATCGAAACTTGGAGGAAATGATGCAGGAGCGAGGAGTGGAGGTGGATTACTCGACGATCAATCGCTGGGTGTTGAAATACTCGCCAGAACTGGACAAACGGGTTCGACTGCACTTGAAGCCCACAAATGATTCCTGGCGCGTGGATGAGACTTACATCAAAATCAAGGATATGTGGAAATATCTGTATCGTGCAGTCGATTCGCAGGGGAATACCCTCGACTTTATGCTGAGCGCCAAGCGAGACAGCAAGGCAGCAGCAAGATTTTTTCGCAAGGTGCTCAAAGCACAGCACACTGTGGCTCCACGAGTGATTAATGTGGATAAGAATGCGGCTTATCCAATGGCAATGGAAGCCCTGAAGGATGATGAGACAATCGCGCAGGAGACCAAGTTACGGCAGGTGAAATACCTGAACAATAGAGTTGAGCAAGACCACAGGAACATCAAGCGGATTACCAGACCCATGATGGGATTCAAGTCATTCAATAGCGCAAGGAGAACCCTGAGGGCGATTGAGGCAATGAATATGATCAGAAAAGGACAAGTGAAAGGCATTGAGAAAGGGAGCAGTGTCTCTCAAGCAAAATTTATTGAATCGACCTTTGGAATTGCTGCTTAAAGGAATACAAACGATACTGAGCGGTTGTCCTTAATAAGTTTTTGCGACACAACCGGTCTTAGAGCTTTTTCGTTTTCCACCCGTGATGCGGCTCCCTAGACACAGCCCTAACCAGGAAGCAAAATGCTTGGCGGAGGGAAACCGGGATGGGTCTAAACCCAGTTCTGACAGCAGCGTTAGCATTGTTAATCCGCTAAAGTCATCTACTGGAGTATAATCCACTCCACTCATGCGATACAGATGGGTTCGTAAGTCAAACGTGGGAATATTCCTGGATTGCTTTTTGCCCCGTCGTTTTGCGGGGGTAGTGGAGAGATTGCAACATCTACTCGCTCAGAAAAACGAGCTGCCCATCTTGCTGTACATGGGTGAAACGGCTCAGAGGGTGACAACGAGGCTAGAAGGTAAGCCTGGCGGCAGACAGAGGCAACCCAAAGCCGAAAAAATAGGGTGAATCCGACGAATCACACTCAATTGTAAAAA
>NZ_JAMPKZ010000007.1:0-212487 GCF_039962215.1 Leptolyngbya sp. ST-U4
TGAGGACGCCGAACCAGCCGATGTAGAGGCGGTTGTCGGTGGAGGTGATCCAGGTGCAGAACTGCTCCCACAGGTTCGCGGAGTCGCGACGCTGTAAGGTAGTCGTCATATTTCGATGAGTCCGTTGTAAAGGTACGTAAACTTATGTATGTCATTCAATGTAAACGAAAGCTTAGAAAATGTGAAGGAAACTAAACATAAACATTTCTTATAAGCAGCATAGGCTCAGCTAATCTATGGCTGTAGTGAATGATCCCTTGATGGAAAAATTGGAGCTTGCCCTGGCAGGAATCGTATTTCTGCTCTCTAAACTTGCCGCTGTCCTTCACGCACTATTCCAGAGCGCTAAACTCCAGAGCGCTAAACAAACTTTCGAGCGTTCGGAAGCGGAGGCACGATTAAAAAATGTTAAGTTTGAGACTGTTCAAGAATTGTCTGCATTCTCTAAGAATTTGCTATGCGGGTATTTCAGTTGTTCCTGGGTCTAATTGTCTTTTGTTATGTGATGCTGACGGCTGCACCGCTTCCGGTCATCGCTGCAAGTTCTGCTGCAATTCGCGCCTTTGATGACGTTCAAGCGGATACGAAAGATTACGCCGGACAGGATCTTGTCAAAGCGGAATTTGCGAACGCGAGATTGATCAAAGCGAACTTTAGCGGTGCAAATTTGCGAGGAGCAGTCTTCAATGGCTCTGTCTTAACCAATGCGAACCTTCACAGCGTCGATTTTAGTGATGGCATTGCTTACTTAAGTGATTTATCTGGTGTTGATTTAACTGATGCAATTTTGACTTCCGCGATGATGCTTAAATCAAGCTTTAAGGGTGCAAAAGTAGATGGCGCAGACTTCAGCTTTGCCTTACTCGATCGCGACCAAGTTCTTGAGCTATGCAAAACTGCAAATGGCGTGAATCCATTAACGGGTGTGGATACGCGTGAATCCCTGGGTTGTCGGTGAGCATAAACGATCGCCTGTAATCTCCTACAAGCGCGGTGTGAAAACCTTAATGCTGCCCATGAATCCTTAATGCTGCCTATGAATGATTTGTTGAAGCGAGCCGCTCACTTAACATCCGCGAAGCGATTTCACCAATTATTGGTTTTATTACTAGCAGGGTGTTTGACTACAATGACCGGGAGTGTAATCTTTCCGGTGTTGCCAGAAATGGTGCAGCAGCTCGCACTTGACCCCCAGTGGGCAGGAACACTCGCTAGCATTCATGCGCTAACCTCTGCTTTGTGTACCCCAATTCTAGGAGTCGTGGCTGATCGCTTGGGTAAGCTCAAAGTGATGGTTCCTTGCCTAATTCTGTACGCTATTTTTGGGCTATCTACCGCGTTTCTTACAACAATGCCCTTACTTCTAACCAGCCGAGGGTTGCTTGGGGCTGCTAGCGGGGGTGTTGCTGCTGCCACGATCGGCATATTAGGCGGCATGTATGAAGGAGAAACGCGATCGCGCATCTTAGGCTACGCAACGAGTGCCATGACAACCGCGGCGATTTTCTTCCCGTTGTTGGGTGGCTGGGTTGGTGGTATTCAATGGCAGTTTGCTTTTTATCTGTACGGGCTGGGCATTCCCCTGGCAGTAATTGCGGCCCTTGTCTTGAGGGAAAATGCTTCTCCTGCTGTGTCAATGATCCAGACAAGCCAAAATCAGCAGCTTAGCCAGTTGATTCGTAATCGCAGTATTTTAACGGTGTATTTATTTATCTGGGCAGCCGGGCTGATGATGTATGCCGTTGTGGTTTATACGCCGCTCTACCTTAAGCAGGCGATCGGGGCGACTCCTGAAATCAACGGTATTGTGTTAGCAGTTCGTTTGGTTGGAGCCGCTTTAATTTCTGCTTTTGGGGCAAGTCGAATCAGTCAGCGGATTGGGCCGAGTCGAGCGGTTGCTTTTGGCTTCAGCTTAATGGCAATGGCGATCGTGACCATTCCTTTTTTGACTGAGCTGTATTTGATTATTCCGACCGCAATGCTTTTTGGGGCAGGTTTTGGCATCATTACTCCTAACCTGTATGACGTACTGGCAGGTTTAGCGCCCCTCGAAGTGAGGACGACGGTGTTGGCGATCGGAACTGGGTTTAACTCCTTAGGGCAGTTTATTTCCCCTGTGATTTTAGGTTCTGTCTGGAAATATGCGGGTTTACCGCCCGTGTTTTATGTGGCAGGCGCAATTGCAGCGATAGCGAGTGGGTTAAGCCTCACCGTTGTGATGCAGCCAAATCGGGCATCTAGCTAAAGCCGCTGCGTTTGGACAAGCCTTTTGGTTGCACCCAACTAAACGATGATCTTCAGGCGGGTAGAGGGTTGGAAGAAAGAGCTAGCGCAGCATTTCCTCAAACTGTTTTTCCCAGTTTTGATGATTGCCTTTCGCAACTTGAATGATCGGAGAAAAACCAACCAACCGATTCACAAGCCAGTTAACGATCGACAAGGGAAAGCGCAGCGGGCGAGCAATATCAAGAAATAGCACAACCCGATAATCATTCGTGTCGTTCCAAACTTCGTGGGGATAGGTGTCGTCAAAAAACAAGGTTTTGCCTTCCTCCCAGTAGGCGACCTGCTCGGAAACACGAATGCGGCACTTTTCTCTGGGTTCTGGCACTTTTAAGGCTAAATGACACCGAATAATCCCCTTGTGTTTGCCCCGATGCTCAGGAATATGTTTTCCCGGAGCCAGAATTGAGAAGAAAGCAACCTTTAAACCTGGAATTTGTTCCAATAGCCGAGTTGTTTCTGGACACCGATCGCAATTTTTTTGGGAGCGATAGCCAAAGGCAAAAAAGAAGTAAGTCTTCCAGAGATTATCGGGGGAAATGCGGTTCTGGCGAGGAGAAATATCCTGGAAATTGGGGAGTACATCTGTGTAGGGAAGCACTTGATCTAGCTCTTGGCGAATCCCCTGCCAGTTAGCTTCTAGTGCTTCTGCCCAGGGAAACTGGTCTTTAGAGAAAAACACTGATTCGCCAACAAGAGAATACTCAGGTACGAGGCTCTCAATTTTCTGGATCAGGTTTTGGACCAGGTTAATGTTATTAGGGCTAATACTTTCCAGTTTCATGGTAGTTGATTGAACGAACCCTTTCATGCACGCCTTACACTAAATCATCTTAGAAAGTAATTTGGGGCAATCTTATTTTAGGCAACTTTATTTTAGGCAGAAGCTTCACTCCTCCATTGCAATTTCTTGCGCGATTGTAAGTCCCGTTAGCAGATGGCGATCGTCGCTAATATGCGGAAACTTCAATTGGGATTCTGGAATGCCGCGCTTTAGCAATCGCTGTTGCAATGTGGCAAAGCTTCCAGAGGCTAAAATCCGAAGACGGGGGGGTGGAATTGTACCCGGACGCTTGACGGCATAAGAAGGCTGAACCTCCTGAAGGTAGCGATCGAACTGCTGAATGAAATCCTGGGAGTGGGTAAGCCGTTCTCCAGAAGCCAGTTCAATATTGACCAAATAGTGAGGTGGAATTTCATGTTCGGACAAGGTAACGCAGAAGTTTTCTAAGGCGAGATTAAAATTTTGCTGTAGCCGCTGCATGACCTGTGCGACGTGAAATTCTGTCGTCTTCTCCGTAGTCGAAGAGAGTAATCCGCCCAGGCGATGTCGAAAAACAATGATTGGTGCTTCGTTGTAAAAGCCCAAAACCTCGACAACATCATTAATGTCATAGCGATAAAGCCCGCTGTAATTTGTTACAACAATTCGGTAGTAGTTTCCGGGTGTGACTTCACAAGGCAGCAAAGTTTTGGGTTGAGCGGCTTGCCACTGATCTTCAGCGATGAACTCAAAAAAACCTGCGTTCACCGCTAGCACAGCTCCCTCGTTGTTCAGCTCATAGTAGGTGCCAAAAGCTGCTTCTGATGAGGCATAAATTCCACCGAAAATGGGAGTGTCACCAAAGTAAGACGGAAATCGCTCCAGGTAGAAGCTAGATGTACCGCCCAAAGCCGTCACGACGGCAGACAAATTCCAAACCGAGTGGGGCGTCAGCCGTCCTTCTGTTTTTAGAAGATGGCGCAGTTCAGCCGCTCGTTTTGGGTGACTCGACCAGCATCGTTCCAACTTGGCGCGAATCTCCGGTTCTAACTTCAACCAATGGGCAATCTCGCCTGTTTCAATATCTTGAATAAAATCTTCCGCGTAGGATTCCAAGTAATGGCTGAGCTGCAAACCCAGCACTGGAAAGTTTGCCCCAATGATGCGCGTTTGTGGATCGCTTAGCGCAAACAGCAAGCAAACATAGTGACGAGCCAGACTATCAGCCGATTGCAGGGCTTCAAAAGGCTGGGCAGCAATCTGCCGGTAAAGCCCGCTGTTGAGCCGTAAATCACCTGCGCTCACAAAGCCATAGTCGATACCGCTGCTGGTCTGCCCAACGGCTCGTGCTGATGTGGTTACAAGGATCTTACCGATCGGCAGTTTGCGGCGCTGCAGTGCTTCAATCAGGAATCCGGTGCTGGTCTGATTGACTTGACTACGAACTCGGCGAGATCGATGGGTAACAGGAATGAGTTTTTGTTTTCCGGTTGAGCCACTGCTCAGGTTCAGGTAAATTATAGGGTCAGGAGTCAGAATATTGGGCTCGCCTTGAGCGATGCGCTCTACATAAGGCTCGTAATGGCTGTAGGACAAAACAGGAATCCGATCGCGAAATTGAGCAACGGTTTTAACCTCTGCAAGTCCATACTGCTTGCCAAACTCTGTGTTCTGGTGCAATCGCAGCAGTGATAGAAGAAACTTTTCCTGGGCTGCGGTAACGTTTTGAGTATTTCGGACAAAGTTGGCTTTGACTCGCTTCGTTACTGTAGAAACCAAAGATAGCACTAGGTTGCTCATAGGCTGGCTGTGGCAGAAAGTTAGATGAGTCAGTCTCAAAGGAGTCAATGGTAGGTGGGCTAACAAGCGTCAGCCTTCTAGAGAACGTCATCGTACCACCCATCGCCTTATCAGCACAAAATAACAGCCCACAATAAAACAGCCCACAATAAAAAATGGGTGAGCTATTGCCCACCCGATCGCATGACTAAGTTATTGAAATTAAGACTAAATTAAGGAGCCAGGGCATTTCCGCGCAGCAGGCTTGCGATCGTCTTTGCAGTGATCTTAAGCTGCACTATGGGATTAGCAGGCACGACTGTTTTATACAGGTAGCTGTCAAATGTCAGCTTCTGCACGTCGATGTCAGAACACATTTCGACGAAGGCTTCGCGAGTTGCATCTGAGCGGTAGAACACGCGCTGCAAGATGTCTAGCACCAGATAGGTCGCTCCATAGGTTTTGTCCCATCGTTTCAGGTACACCTTGAGATCAGCCTCGGTGGGAATGCGCTCTCCCTTGTTTGACAGTTCGACAATGGTTTCGGCGCACATCCGACCTGACTTCGCAGCAAAGTAAATGCCTTCGCCCGAAGACTTGGTAACATAGCCTGCGGCATCGCCCACCAGAGCCACACGACCCACCACACGACGCGGACGGGGATGCTCAGGAATGGGATGCGCTTCGACTTTGATGATTTTGCCGCCTTCCAGCTTTTTAGCAGCGCGGGTGCGGATGCCAGCTTGCAGGTCTTTGATGAGTGCCTTGTTCTTTTTCATCGTGCCTGTGCCGACCGCAACGTGGTCATACTTGGGGAAAACCCAGGCGTAGAAGTCTGGAGAGACATCATCTCCCACATACATCTCGGCGAGTTCCTCGTAGTATGCCATTCCTTCTTCGGGCAAGCGGATGCGCTCCTGGAAGGCGATCGCGTAGTTGTAGTCTCCTGCATCGATCGCTTTGGCAACGCGGGAATTTGCACCATCTGCACCGATGATCAAATCAACTTGCAGCGTTCTGGCTTCACCTTCCAGCGCACCGTTCGAGTGATCGGCGTAGTGAAGGGTGTAAGGAGCCGTGCTGCTTGTAGGAAGGTCGATGCCATGCACCGTTCCGTTGATTAGCGTTGCGCCCAGTTTGGCAGCCCGATTTCGCAGGAAGCCGTCCAGCACCTCGCGGCGGCACATTCCAATATATTCATCATCTTTAAGCGTCTGACCAATGTTCACCTCAATATTTGAGGGAGAAATCATCTTCATCTTGCGAACTCGACGATCGATGATTTCTGGCGGCAGATCAAACTCGCTGACCATGCAGAGGGGAATTGCCCCACCACAAGGTTTGGCGTTATCTAACTTGCGTTCAAAAAGGTAAGTTTCAATTCCAGCTCTTGCTAATGTCTCGGCAGCCGAGGAACCTGCCGGACCCGATCCAACAACAGCAACCCGTAGTGTCAAAGGTCTTCTCTCCTATGTCTCCCAGAGGCCACGGAGTGCATCCTATCACGGACACTCCGCTGGATTACTGTCTGAGGCCGGAGATAGGAAAGAAATGAAACAGAGCTTAATATATTGACCCTGAGGGAGCAGCGATAGCAGTCATCATTGAGAATTCACAATTCTAATCATTCACAGTGCCATTGGTAAAAGGAGCAAACCGTGAAGTGCGACTGCAAGATCAGGCAGCAAGGGGAACAGAAGGGCAAAAAGTAGTTTGAGCAAGCACGATCGTTTCAGAAGCTTGAACGGTGTCTTGACCGCAAATCGGCAAGCGCAAAATCAAATCGACCAGTTCTTCAAGCTGCTCGAAGGGTTTACTCACGAAAATTGTGTTCTCAATCCAATACAGCAAAACATCGTCTTGCCCACTCATGTTTAGACTGCACCCTCTGCTAAACGCGAGCTTAGAAATTTCAGCGGCACCCATAAGTTATGTTTCAACTCCACGAATGGCGATTGGCGATCGGGATGAACTGGTAGTTATTCACCCTGTCTCTAATAGAATCTATTATTTAATATTTTCTTTAGATTCCTATCCGTATTCTTCCGTGTTATTGCCCGCGTAGCGATTAGAAATTCCGTTGAAATACTGACTGTAGAAATCCTGTAGGCTATTGAAAGCCCTGTTAAAAGCTCTGCTGCGATCGTCATGACCCTGAAGCCGTCTCAGATTCATCAAATTCTTACGAACAAACGCGAGGAATTTACTGCCTTTAATCGGGAGGTGTGGGAGCAGTTGCAGCAGTATCGCAGCGCGCTGCACGTTTTGTCTGCCCAGGGAGAAGCCGATGTCCGGCAGCGTCTTGCTAAGTATTCTGGGGCAACCGGAGCGCGGCTGTTAGAGTCGCTGTCTGAGGCAAAGAACGGCGTGATTTCCTGTGGGCTGGTGTGGCAGAACAAAGAGCAGAGCCTTGCTTGGGTACGCGATCGGCTCACTGGAATCCGCACGTTTGCGGTTGATGGCTCCCAAATCTATCCGGGGAAAGATCTTTCGATTCCGATCGCTCTGGTGCAGATTGGCTGGTTTGAAAATCCTCACCTGCCGACAGGCGGCTACGAGAAAGACATTGCCCTGGATGTGATGACCCCGATCGATCTTCAAGCTGGGAATAGCGGTGAACCTGTCGATCGACGAGTCAATATGCGGCGGTTTGAGATGGAGACGCAACGACTGGTCGATTACATCAAAGACCATGCCCATGCCGAAGACTGTCTGGTATTTCTGGATGGCTCTCTGGTGGCGACCTTTGCTCAAGTGTTTGATGGGAGCAGCCGTCAGTTTTATGTCGAATGTCTGCTGAATTTGCTGCGGGCAAGCGAGAAATACCGGGTTCCTTTGGTTGCCTATATCGACACTTCCTACGCGCAGGATCTCGCGGTAATGCTCCGCACGCTTTATGATCTGCCTCCATCCGACACCATTCACGATGCTCAGTTGCTCAACAAATTTATGGCGTGGGGCGATCGAACTCCCCTGTTTCTGTGCCAGCGATCGGGCATTTTAGACCAGTATGAAGAGCAGCGCGATCGGGTTGCCTTTACCTACTTAAAAACCACTCGCGACAACTATCCTGCCCGGATTGAAATGCCTCTATGGATGGTGGAAGCAGGGATTAGCGATGGAATCATGGACTGGGTACGCGGCGAAGTGATTATTGGCGGCGGCTATCCTTATGTGATCGAAAGCGCAGACCAGACTGCCGTGTTGCAAGCAAACGATCGACAGATCTTTTTCCAGATTTTGCAGGATTGGGCAGAGTCAGAGGATTTAAACCTGCGATTTTCTCGCAAAATGGTGAGCAAAGTCAGGCGACGTTGAGTAACGGTTAAGGAATTCAGTTAAGGAATTCAACCGTTTTTCCGGAGCAAACCGTCAGGACTTCGATAATGCTGCCATGGGGTTTGTGAGTGGGTGATGAAACGATCGTTGGCGAAATCGATAACTGCGAAGGGGGAACTGCTCCATCTTGCGTTTGGGGCGATCGTGCCTGGGCTGCTTGTTTCTATCCCTGCTCAGGCAGTGGCTCTAGCGGAAATTCTGGCTCAGACTCCTGTTCCCACAAATCCTGAGCCTTCCTTGCTTCAGCCTGTGCCGCCTGTTCCCTTGCCTGCTCCCGCTCCAGCTGAATCGATTCCGCCTGCGCCTGCGCCTGTGACTGAAACTGCCCCGGTTCAGATTCCCGTCCAGCAGATTGAGGTGGTGGGAAGTACGGTTTTTGACGAAAACGATTTTGCGCCGCTCGTCCAACCTGTGCAGGGCAAATCGCTCACTCTAGAAGAGCTGCGGCAGGTCGCGGATCAGATTACCCAGCTTTATCTAAACGAGGGCTATCTCACCTCCAGAGCAATTCTGGTCGATCAGCAAATTCAGGATGGCGTTGTGCAGATTCGCGTCATCGAAGGCAGCTTGGAGGCGATCGAGATTGAAGGAACTCGCCGAGTCAATCCTGCCTATGTTCGCAGTCGAATCCAGTTGGGCAGCGGTACGCCTTTGCGTCAGAGCGATCTGGAAGATCAGCTTCGTCTGCTGCGAATCGACCCTTTATTTGACAACGTGGAAGCCAGCTTACGCGCAGGCAGCGGGCTGGGGCAAAGCATTCTGTCGGTGCGTGTAACCGAAGCAGAAGACTGGATTCTCGATCTGAGTGCTGATAACCTGTCGCCGCCCGATGTGGGGTCAGAGCGCATTGGGGTTGTGATAGGACAACATAATTTGACTGGAAACGGCGATTTGCTGACGGCGGCTTATTTTCGATCGACCACAGGTGGATCAAACGTTTTTGAATTCAACTACGAAATTCCACTTAATCCGCTTCAGGGCACCCTTGCGCTCAGGTACTCACCCAGCAACTTCGAGTTTACACGCCGTGATCCTGACGATCTCGATATTCAGGGCAGCGCGAACCTGTATGAAGCCAGCTTTCGGCAGCCCGTGATTCGATCGCCCCGCGAAGAGTTCGCCCTTTCTACCGAATTCACGCACCGCACCGGACAAATCTTTGTGAGCGAATCGCTGATCGACGATACGACGACCAGTGTTTTCACCTTTGGTCAGGACTATGTGCGGCGTGACCCCCAGGGAGCCTGGGCAGGGCGATCGGCATTCAATTTCGGCACTGGATTATTGGGTGCCACCACAGACCCCCCTGACAACACGCCAGACGGGCTATTTTTTACCTGGCTGGGACAGTTTCAGCGCGTCCAAATCCTGAATCCAGGCAATTTACTGATTGCTCAGCTTGATGTGCAGCTCACGCCCGACGCGCTCCCGCCCTCACAGCAGTTTGCGATCGGGGGTGGACGATCGGTACGCGGGTTTCGGCAAAATGCCAGATTGGGCGATAATGGCATTCGCTTTTCTGTGGAAGACCGGATCACGCTTGCCCGCAACGAGGCAGGAGAGTCAGTGCTGCAAGTTGCGCCTTTTATCGATTCTGGACTGGTCTGGAACGATAGCCGCAATCTAAATGCTTTGCCACGTCAAAATTTTCTTGCGGGCGTGGGGTTAGGCATCCTATGGCAGCCCTTGGCTGATGTGAATGTGAGAGTAGATGGCGCAATTCCCCTGGTGAATCTGGACGATCAGGGAGTGAATGCTCAGGATTTTGGGGTTTATTTCAGCGTGGATTATCAGTTGCGGTAGGTGGATGAGTGGAGGGGAGAGATTGTGCGATTCAGTTTGAGCCTGGGGTGGTGTTGCGATCGACTTGTTTGGAAATGGATTTATTTTTGCGGTTCTTTCCAGCCTGTTTCTGCCTGGTCAAGAACGTAGGCGGCGACATCTTGAATTTGCTGCTCAGTGAGGCGATCGTGAAAAGCAGACATATTGTTTTTGCCATGGGTGACGATTTGGGCGATCCCCTCTAGAGAATCCATACCGTTGCGTTGCAGGGCGTTGAGTTTCAGGGTTTTGCCGCGTCGGATAATGTTGCCGCCGTTAATGTGGCAGCCCTCGCAGTGCGCCTGAAAGACTTGAGAGCCGCTTGCTAAATCCGTTGAATCCGCAGCGATCGCAGCAGGCATGACAAGGATTGTTGCAGCCCCAATCAGGGTCATGCAGGCAAGACCTACGAGTCGCGTGAGGAGAAATCGGCTTTCGGTTCCCTGACTCCACCGATCGCATTTAGACATTAGCCAGCCGAACACCAATCGAATATCGAACACAGGAGAAACCTCTCAATTTTCTTCTCCAGTTTATCGATAGGGTCCACAAAATAGGGTTTACGAAAGGGTTCACCCATAGGTTGTGAAAGCTCTGCTCCGAGGGTGTTTGAAAAGCGTTCTCTGTTCTACATTGCCCCCTAAATTCCCCATTGATTGCTTGCCGCTCTAAAAGAGCGAGGGGAGACTTTGAATTTTGAAAGTGAGCCAGGTTGCTTGAGCATTAAGCAAGTTGAGTGACGGTGGCGATTCAAACATCCTCTCATTCTTGTAAGGAGATTTGTTTAACGATCGAATCGCGATCGAATCCAGCCCAGCTTGAACTGCAATGCTTATCCGCACCGACAGAATTTATTGCTGGAGTAGCAGCGTCCACTCTTGCTGAGTCGCATTCCACGTTGGCAGGCTCGTTCTACCAACCACAAACGGACCCCAGTAGCGGCGTGAACCGTCTTCTGCAAATGCCATCAGCACATCTCCCGCTTTGACTTGCAGGTTGCTATCGGGCAGTGAGAGTAATAAGCCAGTATTTCCCCCTTCGCCCGGTGCAAAATCCCAGTGAACGGGCTGGTTGTAGGATAGTTGTGCCGTAGATTTACTGTTTGCCTGCTGAAACAGCAAAGCCACCCGTACCGGATGTGTCGTTTGATTGCTGACTTTGAGGTTTCCCAAACGATCGCTTGCTGCCGCAGGATTGGGCGACTGAGAAACGGGCGGTGGACTAGGAATCGGGGTCGGACTGGGGGATGGGGTGGGAGAAGGTTCGATCGCCGGAGTTGGGGCAGGCATGGGAGACGCGGCAGGTTCCGGGGGAGCGGTTTGCTCGGGGGAAGTCGGCAGAATAATATCAATTCGGGTAAAGAGCAGTGCCAGCAGACAAACGCCCATGACCCCGATTGCCACAGGGTAGAGCTTGAGCTTTGTCTCATCTGATATCTTCACTCCCGTTCCCTCCCGCGTGTCATTTCTAATCTAGACAGGGATCACGGTCTTTGCACGTATCCAAAGAGAGTTTCTGCGGCGATCGTTTTCCCTAAGCGATGGACTGGGGACGGCAATCGGAATCAGGGCTTTCTGTCCTTGTTTTCTGCTTCTCTACCTTTAAAATGCTGATATTCAACTTCCGCCCCGATTTGTCCCCAATTTATCCCCAATTCATGCAGAATACTCGGCTCAGTACGGTTGTAGACAATGCGCTAGGACGATTTAGCCGATCGCTACAAAATCCCTGGCGGCGGTTGTCGCTGCTGCTGATTACAGTTTTGACCGGAAATTTTCTTGCTTCGACGATTTCGACCGTTGCCGGACAAAAGGCAGAATTAGACGTGCTGGCAGCGTTTCTGTTGGTGTTGTTTAGTGAGTTGATTAGCTGGCTAGTTTATCGCGGCGATCGTTCCCGTTCTTTGGGACAAGCGAGGCCTGCTGCCCGATCGCTGTTGCTCGATGTCTTGAACGGGTTAAAGCTGGGACTGGCTTATGGGCTATTTCTGGAGGCATTTAAGCTGGGCAGTTAGCGAATGAGCGAATAAAGGAGCGGTAAACGATGGCAGAAAGCAGGTCAATTCATCAGCAGGACGAAGCTTTTTTTCAGCGAGTTTTTCTTCGGCTCCAAAACTTTTTTTATCAGCAGGGCTGGCAAGATAGTCCGATTACCCCCAAGGAGGAACTGCTTCGCATCAAGCTTTTACAGCAGTTTTGGATGCCTTTAGCACAACAGATCGCTGAGTGGCGGCAGCAGAAAACGCTAATTCTCGGGATTCTGGGCGGGCAGGGAACGGGTAAAACGACCCTTGCCGCTATCCTGACTGAAATTTTGGCAGAGATGGAACTTCAGGTTTGTCGTTTATCGATCGACGACCTTTATAAAACCTATGCCGATCGACTTCAGCTTCAGCAGTTTGACCCTCGCTATCGCTGGCGTGGTCCTCCGGGCACACATGATGTCTCGCTGGGATTATCGGTTCTGAAGCAGCTCAGACAGGTTAGCCCGCAGCATGCGGTTGCCGTGCCTCGCTTTGACAAGTCGCTGCATCAAGGGGCAGGCGATCGAATTGTGCCAGAAAGGCTTACGGCTGCTGATGTGGTGCTGTTTGAAGGCTGGTTTGTGGGGGTGCGTCCGATCGCTCCGGCTTTGTTTAACCATGCCCCGTCGCCGATTATCAGCGAGTCTGACCGCACCTTTGCCCGTGACATCAACGATCGGTTACAAGACTACTTGCCGCTGTGGGACGAACTCGATCGCCTGATTGTGCTGAATCCAGTAGATTATCGATTGACGCTGCAATGGCGCAAAGAAGCAGAACACATGATGAAAGCGACCGGAAAACCGGGCATGAGTGATACCGAAATCGAGGAATTTGTGCAGTATTTCTGGCGATCGCTTCACCCTGAGCTGTTTATCCCGCCGCTTCTGTCTCAGCCTGAATGGGTTGATTGGATCATTGAGCTTGACGAAAATCGGTTACCCATTTCGATTTATTGTCCGTACAATCCCGGTTCAGACTAAACGCTTCGCAAATTTTCGACCAGTTGCTTCGATCGCGCCTCAACGATTGACCAGTCGCCTGCCTCGATCGCCTGTTTTGGAAAAAGCTGTCCTGCCAGCCCTACAGCGATCGCGCCTGCACGAATAAACTCCGCTGCATTGTCGATCGTCACGCCTCCGGTAGGAATCAGCGGAATTCCGCCGAGCGGCTCCTGCAAACTGCGAATATAGCTTGCGCCACCCACCGCCTGAATTGGAAAAACCTTGACACAGGCTGCCCCTGCCTGCCATGCCTGCATAATTTCCGTCGGGGTCAGCGCCCCTGCCACGATCGGAATCTCCCGCCGCACTGCCGCTTCAATCATCGAAAAATCCGTATGCGGCGAAAACAAAAACTGTGCCCCCGCCTCGATCGCCTGCTGCACCTCATCGGTCGATCGCAACGTTCCGGCTCCAATCACACAATCTGGCAAATCATTTTGGATCTGTTGGATTAGATGATGGGGACGATCGCTGTTCCAGGTAATTTCAATCAGCCGCATTCCGCCTGCCGCCGTTGCGTTTGCCATCTCGATTCCCACTGCCAGTTCGAGGGCGCGAATCACTGCGATCGATCGATGCTGTTTCAGCAGTGCAAGCCATGCTGCGGACATAACCTAACCACCCAATTTCGAGTCAAAGAACCGAAGCCTGATTTTGCCATGTTTTAACTCATTTGACAGTCATCTCACGGCTATGTACTGCTTTATTCCATTCCTGCGGTATAGAAAGCTACCTTCCTCTAGGTGTAATAAGTCGTTGGTACTGAATGGCTATTTTGGAACTACGGGTGCAACAGATTGGAAATTTCCAACAACAAGATCTGTTGAATGTCAAAAGGATTCTTGTTTCATTACACACGTTTTTGTACATCCCAATGCTTTTGAGATCGAGGAGGAATTGAACATGAGCAATTTACGCGATCGGGAAGTTTATGAGAATGAGCTACGGCGGCAGGCTCAGAGCGATCGAGAGAACAGCAGTGCGGCAAGTGGGGTTGCCCTTGGAATTGCGATCGCAGGTTTAGTCGGTGCAGGAATTGCAGCTTACGCCTTTTTTAATCGCCCGTCCGAATCGCAAGCTCCACGCCAAAATACAGTCATTGAGCGAACCCGAGAAATTGTTCCGGCTCAGCCTCAAGCTCCTGATGTGAAGGCTCCTGATATCAATATCACAGTTCCTAACCCTGCCCCGACTCAGGAGTCTGAGCTAACTCAGCCGGAGTCAAACGCTCAACGGTCTTCTGACAGTGACTCGTCAACGTCCAGCCCAAATCCTGCACCACCCTCTGAGAATCCATAATTGGGTTTTATCTGTTTCTCGGATTCTCGCAATTAAATAAATCTCACTCTGGAAATTTTCTCAGCCGCCCTAGCTTCACTCTGGGGCTGGCTGATTTTGCAAAAGGCATAAAGAACTGGGAATGAGGGCAAATTTGGGACTTAGGCAGGTGTTCTAATCCCGATCGCAAAAAGCGCAGCCTGTAATTAATCTCTCAGTTGAAGGATTCTAGACTCACCCCATTTATCCGATAGTGATGGTCTACTGTCGCTTGTGAGGTGGGCTTGTGAAAGCACTGCTGCTGGTCAACCGTCAATCGCGCCACGGAAAAGACAAGCTAGAGGAGGCGATCGATTATCTGCGCGAGAGCGGGCTGGAATGGATTGAGGCGACGCCCAAAAATCCGGGCATGATTGCCAACCTAATTCGACAGCATCAGGACAGCGTGGACTGTGTGATTATTGGCGGCGGCGACGGGACGCTGAATGCTGCAATCCCCGGTCTAGTCGAGACGCAGCTCCCCCTCGGAATTCTGCCGCTTGGAACTGCAAACGATCTGGCACGGACTCTCAACATTCCCACCACGCTCGCCGAAGCCTGCCAAATAATTACTGAACGAAAGATCGAGCAGATCGATGTGGGTTGGGTCAACGGCAAATATTTCTTCAACGTTGCCAGCATCGGCTTGAGTGTGCAGATTACGCGCAAACTCAACAAAGACACCAAGCAAAAATGGGGCGTTTTCGCTTATCCGATCGCCGCAATCCAAGCTCTAAGGCATTCGCGTCCCTTCTGGGCTGAACTGGTGCTGGATACCGGAGAACATCGACGAGTTAAAACCATTCAGATTGCCGTTGGCAACGGACGATACTATGGTGGCGGAATGACCGTTGCCAGCACTGCAACAATCGACGATCAGCAGCTTGATGTCTACAGTCTGAACCTGAAACATTGGTGGCAGCTTTTTGCGATTTTGCCAGCTATGCGATCGGGCGATCAAACAAGCTGGTCGTTTGTCGATGGTTTCTCCTGCCGCGAGGTGAAAGTGCAGACCCGCCGACGTTTACCGATTAATACCGATGGGGAAATCACAACCCAGGCTCCCGCTCATTTTCGCGTCGTGCCACAGGCGTTAAAGGTGTTTGTTCCATCGGTAGAAAGTTCGAGCTAATTGTCTTCGATTTGCTTTACAGGCACTTCGATCGCCGTCACATCCACCGTTCCAGGCAGGGTAAGCCGATGAAAATGCCGTTTTTCAACCTGAAGCGGTTCGCTACAGCTTGGACAACGGAGCTGAGTGCCGTTAATTGCGGCAGATTCGTAATCACATACCGGACAGCAATCGACGACAAGGTTTCGCTTGATCCACCAGCGAAATCCGATGAACGCCAGTAAGGGCGTAACGACAACTAAACCAGCCAAAACAATAACAGACTTGACCACCCATCCCAGCCCGATCGAACCCAGTAGCCAGATCAGTGCCAGGAGGGTTAGCCAGAAGCTAAATCCTGAAAAATTAAATTGCAGGCTTTTCATGCCGTTTTGATTCACCTTAACCTCCTGCCCTTGCCCGGCCTAACCCACTCCAGTTTGCCAGTTTCAGTAAGCGGCAGCATCTTTCAGCCGGGGTAACTTCTTCCAAGATAAAACATCCTGGTTGCGATCGCAGAATTGCGATGGGGGAATCTAACCTTCCTGTACGAGCGCATAAAGCTGGCGAGCGAAGGCACGGCGACCAAACTGCTCCAGAGTTTGCTGACGTAGCCACATTCCATCACAGCGACGATGTAAACCCGTTTCCCCAGCGGAACCACTCCCCTGGAGCAGCGCAATACAGGCATCTGCAACTGCATTGGAATCTCGGTGAGGCACTCGCCAGCCCAGCTTTCCATCCTGCAACGGGTCAGCCGATCCATCCGCATCCCCTGAAACTACAGGCACACCACAAGCCATCGCTTCCAGATACACAATGCCAAACCCTTCCTGAGAAGGCATCACATAGGCATCGGCTAAACGGTAATGCTCTACTAGATCCGCTGTCGGCACAAACCCGGCAAAAATCACCCGATCGCTTACCCCCAAATCGATCGCCAACTGTGCCAGTCGCGGCTGATCGTCCCCCCGCCCAATCACCAGATATTTCACGTTGGGAATCGCTTGTACGATCGTGGGCAGTGCCCGCAGCGTTACATCCACCCCTTTGTAAATATCCCCCGACCAAAGCCGCGCCACCGTCATGATGACCGTGGAGTTTGCAAGCTGGTAGCGTTCGATCAGCGTGGAAGCAGCCTCACCGGGTGTAAATCGCTCGTCATCCACAGCACAGGGCAAAATTTGCACTTTCGCTGGATCAATGCCATTTGCAGCACAGGCTCGATCGCGGCTATAGCGGCTAATCGTCCAGAGCCGATCGGCTTGCTGAAGGGCAGTTCTTTCCCTGGAAGCAAGGGGTTTCCAAACTTCTTTGCCGTAAGTCAGCACTGTGTAGGGAATGCCTAGCGGTTGACAGAGCAGCTTTACCAGCGGCGCAAGCTTGATATGTCCGCAAAATACCCGCTGGGGTTTGTGCTGAATCAAGGATTTGAGCAGGGCGAACGTGAAGCGTAGCCGTCCGCGCGGAGAAGACTCGTCGTAAAAGCTCTGAAACGAGAGCTGAGGCAGAGATAAGGGTAAGTCTGTAGGACGATCGCGCAGCAGCAGCACTTGAGCAGGCGGCAAATCTGTCTGGGCAGAATAGCTCTGCAAAATGTCCTGAACGTAAGACTGAATGCCCCCCTCCTGTGAGAACACTTCCAGAAAGACAAATAGATACGGTGCAGCAGTCCGATTTCGGGTGTCAGAAGCTTGTGGCTTGAGGGAGAGGCGCATAGAAGCGATCGACTTAGGCTTTTTGTTCGCCTTTAGTATCGACAGATTACCTGTGAAACTCACGCCTTGTGGCAGTTTGATATTTGCCTAATCCATTTTCCGAATTAATACAAAACACCTGCGCTCTTGTTAAAACGGGGTAAAACCGCTCAGACCAGAACACAGGCGTTTGAATGATTTAGTTTGTAAGGGAAAACCTAGAACAAACCCAGCGTCAGGGATTTGTCGATCGGGAAGGTTGCGCCAATCCCAAGCCACAGTGTGACCAGCGTACCGAAGAGGAATACGGTGGTTGCTACGGGGCGACGGAAGGGGTTTTGAAACTTGTTAACGCTCTCGATAAACGGAACCAGCATCAGGCCGAGCGGAATTGCTGTTTGCAGCGCAATTCCAAGCAGCTTGTTCGGCAGAATTCGCAGAATTTGGAATGCGGGGTACAGATACCACTCCGGCAGAATTTCGAGCGGCGTAGCGAAGGGGTTTGCCGGTTCGCCTACCATTGCCGGGTCAAGCACTGCTAGTGCGGTGCAGCAGGCAAGCGTACCCAGAATTACAACGGGGAAGACGTAAAGCAAGTCGTTGGGCCAAGCGGGTTCACCATAATAGTTGTGACCCATGCCCTTCTTCAGTTTCTCACGAAGTACGGGATCGGCAAGATCCGGCTTTTTCAGAGTTGCCATGCTGAATGCTCTCCTTGAGGATCTTTCAGAAACGTTTTGGTCAAAGAATAACAGGATTTTCGCTAGGCTTTAGCCCAAGTCGATACCTGTCAGGAGCTGAATCAGACCGAATTAGACCTAAATTCAGAATTTATAAAGGACCGGAAATTCCCTGCTTACGAATCATCAGGAAGTGCAGCAGCATAAACACTGCGATCGCCCAGGGCAGCACAAAAGTATGCAGGCTATAAAAACGAGTCAGGGTGGCTTGACCCACGCTCGAGCTACCGCGCAGCAGCTCCACCATGGTCGTACCGACAACCGGAATCGCTTCAGGAATACCCGACACGATCTTAACTGCCCAATAGCCTACCTGGTCCCAGGGAAGCGAATAGCCCGTCACGCCAAAAGACACGGTGATCACTGCCAGAATTACGCCTGTTACCCAGGTCAGCTCACGGGGTTTCTTAAAGCCGCCCGTCAGATAAACGCGGAAGACGTGCAGGATCATCATCAGCACCATCATGCTGGCAGACCAGCGGTGAATGGAGCGAATTAGCCAACCAAAGTTCACATCGGTCATCAAATACTGCACCGAGGTAAATGCTTCTGCAACGGTTGGCCTGTAGTAAAAGGTCATTGCGAAACCAGTCGCAAATTGGATCAGGAAGCAGGTCAGCGTAATGCCACCCAGGCAATAGAAGATATTGACGTGGGGCGGGACATACTTGCTGCTGATATCGTCCGCAAGGGCTTGAATCTCCAGACGCTCCTGAAACCACTGATAGACTTTAGAGTCAGTTACCTGCTTTGTAAACATGAAACCAGAGTTCCGAAGAATATTATCCACCGTCAATAAATGTAACATAGCTAGAAGGCATATTGCATGGCGAAAACATTGACAGATCCGGGTTTCGAGGCAATTCTGATACGATAATTGTTCTATGTAAAACATAGGACTTTCCCGATTAGAGAGGGTTTCGGGAACGTTGGTTCATCCCACTCGTTAGAAAATCGTGAAGCTAGATAGCGTTACAAAAATTCATATCTTCTCTCAGTTTTTGTCATTCCCTTGTCTGTCGTAGTCGATCGCCTTGTCCGCAGTTTAAAATCTGTCCCATGAGAAAACAGATCGCGTGTGCTGGATTAGTTATTGGATTCACGATCGGATTTGCCTTCATGCTGGCAACCGTGCTGGGTGGAATGCCCTCAGCGTATGCCTTTACCGAAGAACAGCGATTAGTCAGCGAAGTTTGGCGACTGGTCGATCGCGCCTATGTCGATGATTCTTTTAACCATCAGAACTGGTGGCAGGTGCGGCAGAAAGTGCTTCAGCAGCCGCTCCAGAATCGGGAGCAGACTTATACTGCTATTCAAAAAATGCTGGGGTTGCTGGACGACCCCTTTACCCGCTTGCTAAAGCCAGATCAGTACCGCAGCCTGCAAACCAATACCTCCGGTGAGCTGACGGGCGTGGGACTCCAGATCGCCCAGGAAAATTCGACCGGGGAACTGCGCGTCATTGCCCCGATCGAAGGTTCTCCAGCAGCGCAGGCAGGAATTAAGCCTCGCGATCGAATCATTAAAATCAACGGCTATCCCACGGTGAAGCTGAGCCTGGATGAAGCAGCGGAACGGATGCGGGGTCCGGCCGGCAGTCGCGTCACGCTTACCATTGCTCAGGACGGACAGGAAGAGGCGCAGGCAAAAGATGTGCTGCTGGTGCGCGATCGAATCACGCTCAATCCGGTTTATGCTGCGCTTAAGGCAGAGTCTGAGGAGACCCAGGTGGGCTATATTCGGCTGAGCCAGTTTAACGCGAACGCTAGTTCTGAACTTGCTCACGCCATTCGCAATCTGGAACAGCAAGGCGCGAATGCCTATGTTCTCGATCTTCGCAGCAATCCGGGCGGACTGCTTCAGTCTGGCATTGATATTGCCAAGCTCTGGCTAGATGGCGGAACCGTGGTTTACACCGTGAACCGAAACGGCATTCAGGACAGCTTTACCGACGATGGATCTGCTCTGACCGATGATCCGCTTGTGGTGCTGGTAAATCAGGGAACTGCCAGCGCGAGCGAGATTTTGGCAGGCGCATTGCAAGATAACGGACGCGCCCAGCTTGTGGGAGAACGCACCTTTGGCAAAGGATTGATTCAGTCGCTCTTTAGCTTGTCCGATGGGTCAGGCTTAGCAGTGACGATCGCCAAATACGAAACGCCAAATCACCATGACATTAATAAACAGGGCATTATCCCCGATATTGTTGTGCCGCTCGACCCGATCGATCGCGATCAGATTGCCACCGCTGCCGATCGCCAGTATCAAGCCGCTGTTGATCTGTTAACTCATCATGCAGTCTTGGCAGGAGCCGCGTAATCGCGAACGGATCTATCATGATCCGCTGCATGGGGCGATCGTGCTCAACGGACGCGATCCATCTGAGGCGCTGCTGATCCATTTGATTGATACACCTGCTTTTCAGCGATTGCGGCGGATTCGCCAGTTGGGTCCGGCAAGCCTCACCTTTCACGGCGCAGAAACTTCCCGGTTTACCCATTCCCTGGGAGTTGTTGAAGTTGCGCGTCGGGTGTTCGATCGCGTGTCGAAAGACTATCCTCAGCTTCAGCCTTACCGGGCTGTGGTGTTGTGTGCTGCGTTGCTGCATGACATTGGGCACGGTCCCTTTAGCCATACCTGTGAGGAAATTTTTGGCAGCGATCACGAGTCCTGGACAAAGCGGATCATTACAGAGTCGGAGCCAATTCGCGAATGTCTCGATCGCTTTGACCCCGATTTACTGCCGCAGATTCATCAGGTTCACCGCAAACAGCATCCCGTTCCTCTAGTGTGGCAGTTGGTCACGAGTCAGCTTGACTGCGATCGCATTGATTACCTGATGCGCGACAGCTATTTTAGCGGAGCGTCCTACGGCATTCTGGATCTCGATCGAATTTTGTTGGCTCTGCGATTTGATCCAGTGACGCAGCAAATGGTCGTGGCTCAAAAGGGCATGGCGGCGATCGAGCATTATTTGCTGGTGCGATATTTTATGTATGCTCAGGTGTATAACCATTCTAAAAATCTGGCAGCCACTTGGATTTTATCGGGAGCCTTCCGACGGGCAAAGCAGCTCTTGTCGCAAGATGAACTGTGGGCAGACCCGAATATGACTGCCTGGTTAAGCCAGGACTGTAACCAAATTACGCTTGAGCAATATCTTGCCGCTGATGATGGCGTGTTTTTTTATCACCTGCAACAGTGGCAGCACCTGCCTGATCCGCTTTTGGCTGATTTGTGCCGCCGCTTTGTCGATCGCGATTTGTTGAAAGCCTGGGATATTTCTCAGTTTGATGAATCCACGCAAAAAGCTCTGCTCGAGGAAGCCCACTCGAAACTAGAACACTTAGGCTTTGTGCCCGATTATTACGCAGGCATCTGCAAAACGGTGAGCCGGGGCTACACCCTTTACCAAAAGGGAATTAATCTACTCACCGACTCCGGACTGCAAGAAATTAGTGAACGATCGCCCCTAGTGCGAACCCTGACTCACCCTTGGCAGCGAAGCTGGTTGCTGTATCCTCGTCAGTTAAATGTAAGCGAACTGATGCAAAGCATTTCTGCTTGAACGGGAATGGGGCTAAAGCGCGAATCAAAAACGAATCAAAAAACAGAATTAAAAAAGGCAGCCCTGAGACTGCCATTGAGGCAACATGCTTTCGCAGTTTGCTGCTTGAATGAGACCACCCAATCGGGGAATTTGAAGAACCAGAAGAGTTGCCTGCCCCCTGACTCCTCAACTTCGGCAGAAACTTCGCTTTCCTTAGAGTCTCAAGGTTCCCTATGGGGGAGGAATTGAGGGGGCACGGCACTTTTGATGCGTTTCAAAAACCCTGTTCGTTTCAAAAAACCTATTAAATGAAATAGTTCGTGGCTGCCAGTTTGCCCAAGCGATTGTCTCCTGTTCTAAAGCTAATTCCAGTGACTTCGGCGACCAGATCATTTTGGGCTGAGAAAGGAGCTTTGCCATCATTCACAGATAGATACGTGCGGCTGCCCACCCGGAAGAATACTGCCTCATCTGCCTTGAGTCCCTGATTGCCGCGCTTTCGCTGATCTTTGTCCGCATAAGCAGATTGGATTGCTCGTTGCAGGTTGCCCTTGAATCGTCCAGCATTGAACACACCCTTAGGCAGCGATGCCGTTTGCCGATTATTGTCAAAGTCCAGCTCAAACCGATCGCCTTGAGCCTGGTTAAAGTCAGTAATAACATCGCGTGAACGCAGCACCGAGGAGCGGAGGGCTTCTGCCTTGGTTGCTCCGGTAAACAGAAACCGATCGCCGCCTACGCCGCCCGTGATTGTGTCAGTTCCCGTGCCGCCTGTCAGTGTATCGTCTCCGTCGCCGCCCGTGATTATGTCAGTTCCCGTGCCGCCTGTAATCGTGTCGTTTCCGCCGCCGCCTGTCAGCGAATCGTTTCCGTCGCCACCTGTCAGCGAATCGTTTCCGCCGCCCCCTGTAGTAACATCATCGCCGCTACTGCCCACGAACGTTAGGTCATTAGAGAAAGCACCACCGATTGGTACACCTGCCAGGGTTGTCACCTGGAAGTTGCCAACCTCGTGGATGTTGTACTGTGCGCCCGTGGAAGCCGCGAAGCCAAAGCGAATCTGGTCTGGAACGCGCCCATTAACAGCAGCGACATTGAAGCTATTGATGGGAATTTCTCCAGCATCATTAAAATCGTCATCCCGGTTGAGGTCAATTCTGACCGTGAGAATTCCCTCGGCGGTTAGCTCAACTTGTGCCTTACGGCGAGCTTCTTCTCGATTGGGCGAGGGAGTATCGAGGCTTTCAACCAGTTGTTGTCCGGTGAGATATCTGTAATTATTTCCCTGGCTGCCCCGAATGGCGATCGAATCAGGGATTGCGCCCGGACCTTCGACTCGTCCTTCGGTTGGGTTGGAGAAGTTGCCAAACGAGTCAAACCCAATTCCCAGGTAGCCCCCCACCAATCCAGGAATTCCCGCATCTTCGCGGGGTGCATAGCCCAGCGAGCCACCATTTCCGCCCGGAATAATCGTGGTCTGACTGCCATCTACCAGGAAAAAGCCAATTCCATCGCCGCCTGTGCCGCCATAAGCATAGAGGTCAAACGTGACAGAAATTCCCTGACTAGAACTAACGGGAGTTGCCGATCGAAATGGTGCAAAACCTGCCTGATTAAAAGCGGCATCTGTAAGTTTAATTGGTTGCGTAGCCATAGGAGTCAATACTTAACGCCAAAACAACATTGGTGGTAGACATTGCACCAGAGGACGTGGTCCCTATGCAGGTTTAATTAACACCGCCAAACTGGAGAAAGATTTATTAAAAACTCTCCCAGTGCTGACTTGAAATTGACGGAATTCCTGCATTTGCTGAAGCAAAGCTGGTCTCAATACAGCCTGTCATCTAACTTACTCGATGCAAGGTGTGCTTTAGGCGGATTTACTGAAGATTAATCGGGATTCTTACTTGCGTGAATTCCTGGTGAAGCCCGTAATTCTAACGAAACTTCTGTCCGTATCTTCCCTGACTTCAGGAGTAATTCTGGTGTGGGCGATCGATCGTGACCGAGCAAGGCTTGCTTCGATCGGGCGAGTGCTGTGGGTCACCAATCGGTTGATAGGTTACTTTGAGCAGAATTCTTTTGGGCGAGATTTTCCATCTGTTCTTAGCTTGTAGAGTCGCGAAAGAGTAGTGAAATGCACTGAGCTAATCCCTGTCCGTTAGCGTTAAATGCAAGATGCTCTGGCGCGAACTTGCTGCGACCAACTTCATGTCTGTGCAGCAATAAAGGGTTATCGTCTTGAATGATAGCTTGACTGTTAAACACAAAGAATTGCTTTCAATCCGCTTTTAATTAGATGAATAGCGGGCAATCAAACCTATGATTTCTTGTTTCAGTTCAAGCTGGGTTCAATTTTGAAAAATGTTTCTTTTCGAGTGGTTTTGGTAATTTACTCTTGAAATTTGGGTTGTTACACCCTATTAAATAATAATAGAAAAGCGCACATTAAGCGCAACTGGGTTAGGACGGGAAATGTGATGTGAAATAAAGGCATTGACAGATGCAAAAATAGTTTAGATGAATAAATAAATCAACCAGCAGATGAATAAGATGAATAAACAGATCCGAGGCAGAAATTAATTCTGTTTAACATTAGGAGAAACTGCTTTGCATCGTTGGCTGAACCTGCGAGAATAGGGTGACGGGGAAAGAGGAACTGCGATAGATTCAGGATTTTTTAATTTACTGATTATTCTGGGAAGAGGGTTTTAATCAGCGATCGTTGGGAGACAAGGGATATGGAATTTGATCGCCCGGAACTAAAAACTGCGGCTGACTCCCCCACACCCGAAACGGTTTCGCAGCGGGTGCAGTGGTTGCGGCAGGAGACTCCGCTGACTGCTTTGTCAGATGCAGTCCTGACCACGATCGCCTCACAGCTTCGGGTGGAATTTGTGCAGGCAAATCGGAGACTGGTGCTGGAGGACACGCCACCCGCCGCGCTGTATCTGCTTAAGTCGGGACATTTGGAGGCTTATCACACCAGTTCTAATAGTGTGGCGCGGGCAAGCAGTTTGCTGCCGGGGTCGATTCTGCATCTGAAAGAGCTATTGCTCGACCAGCCTGTAACGCAAACCATTGTCACGCTCGACGACTGTGAGCTTTGGCAAATCCCGCGATCGGATTTTTTGCAGCTCGTGCAGGACTATCCAGAGATTCAGTTAACTTTTACGCGCCAGCTTGCCGCCGAACTGGCTCAGGTCACTTCCCAGCTTGCGTTTGAGCAAGAGCGACAGACTGCCCTGCGTCCCTATCTTGTTCCTAGAGTGAGGCGGGGCATTATTGGCTCCAGTCGGTATGCTATGCGGCTGCGGCAGGATATTAAGAAGGCAACGATTGATCGTGCTCCCGCGCTGATTTTTGGCGAACCCGGACTGGGCAAAGATAATATTGCTGCGCTGATTCACTTTGGCTCTGCCGATCGCAAGCAGCCGCTGATCAAAATAAACTGCGATGCGCTTCAGGTCAGCGGCACAGATCTATTTGGGCGAGCAGGCGGTAAACCCGGACTGCTGGCATGGCTGGGGCGGGGAACTTTGATGCTGAACAATATTCAGGATTTTCCCGCGCACTTAAAGCCCAAGCTAATTCGCCTGCTTGCCTCCGGGGAATATACGCCAATGCCTCGTGAGGGGGAACCGGAACCTGCGCTGCAAAAATCAGAGGCGCGAATCATCATGACCTCTGAGAAAGCAATGCCTGAACTCGATCGGCTTGCCGCTACGCGGAGTGCCGCAGCGCGGAGCGATCGCCAAAGATGCATCAAGCATTCGATCAAAGTGCCCCCACTGCGGGTTCGTAAAGCCGATATCGAAGCGCAGGTGAAATACTACATCAGCCTCTCCTGTCGAGCACGGGGACTGTCTCAACCTGAGGTCGCGCCCGAAGCTCTGCGTCGTCTGCAAGGATATGACTTTCCCGGAAACCTGACTGAACTAGAAAATTTAGTGACCAGGGCGATCGTGCAGTCGAACGGTGCGCTCGTTTTAACCGAAGAAGTATTCTGGGCAGTGAGCAGCAAGAGCAAACGGTTTCGGCTAAATTTGCTCAACACCTATCCGCGCCTGCGGCAGTTTTTGAGAAGCGAGTGGTGGCCCGATCGCATTAACTACGGATTCACACTCTGGGCATTTGCGGCAGCTGTGGCGATCGGCTGGCTGGGTCCGCAAAGCCGCGACCAAAATTTTGTGCTGAATCTGTTTTGGGCGTGGTGGTGGCCCCTGATGCTGATTCTGTTTCCATTTGTGGGACGGGTTTGGTGTGCGGTTTGTCCGTTTATGATTTACGGTGAACTGGCGCAAAAGGTTTCTCTGAAGCTGTTTCCGCGTAAACTGCTGCCTTGGGCAAGACAGCCTGCGGAGCGATGGGGCGGCTGGTTTTTATTTGGGCTGTTTGCCCTGATTCTGCTGTGGGAGGAACTGTGGAACTTAGAAAATACTGCCTATCTCTCAAGCTGTCTGCTGCTGCTCATTACTGCCGGAGCGGTGATTTTTTCGCTGCTGTTTGAGCGTCGTTTCTGGTGTCGCTACCTTTGTCCGATCGGCGGCATGAACGGTCTATTTGGCAAACTGGCAATAATTGAGCTGCGGGCGCAGCAAGGAATTTGTGCAGCGACCTGTAACACGTATCACTGCTATAAAGGCGGTCCTGCGGAGGGAGAAGGGCTGGAAACAGGGGGCTGTCCAGTTTATTCGCATCCGGCGCAGCTTGAAGACAACAGAGACTGCGTGCTGTGTATGACCTGTCTCAAAGCCTGCCCCCACCGATCGGTCGAGCTAAATCTACGTCCGCCGGGCATCGAACTATGGACAACCCATCAGCCGAGCTACTCAGAAGTTGCGCTGCTGCTGCTTTTGTTTGGTGCAGTATTTTTGCATCGTTTACCTGAAATCGCCGATCGCTTTCATCTTCCCCTCAATCTCAGCAACTTCGGCATTCACACCATTGTTTCTGTCGCAGCACTGCTATTTCCAGCGATCGTGGTTTTGTGTGCCGATCGCCTCATGCGCTGGGGGGATCGATCGCTCAAACCTCGACCTTTTCTGGAATTGGCGTATGGCTATTTGCCGCTCGTACTGGGCAGCAGTTTGGCGCACTATCTCCGCCTAGGCTTGACCGAAGCCGGACGAATTCTGCCCGTTACGGTTGCCACGTTTGGTTTAGGCGATCGAATCACCGTGCCTTTGCCCATAGTGGTGGCAGATTCGGCAGTGATTGCCTTTCTTCAGGGCGTAACGCTATTCGCTGCTGCGCTGCTGAGCGTTGTGCTGACGCAAAAAATTGCCCGCCAGCCGATCGCCAATTTGTTGTTGCAGCATTTCGCGATCGGCGGTTTGACCGTGCTGCTGTGGCAGATTATCCTTTAGCCACTGATCGTTGGTCATCTATGCTGAATGACTTACAAATGCCTGATGACCGATCACAGCTCAATCTTTTTTGCTACTGGTGGTAGATCTGCTGCTGATTTAGATGTCAATCACTTTAATCAATCCCATCCGCAGCCGATCGTGAATCAGCCGAAGCTGCGCCAGTTCCGTCTCAGAAAATCGCAGTTCAGAAATTCCGGCTTGCAGAAGCCACTGGCGCTCAGTGGTGGTAATTCGACCAGAATAAAGAATTTGTTGAATAATCTGCTGAGGCGAAATGGAAGGGGTTGTCCATCTACCTGTTGAAGCATTCGTTGAAGTATTTACCATTGTTGAAACTCTCTAGCATCGATGGGGGTTCGTGCTGAAGCAAATCGTTATGAAGCACGTCAGTAAAACACGATACAAACCATCATATCGATCGCAAAACTTCTGACTTCACCCGAAAGGATCCTTTGCGGCGAAATTTAGACAGAGAATTGTAAAAGCAAATTATCAAATTGTTAACTCTTCAAACAAAAGCTAGTTCGTTGTCAGACACTCTTTATAGTCTGTCTTGATTCAACATTGTTTCAACGCTGATTCGACAAACGCTTATCCAAAGCTAGGAGAAAAGACTGTGGTTTATCAGATGCTTCTTGCCGAGGTTGCACCTCGCGCTGTGCAGTGGTCGCCGAGCGTGGCGATCGTGATGATTGGCTGCAATTTGTTTGCAATTGCGATCGGCTATTACGCGATTCAATATCGCGGCGTTGGACCCAAGCTGCCCGGTGAAATGCCTGCCATGTTTACTGGGTTTGGGTTGCCCGAGCTGCTTGCCACCGCGAGTTTTGGTCATATTTTGGGGGCAGGGATGATCCTGGGTTTGTCGAACGCTGGTGTTTTATAGTCGAACGCTGGCGTTTTATAACAGAGTTTGGAGCACGGTTTTCACGCCAGGGTTTTGCCTGTTGCTGCGCCCCGTCTAACGATAAATATTTGTAAAATTGAATCGTAGACATAATGCAGGATGGCAGCCATGAGGTCAGGTTGGCAGGTTGGTCGGATTTTTGGCATTCCTTTGCTGCTTGATCAATCGTGGTTTTGGATTCTGGCTTTGATTTCTTTTCAGTACGGCACGATTTGGCAGCGCGAAGGTTGGGGAGGATTGCTGCCCTGGTTTGCCGGATTTGCGATGGCGTTGCTGCTGTTTGGCTCTGTGCTGCTGCACGAGCTGGGGCATAGCTTAATTGCCCGATCGCAGGGCATCAACGTCACCTCAATCCGGCTGTTTCTGTTTGGCGGCATTGCCTCGATCGAGCAGGAATCGAAAACGCCAGGGCAGGCATTTCAGGTGGCGATCGCGGGTCCAGCCGTGAGTTTCAGCATTTTTCTTGTGCTGTCGCTGCTACGCCTGGCACTGCCCCTGCCCGAACCTGCCGAAGCCGTGATCGGCAACTTGGCAGGAATCAACTTTGTATTAGCCCTGTTTAACATGATTCCAGGCTTGCCCCTGGATGGCGGACAGGTGTTAAAAGCAGCCGTCTGGAAGGCAACCGGAAGCCGGGCACAGGGCGTTCGCTGGGCAGCTCGTGCAGGGCAGACCCTTGCCTGGACAGCAGTGATTGTGGGCATCTTTTCCTTCTTCTCAACCATGCAACTGAGCTATCTGTGGCTGGCACTACTTGGTTGGTTTGGGGTGCAGAACGCGAGTACCTACAGTCGGGTGACGGATTTGCAGGAAGCATTAGCTCAGCTCACAGCAGCCCAGGCAATGACACGCGAATTTCGGGTTGTTGAAGCCGAGATGACCCTGCGCGAGTTTGCAGACAAATACCTGCTGAACGAAATGAAACTCACTGTTTACTACGCTGCCGCTGATGGACGCTATCGCGGGCTGGTAGCTCCAGAGCGAATGCAGACGATCGAGCGCAGTTCATGGGACAGTGCAGCTGTGCAGGAATTGGTTGATCCGCTCAGTGAGATTCCTGCTGTTGCTGAAAATACTTCTTTAATCCAAGTAATCGATCGCCTGGAAACTGAAACCCTGCGCCGAATTACGGTACTCTCTCCGGCAGGTGCGGTGGCAGGCGTGATCGATCGTGGTGATATTGTCCGGGCACTGGCAGAAAAACTCAAAATTGCCCTTCCCGAAGACGTGATTAATCGCATCAAAGAAGAAGGGGCATTTCCACCCGGATTACAGCTTCAAGAAATCGCAAAATCAGCAGGTGGCGATCGATAATGGGCGAACATCTCTCTGTCTCTCTTCAACCTCAGCCCGTGCTGACCACCGATCGACTGATTCTGCGTCCGCTTTTAGAAAACGATGCCGCCACAATTCAGCAAGCGTTGAGCGATCGGGCCATTGGTGACACGATGATTTCGATTCCGCATCCCTATCCACCAGGAGCAGCCGCAGCCTATATCAGTCGGCAGCAATCGGCGTTTGAGGCTGGGGAAGCCGTCGTGTTTGCAATTGAGCAGGCGGCACAGCAGCAGTTCATCGGGGCGATCGAGATTCGTGAGATCGATCAAGAGCATCTTCAGGCGGAGCTGAGTTTTTGGCTGGTCGCAAGTGCCTGGAATCAGGGCTATATGAGCGAAGTGCTGCCGCCAATTTTGCAGTATGGCTTTCTCGAGCTGGGGTTGAATCGGCTCTATGCCTATCACATGGCACGAAATTCAGCTTGTGGGCGAATGCTGCGAAATAAGGGATTTGTGCAGGAAGGTGTTTTGCGGCAGCGCGTTCGCAAGTGGGGCGTGTTTGAGGACGTCGTGCTAATGTCGATTCTGCGCGAGGAATGGTAGGGATTTTTGTCGTGGCATAAAACAAAAACAAGGGGCAGAAACCCCTTGCTGTAAAAATCCTTCTCAATCTAAAGCACAGCTTTATTGCACCAGATTGCCGAAGGTTTCCAGAACGCCCGACTTGAAGATCTCATACACAATGTAGGCAAACGCCGCGCCGCCGATCCCGCCCACTAGGAAGCTTCCTGCAAACTCGCTCCAGCCTTCTGAATCTTGCAGATTGCTGGGCGTTTTTGGTGTGGTAACGGTGCTAATTGGCTTTAGCGGATTTACGCCTGCATAGAGGGAAAGGCAAACGGTCAGAATGACAACCAGAACCACGGCTTCGATCAAACCGACGATATCGGAAACGCCAGTATTACGAAATTGGCTGGTGAACGCAAACGGTCCAAACAGCAGGTAGCCGTGTGCCATGCCGATTTCCAGTCCACGACGCTGAGGCGACAAACCTGCCCGGTAAGCAGGCAGATTGTTAATCAAAGCCTTCGTGAACGCAGATGAATTGATCGGCGTTGCCAGGTTGCCAATCTGAGGATCATCCGCAGGCTTAACGACCTCCATATTGGCTTTTGAAGGAACGCTTGTCATGTTGATTTGTCTCCAGAAACTGCTTTATCTATGGAATGAATGGAATTGAGAACACAATTGGAAATTAAATCCCGCTTGGATCTTCGCGCTCGATGTAGATAAATAGAAATGCCATCGCCACAGCCGGAAACACCCAACCGACGATCGGAACCAGAATAGAAGGCAAGAAAGAAGCTGCCATGCTTAAGATCTCTCCTCGTTTACACAACGAATTCCTGTGCCAAATGTACTGTGAATTGAGTGCAAAAGCCGGACTGCTAAGAAATTTTAACAACCGGGAATTTGTGATCTAGAGAGAATGGGTAGACGAGGAGGGGTGAGGGCATAGGGAGATGAAGAGGGGGGTTAAACGTCGATCGAGTCGTAGGTGAACTGGGAGAGGGGCGGTTCGATCGATCGGGCTTCGACTGTTTTTTCGCTTTCGCGCTGGGTCATGATTTCGACGCTAATAGCTTCGACCTGTACTTCTAGGTAGCCCTGGGGCAGAAATAGCTCGATGCGGTTCATCCATTGTCCAAAGCCGTCAGGGGTAAAATCGGTGAGCCAATGGGGTCCGTCTAGCAGGAGGCGGCTCTGGCGATCGATCAGCCACAACTTGACCGCTAGCTTTGCCGGGCAGTCGGGCAACTTGACCAGCACCAGCGTTGAACTGCCGCTCATCAGGTTTTCACTGGGGAGACGCAGCACGGGAACGGGCAAAGGCTCGTCGGGTGAGAGGGTTAATCCGGACGTTGGGGGAGATTGGGACGCAGTTTGCCAGAACTTTGAGGGGGTCGAATGCTTTGCGGTTCCCCCCAGGGGCGGTTCCTTTGGAGTTGCGCCTCGCGCTAACTGCTGCATCGTTTCCATTTCTTCCCAGCCTTCATCAATGACAAACTCATCGTGCGCCAGGTGTGCGTCTTCACCGATCGGCTGAGTGCGATTTTCCTGGGACAACGGTTTGGGATCAAACACAGAGGTGATTGGCGATTCAATGGCGTTGGGTTCATTGGGCTGAGCAGGAATTGTCTGATCGGTCTGGAGAGCGGCAGAAAGTTGACTGTCGCTGGCAAGGGACTGTAAGCGCGACAAAAAACGCTGCTGCAAGTTGAGCGATCGAAAGGCGATGTCTTCGGGAGCGAGGGGAGCTTCTGAAGCAGACTTGCGAGGTTTCTGGAGGTCAACGTGCTGCCAATCGAGTGCTGGATCAGTGTCGTCAATGATGGGTTTACTGGACTGAGGCGATGTGGTGCCCGTTCCATTCTGCGGCAACCGGGCAGAAGGGGCATTTTGGGGCAGAGCGGTTTCAGTTGTTGAATCTGGCGATGCTTTGCTGACGAAATCCCTTTGAGTAGGCTCAATGCCTCTCTCGGCAACGCTAATTTCAGGAGAATGATTTGCCGTTCCTGATACCTCAGTTAGAAATAGCTCGGTAATAGAAAGGTTATCGATGACCGGAGCAGGCGTGTTTGCGGACTTCCCTGATTCTGTGGTGCTGGCTGGAACTGACTGGGATTCTTGCAGCGGTTCCTGAGGGGCAGGTTCTTGAGGAATGGTTTCTTGAGGAATGGCTTCCTGAGCAGCAGGTTCCTGAGCAAAGGTTGGCAACTCGATCGCCCGTCGCTCTTTAGTCGCTTCCTTCTGTTCAGGAGACATCGATCTCAGTTGAGGCGGCAATATCGATTGGGCAGGCTGAAACTGAACTGTTGGCGGCACGGTAGGTTGAGCAAAACCAGGCAGCTCTGAGGGCAGCGAAATGGCTTCCAGGGGCGGTAGTACGTCGGGCAAATCGGTAACGCTATTGCCGTTGCCTCCTTCGGAGAACTGCGAAGCAAACGATTCCAGCAGCTCATGCAGGTCGGTTGTAACTTTGAAGGACTGGCTGGTGATTTTCTCTGTGCCGCTTGCAGAAGTTAGCTCGACGATCGCTTCTCCCAGCACCAGGTAGGTTTCGTAGTGATGGGGAAGCGGCACCGTGCAGGTAAACGGGATCGGCAGCGCAGCCGGACTGAGCGGATAAACCAGGTCAAACAGCACCTGAGAATTTTGGGGCGCATAGAGCCGCACCCGTATCTGAAGCGGCAATTCTGGCGACTCTACGGTAGCTGAACCAATCTCGCCGCGCAGGATTAGAGCTTCGCTGCGCCGCACGACATACATTTCCTGTTCCAGATGCAGGCTGAGCAGTGGCAGGGCTTCGGACAGGATGACTTCCGGTGAAGGAATTTCGGAGCCTTCGCCCTCAGCAGAATTAAGCTGGGATTCAGCCAGAACAGGCTGCTCCGTATCCTCCAAAACCAGCGATGCAGCAGGCTGGAGAATTGGCGTTTCGACTGGCGTTTCGACCGGCGTTTCTGGGACAGCGATAAATGGGATAGCAAGGGGGGGTGATGACAAGGCAGCCGCATTCGAAAACCCAACGGAAAGGGTCGGGAGATGAGCAGCGGGTTGTGAGTCAAGTTCCCAAGCTTCCGCTTCCTCAACGATCGGCAAGACTTGCAGCTTCACGCCATACTGCCAGCCTTCGCCCATCATGTCTGCCATCAGGTCGCCTGTGCAGTAGAGTTCCCAGTCCCCCGGCTGAAGCTGGGTAAAGGGCATAATCACCACCAGGCCATCCTGATTCGTGCAGCCTGATCGCTTCTGGGTACGGCGGACTGTTACAGCATCGGTGAGGACATCATGAGCAATCCGAATTTCGATCGGGGTATTGATGCGGCTAGAGCGACCGACCACGCGATATCGCCCCTCCAAAATTTCCACCGTAGGAGATTCCAGTGGCAGCCAAGAGCGATCGCCATCCTTTTGCAGCAAAAATTCCCAGAACGCCATGTCCAATCCTCTTATGTCCCTTATGTTCGAGATGTCCGAACTAACTTTCAGATTCAGCCGAGCCTACGGAAGAAAAGATTACACGATCCACAAGGGAATTGGACTTGTTGCTGCCATTTGTTAACCAGTAACTCCCCTGCGCTCAGCAAATCGTAATCTGTTTTGCCTTCGATGAAGATTGTTGAAACAGGGCTGAGAGCTTGTCAAAGCTTGTACTGTTCCCCCTAAAGATGTTTCCGGGTTCGCGATCGTGATCCGAAAGCCCTCCTCCACAAACGGCAATGGGCGTACCCCTCTCTGATTAACTTCTGATTAACTACTGCAACGAGCGCCCTAAATATCCAGATAGTCTACACGGTTCCCCGACAAATCGCCGAAAATTACCCGCTAGCCCAACATTGGGACTCAGCCCATTTGCAGTCCTTTTAGTAATCGGCTCTGCGCGTCGCCTGACAATCCCTTTGCCTGAATCAGCACCCCAAAATTGCCCAGCCCCATCGGATTTATGAGCCCATGTAGTGCTTCTCGCCGTTGCAGAATAATTTGCAGCGTCAGATCAGGATCGGGCTGAGACAGTGCGGTAAGTCGATCGCCCAAGCCCAACGCCATCAGAAACAAGCCCTGCTGCGTGAAGCCGATCGGGTCTAGTCCTGCTGGTGTGCCGTATTGCTCCAGAGCCGTGAAATCGACATGAGCGGTAATATCTTGATGACCGATCGCCCGATAGGGGTTGTCGTGATGGGCGTGGTGATAGTAGCACTGAAGCGTCCCTGCACTGCGGGTTGGGCTGTAGTAGCGATGGGCAGGATAGCCATAGTCGATCGTCAGCAAATAGCCCTGATGGAGCCGATCGGCAACGGTATGCAGCCAGTCGATCGCTGCCAGATTGACTTCGGTGCGGTAGCCGTCTGGGTAGGGGGTCAAATCTACTCCGATCTGCTGAAAATACTCGGCAAAGCGCGGGGTTGAAAGTTCGCCGATCGTCTCTATAAAATGGGCATCAGCAAAATGGGCATCGGAGGCAACGGCAGGATTGGGTGTCGGTTCACTGCTTACGGTGATGTAAATTTCTTGAAGCTTACCGTTTGCAATTGTCAGCCGATGTACGGGAAAAGCATCGACTAATTCGTTGGAAAAGCAGCAGCCAACGATCGAATCTGAAGAAATCTCGTCCCAGGTGTGCCATGCCACTTCGCCCCAGGAGTCGATTAGGGAGCGGAGACGGGCTTGCTGTTCGGCGGCAAAGGCAGGTGATTTTTCGACAATTACATAGCGCAGCGCGGCAAAGCACTCGAAATAATGTCGATGCAGATAGCGCACGATGTCCTGTGCCAGAAGTCCCTGTCCGGCTCCCATCTCAACCAGCGTAAAGGGATTGGGGCGATCGAGCTTTTCCCACATCTGGGCAAATTGAACGGCAAGCAGTTCTCCAAAGTCTGCGCCGAGATGGGGTGAGGTGGCAAAGTCTCCCTGTGCGCCAATCTTTGACTGAAAGCGAGCGTAATAGCCGTGCTGTGGTTCGTACAGTGCCAGATCCATAAACTCTGCAAAGGTGACGCGCTGCTGCGGACTGGCGGCAATGCGATCGGCAATGATCTGACACAATGCAGGATTACTCGGCTCTAGCTGCAAGCGTCTCGTCATGCGTCACCGTCCTCCCCAGACTTGCAACACCCGTCCTCGAAGCGTTTGATTGAGCCAGGGGGTGTTAGTCGATCGCGATTTGAGCGTGCGAGAAGTCACCTGCCAGGCATGATTGGGGTCAAACAGCATTAGCTCGGCGGGCTGACCCGGCTGAATGCTTGCAGGAGATTGGTTTAATAGCTGTGCCGGATTGGTGCTAAGTGCCCGCCAGAGGGTAAGAGCAGGGATCTTTTCAGAAACGACTAACGCCTGCCAGAGCAGCGGTAAAGCCAATTCCAGTCCGATCGCCCCCGGTGGAGATTCAGCAAAAGCGACAGTTTTTTCTTCGTAAGTGTACGGACTATGATCAATCGCAATCGCATCGATGATCCCCGATCGAATGCCCTCGATTAAGGCTGCCTGATCCGCAGGATTGCCCAGGGGCGGTTCGACATGAAGGCTGGGATCGTAGCTCTGCACCGCTTCAATGTTGAGCAAAAGGTGCATCCAGCTGGTGCTTGCTGTGATCGGTAGCCCGGTTGCCTTTGCCTGCCGAATCAGATCAACGCTTCGCGCGGTTGAAACTCGCATTAAATGCACCGGAGTTCCAATTGCCGCGAGGCATTCCAGCAGAGCCGCTAAAGGGGCAGTCTCCGCGTAGTCTGGGCTTCCGGGCAGTCCTAACCGCAGGGATTCCTGGCCTTCGCGCACCACGCCATTGCCGCTCAAGGATCGATCGCAGCACCATAACGCGATTGGCTGACTCAGACCTTGGCTGTACTCTAGCAGGCGACGCAGCAGAGTCATGTTTTGAATCGGCTTGCTGTCTGCAAATCCCGCGATGCCCGACTCTGCCAATTCTGCCAGTTCCGTCATTTGTTCGCCTTTGGCATCCAGCGTTAATGCTCCCCAGTTGCGAATTTGGGGGACGGTAAATTTCTGGCACTGAGACTGAAACCAGGCAACAGTCGCGGGATTATCGACTGCAGGATGGGTATCAGGGAGCAGGGTTAAGCGGGTAAACCCTCCAGCAACCGCCGCCGCTGCCAAAGAATCAATCGTCTCCCGTTCCTCAAATCCCGGCTCACCCGAATGGCTGTATAAGTCCACCAATCCCGTGCCCAGAATTAGCCCTGACCCATCCCGGATTTGAGTATTATCCGGGTAAGAATTAATCGCTGCTTCGACCGACTGAATCACGCCATCCCCGATCAAGACATCTGCAACCCGATCGCCTCGCAGTTCCCCAGAGGGGGAATCACCCAGGGTCACAGGGTCAAGCAGGCGAACTTGTCGGATTAGCTCAGCGGTCATAAATTCGTTCCTGTGATTACCAGTCCCGTGGTTACAGTCCCGTGGCTACAGTGCCCCGGCTGCCGTCTTGTCGAGAACGCCTCCTAGATGGCTTGTGATGTTGAGGGCATGAATCAGCGGTTTGCCCTGGTTGCCGAGCGGATAGTCGATCACCGTTACGGCTCCGTTGCCTTGTTTAAAGGTCCAGAAGGTCTCAGGACCGCGATCGATCAAATAACCCAGAATTGCCTTATTCACGGCATCGTGAGCCACCACCAGTACGGTTGTCGGTCTATCATCCTGAGACTCTGGCGTTGAGGCAACCAGATCCTTCCAGGCAAGCACAACCCGATCCCACACCTGCTGAAGATTTTCGCCTTCAGGCATTTGCACGGTTTCGGGCGCGATCTGCCATTGCTTTAGCTCCCCAGGAAACTCTGCTTCGATTTCGGCTTCCAGCTTGCCTTCCCAGAGCCCGTGGCTAATTTCGCAGAGGCGATCGTCCAGTTCTAGCGTCACTTGCGGGTGATGTTGCAGAATAATTTCTGCCGTTTCTTTTGGGCGGAGCATCGGGCTGCTGAGGGCGCGATCAATTGCGACATCCCGCAAAAATTCGGCTGCCTGACCTGCCTGTACCCGTCCTTGATCATTGAGCGGCACATCGATCTGTCCCTGAAACCGCTTGTCTCGATTCCAGTTAGTTTCGCCATGGCGCACCAGCAAAAATCTTGCGCCTTTTGTGTCTTTGCGCGGCTTTGGGATCGGTTCGCCTAGATGCGCCGTCAAATTTACAGACTCAAGTTGCACTGGATCGCCTAGACCGCCTGCGAAGTTCAGTACGCTGATGCCGCAATTTGACTGGTGCATTGATTTATAGCTGTCTGCGTCCAGCCCGACTGCTGCCCCGATCAAACAGCGATTGATACCGCTATGCGCCACAACCAGAATGGTTTCACCTAAATGCTGCGGTAAAATTTCCTGCCAGAACTGCCGTGCCTGCTCATAAAGAGCCATGACCGGATAGAAATCTGTTGTGCCTTCTGGGGTTTCCATGGGCATTTTCAAATCCTTCGGGCGATCGCGCCAAAGCAAAAATCCTTCGGGAAACTGCTGCTCGACTTCTTCAAAGGTGAGTCCTTCCCATTGCAGCAAATTGATTTCCTTCAAGTTGTCTGTCAACCGCAGATCAGGGATCGGCGTGCCCTGCTCGTTTAAGCTCGATAAGATAAGCTGCGCAGTTTGCTTAGCGCGTTTGAGCGGACTGGAATAAGCCGCATCGAACTTCAAACCCTGCAACACTGCGCCGACCTGCCGCGCTCCTGCCTGCCCTTTTTCTGTTAAGTCAGACAAATCACAGTGTCCCTGCACCCGCCGCTCGACGTTATAGGTGCTTTCTCCATGCCGAACCAGAATAACGCGAGTCACCGGGGCAATCCTCCCATGCGCTGAAAATCTCTAAAGCCGCTGAACGTTAAAAGTCCTTTGCAATTCTACCGTGATCGGGACAGGAAGAATTTGTCTTGCTTCCTCCCTCTGGCTTTTGCGATCGCCACCCTTACAATGCAATTATTCAATGGAATTATTTTGTCAAATCATTTCAAAAAAATTCTGTAAATTTCTGTCCAGCGATCGGGTCTGAATCGATGAGTCAAATCAAACGGCTAATTTTAAGCGGCATTACGCTTCTGGTGGTTCTATTTTTAGGTGGTTCCCTGCTTGCCAGCTTTAGCGAACCCCAAATTACCAATCGCCTGGAGCTTTACCAGACCGATCTGCTGCTGCGAGCCAGCGAACTCAAACCGAATGCGTCAGATCCCGCCAATCTGGCTGGGGTAAAAAACACCTTACTCGGTCAAGACCCGGTTAAAACTGCGCTGGAGCAATATCAGTCTGTGCGAAACTCCGCCGCCGAAAATCTTCAGCAGCTACAGACCCGCCTCACCGTTTCTCAGGACAATCCTTTCCCCGAGGAAGCTGTCCAGTCTTCTCGTCCCACTGATCCCGACACGAGAACTACGCCTGCGCCCACGGAGCCTGCCACGATCGAAGAACAAAACAAACAGCTTCGACTCGCCGTGCTGCAGCAGCAAACCCTGATCGATCAGCTTGATCTGCGGATCGGGCTGCTTCAGGCAGAGCAAAACCACACCGATGCGGCGATCGAATCCTGGCAATCCCTTAAAGATCGACTTGCTTCCTTTCAGCCCACCGCTCAGCGTCCATCTGGTAAGGTTTCCGATAAAAATTCCACCGCTTCGATTAGAGCAATTACTCCCGTTCTGATTGGCTTATGGAATGAGCCACCCCGTTTGCTTCCTGATGCCGAATCCCAAATTCAAGCCTCGCTGGATGGTTGGTTTCGCGATCGGGCACTGCGGCGACTCTATGCCCTACAACAGCGACCCGATGCGCTGGCCGCCCTGGAAGTAACTCAACAGCAGGTGGCTCGTCAAACGCTGGTGAAGCTAACTCTTGTGGGCGTTGCTCCGGCGATCGGCGGCTCTTTGGGGATCGTGCTGCTACTGATTGTGGTTGGACGCTGGCTCATCCGGGCAAAGCAAGCTCCTGCTGAAGCAAACAGTCTGGCATGGCAGGTTCCCTGGACTGGGGAAACTGTCTGGCAGGTCTTGATCGGCGGCTTTTTCTTTTCAGGTCAGCTGCTTGTGCCCTGGGTGCTGCATCTGCTGCCGCTTAATTTTGCTGCTTTTGGACAACGGGCCCAGGCGATCAATACGCTTTGCTATTACTTACTGATGGCAAGTGCAACGCTGCTCACTCTTTATTTATCGATTCGAGCGTACTTTCCTTTACCAAAGGACTGGTTTCAGCTCAAGGGCAAACGTAACTGGTTTCTATGGGGAATTGGAGGCTATCTGGTCGCATTGCCGCTGATGCTGGCGGTTTCCCTGGTAAATCAGCAGCTTTGGCAGGGCCAGGGAGGCAGCAATCCGTTATTACAGATTGTGCTGGAAGAAGGCGATCGCGTCGCCCTAGCAATTTTTCTGTTTACAGCGGCAGTCGCGGCTCCGGTCTTTGAGGAACTGCTGTTTCGCGGATTTCTGCTGCCCTCGCTGACACGCTACTTTCCCGTTTGGGGATCGATTGCCCTGAGCAGTGTTTTGTTTGCCATCGCCCATTTAAGCCTGTCGGAAGTGCTACCGCTGACGGTGCTGGGATCAATCCTGGGCTTTGTTTACTCTCGATCGCGCAGTTTACTGACGCCAATGCTGATGCATAGTCTATGGAATAGCATCACCATGCTGGGGCTATTTATTTTGGGTCGCGGATAATCTCAACCGCAATGTCCAAATCGGTAAATCTGATACAAATTCTCTGTCTTTTTTATTTGTTCATCGCTCTAAAACAATCGTCGGAAAGTAATTCCTGGTTGATTTCTCGACTGTGCTAAAAAATATCATTTTCATTCCATCAAGTAATACGATTGGGTGAACCCGATTGTCCTCATCCTATGGCATGATGTTTATGGCTACAGATAGGGATTTATATTACAAATCCTGAAGGTGCAGTCAAAAGAGTGTCACACCGACTACCTCACTTTTAGTTCAATAAGTCACAACAGAAGCAGAGAAACTTTGCGCTGTTCATGGCAATTTGACTAAAGCTGAATTAAGCAAACTTCATTTCCTTCGCAACATTCAGATCAGTCGAATCGTCGTTTGCTAGTGGTGTGTGTTTATGGAGTGGTTCATGCGATGGAACGGTTTGTCGGTGCTCTCTCACTAACCCTATTGCTGTCTGGATTGGCAGCAGTTGCTCAGGTTTCGCCTTCTCAAACTCCCACCTCTAACTTAATTAATGCGGAAATCCTGCCTGCGCTTAAGGGCGACCTGGCTCAAGCAGATGCCGCAGTGAGCCGCGCTGAACTGGCAAATATCTTAGTCACCACCTTTCAACTTGACCCGGCAAAACAAACCGCTGCTGCCCCTGCGTTAGCAGATGTGTCGGTCTCGCACTGGGCTTACAAAGATATTCAGACGGTTGTAAAAAGCGGTATCATGACCGTTCAGCCGGGAGGAAAATTTCTTCCCGATCATCGAGTCTCTCGCGCTGAGGCGTTTTCTGTAATCGCCAAAGCATCGGGCAGTGTTCAGGATTCGGACCCGACCGCTACTGGGATTTTGGCAAACTATGCCGATTCCTATCAGGTTCCGCCTTGGGCACGCCAGCAGATTGCAGCGGCCCTGCATCGCGGATTCGTCAACATACGATCGGATCAGCGAATCGATCCCTTGAGCGTCATGACTCGCGCTGATATGGCTCATGCCCTGAGACAGTATCATTTTCAGGAGATTCCTACAGGACTGCGCCGTTCGTTTTCTAGACCAATTGGAAGCTGAACGTAACCCTGGAAAGTTTACTGGGGCTTCAGGAAACCCAAATTAAGGTTTTCAATTCCTTCACCTGAACCCTTTCCTCACCACTTATGCTGGATTCAACCAGCGCATTAAATTGTTTAAGCCTGCTTCAACTTGCTAACTTAACGATCGCTTACCTTCACTCTGGCTAGTCCCACCGCGATCGTTTCCTATGATTCCACAGGTGAAATGATGAATAGTTCATCGACACTTCATACAATTCATTCTCCCAGACGTGATCCCCTCCAGCCTATCCGTCTTTGGGTAGATACTCTTCCTGTCCAAGACCGCACCTTTGCCCGCCGCATTGCTAAGCTGATCCCGCCGCAGTGCCCGTTTGAGCGCGACATCAAGGTGTTCGGGAAAACTCTGCTGCACATTCCGCCCCTCTGCAAGCTCAACCCTCTTTATGAAGAGCTAGTCGGACTGCGGTTTCGTGCCCTCTGCTATCTGGCAGACGAATGTGGTGAAGATATTCGCCCTTACTGCTAAGCCAGATTGCCAGTTGATCCCTGGATTCCCTATTAAACCCAATTAAAATAGTTCCACTTTTGCAGGCTTTATGCCTGCTTTTTTTATCAGCTTGAAAGCTGCAAAATCTTTGCCTCCGGGGAACTCGTGATCCCCAAGGGAACTAGAGAGCTAGTGTAAAGCAACAAAAAAGGGGGCAAAGCCCCCAGAATTATGTACTCGTGCTATCAACTTTGCTTGATCAAATCAGGCTTACGCGATTGCTTCGCAGTTGCCCCTACGGGGCGATCGGTGCAAAGCTTGCTTTTTCCTGACGACAAATCTGGATCTGACCATCATCATCAACATCGGCAAAAGCAGTATCACCGTCCCGAACAGTACCCGACAGCATCGCTTCTGCAAGATTGTCTTCGAGTAAGCGGGCAATCGCTCGACGCAAGGGGCGTGCCCCATAGACGGGGTTAAAGCCCTCGGAGACCAGACGCTCCTTAAAGGCAGGCGTGACTTCCAGACCAAGATTCTGCGCTTGCAGACGAGCTGCGACTTCTTGAATCATCAGGTCGGCGATCTGAGTGACTTCTTCGCGGTTGAGCTGACGGAAGACAATGATCTCGTCAATGCGGTTCAGCATTTCAGGGCGGAAGTAAGCCTTCATGTCGTCCATCACGCGCGATCTAATCTGGTGATACTGAGCGGTTGCGGTATCTTCTGCGGTTGAGAAGCCAAGGCTGCTGCCACCTTTTTCGATCGCCTTCGAGCCGATATTCGAGGTCATGATCACGACCGTATTCTTGAAGCTGACCGTGCGACCCCGCGAATCGGTCAAGCGACCGTCTTCGAGCAACTGAAGCAGCATGTTGAAGACATCAGGATGCGCTTTCTCGATCTCGTCCATCAGGATCACGGTGTACGGCTTGCGGCGAACTGCCTCGGTCAACTGACCGCCTTCGTCGTAGCCCACATAGCCCGGAGGCGAACCAATCAGCTTGGAAACCGTATGCGACTCCATGAACTCAGACATATCGAGCCGGATCATCGCTTCTTCGGAACCGAACACGGCAACGGCGAGGGCTTTGGCAAGCTCAGTTTTACCCACGCCCGTCGGACCCGAAAACAGCAGACTGGCGATCGGACGATTGGGATCACTGATGCCCACCCGAGAGCGACGTACGGCACGCGACACAGCTTTCACCGCATCTTCCTGACCGATCACCCGCTCATGCAGAACGTCCTCTAGGTGCAGCAGCATCATCGATTCAGATTCGGTCAGCTTGCTCACCGGAATGCTTGTCCAGGAAGCAACCACCTGAGCAATGTCTTCGGCAACCACCACGGGTAGGTCAGCCTGCGAAACGGTCACATCTCCGTTCTTGAGCGCCTGAATCTGCTTTTCTAACTCCAGCTCGCGATCGCGCAACTGTCCGGCTTTGTCGAAGTCTTGCTCGGTGACAGCGGCTTGTTTGGCGGTAGTGACTTCCTTCAGCTCATGCTTAAGATCTTTAGTGGGCGAGGCTTTGCTGTTGCGAAAACGCACCATTGATCCGGCTTCGTCAATCAAGTCGATCGCCTTATCAGGCATGAACCGATCGGTGATGTAGCGATCGGAGAGCTTGGCAGCCGCATCCAGTGCCTCGTCAGAAATCGTCAGGCGGTGGTGCTGCTCATAGCGATCGCGCAGTCCGTGCAGAATGGCGATCGTTTCTTCTACAGAAGGTTCACCCACCATCACGGGCTGGAAGCGGCGTTCCAAGGCAGCATCGCGCTCGATGTGCTTGCGGTATTCGTCCAGTGTGGTCGCGCCAATCACCTGAAATTCACCTCTTGCCAGGGCAGGCTTCAGCATATTCGCTGCATTTGTACCGCCTTCGGTTCCGCCCGCACCCACAAGGGTATGAATCTCATCAATCATAAGAATGACATTCTGCGACTCGCGGACTTCCTGAACAATCCCCGTAATGCGCTCTTCAAAGTCACCCCGGAGCTTTGTGCCTGCCAGGAGGCTGCCCATGTCAAGCGAGATGATTTGCTTGTCCAGCAGAAGGTCGGGAACCTGACCATCTACGATACGCTGTGCCAAACCTTCGGCGATCGCAGTCTTGCCGACGCCAGGCTCACCCACCAGCACCGGATTATTCTTAGTACGGCGACCCAGGATTTGAATCACACGCTCTAATTCGGGCGATCGACCCACCATCGGGTCAAGCTTACCGTCTTTGGCAAACTCGGTCAGATTGCGACCAAACTCGCTCAGCATCTTGCCTATCCCCTTGGAGCTGCCCTCCATCGAGCGACGACGTGCCCCAGCCGTAGCAGGTTCGACTTCATTCATTGCCTGAAGGAGCTGCACTCTGGCGGAAACGGCATCTACGTTCATTGCTTCCAGAACTTTGTTGGCAACATTGTCACCGTCCTGAATCAGTGCCAGCAGAATGTGCTCTGGCGCGATGTAAGGCGTATCAAGCTGCCGTGCCTGCTCGAAAGCTAGCTCAAAAATGCGCTTTGATTTAGGTGTAAAGGGAATATTGACTGGGACGAAACCAGAACCGCGTCCCACAATTTTTGTGACTTCGCGTCGTGCGGCTTCCAGCGTAATCCCTAGCTCGGTCAGCAGTTTAAAGGCTGCCGTGCCTTCTACGCGGATTAAGCCTAATAAAAGCTGCTCGGTACCGACATGAGCATGACCCAGCCGACGCGCTTCTTCCTGGGCAGCCATGACAACGGCGATCGATTTCTCAGTGAAATACTCAAACATCTTGAGGTGGTTCCTGAATGGAAATGGCAACTAAATAAAGTGACAAAACTAAAGTGTCAACGTGCATCAGGTTCTGAACTGAATTGAAACGCGATCGAATCAACAAATGGCTGTACCACAGGTCAGAACCGGGAATACAAAGACCCAGTGCTCACTAGGACTGATCAGGGGCAGGGTCGGTGAGGTCTTTCAGAAAGTGATGTTGGACGACAACTAGAGCTGCGCTGACACAGCCCATAAACGAAAGGGCGAATAGCATCGACATCGCAGCACCTCGCTCTATGAAGATGTGTGTATTACTTATTACTACTGTATCGATCGAGCCGAGCTAGGGGCAGGGAGGATAACCGTAGAAGGGATGGGGGGTGGATGGATGAATGAGGAGGTGAGGGGGTGGGGCGATCAGCTTGTTTAACGCTAGGCAATCCGTGAACTCGCGATCGCCGCTTTGACCTGATTTTGCAGCATGAGTCCGTACTCTAATCCGGTGACTACTGCCTGATAAGAGGCTTCAATAATGTTGCCGGAAACACCCACGGTTGACCAGCGTTGTAAACCATTGCTGCTTTCGAGCAGGACTCGGGTTTTGGCAGAAGTTCCGGCGGGGCTGTCGAGGATGCGGACTTTGTAGTCGGTGAGGTAGAAGGAGGCGATTTCGGGGTAGAAGTTGGTGAGGGCTTTTCGCAGGGCTGCATCGAGGGCAGAGACGGGACCATTGCCTTCGGCGGCTTCCAGAATGTCTTCTTCGTTAACAGCGACTTTGATGGTGGCGATCGATTGGCTGCGCCACTGTTCTGGATCGCGAAGCAAATTGCAATGAACGTTGAAATCTTTGATCGTGAAAAACTGCTGTCGTTGTCCGAGAGCTTCGCGCATCAAGAGTTCAAAACTGGCTTCGGCGGCTTCAAACTGATAGCCTTCGTTTTCTAAAGTCTTGAGATGCTGAAGGATCTGGCGACTTTGAGGATCGTGGCGATTGAGTTCAATCCCAAACGATCGTGCTTTTGCGAGTAGATTGCTCAAGCCTGCCTGATCGGAGATGACAATCCGCCGCTGATTGCCTACCTGCTCAGGTTGAATGTGTTCGTAGGTTAGCGGGTTTCGCTCAACTGCGCTAACGTGAATTCCACCTTTGTGGGCAAAGGCAGACAGCCCGACAAACGGCGCATGATCATCGGGAGCCAGATTCACCACTTCGCTAATCAGGCGGCTCGATTCGGTGAGCTGGGCAAGCTGAGCGGGCGGAATGCAGTCAAATCCAAGCTTCAGTTGCAGGTTAGGAATTAATGTACAAAGGTTGGCATTGCCGCAACGTTCGCCGTAGCCGTTCATTGTGCCCTGCACCATCCGCGCCCCTTCCTGAACTGCGACGATCGCATTTGCCACCGCCGTGCCGCTATCGTTGTGCGGGTGAATTCCAATCTGCGGCGGGGTTTGTTCTCCGCGAATATTTTGCACAAACTGTACCACTTCCCGAACGCTGGCAGAAATTTCGTGGGGCAGGGTTCCACCGTTCGTATCACAAAGCACGAGCCATTCTGCACCACCCTCGATCGCCGCCTGGAGAGTCTGAAGGGCGTAGTCGCGATTGTGCTTGTGTCCGTCGAACCAGTGTTCTGCGTCGTAGATCACCCGTCGTCCCTGAGTGCGGAAAAAGGCGATCGTTTCCCGAATCATTGCCAGGTTTTCGTCCAGGCTGGTTTGCAGTCCTTCCGTGACGTGCAGATCCCAGGATTTGCCGAATAGCGTGATCCAATCGGTGCCAGCCGCAAGAACCGTTTGCAGCATCGGGTCGGCTTCTGCGGACTTGCCAGGGCGACGGGTTGAGCAAAAGGCGACAACTTCTGCCTGGTTCAATGGCTCTTGCTGAAGCTGGGCGAAAAACTGAGCATCTTTTGGATTTGCACCGGGCCAGCCGCCTTCAATAAAAGGAATTCCCAGGCGATCGAGCTGACGGGCAATTCGCAGTTTGTCTTCCAGGGAGAGTGAAAGTCCTTCGCGCTGGGCGCCGTCTCGGAGGGTGGTGTCGTAAATGTGGAGGGGGGGCATGAGGGGTAGACGGTGGATGGGTGAGAGTGAATGGGGGGCGAGGCGATCGAGAGAGAGGAGATCGAGAAGTAAATTAGGGTTCGATCGCGATGCTAGACCAGGCAGGGTCAAGAAGGGTATGAAGAAACGTAAACTATGAACAAGCTTGATGTAGAACTTTTAGACCTGGAGGATTGGAATGCCCAGAATGACGGCGCAGAGAAAGACGTTTGAGTGCGATCGGGGGACGAATTTACGTTAAGTTCTCCTGAAAAATGGGGTTGCGCTGCATAATGGTCAGTCTAAGATCATCAACTGCAAAGGCATTGGAACCTGTGGAACCTGTGCGGTTCAGGTGGAAGGCGAAGTGTCTGCGCCTCAGTGGAAGGAAACTGCGCGTCGCTCATTGCCGCCCCATTCCTTAGAACAAGATCGGCGGCTTGCCTGTCAAACCTGCGTTTTAGGAGATGTGAAGGTGACAAAGTTTGATGGATTTTGGGGACAGGGAAATCAAGTGGTCTGGTAACCTTCAGGTCGAAAAATTTGAGCTTCTGCCTAAAATTAGCAGTGCAACATGGGGAAAGCGATGTGGATATTCTTTTAGGATTGTTGTTGCTGAGCGGCTTGTTTGCCCTATTTCAGTTGCTCCTGCCGGGAAAACAAGGAAGGGGAATTGGCATTGCCCAGTGGATAACCTGGATTGCTCTGGCAACGATACTGGTTGCTTTCTTTGGCTCAGGACGCGCCGGAGAAACATTTAATCGATTTACAGGCAATTTTTTCGATCGAACGCCACCCGCCTCTAGCCCAACCGTTAGCCCTATCGTTCAGCCTACGCCGATCGACTCCCAACCGCTGCCCTCGCCAACCGTAACGCTTACCCCTCTGCCTCCGCCTCCTAATCTAGACAGTCCGTCTTCTGGTGAGGCACGCCGAGGTTTAAACGAGATTCTCTCGATCGCGAATCCGCTGCTTGTGCAGCCTTCCCCCAGTCCGTTCCCCGCTCCAACTCCTGCTCCCACTCTGTTTCCTTCTCCCAGCCCGCTCCCCCCTCCGACCCCTTCTCCTTCTCTTTCTCCGAGTCCGCCGCGAACTGATAATCCCCCTCCCCCTCCGGTTTTTCCGTCTGCTTCCCCTCCTGCCCAACCCCCAATTAACGGGCTTTGGTAACGCAAATCTGATTGCCTGGGCGATGATAGGAATATCAGAATGGGAGTATCCACCGTGCCGGAACCGATTACCCTGCTGATTGCGCTGGTGGGAATTGTGCTGCTGGGCTTTGTTTTTAACACGATCGATGTTTTCAAGGATGTGGGTCGAACGATCGCGCTGGTGCTACTGGCGGTGCTGGTGGTGCTAATGAGCGATCGGCTAATTCCCTGGTTTCAACAGCAAGGGTTTTCCTTCGATCGATTGCCAGATCTGCGAAATTTTCGTTTGAATCCTTTTGCGGTGGGAGTTGTACAACCCGGATGGCAGGATCTTCCTTATCTTTTGTCGAATCAGCCGCCGCCCGTGCGACCTGCCCCCACCGTTCCGATCCCAACTCGTCCTCCCAGAACCAGCTCTGCGGCAAACTATCCGCAAACAGTAGAGCCCTACCAGAATGGAGGTGTTGCTCCCCCTCCGCCGATCGTGCCGCCTTACAGTACTCCTTCTCCCTCTAACCCTTCTACCACGCCTCCCCCGCTTGGCAGAAACCCGGTTACAGGACTGTGGTAGGTTAAAAAACTCTGGAGATCCGTCCTTACTTGCAATGAATTCAACGTCTGATGTTTTGATTATTGGCGGCGGCGTGATTGGGCTGTCGATCGCGATCGAGCTAAAGCTGCGCGGAGCCTCTGTCACTGTTTTAAGCCGAGATTTTCAGGAAGCTGCCAGCCATGCTGCTGCTGGAATGCTGGCTCCCAGTGCCGAAGCAATTGCCGATGCGCCGATGCGTGAACTGTGTCTGCAAAGCCTCAGGCTCTACCCAGAATGGATCAGCAAACTCGAATCCCTGACCGATCGCTCCACAGGCTACTGGGCTTGCGGCATTCTTGCCCCCGTGACTGAAGCGGCTGATTCGCAAAACCCTCCAGTTCTGGATTCCCTGCCTGCTTACTGGCTCGATCGCCCTGCAATTCATCTGGTACAGCCTGAATTAAGCGAACAAGTGATCGGTGGCTGGTGGTATCCCGAAGAAGGACAGGTTGATAATCGTGCCCTGGCGCAAACGCTACGATCGGTGGCAGAAATGATCGGCGTTGAAATCCAGGAAGGCGTGACGGTCACAGAAATTGTGCAGCAGCAGGGGCAGGTCGTCAAGTTGCGATCGAATGGGGGCGATCGATCGGCGGGGCATTACATCCTGGCAACCGGAGCCTGGTCGCAGTCGATTATTCCAGTTCCGGTGCAGCCTTGTAAAGGACAAATGCTGGCGATTCGCGTGCCGTCAGAAATTTCACCCCTACCGCTTCAGCGGGTACTGTACGGCGAAAACGTTTATATTGTGCCGCGTCAAGATCGACGGATTGTGATCGGGGCAACCAGTGAGACGATCGGCTTCACGCCCGGCAACACCCCCGCAGGACTACAAACCCTTCTGAATGCTGCAATCCAGCTTTACCCGGCACTGAAAGACTTCCCGATTCAGGAATGCTGGTGGGGCTTCCGTCCTGCAACGCCTGATGAAATGCCTATTCTCGGTGATAGCCTCTGTGATAATCTCACCCTGGCAACGGGACACTTCCGCAACGGTATTTTGCTCACGCCTATTACCGCCCGGTTGATTGCCGATCGCGTCTGGAATGGCACGATCGACCCATTGCTCAACGAATTCTCCTGGCAACGTTTCCTCTGTCCCACCCAATCCCCATCCCCCCTCGCACCCGTCTCAACCCAACCTCCTATGCTGCAATTTTCGACCCCTCAGATCCCCGCTTCCCCAGCTCCTGCCCCTTTTGCCGATGAGCCTCTGATTATTGCCGGACGGGAGTTTCGATCGCGCCTGATGACTGGAACTGGAAAGTATCGAAATGTTGCCGAAATGCAGGGCAGCATCGTCTCTAGCGGCTGCGAAATTGTCACTGTGGCAGTTCGGCGTGTACAAAACAACGCCCCCGGACATGAGGGTTTGGCTGAGGCGATCGACTGGCAAAAAATCTGGATGCTGCCGAACACCGCAGGCTGTCAAACCGCAGAAGATGCGATTCGGGTGGCGCGGCTTGGACGCGAAATGGCAAAGCTGCTGGGTCAGGAAGACAATCACTTTGTCAAATTAGAAGTGATTCCCGACTCGAAATATCTTTTGCCTGACCCGATCGGTACACTCGAAGCCGCCGAACAGTTGGTCAAAGAAGGATTTGCCGTGCTGCCCTACATCAACGCCGACCCGCTTTTAGCAAAACGCCTGGAGGAAATTGGCTGTGCGACGGTGATGCCCCTGGGTTCCCCAATTGGCTCAGGACAAGGCATTCGCAACACGGCAAATATTCAGATCATTATCGAGAACGCCAAAATTCCCGTCGTCGTGGATGCCGGAATCGGTACGCCCAGCGAAGCCGCGCAGGCAATGGAAATGGGAGCTGATGCACTGCTGATCAATACGGCGATCGCCCAGGCTGAAAATCCGCCCCTGATGGCACAGGCAATGCGATTCGGCGCAGAAGCAGGACGGATGGCGTATCTGGCAGGACGAATTCCGGTCAAGGCTTTTGCCAGTGCGAGTTCGCCCCTAAGCGGCCGAATTACCGAGTAGGACTGATCTCTGTTTCAAAGTCCCCCACTAGTGGGGAATTTAGGGGGCAATGCAGGATCTTGAGGACTGGCTCAAATTCAAAGTCCTTCACGGGTGGGGAATTGAGGGAGCGATGCGGGATCTCGAAGACTGGCTCAAACCTTCTCTTAAAGAATCTGCGATAGAAACTTCTTCGTGCGATCCTCTTTAGGATTGTTAAAAAACTCGTTTGGCTCCGCTTCTTCCACTAATAGACCGCTATCCATTAGCACGACGCGATCGGCAACTTCACGGGCAAATCCGACTTCGTGAGTAACGCACACCATCGTCATGCCGCTTCTTGCCAGGGTTCGCATTACGTCTAGCACTTCGCGCACCATTTCCGGGTCGAGGGCAGAGGTGGGTTCGTCGAACAGCATGATTTTGGGCTGCATTGCCAGGGCACGGGCGATCGCCACCCGCTGCTGCTGACCGCCGGAAAGCTGACCTGGAAACTTTTGCGCCTGATTCAGGATGCCGACCCGTTCAAGAAGCTGCATTGCGACTTCTTCGGCTCTAGCTCTCGTCCAGCGGCGCACCCAGATCGGAGCCAGGGTGACATTTTGCAGCACAGTCAGGTGAGGAAACAGGTTGAACTGCTGAAACACCATGCCGACTTCGCGGCGAATTGCTTCGATATTTTTTAGGTCATGGCTGAGGTGAATGCCGTCGATCGTAATGCTGCCCTTTTGATAGGTTTCCAGCGCGTTAAACGTCCGAATAAACGTGGATTTCCCAGAGCCAGACGGACCCATGACCACCACCACTTCGCCTTTGCGGACGGTGAGGTCAACGCCGCGCAGCACATGAAAGTTGTTGTCGTACCACTTTTCGACCTGTTGAGCGACAATCATTGGTTCGGTTGAGGTTCCACCATTCAGGGTGGCTTCGGGCTGGAGTTGAGTCATCGGTTATTCTCCCTATCAGGCATTAAAAGATGAGATTTTTTTAGAGATGTTTGGAATTGTCATTTGGGATTATTGAATCTGCGTTAGTGCTCACTATTCAAGCTGGTTTCAAGCCGTCGAGCTGCCCAGGCCATGGTGTAACACACTGCCCAGTACAACACACCGATAAATAAATAAACTTCGGCATATCTGCCAATAAACAGGGGGTTTGCCAGAATCGATCGACTAATCCCCAGCAGGTCTGAAAGTCCCACGATCGCTACCAGGGTTGTATCTTGCAGCAGGCTGATAAACAGTCCCACGATTGCCGGAATCGAAATCTTGAGTGCCTGGGGCAACACGATCAGTCCCAGCGTCAGCGGTGTGTTTAGCCCCAGTGCGCTGGCTGCCTCAGATTGTCCTTTGGGAATTGCCTGGAGTCCACCCCGGATGGTTTCGGCTTGGTAGGCAGCCGCAAACAGCGTCAGACCCAGAATTGCTCGCAGTACCAGATCTGGCCGGCTTCCAGCAGGCAGAAACAGCGGAACCATCACCAGACCGATAAACAAAATCGAGATCAGGGGAATGCCGCGAATGACTTCAATATAAATTGTGCAAAGCCAACGAATCACGGGTAAAGAACTCTGCCGCCCCAATGCTAGCAGCAACCCAAACGGAAACGACAGGGCAATGCTCACGACTGACATAAACACTGTCAACATCCAGCCGCCCCAGGCAGTGGTCTGCACCAGGGGTAGCCCGAAGCCGCCGCGCATCAGCCAGAGCGCGATAAAGAACGAGAGAATCCATGCCAGGGGCAACCATTTAGCAATGCCCGGAACTCGTCTGCCGATTTGTTGACCTGCCCCGATCGTCCCCAGCACCAGGGCCTCGATCGCCAGCAAAATTAAGCGATAGGCAAACGGCGTCGGCAGCAGCAGCAGCACCAGGGCAAAAATACCAAACCCAATCAGTACGTTCCGCGACAGGAGCTTGGGCTGATTTCGGGCAACCACACCCCAGGTTAATCCGCCGAGTCCACCAATCATTGCCAGCATTAGAGCCAGCCGCCAGTACTGATTCGCCGGGAATCGTCCCACAAAGAAGAGCGGCAGGTTTGCGGGAATGACTTGCCACTTCGCCGTGGTCGTTGCCCACCAGATAAAGCCAAACAGCGTTCTGCCCAGAACAAAGACAATCGCGATCGTCAGCAGCGAGTTAAACCAGCTATTGAACAAATTTTTGCGAAGCCAGGCGATCGGTGTGGATGCGGGTTGCGCGGGGGCACTAGTCGGAGCAGTATGCAGAGTGGTCATAAGAGGCGCAGCTGAAATCGGAGAAATGGTTAAAAAGAAGGGCTAGAAACGTTTTTATCGTTCTGTAATTTGCACTAGGCGATTGAGCTGGTTCATAAACAGAGAAATCAGCAGATCGGCGATCAGGTAGGTCAGCATGATCAGCAAAACGACTTCCACTGCCCGTCCAGTTTGGTTTAGCGTGGTTTGCGCGGTGGCAAAAATATCGGGATAGCCGATCGCCAGTGCCAAACTAGAGTTCTTTGCCAGGTTAATGTACTGGCTGTTTAGCGAGGGAATAATCACGCGCAACGCCTGTGGAAACACGACCAGCCGCATCGCTAACCCAGAATGCAGCCCTAAGGCTCTTGCTGCTTCCCACTGCCCCTTAGAAACGGACTGAATCCCTGCCCGGACAATTTCTGCAATAAATGCCCCAGTATAAAAGGCAAGACCTGCTAGCATCGAGCCATACTCCAGCGACATTCGCAGTCCGCCTTGAGTATCGTTATTAGCCACCTGTGGAAACTGCCAGCCCAAGCCAAACAGGAAGATAACCAGTGCCGCCACAGCCATGCCGATAAGCATATAGCGCTGCGGTTTGCCGGATGCGCCCTGTTCTTCCATCACTTTAATACGCTGCCGCCAGACGATCGAAGCCGCGATCGCTAGCCCAATCAACGCAGTCAGCGATAGCCAGGCGATCGGTTGGTTGGCGGGCCACGGAATCACAATTCCTTTCTTGCTCACCAGCACCGATCCAGGCAGACGAGTAACGTTCGCACCCTGCGACATTCCAAAAAAGACGGCGAAGTACCAGAAAAAGAGCTGAAGCAGCAGCGGCGTGTTGCGAACGATTTCGACGTAGAACTGACTAATTTTTTTGACCAGCCAGTTATTAGAAAAGCTGGCAACTCCGGCAAGAATGCCTAACACCGTTGCGGCAACAAACCCGACCAAGATCAGCCGCAGCGTATTAGTAAAGCCAACGACAAGTGCCCAGAAATAAGTGTCTGTAGGCTTATAGGAAAGAATTCCTTCACCGATATTGAAGCCAGACTGATTTCGCAGAAAGTTGAAGTCAAACTGTCGTCCAAGCTGCTGAAGGTTACGGCTCATATTGCCCATCAGGATCGCGCCGACCGTCACGACAGCCAGCAGCACGATCGCTTGAACTGCAATTCTGACAAAGCGATCATCACGCCAAATGGGAATTTTTTCAGAAGAAGGATCAGTCGAAGAAGTCATAGCGGGAAAGGTATCAAGGCGGCAGAATCACGGAGAGAATGAAAAGCGACCCGTTGAAGCGACAAAGACTCTCCAAGGTGGAAAGTCTTTATCACAGACAGATAGAGTCTAGCGGAATGGCGGCGAATACATCAGACCGCCCTTCGTCCAGAGGCGATTTTGACCGCGATCGATCTTGAGCTGAGAGTTTGTGCCTACATTGCGCTCAAACACCTCGCCGTAGTTGCCGACTGCCTGAACCGCTTTCACCATGAAGTCATTCGACAGACCCAACTGAGTTCCCAGCTCGCCCTGTGCACCCAAGAAGTTTTGGATATCAGGGTTTTGGTCTTGCACCTTTTGCTGCACATTTGCCTGCGTGATGCCAAACTCTTCTGCCTGGAACAGTCCGTAGACAACCCATTTCACGGTGTCAGACCAGCGCGAGTCGTTGTTAACGGTCACAGGAGCTAGCGGCTCTTTTGACAGCACATCCGGCAGCAGAACGTGATCATCGGGCGTCGGGAAGGCACTCCGTTTTGCTGCAAGCTGCGATCTGTCAGTGGTCACCGCTTCACAGCGTCCTTCCTGATAAGCCGCGAAGTTGGCGTTGGAGTCCTGGAACTTCACTTCATTAATCGTGACCCCTGCTTCTCTTGCCCGTGAAGCAAGGTTTAGCTCAGTCGTCGTTCCGGTTTCAACGCAAACTGATTTACCGTTCAAATCCCTAAATGCTCGAATTCCGGAATCTTCTTTCACCATCAAGCCCTGACCGTCATAGAAAACAGTCGGCGCAAATTCCAGACCGTTTCCACCCGTCGAATCCCGGCTACTCGTCCAGGTCGTGTTTCGGGATAGCATATCGACTTCGCCGTTTTGCAGTGCCGGGAAACGAGCCGAAGAATCGAGGTTGCGATACTCTACCTTGGTCGGATCACCAAGAACGGCGGCTGCCACTGCTTTACAAATGTCAACATCCAGTCCAGAGTAGTTACCGCTGGAATCTACAAAGCTGAAGCCAGGAATTGTACCTTCTACGCCGCAAATAAGCGATCCACGAGACTTGATCGTATCGAGACGGCTGCCTGTATTCGCTGCCGGAGCAGCAGCTCCACCTCCTGCTCCAGTGTTCGTCGTCGCTGTGTTGCTTGCGCCCGATCCACAGGCACTCAGCGTTGCAACCGTCAGGGTTGCAGCCAGGAAAAGGGAACCCCACTTCCTCATATTTATTTCACCCACTTTATTCATTAGAGAATCGAAAACAAGAACAGCTCTAACTATTCACTCTGACCCTAAACAGAAGCGAGATTCAACAAAAGCAGCACCAATAAGCCAGTACTGCCCGATTTACCTAAACCTTGCCAGAGGAATGAGAAGTCATTTATCCAGGGTTTCAGATCCAAATCAGAATGGGATCAATCTCGCCTGGATTCTTCTCACTTTTTTACATTCTCCTGGTTTGCGCTTCAGTTTTGTATCTTAGTGTACAGGTTGTCTATCGTAAGTTGGATTCTCCGATGTTCTATAGGTTCTAGCGAATTATTAAAGGAGTTAATAGACGTGAGAGAAAAACTGCGATTCCTGCGCCATGTCGCGAATCAGGGCAATTCGCAGATGAATATAGTTGCTCAGAATGTCTTGCTGTTGGCGATCGAGCAGCTGTTCAGACCACACCTGGCGCAGCAACCACTGCACTAAACTCAGATCGTCCAGGGCTAGAGGAATTGTCGATCGAATCTCATCTACGAAAGCCCAAAACTGACGCATCATCGTTGGACTCATGTCAACCTCTTAAGGTTTGCTTTAGATTTCACTAAGTTACCCTGATTTTTCCTGGTCCTCCCAGTTCCAGATACAAGAAGAAATAAGAGTTACAAAAGCTTCAAGGAGCGATCGATAAATTGACTCCGATCGGCGTTTTACGGGAAAAGAGTCTAACAAAAGAGGGATGACGCTGCTCTTGAAATAAGCAATTTCATCCCTAGTGTTCATAATTTTGCTGGTAGTGTTCCAAACTAGGCTGGCGGTTGCACAGCGATCCCAAAAGGGGATTTGAGGAGTGTTTATCTCCTACCTTGCCCCTAAATCCCCAGGGCTAGGGAATTTCGAGCATGAGCATGGATTGGACGCAGGTTCCCCAGAATGAGGCGGCTACAGGGCAGTTTGAGTTGCGATTAGCTTGTGGTTGCCGTAGTAAGCTGCTTTTCAGGAAGCTCAACGTACTGGGCAACTAGCTTACGGAACTGTTCCCCGTCGATCGTTTCTTGCTCTAGCAGCATATCCACAATGCGATCGAGCAATTCGCGATGGTCGCGCAGAATGCGGCAAGCTTCGGCATAACAGCGCGTTGCAATATCTCGCACCTGATGATCCACACGGGTTGCTACTTCATCGGAGTATTCCGATCGCGACATCAGATCGCGTCCCAGAAAGACTTCCTGATTGTGGCTTTCCAGAGCAAAGGGTCCCAGGTCAGACATTCCGTAGCGCGTTACCATTTCTCGCGCCAGATTTGCCACAACCTGAATGTCATTGCTTGCGCCCACCGTGATTTCAGCATCGCCAAAGACTTCCTGCTCAGCTGCCCGTCCTCCCAGAGCGATCGTAATGCGATCGAGCAGCCAGGAACGAGTGTATAAGCCGCTGTCAATCATTTCCTCGTTAAAGGTCTGCTGGGCAAAACCGCCGATGCCCCCCGATCGCGGAATGATCGTCACCTTGTTAAGCGGGTCAGAGTTCTTCAGCAAAGTCATCAGCAGTGCGTGTCCTGCCTCATGGTAGGCAATGAGCCGCTTCTTCTTGCTGTCAAGCAGGGGGGTCAGCGTCATTCCAGTGGTTACGCGATCGATCGCGTCGTCAACTTCCAGCAGTGTGATCGCATCCTTGCGTCGTCGTGCCGTCAGAATTGCCGCTTCGTTGAGCATATTTGCCAGCTCTGCCCCTGAAAATCCGGGCGTGCGGCGGGCGATCGTTTCCAGCGACACATCTGCGTCAAGCTTTTTGTTGCGGGCATGGACTTCCAGAATGCCTAAACGTCCTTTGTAGCTTGGCAGATCGACTGACACCTGGCGATCGAAACGACCGGGGCGCAGAAGCGCGGAGTCCAGGACATCGGGACGGTTCGTTGCCGCAATAATGATAATGCCCGCGTTGCCCTCGAAGCCGTCCATTTCGGTCAGCAACTGGTTCAGGGTTTGCTCGCGCTCGTCGTTACCGCCGCCAATCCCGGCTCCTCGCTGCCGTCCAACTGCGTCGATTTCATCAATGAAGATAATGCACGGCGCGTTCTCTTTCGCCTTCTTGAACAGGTCGCGCACCCGGGACGCCCCGACTCCCACAAACATCTCTACGAACTCCGAGCCAGAGATGCTGAAGAAGGGCACTCCTGCTTCTCCGGCGATCGCCTTTGCCAGCAGCGTTTTTCCGGTTCCGGGAGGACCAACGAGCAGCACCCCTTTCGGAATTTTTGCGCCGACAGCGGTGAAGCGTTCGGGTTTTTTGAGGAAGGTTACGACTTCCTGGAGTTCTTCTTTGGCTTCTTCGATGCCTGCTACGTCGTCAAACATAACGCCCGTTTTGGCTTCCATTTGAAACCGGGCTTTGGATTTGCCAAAGTTCATTGCCTGACCGGAGGCATTGCTGGTGCGCCGCAAAAACATCAATAACGCTGCAATGAGCACAAACGCTAAAAGCCCGTGCGTCACTAACCAGGCAATCGTCCGGCTGTCGGCAGAAGGCTGAACATCAAGCTCCACATTATTGCCGCGGGCTGCTTCCACCAGTTCAGGGTTTTCGCCTGTAAAGAGAGTCACTTCCTGGCTGGTGTTGCCCTGATAGGGCTCTTTAAGCTGCACCTCAGCCACATTTCGAGCAGGGTCAATTTGAATTCGGTTAACTTCTCCCGCTTCAACTTTTCGCAGCAGATCGCTATAGGTTAGGGCATCTTTTGCGGCTGGAGATTGAGCCAAACCCGGAGGACTGCCCAGCGTACTTTGCAGCACCAGCCAGATTGCGGTTGCCGCCCCGGTCATCCAGGAACCCTGCCGCATTTTTCGATCGCGCTTTGAGGATAAGACCATATTTGCCTGTTGCCCAGCCTGTCTCATAACCTGTTGCCCTTTGCTGTCTTGTATCGCTGAGGGAGCTGCCCTTTTTCTTTGCTTAGCACTAGTCTAGCTTGCCCCATCGTAACCTTTGTTTTGGTTGGTGGGGGAGTGGGGAATGGGGGGATGCGTAGGACGGTGGAAGGGAGAATGAAGGGATGGGCAGGAGGTTGGGGAAGGCAATGAAGCTTTAGGAGGGTATTGGTCTGCATGAACTTCTGCCCTTTTCTCTGCAAACCTTCCCCACTTTGTACTTGCTGCTATGCTCTGCCCGCTTGCGCTCCTGTGATTTCTTGACCCTTTATTCCTCCATCCCTTACTTTATTCCTCCACTCCTTACCCATTCACGCATCCACCCTTCTACTGCTGCACCTTCGTCAGAGCCATGACTGCCTGCAATCGCACATCGGGATCATTGTCCTGGGTTAACTGTTGCAGTTGTTCAATAATTTGTTCCGATTCGCTGCCGCCTTGGGCTGCAATTTCGCCTAGCTCGTACACTGCCGCAACTCGAACTGTGCCATCACCTGTAAGGAGGGCATGCATAAAGTGTTTGGTGCGATCGTTTTGTGAGGAGAGCTGGGCATTTGCGGTGGGACGGAGTTCTGCAATTTCTTCCAGAATGGATGGCTGGTGAACTCGGGTGGGTTCTGCGTTACTGTTAAGCACTTCGCTGATGGCAGGGTCAGTGGGAATCAGATCGGGAACTTCCACTTCGCCAAATGAGTTGGGATGCACAATACTCGTGACAGACAGAGAGGCGGCAAGGGTGAGATCCGTATCTGAGTCGAACACAACGTCTGAGTCGAACACAAATGGAGAATTGCTCGGTGAGGTTGATGATTCTGAAGATGCTTCGGAAGAAGAGGATGTTGATTCAACGGGTTCGGAAGCGGGCATTTCTGCTATGGGAGCAGGAATTTCGGGGGCGGTTTTTGGCTCGGAATTCAGGATTGGATTGTCTGAAACCGAGTCTGCAACGGAGAATTCCTGAATAGCAGGCTCGGCAACAGGCATTTCTGGAGCTTCAAGCTGAGTAGAAGCATCATTGACTAACGCTTCGATCGCCTGCTCAAATTCTGGAGCGACCTCTGAAGGTGGTGAGGCGATCGATAATTGATCTGAAGACTGATCTACAGATCGATCGAGGCGAGCAGGAGCCGAATTTTGAGCAGAATAGCGTGCGGACTGACGTTTTCTAGCCACTCGCCGAGCCGCAAAATATGCTTCTACTAAAAGATAAGATACTAAACTAATCCAAATGAATTGCATAGTTTGATTGCCTTTTACCTTGCTTTTACTACGCTTTAACCGTATTGCAGCAAATGCACCCTGGATGGCGCATCTCACTTACTGAAGAATTTTGGTATTGCGATCGAAAATTGCTGCGCTTGATACTGCTCTTTTAGGCGATCGAAGGTACAGCGAATGCCAGAAGGTAATGCCGAACGCGAAAGCGGGATAGCAGGGGAAATGACAAGGCGAGTTTGCGGCAAATGCCCCTGCTTCAAACGGATGAGGAACTTGAACACGATCGGCGCGTGACCTGCCTGGAGCTATTTTTCGATCTATTTATTGTGATTATTGTGGAAGAGTTTGCTCATGATTGAGCAGAGGATATTTCATAGGCAGGTGTTAGCAGATTTATCTTTTTCTGCATTTGTTTTTGCACTTACAGCGGGTTTAGATCGGCGCAACCTCTTGCAACGACCCCTTTGAAACCGAAGGATTGAAGCCAAGAGAATTGAAAATCGACTAATTCAAAATCACTTTTTGCAGCACTGTGCCGTCGGTATTCATGCGATAGACGATCGGGACACCCGTAGCCAGTTCGAGTAAAGGCACTTCCTCTGAGGTGAGCCGATCGAGATCCATGATGATCGATCGCAGCGAATTGCCGTGTGCCGCAACCAGCACATTATCGCCTGCCTTAAGCTGCGCCAAAATGCGATCGCGGAAGAAAGGCATTGCCCGGTGCATCGTATCTTCTAAGCTTTCGCCGCCCGGAGGACGCTCAGAAAACGATCGCCGCCAGATCTGAACTTGTGCCGCGCCAAATTTTTCGACCGTTTCCTGCTTGTCTAATCCCTGAAGCTTGCCGTAGTAGCGTTCGTCAAGCTGGGGTGTGGTGAAAATGGGCAATTCCTGTGCGGGTTCTCCGTCGTAGTGATCCCATCCGTGCCAGTTGGGGTCATCGTCACCATGTTTAAGGATGGGGGTTTTGCCGCCGCAGATTTCGCTGCACTCAGTTAGACACACCACTGCCGTCTCCATCGCCCGAAACAGCATACTCGTAAAGCAAACATCCACCCGGTAGTCTCTTAGCTTCTTAGAGGCGACCATCGCTTCTGCCCGTCCCCGCTCGCTTAGCGGCACATCGACCCATCCGGTAAATTTATTGGCAGCGTTCCACAAACTTTGTCCATGACGAATCAGAATCAGATCGGGCATTTCGATCGCCTCACACAATAAGCAATTTTTGCTAGCCGAATTTTTCTAATCCTTAAAGTGATAGATTAACAGGCATTTTGTATCGACCCTTAGGTATTACTTTTGAAGAAATTTAGAGAATATCTCAGCTTGAAGCAGGAATTCCGCAGTATTTCAACAAGGGTGCTGGTGATGCTCCTGGGAATTAGGCTGCTGTTTTGGCTGGCGATCGTACCCCCGGCAAACGCCGCCCCCTGTCGGATAATAGGCACTCAAACAGTCTGCATCAGCGAGATTAAGCGCAGCGCGAAATATCCCTGGGAATATCGGGTAACGCTGAGCCAGGATGGGGTGAAACAGCCCCAGGAGATTTTGAACTGTCGCGATGGGAAGCAGTTTTCCCCACAGGGTAATCGCCGGCCAGTCAATTCAGAGGCAGGTGCTGTGCTGTTTCAAACCAAGGAAACTGGAGAATGGATTTGTCAGCCGGTGAAGCGGAATTGACGCAAGAAATCCCTCAAAACCTTAACTTTTGTCGGAGGTTCACTCAATAGGAGTCGGTTACACTACTCGCGAAAGTGCTGGCAGCCTCTATGTTTCAGATCGGTCAACTTTTGGACGATCGCTATCAGCTCGTTGAGCCGCTCAAGATAGCTGGCGTGCGGCAAACCTGGCGATCGATCGACTTAACCTATCAGACGGCTTGCATCATCAAGCTGCTTGGATTTCACCCGACACTGCAATGGCAGGACTATGAGCAATTTGAGCGGGAAATCAGAATTCTTAAAACTCTGAAGAATAATTTCATTCCACGCTATTTGACCCATTTCTCGCTGGAACTGGAGGGAATGCACTGGTGTGTCCTAGTGCAGGAAGAAATTTCGGGTACATCGCTGCAAAGTTTGCTGGATCAGCATCACCGCTTTACCGAGGATGAAGTGCGGCAAATCGCGATCGACTTACTCCAAATTTTGATCGATCTGCAGGGGCAGTATCCACCTGTTTTGCATCGCGACATTCACCCTGGTCATGTGATGCTGACGCCCGATCGAACAGTTTATCTAATTGGCTTTGGGGCAGCGCAAATCGGGGCAGGGGCGATCGGCGATTTCACGGTAACCGGAACTTACGGCTATGTGCCGCTAGAGCAGTTTGGCGGACAGGCTGTGCCTGCTTCTGATTTGTATGCCGTTGGCGCAACGATACTGCATTTATTGACTGGAGTATGTCCGGCAGATTTGCCACAGCATCAGTTTAAGCTTCAGTTTCGATCGTTTGTTTTGATTGACGATCGATTTGCTGTCTGGTTAGAAAAAATGCTAGAGCCAGATATAAAACAGCGATTTCAAACCGCAAAGCAAGCGTTAACGGTTTTGTTAAAAGCTCAATTAAAAACTGAATTAGAAACTGAGCCAGACGATAAGGCGGTCGTGTTAAATGCTGATGATGGTGCTCGTTCACTTCAGATTCAAAAAAACGAATTCGAGCGCGTCACACTCAATCAACTTTCTGATCAGCTACAAGTCAATATCCGCAAGCGCGGCATTCATTTTGCAGATGCGCTTTGGCTGGGTGCGGGCGCTCTTACGGGCGGCGTATCGGTATTGATGCTGTTTTCCCCTGTTCATCCGGTTTTGAGTCTGTTGTGCTGGCTCGATAGTTTGCCCCTGCTGGGAATTGGCTTGATTTCTGCGCTGGGCGAAGCCTCGGTCACGCTGAGCGATCGATCGCTGTTCATTCAGTGGAAATGTTTGGGACTTCCCTATCGCAAGGTGAAACAATCTAGCCCGGCAGTGGCGATCGATTCGGCAACAACAGGAATTACGATTCAAACCGAGAATCAGCGGCACAATATCGGGCAATTTTCGCCGGAGTTAAGTCACGCAGAGGCGGAGTGGTTGGTGGGGGAAATTGGGCGGTGGATGAGTGGGTGAGTGAATAGCTGTTAGAGTTGGGCAGCTTGGAGGCAGGTTGAGAAGGGGGCAGTGGTTTTAAGGGCTTGGGGGTTGATGTGGGTCGGGGTGGCGGCGTAGCCCCAGGATTGCAGGGTTTGGATCAAGTGCGATCGATTGGGTAAATTTAATTTGCCGCGTCGTCCGATTTCGCGCAGGGTGTAAAAGTAGGGGGGCAGGGAAGATTCTGCTTGCATGGTTTCTAGAATGGCGACGCAGTCTGACCATTGCCGTTCCTGGGCGATCGCTTTCATTTCAGCTACATAATCTGCATCGTGTAAATCACTTAGCCACATTGCGCCACTGATGCTGAGGGGCGACCGGTCTTGCGGGCAGTGGATGCGCCCCAGTTTTTCCCAGGCGATCGTCTGGTAGTCGCCGCAGGTGTGGCAGTAGCCAAGGAAGCCGTAGCTGCGGGAGTTGAGCTGGATCGACGGCACAAGCCGCACCATAACGCGATAGCTCTCTCCGGCAAACAAAGAAAAGACGGGAACTACGCCAAATCCTTTTGCGGCAGCACTCTGCTGGACTGCGCCAATCAACAATCGAAGTCCCTGTTCGTGGGCGGCAGGATGGGAACGGGCATATGCGCCAAAGGCGGCAAGACTGCGATCGGGCGTTGAGCCACTCGCGCTTCTGCCATCGGTGCTGGTGAGGTAGAGCAATCCGCCCAGAGCGACTGCCCATAGACTCGTACTTAAATAAGGCGCAGGTGACCCAAACGCATCAACATCGACCAGATCATAAAAATCCTGCTGACGATAGCACTCAAAAAAGACCCGATTGGCATCCTGATTCGTGAGACGAACGCGATCGGCTGGAATTTGAGAGAGATTCTGCTGCAATACGCCACTCATTTCAGGATTGCTGTCGTTGATCCACAAATCATTCGCTCCACTTTCCCAGAAATAGCGAAGCGATCGAATACCGCTGCCTGCCATTGCGTCTAACACGCGCAGTCGTCCGGTTTGCTGACGGTAAACGGCTGCTGCCAGCACCCCCAGATCGCGCACCATTCGACTTTGAGGGCGGTAAAAGGCATTGCCGATGTAAAAGTGAGTGTTGCGTTCGGAGGCTGCTTTGGAAGGGACGGTCATCTTTATTTTTTAGATTTTTTGCAGGAGGGTTGCTCAGTGCAGTGTGAATCAACGTTGATTGAGCTTTTTCTTTATCGCCCTGCGTTAGTCGTGGCGATATCGAGTGACTGAGGCACAGGTTGAAGCACTGGCTTGCTCAATCAGCTTAATGACAATTTTCTCAGCACCGTCGTCCACGAACTGCGAACCCTGATGGCAAGCTCATGTAGAGGAAAGAGGAAGATATGGTTTGAGGAATCGCGATTGGATAGAGCGATCGTTGCCCAAGTAGCCATGCCACCGTCTTCTTTACAAAACTTAGAACTCGTTATCATAAAAGAGTAGATTTCCCAATCAAGCATTCTGTGACTCATTCCCCGATCGTCCTCTGGTATCGTAACGATCTGCGCCTGCACGATCATGAGCCGCTGCACCGTGCCCTGCAATCCGGTACGTCTGCCGTGATTCCGGTATATTGCTTCGACCCCCGGCAGTTTGGCGAAACGTCCTATGGTTTTCCGAAGACGGGCGCATTTCGTGCTCGATTTTTGCTGGAAAGTTTGGCGGATTTGAGAAATTCCCTGAGGGCGATCGGCTCCAATTTAATTATTCGGATGGGAAAGCCAGAAACGGTTCTGGCAGAAATCGCGCAGGCAACGGGAGCAACGGCAATTTATTTTTCAAAGGAAGTCACTTCAGAAGAAGTCGCCGTTGAGCGGGCAGTCGCCGCAGCCGTCCAACCTTTGAACGTAACGATGCAACCCTACTGGGGCGTGTCGCTGTATCACCCGGATGATTTGCCGTTTGAAATTTCCCGCGTCCCGGAGCTGTTCACCAATTTCCGTAAAGAAGTTGAGCGAGCAGCAACGGTAATTCCGCCCTTTCCCAAGCCCCAATCTCTACCCCCGCTCCCAACCCTTGAACCCGGAAACCTGCCCGAGTTGAGTGATTTAGGGCTGGAAAAACCTGCGTTAGACGATCGGGCAGTGTTGCCGTTTAAAGGAGGCGAATCTGAAGCTCTGGCGCGGCTGCATCACTACTTTTGGCTAAACGATCACCTGAAAGTCTATAAAGAAACGCGCAACGGCATGCTGGGCGCAGACTATTCCACTAAATTTTCGCCCTGGCTGGCAAATGGCTGTTTGTCGCCGCGCTATGTCTATAAACAGGTGCAGGACTACGAATCGCAGCGATTTAAAAACGAGTCAACCTACTGGCTCATCTTTGAATTACTCTGGCGTGACTATTTCCGCTTCATTTCTGCCAAACACGGGAATAAGATTTTCTTTGCCTCTGGGCTGCAAGGCATTAACATTCCCTGGAAAGAAGACTGGCAGCGGTTTGATCTCTGGCGGGAAGGCATGACCGGATACCCGCTAGTGGATGCGAATATGCGCGAACTGGCAGCGACCGGCTTTATCTCGAATCGCGGCAGGCAAAATGTGGCAAGCTTCCTCACCAAAAATCTGGGTATTCATTGGATGATGGGCGCGGAGTGGTTTGAGTCGCTGCTGATCGACTATGACGTAGCCAGCAATTGGGGCAACTGGAACTATACGGCAGGCGTGGGTAACGACGCCCGTGGATTTCGCTTTTTCAACATCACCAAGCAGGCAAAGGACTACGACCCCCAGGGTGAATACGTGAAACACTGGCTGCCCGAACTGGCAAACGTCCCCGCTAGCAAAGTCCACGAACCCTGGAAGCTTCTGCCCGTAGAGCAACAGCGATTTAATATGCGACTGGGCGTGGATTATCCCAATCCGATCGTCGATCTGTTCAAATCTGCCGAAGCAAATGAGCGAATTTATGATCAGGCGATGCGAAGCGGTTCCCCCGCTGGGGTAATGGACCAATCCACCGACCCGCGCAGGCAGGGTAACTCTCGCAACCGCTCAATGCAGCGTCCCCAACCCTCCCGGAGACGATGAACTTGCTGAAGGGTTGTAGTCAAGATTGTGCTAAAAACTGCTAAAGCTTGATCTTGATTCCGTCGGCAGGTGTCATTTTCTCGGTCAAAATTGCAGTTCCGTTTAAGGGAGCCTCTGAAGTGACCGGAGGGGCGATCGACGGATTCGAAGGATAGCTGCTGCCGTCAAACTGTAAACGGGCATAGTGAGGCGTTGCGCCGCCCCCCTCCACAAAAATCATTAGATCCTTCCAGCCTGCGGTTGTGTCCTGAGCAATCACCACCGGAGGATTCACCAGCGTCATGCGAGAAACCATCTCATAGCTCTGTCCGGCAGGTTCCAGAATCAGCATCGTGCAGCCACCCGAACCGCAGGTGTAAGACCCCATCAGATAAACCAGGGCTTCGGGTGCGCCGTCGTCGTTCAGATCCACGCGATTGTAGGTGTAGCGCATTGATTCCAGCAAAGATTTATCGCCGCTGCGGTCTACCATGATATTGACGATCGCCGCTTCCAGAGCTGCATCTGCTGCGGTCGCTGAGGAACGATACTCAATTTGTCCCAGTCGAATTCCGTCCGGTGTGGGTAAGGGAGAATCAGGGTAAACGGCAAGCCCATCCGGCTGAACCGAGCTATCTTCATCCGGTTGAGGCGTAGAAGGTCGGGCAGCAGGCTTCGGAGTGGCGGCAGGAGGAGTTAGGGGCTTGCTGGGCGTTGCCGGAACGGGCTTGGGAATCTCTGAGGAGGCGATCGGCGTGGGGCTGGAAAGCGGACTGGGGGACGGCTGAACCGGGGTTGGCTCTGTTGTTCTTGTCGTCGTCGAAACGGTTGCTTTACGAGAATCGCAGGCAGTCAGGCTAAGGGTTGCTGCCATCAGCGCAGTCGAAATTAGCAATGCAAAGCACTTTCCCCAACGGGGCGATCGAACAACTTGAAGCGGAAGGGCAGAACGTGACATAGCCGTTGTCTCAGCGGTATTTCTGGTTAGTGATTTAGACTGAGCACGAGGAAAAAGGTTTCTGCGGGAAATTGGGACAGTTTTGCTCAAGTTTGCTCTAGTTCACTCAACTTTGCTCTAGAGTGAAGCGTCTTGGGTTATCAGTGACGACTTGATGAGCTGCGATCGCGATTCTTTATTGCAATTTCTTAGGGTACTTCAATGGCGTACATTCAATAGCACGCATTCAGTGGCGCACATTCAATAGCACACAAAGATTGGGGTAGGCTGCATTAGTTTTCGGACGGGCAGATTACTTTGTCATCTTCAATGCGAATCTGAGCAGGCGTAATAGGAAGATCGGTGGTGCAAATGGTTGCATGAAGAGAAGCTGTTTTTAGAAAATCACTGGATTGAGCAACGGATTTTGCCTGCCGGGTGTAGACAATTCCGATAAAATTTTGAAGCCCTGGTTTTGTGGCAGTTGCAGTAATAATCGACCGATCCGGCTCGGTTGGAATGAGCTGATACTGATAGTGATTATTAGACTGAATTGGCAACTGAAGCTGATTTACAGAATCGGCAAATTTATGATTTTCTAGCCAGTAGGCCTGCTGGCTGCGGTTAATTGCTTCGATCGCGGTTTTAGCCTGCGATTGGGAGAGCGTATCAATTTGGTTTTCGTACGCGGTGATCAGAATTGAATAGCTGCCTGCAACAAAGCCGATCGCCAGATAAAAAGGACTGGCAAGACAAATGCCGACAATGCAAAGAATCTTTGCGGTTTCAGAAGCAGACTTCGCGCCCTCATAGTCCTGCTTTTGATACTGCAACTTAACTCGTCTGGAAAAAATCAGGGCAGCAATGCCGAGCGGTAAAAATGCTAGAAATGTGGTCAATAAAGCCAGAGCAAAATAGGGACGAGGACGGCTTTTGGTTGTGCCTGCTTCAGCAGAATCAATCTGGATTGAAGGAAGTTTGCTCGAAGGTTTTGGTGGCGCAAGCTGAACAGTTTTTGTCCAGGTCAGGGTGTGGGTATCGCTTTGTTTGCCATGAATCTCAAGCCGATCGATTGTCGAAATTTCCAGTTTTTCGATTCCCTTCTGAAGCGACTTCGCGATCGACTGTGGCGGAACCTCTGCCCCTTCCAGCAAAATTTTGAGGCAGCTTTCATGCCGTATCAGTTTCGCGGTGATGGAGTGGGGCTGAAGCGATCGGTTGATCAAAAGGGCGATTGCTTCTAGATTTCCTTGCCTTGCAAGCTCGAACAGCGTTGGCTGACCCATTGCCCGTGAAATGTTCCAATTTAATGTTCCAGTGATGGCAGATCTGCTCTGCGGGGTGGGTCAGTTGCAGTCGGCGGTGCGGTAGATTCGGTTGATTCTGAAGACGATTCTGCACTTTGTCCTGAAGCCTGCTCCCCCGATTCTAAACTGGGGGCAAAATTCTCAACCAGGGGAGTTTGTCCGACGGGTTCTGCTTTTTTGACGCGCTTGATCGGTAAGTTGGCAATCAAAACTGTGGTTCGCTGATCATTCTCTAGCGCAAAGTCTGACTCGCCTGGCTCGATTTCGACATAGCGTGAGACGACTTCTAAAATCTCCTCGCGCATCTTTTCCACCATTGCCGGAGACAAATCAACTCGATCGTGTGCCAGAACAAGCTGAAGCCGTTTACGGGCAGTATCACGGCTGCTGTTGGCAGTTGCGCTGCGCGAGAAAATGCGATCGAGGAATTGCTGAAGCATGGGACAGGTAGCGCGTAGCAGGTTAGGAAAAGGCAAAAAGACGATCGGTGACGGTCAAGGATAGCAATAAGAAGCGGCTGTGCAGCAGCATGAGCAATCCTATTTACGGGAGGGACGGAAGATCCGCAAAATGCGAGAGAGCAAATCCTCTTGCGGAACGGTCAAATCTAGGAACGGAACGGTTTCTCCTTCCAGTCGGCGCACGATGTTGGCATAGGCTGCTGCCGCCAGCGAAGGCGTTTCAGACAACACTAACGGTTCACCCCGGTTCGTTGAGACGATCACTCTCTCATCATCAGGAACCACACCAATCAGCGGAATTGCCAAAATTTCCTGCACATCTTTAACCGACATCATCATATCCTGCTCGACCATCGCAGGCCTAATTCGGTTAATAATTAGGTGCATTTTTTTAATATCGTTAGCTTCAAGCAAGCCCACCACGCGATCGGCATCTCGCACGGCAGCAACTTCAGGCGTGGTGACAATAATGGCTTCTTTTGCAGCGGCGATCGCATTCAGAAAGCCCATTTCAATGCCGGCAGGGCTATCGATCAGGATGTAGTGAAACACTTTGCTCAATGCACCAACCAGCTTTTTCATTTGCTCTGGCGTAACGGCTTCTTTGGTGCGATTTTGTGCCGCCGGCAGCAGGGCAAGATTGGGCTGACGCTTATCTTTGACCAGTGCCTGATCCAGGCGGCATTCGCCAGCAAGCACCTCGATCGCCGTATAGACAATTCGGTTTTCTAAACCCAACAGCAAATCCAGGTTTCGCAGCCCAAAGTCAGCATCAATTACGGCAACCTTGTGCCCCCGCTGAGCCAGAGCCATGCCCAGATTCGCAGTAGAAGTCGTCTTACCAACGCCTCCCTTGCCCGATGTCATTACAATGATTCGACTCATAGGATCTGAACGTACGTGAAACTGCTTTTGTTGGCGATTCGGTTAATATTACGCGATGTGTCAAGCGATCGTCTTGAGCCACGATCGGTCTAAAGCATCAAATACAGCGTTAAAGGTAAGATGTAACCCTGCAATTGACTCAGTAATTTGCTTTAATTTGCTTTTCACACGCAAAAGAATAGCGCAATTCAACCTGAATAAATCTAGCTTGAATATCTCATTCTAAATATTGTTTTGCCGAATCGAACAAAAAACTTACAACTCGCTGCAAACTTCCTGTATCGCGGTGCATTTTTTCAGGCAAAGCCACTAGGAAAACAGCAGATCTTTAGAGAAATCGGTTCGGCGAACAATTCGAATACTGCCGTTCATCACATAAGCTACTTCCGGCTGATATTGGCTGGGCGGCGTTTCGGGAGCACGAGCCATCAGGTCGCCAATCCGAATCTGAGTCGGTTCCATTCGCAGTGCCATGACCAGACAGCGCAAATTGCCCGATGCACCCGCCTGTACCACACCTCGCAGCGTTCCCCACACCAGCACATCTCCGTCTGCAATAATGCTGCTGCCCGGATTCACATCGCCCAGCACAATCACCGTGCCGGGATGCCGAATTTCAATCCCAGAGCGAACTGTTGTTTCCAGATAGAGCGGCTCTGCAAGTGCCTGTCCGCTTTCGTCGGACTGATTCAATCGGGGAATCGACGACTGTTGCTCAACGGAAAATCCGAGCGTGGCAGCGGCGACTGCCGTTTGTCTGCGGCTGGTATAAATGCGCTTTAGCTCCAGTTCTGCCTCACCGAGAACATCATTAATCGCCTGAATCTGACGCCCATCCAGCAATCGATCGCGAACAATGAGATGTACGGGCGTTCTCGGCTGCCAGAAGCGTTCTCCAGCGTTCAGGCGTTGCTTGAGCTGTTGCCAGATATCTGTCCACGCCGTCGCTGCACCAGGCGTTTCTAAATCAGGCGGCAAAAGCAGCAGCAGTCGCCCATTTTCACCTTTGAGGCGCACCTGAGGCACTTCTTTTGCATCCAGATTGGGGGCAGTGGGCTGGAGTTCTCCATCAGAGGCGATCGTTGACAGTGGAGCGGAAACTGGAAAATCTGAGTTCATGCAGCGTGAGTCCGTTAAGACAGTTAAAGATTAGCAGGAAAAAGTGGGGAAGGGGGAGTGGGGAGGGGGTGGATGGGGGAGGGGATAGATTGTTCGTTCAAGATTGTAGGGCAAGCGTTGTTTGGAGATTGCTGCGTCTTGAACGCTTTGAGGATGGATGAGCAAGTTTATTTTAGAAGTGGGTCGGGCTGGGTTAAGGTTCCTGTTTGCTGAGTCGCCGATACACTTCTGCCAGTGCTGCTCGATCGCCGACGTTGCCAGGAAACAGAACGACGGGAAGCTGGGGAAAGCGGGGATGATCGGCAGAGGTGCGGACAACGGAGACTCCGGGCAGAATTTGCCCCAATAGTCGAGCGGTGGTGAGTGCCAGCCCGGTGCTGAGGGTGTCGTTTGAGGTGATGCCGCCTTTGCTGATCAGGAAGCCGATCGTCTCTGGTAATCCTTTTTCGATGTCCATCAGCAGGGCTGAAACGGCAATGCCGAAATCGAGGCGGGTTTGAATATCGGCAAAGGTTAATTCTTGGCGGCTAGTGTAGATGACGGGCGTTTTGCCTGCCTGGTGTGCTTGATGAGCGCGATCGAGCGTTTGCTGCAATAGCTCGGCACGCTCCATCGCGGATCCTTCCAGGAGATGAACGACATCGACTTCGATCGCTTCAACTCCAGGGGCTTTTAGCAGGTCTTCGAGCTGCTCAGTGGTTTTTTTCACATGGGAACCGACGATCACTGCGCCCGGTTTTCCATCCCGCACATAGGCTGCCATGTCCTCCGACGCGACGGCTTGGGGCGGTAGGGCAGCAAGAGCAGTGAGCAGGCTGGCAGCACTCCGAAACAGAAATCGCTTTCCCTGACGGGCGGCTTGCAGCACATCGGTGGCAAACTGATTCAGGTCTGCCTGCGTTTCAGCATCAACGACAACACACTGATTATCCTGAAGCTGCATCAGGCGATCGAGCGTTCCCAATCGAATATCCGCCAGCAAAAAGCGATCGACCTGCGAGGCAGGAATGCGTCCCCTGGTTTTTTCTTCCACGTAGTCCGGCAAATAGCTGTGCCGATAGCCAAACACTGAATCTTTCGCAAACTCGGTTTCGTGAACCGGAGTGGGTACGTCATTCACCACCAGATAATGCACGCTGTCGCGGGTGAATCGTCCGCCCTCAAAAAAAGCTGGCGTGAGGAAATGGGCATCAAACGGACCCAGCTCCTCAGCGATCGCATCGGTTTCGATCGGGTAATGTCCGCGCAGGGTGGAGTCCGATCGGCTAACCACCAGGAAATCTTGAACGCCTGCTTCTGCAATTGCCTGTTTCAGATTTTGGCAAACTTCTCGCGTGGTGGAGAGTGCTTTCTCTGGAGTGAGTGCCCTGGTGTTGGTCAGCACAAAGAAAATGGGGGACTCGTCGGCTAAGCCCGATCGCAGCGTCTCTACGTCCCATTTCATCAACAGTAAACAGCCATGAACGGTCTGCGACCCAGTTGGATCGTCGTCCAACACAACAATTTTGGGCTTTATTTTGGGCTTTGAGGTCATCGCAATTTTTTGTGGCGTAGAGCAGGTTTATTATGGCGTGAATTGAGGGAGTGGATGAGTGAATGAGTATATGAGGGGGGAAGGGGGTGAGGAGATGAAATGGAGGGGGTGAGAGAAAGTGATAAGAAGGGGGTGAAGTGGGCAAACTGTGGTCGGAGAGGCTTTAGGATGGACGGGGAATGAGCGATCGCTTTACAGCAGGTTGCGTTTCAAACGTAAATTCTCAGGTGTGATACCGTTCATTTCGCTGCTTTAGAGCTATCATCTCTGTCAATTGACCGATCGGGTAGGGTATTTCTGCTTTGCCGATCGGGTATGATTCCCCAACGGGCATCGCCCTGGATTAAAGGAACAATCAGGGACAGCGCAAGTTTATATAAGAGGTTGCAAGAGGCATGGGGCAACTGAACGATCGATCCGCAGAAATGGGGTCGCAGGAAAACGAATCTCAGGCAGCATCGCGCCATTCCAGCGACGCAGAAGATGTGCTGCAAACCATGACGCAGGATCTTCGCAGCCTCCAGCAAGACCTGATCGCTCAAATGAGTCACGATGTCCGCCGCTTGCAGGCAGAAAAATCGCGCTTATTAAACGATATTGAAAAGCTGCAAAATCAGCAGCAAATGCTGGAATCTCAGTACGAAGTTGCCCTTTCTCGCCATCAGCTTGCCCAACAGCAAACCTGGGCAAAACAACTCGCTCTCACCCTGGCAAATCATCTTCACGCTGCCCTCAGTCAGCGAATTAATCAGATGGTGACGGTTCAGCAAGTTCAGCAAGACGCTTCGGGACCCAGTCTGCCACGAATTTCGAGCAATGGCGCGATCGAATCCATAGAGGCAAACCGCTTGATGGTGTCGCTGGATGAAACGGTAAATCGCACCTTTTCAACACTCAAGCATGACTTGTCGAGCTACGAAAGTGCCTTGTCGCAGCAGATCGATCGAATGCACAACCTGGGTCAGCAGGGAGAAGTAATTCTGGAAGTGCTGGTTAAGCGCATCAGTCAGCAGCTTCAGCTTGAAATGACCCGCAGTGGCGCAATTCCTGCCAGTCCTCCCGCTCATCTTTCTGTTTCGCCTACTCCGTTTACGGCTGAATCGTTGCCGAATCCAGAAGCAAATCCGTTTGAACCGATCGAGAATCCCTATGCTGCCCCGGCTCCTGAACGAGTGCCTGAGCCTGTGCCTTTGCAGGGAACGTCTTTGCTGCCCACGCCTCCAGCAGTCGCACCTGAGCCGGTGATGGTTCCGCTTCGCTCTCCTGCCGATCCGCGTCGTTTGTCTCATTTTCAAATGGGACTCCTGCTGATTTTGCTCTCCACGCTGTCGCTGTCGTTGCACAACGTTCTTGTTGGCATTGTGAGCAATCCCAGCCGCTTGTTTGGCTTGATTCCGATCGGCGGTTTTATTAAGTTGAACGGGTTTGGCAGTTCGCTGCTAATTTTGTGGATGCGGATGCTGGTGGTCGTGCCCTTGATGGTGTGGCTTGCCCCCAGACTATATAAAAATACCTGGCACGAGATTCGGGGCTTCTTTCAGTCAAAAGATCGAATATTGCTAGGCAGCGTTCTGGGAAGCGGGTTTTTCCTGTTTCTGTCACAGGTTTTGATTTATATTGCGATCGGTCAAATTGGCCCTGGTGTTGCCGTCACGGTTCTGTTTATGTATCCCCTGGCAACGGTGCCGCTAGCATGGTATTTATTTGGCGATCGACCCACACGGCTCCGGCTGCTGGTGATGGCAGCGATTCTGTCGGGCGTTGTGTTTACGGCTGCTCCCAAACTAGGGACGGCGGGCGTTTCCTGGAATGGCATTTTGACCGCAGTATTTTCAGGTATTGCGTTTGCGTTCTACCTAATTTCGATGCAAGTTAGCTTCCGCAAGCTGCACCCGGTTCCGGTCAGCCTGATCCAGTTCTCCAGCATTTTTATTTTTTCCAGCGTTAGTCTCATTGTGCTGGGCGTTGAAGTTGCCCCAACCAATCGCACCGGGCTGGCGATCGCTGGACTGCTGCTGGGCGGACTGACGCTGGCAGGCTATTTGTTGAATAACTTTGGCGTGCGGTTTATGGGGGCAGCCAGAGCGTCGATTATTGCCGCGAGTGGTCCTGCGCTCACCGCATTTCTGGCATTTTTGCTCACTCCCGGCAGACACACTGCCTTGCAAAGCGTCCAGATCCTGGGAATACTGATTGTAACGCTCGGTGTCACTGCCCTCAGCTTTGAACGAATGCTGCTACAAAATCGAACCACTCGCCAACCTAAACCCTCTAGTCAGGTCAGCTAGGAATTTGGGTACTTCAAAGTCCCTCAGCATCGGGGGATTTAGGGGGCAATTTTTAGGGGGTAATATAGATACTTGCGGCTTCTTAAGCAGCTTATCACTCGTTTATCATTACTCGTTCATGGTGCGATAAGTTGCCACCGCGGAAGGCGAAACGCGATTCAGATAGCGGAAGATCCAGTATTTGAAAATCGTGTCGAGAATCACCGGAAAAGTGGCAATAAACAGGAAGATAAAATCGCGGTTTGCGGGCAGCCCAAAGTGTCGGGAAACCCCTTCGAGAATCACTTCCCAACCGTGAGGGGAGTGAAAGCCGACGAAGGTATCGGTAAACAGGATGATGATAAACGCTTTAGCACTGTCGCTTAAGCCATAAACAAGCTGATCCATAAAGGATTTCAGCACAGCAATTTCGCGCTTTCCGGTTGCAATTATTACGGCAAACGCCATCACCCCAAACAAATCAGCAAACACATTCTTGATTGCATCCGAGCCGCGATCCCGATAGTCCTGCTGAATTTCAGCCGCTCGATCGCGCACCTGCTCCACGATTTCTTCCTCGGTTTTAGGCTCCTCTTTACCAATCAAAATTTCAAACCGAATTCGCTGTTCAAATCGCTGAAGTTCGTTCAGTGCTTCATCTTCTAACTCCTCGTTGAGAAACACCTGAACCTGCTCGTTACCAGCCCGGTAGCCATCGACGATCGGACCAACAATAAAATTTTTGGCGAGTTGCAGGGTTAAGAGCGGAATAATAATCAGCAGCAAAACAAATCGGATTGCGGTGATCGTGCGAGATTTTGATTTGCGAAAATCCCGGACGAGTTCTTGCTCTGCTTCAGGATCAAGCTCTCGCCGAACCCGATCGACCGTCTCCAGAATCGATCGCGGCAGTACCCCGGTTTTATCCGTCAGGGACTTCATATCTCGCTTGGCAGCCCGCTTGGGCAGTTGATTTCCCGGAGACACGATCGGCGGCTCGGTCTGACTCAGCTTCTGCTCGGTTTTGGGTTGAGCGTTGCTGAGCTGAGGAGGATTGGGCTGAGCATTGGTCACAATCATCACTGAACCGGGATTTGGCTCAGGATTGCTGTACGGTGCCAGCACTTCATCAATAAAGCGCAGCTTTTTGAGAATTAAATTAGGGCGATCGATTACATTTACGGTAAGACGATTACTTTGCAGTTCACCAGGAGAGTAATTACTGCTGTTTTCTTCGAGTTGAACTTCGGTAATGGTTTGATTTGAAAGACGGACGATCGAGCTGCTTGCTTTGAACTCAAATAAACGGATTCTAATAATATCAAGATACTTTTTTAGCTCTTCTTTAAGATAAGTTCTGGCACTTTGGCTATAGTCACCGTTTTCAAGCGAAATTGGATTTCCATCAAAGTGAGCGTCTTCTAATGCTTTGATGGCAAGTGCCGCTTCGTAGGCCTGATCGAGGGCGCGTTCGGGAGTTTTTTGCAGCCAGCGATTAGCAGAGCGAAAATACTCCTTGAAAGATGCAAAAGCCGAATTTCTCATTGGGGCAATAGGATCGTCTGACATGATGCGAAGTGCGGATTCAGGATCGTTGAAAAGGCAGCAGAACGGGTTGAACAGCAGTTTTAACGATCGATTTGCTTTATAAATTAGCTGGTTTCAAAAGAACCAACTCAAACTTCAGGTGCTTCTGGAGCAGTGATGTGAGGCAGGTTCTGCTTTAGGGCGATCGGGTTAGGTATCAACGCTACGGATCAACCAGTGAATCCAAACGATCGTTTATTCTAACGTTAGATTAGAAATGATGATACCAAGCCCCTGAGGAGCGATTCGTGTCTCTTGATTCTATTTGGATTTCGGGTGTAACGGGCAGTGGAAAGACCACCCGACTCATCCAGCAGTTTACCCAGGCAGCAGAGGCAAACTGGCAGCGAGACCGGACTCAGGCACGACAGACTGCGCTAGTCTTTGCGGCGATCGGCGATAATCGGCTCGATCTTGCTGATCGCATTGCCGCTGCGACACAGGGCAAATATCGATTTGACTCGGTGACGCCGTTGGGCTTTTTTCAGGACGAAGTACGGCTATTTTTTCCCCTGCTGGCAGAACAGCTTGGGCTGAAAACCTTATTTCCCTTGCGGCTGCGCCCGGAAACCGAGCAGGAATTAGCGACCCGCCTTTGGCAACCCAATTTAGCATCGGGTCGATTGCGCCAAACGGGAATGCGCGACTATGACCTTGTGCGTCGATCGCTTGACCTGCTTCAGCTTGCGGCGTTTAGCGGTACACCCCATGAAGACATTGCTTTTTTGCTGAAAGAAGGATTTGCCGAACAGGAAGGTTCTTTAGATTCACGAGATTCATGGGAGGCAATTGGCGAAGCGATCCAGCAGTGGTGGGATTGGTGTCTAGCCCGTGGACTGCTCACCTATGGAATTATCACCGAACTGTACTGGCGATGTCTGCTGCCCCACCCGATTTATCGGCAGCACTTAACCAGCCGCTACTATGCTGTGTTTGCCGATGACGTAGACGAATATCCAGCAGTCGCCCGCACCCTGTTTGAACTGCTGCTCGATCCTCCCGCAGAGGAAACGGCGAAGCATTGCGGCATTCCGGGAACCTTTACATTTAATCCTGAAGGCGGAATTCGCCTGGGATTGGGAGCCGATCCCCAGTATTTTGCAGAGCTTGCCCATCGCTGCCAGAACGAAACCCTATTTGCAGATGCCAATCGTTGCATTGGTGCAACCTGGGGACGGCCGGTGATGGAATGGGTGCGTGAACCTTTGTTGCTGCCGCAGTTGCCAGACTGCATTCGTACAATCCAAACGGCGGCGAGAGGACAGCTTTTGCGCCAAACTGCTGAAGAAATTGCGGCTGCAATTCATAAAGGCGAGGTTCGGCCCCAGGATGTTGCTGTAATCGCGCCTGGAGTAGACCCGATCGCCCGCTACACGCTACGCGAAATTCTCACCAGTCAGGGAATTCCCGTTGCCTCGCTCCACGACCAGCATCCGCTTGCCAGTTCGCCGCTGATTCAGGCATTGCTGACTCTGCTGGCACTGGTTTACCCCGGCTTAGGACGCTTGCTCAACCGGGAGTCGATCGCTGAAATGCTGGTGCTGTTAAGTCAAATTCCCAACTCTGTTTACACCGAGCCAATCAGCGCACTGGAAGTCGAAGCCCTGAGTCAGTCTGATTCGGGTAGCTCAACCACCTTTATGCCGCGAATTGATCCCGTTCGAGCTGGGCTGCTGACCGACCACTGCTTTGTGCCCGATTTCGATCGCCCCCATCTGCTTCCGGCAACCGTGCTGCCTCGCTGGGATCGGTTGGGCTTTCAGGCAACTCGCGCCTATGAAGATCTGGTGCAGTGGGTCGAGTCGCAAAAACAGCAGCAGCAGCAGCGTATGATTACGAGTCCCGTTGTGTTGCTCGATCGCGCCATTCAAAAATTCTTTTTTGGCGGCAGTCATTTGCCCTATGACCAGCTTGCCGCCCTGCGCGAACTGATGGAAACCGCTCAGCATTACTGGGAAGTGGTTACTCGCCTCCAGTCGTTCAACGCCTCAGAAGTCCCGGTGTCGCTCTCGGTGGGGCAATTCATTCAGCTTTTACGCGAAGGCACAATTACTGCAGACCCTTTTCCCTCTAGACCGATCGGCAAAGCCGCTCAAGCAGTCACGATCGCCACAATCTATCAATATCGAAACGATCGACGCTTTCATCGCTGGCAGTTCTGGCTTGATGCCGGCTCACCCTTCTGGTTATCAGGCGGGAGCGGACTGTTTGGTGCGCCCATTTTTCTAAGAAAGCGACTCGGAGCCTGGACAACCGCAGATGAGCTGGAAGCCAATGTGCAGCGACTTCAGCGACAGGTGTTTGATCTACTCCATCGGGCAACCAATCGGGTTTATCTCTGCCACAGTGAACTGGCAGCGAATGGACAAGAACAGGCAGGAAATTTGCTGACGCTGGTGAATGCTGCACTGCCTGTCACCGCAGGACAAATCCTTGAAAGACCGATCAATGCCTAAAAGCCTCGTAAGACTTAAGCATTTTAGGAAACTGAGCTTAAAATTGCCAGTTCCAACCCCAGATTAACGCTAATCCCGATCGTCAGACTAAGGTAAACCCAGACGGCTAAGAGCGATCCAGCGTGCTGACTGTCCCAACCAGAGGCGCAAAGCTGCTGCATGAGCCGTATCTTTTGGCTGGTTAAAGGACTGACAACCAGCGGCTTCACAATCCATTCCCCGATAGTGACCACAATGACAAAATAAAGCACCAGTCCAATCAGCCGCAGTCCATCCGCTAAGATTTCGCCAGAACCAATGCTGACCGGCGCGGATAGCGCTCCCAGCAAAGGCTTAGCTGCCTGGGCAATGAAAACACCCGTCAAAGCAGCATAGCCAAAAATTTGAGACAGACCCAACAGGGACGATCGCTTCATAAGGGCGATCCCTGCGCGATTAAATGCTGACTCAGCAAGGTAGGAGAAGACTCCGCCTGATGCTGATGAAGTGTAAACGCTGCCCAGGCCAGCTCGACAATACAAACTCGGCAAGCACTGGGAATTTGGGTAGGCAAAACAATCCAATAGTGCGGTGTACGTTTTGCCGCTTCAACCTGAAAGTGACGACTCATTGCGATACAATCCGGGAAGCCAGTAAAGTTAACGTTCCCGCTCCATCGCTGTTTGTCTCACATATAGATTAACTGTCTCTGAGACTTAATAATCTGAAACTTTTCTCGATCGCTCGATTAGTGCTGAAACTTTGCCGAAATTAAACTACTAAATTTCGCTCAACATAAGCGCGACCTGCCATCATCGCAGCATTGCTGGTTTCGTATTCTCTGCCATCGTTTAGCAGGGTCAGGTCTGGATCAATCACCCAGCACAAATAGCTATCCATTAGAGCCGATCGGCTCACGCCTACGATCCATCCGGGGTAGGCAGACATTTGTACGATCGATCCATCGCTCATGGCATTTGTTCTCCTTGGGTTGGTTCAGGTAATGTGCGGACTTGAAAATTAGGTTGATTGATAAAATTTGCAGAAATCTAATTTCCCTGCGCCTATCCTTTAACCTGGCTTGATTTTGACGGATCTGGAATTGAGCTTCCGTCTCTCTCAAGCCTCAAATCCATCTCATCCAGTCAATAGATATTACAATTGCATCCCAAATTAGGCATAGCCTCATCTTGCCCAAAATTACCCCTTACACTACCGTGGTTTCCCAAACAAGCTACTGAGAGAATAAGGAGGATTGAAAAGTTTGGAGTTGCCTCTTAAACCGCCTTTTCTGGAGAAATTGAACCCTCTGCTGCGGACTGCTTTAGCCTGCTTGAGGAAAACTTTTGGAAGTTTATTCTCGATCGAGATTAAGGCTGGGATGATGAGAGTGAATTTTTTCCTGGAACCTCGTCCCAGTTCGCTGAATCACTTTAAAGCTCGAAAATAAAGGCTTTCAAAACTATCTCTGGGCACTAATCCAATGACGAACGTATTTCAACAGCTTGAACAGCGATTTCATCAATTGGGCAAAGATCTGACCCCTGAAGTCGTTGAAACTGCCACTCAATCGCTTCAAGAATGGCTGGAACGCAATATCGATTGCCTTGCTGCCCGTAAACCAGGCGCAGAGTTTAACGGCACGATGATGCAGTGGTTCCACTGGTATCTGCCTTCAGATGGCACTCACTGGAACCAGCTTGCCGATCGCGCCCAGGAGCTTGCCCAGGCAGGAATAACCGCTATCTGGATGCCGCCCGCCTGCAAAGCAATGGAGGGAGAAAACGATGTAGGCTACGGCATTTATGACCTGTACGACCTGGGAGAATTTAACCAGAGCAAAAGCACCCGTACTAAGTACGGCACGAAAGACGAATACGTTGCTGCTGTGAAAGCAATTCAGCGAGCCGGAATGCAGGCTTATGCAGACGTAGTGTTTAACCACAAGATGGGCGCAGACTGCACGGAAGAGTTTGAAGTGGTGCCCTACGACCGGAGCGATCGCAACTGCCCGATCGACGGCGAGAGAACCATTCGCGGCTGGACAGAATTTAGCTTTCCCGGTCGGGGCGATAAGTATTCCTCAATGAAATGGCACTGGTGGCACTTTGACGCACTGGACTATGACGACGGCAATCCGGGCTACCGCGCTGTTTATCAGGTTAAGGGCAAAAGTTTTGATACCAAAGTCGATCTGCGCCAGGGCAACTATGACTATTTGATGGGCTGCGACCTGGATATGAATCATCCTGAGGTGCGGGGTGAGCTGAAATACTGGGGCGAGTGGCTGATGAACACTGTAGGACTGGACGGCTTCCGGCTGGATGCAATTAAACACATCAACGGCGATTTCTTTAGCGACTGGCTGGATCACCTAGAGCATTACGCAGAGAAAGATCTGTTTTGCGTCGGGGAATACTGGACAGAAGACTTCGGCTCCCTGAGCTGGTATATCGGCAACGCAGGCGGGAGGCTAAATTTATTTGATGTGCCGCTGCACTACAACTTTCATCGCGCCAGTCTATCGGGTGGAAACTACGATATGCGATCGATCCTGGACAACACGCTGATGAAGCACCTGCCCATGTTTGCCGTCACCCTAGTCGATAACCACGACACGCAGCCCTTACAAGCACTCGAATCTATAGTGGAATCCTGGTTTAAGCCACTTGCCTACGCGGTTATTCTGCTGCGGGCGGAAGGCTATCCCTGCATTTTTTATGCAGACTACTACGGCGCACATTACCGGGATAAAGGACGAGACGGCAACGAGCATGAAATTTGGCTGGACTCCCACCGCTGGCTGATCGATCGCTTTCTGTTTGCCCGTCAATATTTCGCCTACGGAGCGCAGTACGACTACTTCGATCACTGGGACATCATCGGCTGGACGCGACTCGGCTCTGAGCAGCACCCTGGTGCAATGGCAGTGATTATGAGCGACGGTCCCGACGGCAGCAAATGGATGGAAGTCGGCAAACCTAACACCACCTTTTACGACATCACCGAACATATCAAAGAACCCGTTCGCACAAACCAGGACGGCTGGGGCGAGTTTCGCTGTAACGGTGGATCGGTGTCCGTCTGGGTGGAGAGAGATCCTTTGTTGTCTTGTCTGACAGGATTACCGATCGAGATTCGGGTGGGTGAGTGAGCGGGTCAGGGGCTTCGGGTTCCTCGCGCCAATGCTCTGCGTTGGAATGCTCATTAGGCGGCTCTGCTACAGGATTAAATCAGCGGCAGAGCTGTATCTGGGAGATTATCCAGGCTGAACCTGGACACCAAAGTTAAAGTCCCATCTGTTTGCAGGACAAATTTCGCGAATCCAGATAATTAAAGGAGCCGTTGAGGAAGCGAATAGATTCCAGCGGCTCTGTTATTCGTCAACTTGTAAAGTGGATGACTAAACTATAGATTGACAGGATGAAAGTTAAGAGTGCAATAATCCATAATATCTGTAAAAAAGTTATATCAAAATCCTGGTTCTCAGCTTTTTTCTATCTATGAAGTAAGAGGATAAACTATTTTGACAAACCGCTGACAATACAGTGCTTGTCCATAGATGCACCACACCAATCTTTGATTGGATAAAGATACAGGCGACGAGTACAAGTACTGAGTGAATTGTAAAAAGAATATTGGCAATAGCAAGCCTTTTCGTTTCCTCTGCTATTCCATAGCCCAAAAAAATAATCAATGAGGGAATAAGAATAAACACAAAATCAAAAACGTAAGGCTCAAAAATGAACTCGTTGGAAATTTTCAATAACTGAGCTTGACGATCGAAGAAGCCATCAACATTAGATGCTTCAGCCACAATCATTCCACTATGCCAATATCGCCATAGCCAAAATAGGAGAAGGGTCAAGATACTAAGATTGGTAATAATAAGCAGAATAGAAAAGCGAGAAGACTTTCCAGGCAACGATTCAAACATACTCTTACTTTCTTTTCTAGTCTTGATAAAGAAGCATCAAAAGCTGTGAGCATCAAAATTTATAGTTTTGATTCTTTGAAATCTTTAAGGTCTGCTTGTGTGATTTCAGCGAATCAGGTTAACCGGAGAAAGAGCATTTGAGTCAATGCTTCTCTAATCCATTAGCTCTATTGTCAAAAGGCTAGTAGCTAAAAACGTTCAGCATAAACAATAGAAGACAGATAATTTGCATTACTGATAGAAAGGTTTTGTCAAAATCCTGATTCTCATTTTCTTGTTCACGCCTGGAGTTGCCCGACAAGCAAGTTATAACTGACGCTGAAACTAAGGCACTTCTCCAAATATGTAATACATCAATTTTTGATTGTATTAATACACAGGTAATGAATACTACAACAGAGTGAATAGAGAGAAAAGCATAGGCAATTGCAAGCTTTTTAGTAATAATTGACACTAAAGAACCTAGTCCCAAAAACGCAATGGCAAGAACAAGAAGAGAATCTAAAATATAAGGTTCAAAAACATACTTATTGAGAATTGAAAAGCTCACCCTGCGATTAAAGAAGCTATCAACATCAACACTCGCAATTAGTCCATCGTGCCAATACTGCCATAGCCAAAACGCGAGGAGAAGAAATATAGCGAGATTGGTAGAAATGATAAAAGCATAGAAGCGTGAATATGTTTTAGGCAAAGATTCAGACATACTCTCAGATCCTTTTCAGCTTCGATCAGCCCCAAAGAAATTGGGTAAAACGACTGTAACTCGGGCTTCACGAGCATCCATAGCACACTCATTGAGTAGTCTACCCAGGATCTAGAGGAAACTCATAAAAGCGTAGTGTCTCAAGTTCAGCAGTTCTTCGCTCCCCCTCTCCCTACTCTCCCTCTCGCCCATCCACCCCTCTACCCCTCAACTCCCACCTGCTGACACATCGACAGCAACGGGCATTTAGGACATTTCGGGGCATTCCCGGTACAAATGTGCTTGCCGAAGGGAACTAGCAGCGCATTAATCTCGATCCAGTATTGCTGGGGTAGTTTTGCTTCCAGGGCTGCCAGCGTTTTTTCGGGCGTGCGGCTTTGGACATAGCCCCAGCGATTGGTGACGCGATGCACATGGATATCGACGCTGATGTAGGGCTGCTCGCAGGCAATACCGAGGGCAAGATGGGCACACTTTGCCCCGATCCCTTTAAACGACAAAAAAACCTGCTCATCGCAGGGCAACTCACCGCCATATTCACGCACAATTCGATCGGCAATATCCCAAATTTGCTGCGCTTTTGCGTCGTGGTAGGTGCTTCTTTGAATCAGCCGATCGATTTCTGCCACGCTAAGCTGAACCATTTCCGCTGGAGTGCGAGCGCGATCGAACAGCCGTTTTGCGGTAGGCAAACTGACCTCGTCATAGGTGCGAATCGAGATGATACAGGAAATTAACTGCTCAAACGGCGAATTATAACCCTGTGCTGCCAACTCAAACATCGCAGCCTTAGGAAAGGAAGAGACTGCCTGCCGCAGGCGATCGATCACTTCGTCAATTTCAAACGGCTGCTTTTCAGTCACGATCGAGTCTTGCTACCGATGACTGTTACAGATTGCTGTTACAGATTACAGACTCACTATGAACTAAGCCTTGCGCCGGAACCGTCTCTGCTTGCGTCGGGCAATGGCTTTGCGCTTTTCTTTTTCGAGCGGTGTTTCAAAGTGGCGATTCTTCTTCATGTCGGCAAAAATATCGGCTCTAGACACCTGCCGCTTAAAGCGACGCAGGGCTGACTCGATTCCTTCGTTTTCGCCGACAATCACTTGAGTCATGCAATCCTCTCCTTGTTTTGATATAAATGTTTGTTCATGTTTTACCACAGAATAAAGAGCTTCCAGCAGAGCGAGGCAATCGTCTCAGCCTACTAGAAGCTCTTAACTTCAAACTATCAATTTTGGGGAATTTAAGGCTTAATAGCGACGATCGTTCCGTCCACCGCGATTGCCACCACCTCCTCCCCAACCGCCACCGCCACCTGCAGGGCGTTCTTCGCGAGGCTTCGCCTTATTGACTTTTAGATCGCGTCCCATCCACTCTGCGCCGTCAAGTGCATCGATCGCAGCCTGTTCTTCAGCGTCTGAAGACATTTCTACGAAACCAAAACCACGCATCCGACCTGTTTCCCGATCGACCGGAAGCTGAACTCGCTTTACCGTACCGTACTCAGCAAAAACAGTGGTGACGTCCTCTTCAGTAACCTGATAGGACAGGTTGCCAACATAGATTGACATAAACTACTCCATAGAACCAATGCAGAGAATCAAATAATCAGAGTGTTGTCCGTCAATCTTTATCCAATCTTGCACAAGCACAACTAACTACCGACTATCTCAAATCCCAAATCCTATAGTAGCCTGAGATGCCCGCTTCAAGTGAAATTTATTCGTAAACAAATGTATCTTTTGTGAGATAGAAGACGTAGCAGGGGAAACAGAAAGGAGAGCGATACGGGAGGAGAGGAATCATTCAGCAGAGAGCTGCCTTCCCCCATAAAAGCCTGAAAAAGCCTAAAGCGGAAAACCCTTAGGGAATTTAGCTCAAAGGTAGCCCTCATAACTACCCCTTGTTTAGGCCTGAGTTAGATGAGAGCAGGGCAGACGATTCGCGGTAAATCTGGGAATGGTTTAAATCTATTATCAATACTTTGTTTGTCTTAAAGGATTGTTTATAGGGATAGGGTCAGTCCTCGAGCAGGGCTAGGGAATGGGGAGGATGTTCGATGCTTGCAGGTCGTTTAATGCCCTAGCTATCGCTACCGATTTGTTATCACAACCAATGGCTATCACAACCAATTACTGAAGCAGGACGCTGAAAAACAGCATGACAAAAGCAATTTATCTTGCCAATCCCTATGGATTTTCCAAGCAACAGCGCGATCTACTGCTGCCGCCGATCGTTTCTGCTCTGGAGTCAATCGGTGTCGAGGTGTGGGAGCCGTTTAGCCGCAACAATCAGGTTGATTTTTCCCAGCCGGGATGGGCATATCAGGTGGCTCAGGCAGACCTGAAAGATGTGCAGCAGTGTGATGGCATTTTTGCAATCGTGAACGGAATGCCGCCGGATGAAGGGGTCATGGTCGAGCTAGGCATAGCGATCGCCCTTCAGAAAGCCATCTTTTTATTTCGAGATGATTTTCGCCGCTGCACGGATAGCGAACAGTATCCGCTGAACTTAATGGTGTTTGCCGGATTGCCGGAAGCCGATTGGCAGCGGTATTACTATACTTCGGTAGCGGAGATTAGTGCGCCGGAGAAGGCGTTGTATCAGTGGGTGAGGGGGGAGCGGTAAAGGGATGTTTTTACCAGGGGTTTCCGATGATTGTGAAGGCAGCCCAGTAGTAGGGATGGGAGAGGGAGCCGCTGAGGCTGTTGTCGCCTGGGGGGAGGGGGATGCTACCAATGCCGGGGATACCCTGGATTTGACCATTGGCGATCGTGACTTGTCCGCGTACCATTGCAATTTGCGCCTGGCGGAGGGCTTCGGCTTTGATGGGCGCGATCGTGAGGGCGTCGTAGAAGCGGGTCATCAGGGCAGCGGTGGCGGTGTCATTGACGAACCAGAGGCTTGCCACCGCAGATTTAACGCCTGTTTGCACAGCAAGTCCGGCAAAGCCGAGTTCAGCCTGTTCATTGCCCAGCGCGGTTCGACAGGCACTTAAGACCAGCATTTCCACGGGCGGATCGTTCCAGCGGAGCTGACGCACCTGATCCATTAGCAGTCGCTCGTCCCAGAACTGGATGTAGGAATTCGTAATGGGTCCGGGGACGAAGTCGGCATGAGTTGCCAGGTGAATAATGCCAAAGGGCTGGGTCTGGCGAACCTGCTTGAAATTTTCGATCGTGGCATCATTATTCAGCACAATTCTGCCGCCTTGCCAGAGCCGCAGTACCAGCGTTGAGAGTTCTGTGGGAACGACAGGGAGTGGGTTTTGTCCCTGAGTACTTTCTGAGATGCCCATTGCCAGCAGTTGCGCTCCTCGGACATCGACGTAACGGGTGTCGGTCAGGCTAAGGCTGGGCATTAAACCGACGCTGTACTGCTCGATTAAGAACTGTTGTCCGTCATGCAGTGCCGCAAAGGGAAGCGATCGCAGTCCCATATCGGGCAGAAACACGAGGTTGGTAATGCCCTGGGTTTTCAGCTCATCGGCAAGCGGCGTAATCAGCCATTGATAAAGCTGCTGAGCATCTGCCAGGTAGCTGGTGGTTTCTAGATTGCGCGGGTTGGTAATCTCACTGCGGAAGTCTTGGGCAAGTTTCAGCAGAGCCGATCGGGTTGCCTCGGGAACACGCCGCCGGATTAACCCTTGCGCGGTCACGACTACCAGATCAAGCTGATCGCTCTCTTCCGCCAATGGGTCGATCGCCAGTGGGTTTATGCCTTCTGGCACAAAAGAAATGTAGATAAATGCAGGCTGTTCGCCCGTTGCTTGCTGGATATCCTGCGCCAGCTCCTTTGCTTGATCCAGGGTAACGATCGGCTGAGGCGGCAGCCCTAAATAGTCCTCAAAGTCACTTGAATACTGCCGTTCTAGCCGGGGTAGATCAGTGTCGATCAAGGTTGGCGGCAGCGTTACCTGGGGAATAGGCTGGGTCAGTGGCGGAGTATCCACACGCGGATCAGCAGATGTTAGCGGTTCGGATGGGGATGGGGGCAGCGGGCTGGGGGATGGCCTGGGGTCAGGGGGGCGGGGATCGGGATCAGGATCAGGCGTGGGTCGAGGATCGGGATCAGGATCAGGCGTGGGTCGAGGATCGGGACCTGGTCTGGGTCGGGGACCGGGCGTGGGAGGATTACGAATCATGACTTGAACAGCGATCGGTGCAGAGCTAGATAGAGACGGCACACCGTTCGCCAGATCCACAGCAACGACTTCAAACACAGGCAAAATGGCAGGCACATCAAGCGGCGGCGTATAGACCAGCGTATCGGTCGGAGCCAGCAGGGTTCCCGGCAGAATGGGCACTCCGTTGAGTGTCAGGGTTCCTTCGAGTGGGAGGGAAGTTAGCCGCAGCAGTGTCACATCGCCGTTGGGGTCGGTGACTCCGGCGACAAAACTGCTGACTGGAATCGAGAGCGGCTCACCCACCAGCGTGGCTAGGGCAGTGGTTCCTGGCGTAATCGTGGGGGCGGCATTTACTGAAGCGATCGCAATCGCAGGTTCAGGATTGAGCGTGTTTCCGGCAGGTGCGACGGTATAGTTGCCTGAAGCGATCGTGCCTCCTGGTCCTGCAGTAAGGCTTCCGGCACTGCCGCTCAGGGTAGTCCCGGCGATTCCGGGTGTGCCGACGACAAACGGGCGGTTTTCAGCTCCGCCTGCAAACTGAATGGCGATCGTTCCCGGTACGCCGCCATCCAAGCCGCCGGTGACATCGATACTGGCTGCGATTCCCTCCTCGGTGGGCAAAGTGCCTGTAAGCTGCACTCGATCGCCTGCAATTGCGACATCCCCTGCTTCACCAGAAGGACTGGAAGCATCGATCGTCTCGACGGTGACATTGCCCTGCGAACTGGCGATCGTCACATCCCCTGCAAGCGCACCAAACCCTGCTGCGGTCGAAATTGCGCCTGTTGTAATGTCTCCGGTTGCGGTCAGCGTGACATCGCCTGAAGCTCCTACAAATTCACCAAACCCGCTCTGAGTGAGAATGTTGCCTGTAGCGATCGTGGCTCCAGAAATCGTCAGATCGCGTCCGTTGGTAAAAATGGTCGATGTGGGACTAAAGAATCCTCCTGTTCTGTCTCCGTCTGCATCGGCTGTAAAGCGAATCGAGCCGCCGGAACTAGGGACAAACGACAGGGTGGCGATCGAGGGAGAAACCGTGATGTTGTTGGTGGCTTCTAGAATGATATCGGCAGTCTGAGCCGTGAGCGTAGCTGCGTCGATCGTGATATCGCCTGCAAATTCGCCTGCCAAAATATCTGGCAAAGCGGTGTCCGTACCGGGAGTCGTGGGGGCTGTGTCAGAAATCAGAATATTGGTTGGGTCAAGCAGGAGTGTGCCTAGACGACCGTTTGCTGCACTTAGGTTGACCTGTCCGGCAAAGGTAAGCTGCCCCCGGCTCGATACTTCCGCAAAGCCCCCGTTTCCGCCCGTTGCGCCCCCCGTCGCGCTGATGTTGCCAAAGAATTGCGTCCCCTGCTCTGACCAAATGATGACCTGTCCTCCGTTGCCTGCTGCCGTTGCGGAGTTGGCATTTGCAGCCAGGCTAGAACTGGGATCAACATAAACAATCTGAGACTGGGGTAATGTACCTGTGCCTTGCAGGTTGCCGCCGACCCGGATTCTTCCACCTGTCGCGCTCGATGCATCCAAACTGGCATCCAGCAGGGCAATTCGATCGCCCACCACCGTAATTTCAGAACTTGCGGGTGTTCCTAACGTTGCTGCATTCAGGGTTCCAGAGACGATCGCCGTTCCGGGCTGTGTGGGAATCACTGTTCCCGACCCGCGAAGCTGCACCGTCCCGTCGGGCTGGACGATTAGATCGGTTGCGCTTTGAAGCTCTTCGCCACCGGTAAGCAGGGACGGCAGGGAAAGTGGACTGGTTGGAAGCGGGGCATCGGTAGCATTTGCTGAACTTTCAGTGGGCAGTTCCAGGCTGAGCAGCGATCCGGTTTGGCTAAGGCGCACTCGACGGGTTCCAGGTACGGCGGCGATCGTCAAATTTCCCCCTGGTGCAGCAATTTCGCCGGTGTTCACCACAGTTCCGCCCAGCAGCGTCAGAGATTGTCCCTCAGTAACCGTTAGATTGCCAGAGTTCACGATCGCCCCCGGCTGAGTCAGGGCAAAGTCAAACCCGATCGGCTCGCCTATCAGCGCGGCATAGTCAGGGCGACCAACGTTGCTCAGCCAACTGTTAGCAAAGCCAATTCCCGTTGCGGTTGTAGCCGTAAACGCTGCTGGAACATCGAGCCGTGCATTTCGCCCAAAAATAATCCCTGCCGGATTGATCAGATAGAGATTAGAATTACCGCCCGACACGCGTAAAATGCCGTCAATCAGCGAAGCATCGCCGCCCCGAATCCGAGCCAGAATATTACGAATCGCCGGATCAGACTGAAAGTTAGCAATCTGTTCTCGGCTCAGCCCAAACCGCTCAAAGCTGTGAAATAAATTTCTGCCGTCCCGCGATCGTCGTCCCCCCTCGATATCAAAACGATTGCCACGCTGCCGTACCTGCGTTCGAGTTCCATCATTTGCCGGAGCAATGCGCTGCGCCAGAACCGGAGAAGCAGTAAAGATTGCCAGCAGCACCAGCAGCAGCCGAAAAGCCGGGGGGCAGGAAGTCTTAGACATGGGGCATCAGGTCTAGTCAGAACAGCTCAGAAAAGCTTTGAAAAGCAACGATGATTGCCCAAACCACCTTTCTAGCCCTCTAATTTTGGGGAAACCGAGTTCTCCTTTGGCTTCTCAAAGTTCCCCGAAGTTGGGGGATTTAGGAGGCGATGTTGAACCTCGAACACTTCTCAGACAGCTTCTCCCTCTTACGTTACGTTAGGCGATCGGGTGATTCCGTACAAACGCGCAAAAAATTAATGCAGGACAGCTTCAGGATTTGATCCATTGGTTTTAGGGTGAGGTTCGCTAAAGTAATGCGTGATGTGAACGACCAACCTCACCCTTGACTGCCCTAACTCCCTTGACTGCCCCCAATCCGCCAACCTCCTGGCACGGACACCTTGAATTAGACTACGCCCAACGCGAGGAAAAGACGATTCTCGATCGCGTCTTTGTCCAGGCTCCTCTGAAAGTGCAGCGTCCTTTTTATCCTGAAGCCGGAACCTGTCATACCGTGATGCTGCATACGGCGGGAGGCATTGTGGGGGGCGATTGGCTCTCGCTGCAAATCAACCTTCAGCCCCAGACTCACGCCCTGCTTACCTCTGCGGCGGCTGCCAAAGTCTATCGCAGTAACGGTCAAGAGGCACAGCAAATCACGCACATCAAAATCGGCGCATCTGCCTGTCTGGAATGGTTTCCGCAGGAGACGATCGTGTTTGACGGGGCGCAGTATGCTCAGCAGCTCAAAGTCGAGCTAGAACCAGGCGCAATCTGGATGGGTTGGGACATTACCCGGTTAGGACGCAGTGCCCGAGGCGAACGGTTTAACGGAGGCTACTGGCGCTCGAAAACCGAAGTCTGGCAAAACGAGCGGCTGTTGTGGATTGACCCGCAAGGCATTCAGGGCGGACATGAGATGATGACGAGCCTGCACGGACTCGCCGGATACCCCGTGATCGGCAGCTTTGTGTTCATCGGACGCGAAGTTTCCCCCGATCGAGTTAAGGCGGCAAGAACTGCATGGTATCCCGAAGGCAAAGAACCCGAAGATTCTATTTCCCTGCATGAATCAGCCAATCAAGTCGGAGTGACTCGCCTCACCGCCGGATTGCTCTGCCGCTATCGCGGAAACTCTACTCTAGAAGCCAGAAAATGGTTTATGCGGGTCTGGGAACTGGTGCGGCAGGAGGAGTTGGGGCGATCGATTTGTGTGCCGAGGGTGTGGCAGATTTAGGGGGCAATGCAGAATCTCCACTGATCAAACAACCTCTGAGGGAGTGCAATGTGAAAATTGTCGAAGTGACGCAACATGATTTCAATGAATGGCTGAATTTAGCGTTGAAACTCTGGTCAGACGATTTTGCTGAAGCAATGCAGATTACTTTGACAGAAATTCTCCAATCCCCTCGTCAGGCAGGTTTCCTGATTAGAAATGATGCTGGAACCGCGATCGGTTTTATGAATCTTTCGCTTCGATCGGACTATGTACCAGGGGCGAGTCGCAGCCCGGTTGCTTATATCGAAGGAATTTATGTGGAAGATGAATACCGCAAACAGGGAGTCGGTACGGCTTTAATTCACTATGCCGAACAGTGGGCACTGGAGCATGGCTGTGTAGAACTCGCTTCAGACGCTTTACTCGACAACGCTATAAGCCATGAATTTCACAGCAAAATGGGGTTTCAGGAAGTAGAACGGGTTGTCGCCTACATCAAACCCATTCTTTAAACTCATTCCTTTGCCCAACGAATGCTGTTCTCGCTCCGCCACTCCCCCATAATAAAAGAAGAAATGTAAACAGATGTTTCACGGGGTATCGGTAGCGCATCATGGCGAGAGATCTACGCGAATTTTTGCAGTTGCTCGAAGATCGGGGACAGCTCCGACGCATCAAAGCCCTCGTCGATCCGAATCTAGAGATCTCCGAGATCAGTAACCGGATGCTGCAATCAGGTGGACCCGCGCTGCTGTTTGAAAATGTGAAAGGCGCAGATTATCCGGTTGCAATCAACGTGATGGGAACCGTGGAGCGCATTTGCTGGGCGATGAATATGGAGCGTCCTGAGGAACTGGAAGCTCTCGGCAAAAAGCTGGCGTTGCTCTATCAGCCCCGTCCTCCCAAAAAGATTTCGCAGGCGATCGAGCTGGGTCAAGCGTTATTTGACGTGATTAAAGCAAAGCCTGGACGCAATTTCTTTCCACCCTGTCAGCAAGTTGTCCTGAAGGACGATCAGGTGGATTTAACCAAACTCCCGCTGCTGCGCGTCTATCCCGGTGACGCAGAGCGTGTGATTACGCTGGGCTTGATGATCACCAAAGATCCGGAAAATCGCACCGTAAATGTGGGTGTCTATCGCTTGCAGCTTCAGTCCAAAAATACGATGACCGTACAGTGGCTCTCGATTCGGGGTGCAACCCGTCACCTCCGAAAAGCGGCAGAGCGGGGTCAAAAGCTGGAAGTCGCTGTGGCTCTGGGGGTTGATCCACTCCTGATCATGGCAGCCGCGACTCCGATTCCGGTGGATCTATCTGAATGGCTGTTTGCCGGACTCTACAGCGGCGAAGGCGTAAAGCTGGCAAAGTGTAAAACGATCGACTTAGAAGTCCCCGCAGATGCAGAGTTTGTCCTGGAAGGCACGATTACTCCAGGCGAAACGGCGATCGACGGTCCCGCAGGTGACCACATGGGCTTTTATGGCGGCATCAATGAAAAAGCTCCCCTGATTCGCTTCCATACCGTGACGCACCGCAAAGATCCGGTTTACATGACCACGTTTAGCGGTCGTCCACCCAAAGAAGACGCAATGATGGCACTGGCTCTAAACCGCATCTACACCCCCATTTTGCGGCAGCAGGTTCCCGAAATTGTGGATTTCTTCCTGCCGATGGAAACCCTGAGCTACAAGGCGGCAGTCCTGGCGATCGACAAGGCATATCCCGGTCACGCAAGACGGGCAGCAATGGCTTTCTGGAGTGCCCTGCCCCAGTTCAACTACACGAAATTTGTGATCGTGGTGGATAAGGACATTAATATTCGCGACCCGCGTCAGGTGGTCTGGTCGATCGCCTCCAAGGTTGATCCGGGACGTGATGTGTTTATCCTGCCCGACACCCCTTTCGACTCCCTCGACTTTGCCACCGAAAAAGCAGGACTGGGCGGACGGATGGGCATTGATGCTACCACCAAAATTCCGCCAGAAACCGATCGCTACTGGCATGAGCCGCTTCAATCTGACCCCGATACTGCCGCAATGGTTAATCGACGCTGGGCGGAATACGGCTTAGCCGATCTGAAACTGGATGAAGTGAATCCGAATCTGTTTGGCTATGACATTCGCTAACCGCTGAAGGGATTTTGGAGCAGTGTTCTAGTTTCTACATCGCCTTCTAAATCCCCCAACGCTGGGGGACTTTGATCCTTTGGTAGTTCCTTAGAGAGGAGCGAATTCATGCTGCAATTCAGCAGTGCCCGGTCTACTGGAGCGCAGGATTTTCTGAAAGTGAACTGTCTCTTTTGAGCCGCCGCTCTTTAGAGTGGATGAGAATCGATCGCGCAACGGAAGGGGACAGAACCATGTTGAATACAATTTTTGTCAACGCAATCTTGATCAACGCCTGTCGTCGCCAAAGCATTGATGGCTCATATCGAAAAGCTTGAAATAAATAGCGCAGAGCAATTAGATTACTCCGGCGCGATCGACTCACTTCCGCCGCTCTTAACCCCAGATAAAAATATAAGTTGCTAAAACTCTGGTTTTTGAGGGATTGAATTGACTCAGTAGCTTCTGTAAAACAGCGATCGAGAATCCGCATGCAGTTTCTTTCGATTCCCTTGACATTGGTAGACGCAGACCCAGGTGAAATGCGATATAAAACTTGAACTTGGGGAACACAAACAAACGAATAATGAGCAGCAAGCCGGAGCCACATATCCCAATCTTGCGAATTGCTCAACGATGCATCAAAGTTTCCAATTTCCGAGAATGCCCGCTTACAAATGAGCGTATTGGAACCGTTTTCAATGAAGTTCATTAACAGCAGTTTTGCATAAACATTGCCGCTGTGTTTCGCATGGCAGCCTTTACGATAAAAGCGATCGGCTTCGTCAATATAATCAGTCCAGCTATAGGCAACTGCTGCTTCCGGGTGAGTTTGTAAAGCATGAAGCTGCAACTCTAACTTCTTCGGCGTCCAAACATCATCTGCGTCAAGCAGTGCAATGTAATCCCCAGATGCCTGCTCAATACCACGATTTCGAGTGGCAGACGAACCCGCGTGTTCACAGGAAAATACTTTGATGCGAGGATCGGAAAAACGCTTCGCAATCTCTAACGTTGCGTCTTTTGATTCATCATCAACGATGAGCAGCTCAAAATAGGTGTAAGTCTGGATTAAGACTGATTGAATTGTTCTTTGAATTGTTGCCTCAGCATTATAAGCCGGAATCACAATTGAAATGAGCGGAGGTGAAATGGAAGGAGGATTAATCATTGCTCTACTAACTCGCAATTGAGTTTATCTTGGTTTATTAGCACCGCTATTTCCCCGGAGATAAATTGGACTCATGAGAATGCTGAGATACAGTTCCATTTCGCAAGCAGCAACTATATCTGTTTTGAGCTGAGCGCGATATTTGAGAAAGTGAGAAATGAGCTTGTGTAAATCTTTCCCTAAATAAGCAAACAGCATGAAGGGTTTTTGCCACGGTTTGAGGCGGCTCATGCGAATCACCGATCGCGATAATCCAATCCCGCGTAAACAAGCTGCTAAATAGGCTTGTTCGAGTCGCCAAGCGGGAATTTTATGCCTCACCTGCATCTCCGGGTTGTACCAGATTTCCCAGCCCGACCGCTGAATATAGTTAAGTACTTCGGTATCTTCTCCCGCTAACATCGAACCCTGTACGCGGCCCACTAGAGCGGTCGTGCCCGGTACAGCTTGTAACCAGGCGTTTTTTCGCACGGCTAATCCGGCTGAAGGCGGCAACATTCGCTTTGACGGTTCATAACAATAAGCCTGATTGCCTCGTTCCACGATCGCCAGAAATGATTGAATTCGCTTGAAATTAGGCGGCGGGGCAACTTCAAATTCACCGTGAATCTGGCTGCCAAACGCGCCTGCCTGAGGATGGCTTTGAGCAAACTGATAGGCAGCAGCCACCCAGTGTTTATCCGGCAAGTTATCGTCGTCCAAGAATCCAATCAGGTCGCTCTGTGCCTCCTGAATAGCAAGCTGTCGGGCAAAGGCAGCCCCCTGACGTGGCTCAAGCACATACCACAGCGGACAGGGAAAATCAGAAGCTTGGTAGTCGGCAATCACCTGAGCGGTTCGATCGCGGCTGTTGTTATCTACCACGATCACTTCCCAGACTAACTCTGCAGGGACTACTTGCAATCGAAGACACTGCAACACTTCGGGCAATCGCTGTTCGCTATTGTAGGTCGGAATTGCGACTGTGAAATTTACCATAAAGCAGGAGCAGGATTGGATGAGTGGAGGTGTCCTTAAGCATTCCCGGCTTTGAGGTAATCGGAACTTTATGTAGAACTCTGCGATTTGTTACGGCTTCTCAGCGATCGCCAATCTCGTTGCAGACAAATATTACAAATCAAGCAAATCGTGTAAATAAAATGTTGTCAAATCAAACATTCTATGCTTCTGGAGAGAATCAAACTTATCCTCATCCACCTGCCGTTATACATCCCTGAGGAAATGTATTACAAAATATTGCGACGTGCCTAAGAATATGAACTAAATGCCTGACAATAAATCGGGAAGATGACTGAGGATAGACCACTGAGGGGCTAGTAATCAGACACCTTTATTTCAGGCACCTTTCTGGTGTACGCCAGTATAAACATTCCTGGTACATTTTGCTTTTTGGAGGAATCCATCAATGAGTATTGTCACGAAGTCAATCGTGAATGCTGATGCTGAGGCTCGCTATCTCAGCCCTGGTGAACTGGATCAAATTCGTGGTTTCGTTACCTCGGGTGCACGTCGCCTACGGATTGCTCAGGTTCTGACCGAATCTCGTGAGCGCATCGTGAAGCAAGCTGGCGATCAGCTCTTCCAAAAGCGTCCTGACGTTGTTTCTCCCGGTGGCAACGCATACGGCGAAGAAATGACTGCAACTTGCCTGCGCGACCTCGACTACTATCTCCGCCTCGTCACCTACGGAGTCGTTTCCGGTGATATAACCCCGATCGAAGAAATCGGTATCGTGGGTGTTCGCGAGATGTACAAGTCTCTGGGTACTCCGATCGATGCAGTAGCTGAAGGCGTTCGCGCAATGAAGAATGCTGCTCTGTCGATGATGTCCGGTGAAGATGCTACTGAAGCTGGCTCTTACTTCGACTACGTTATCGGCGCAATGCAATAAGAGTTCCCGCACTGAGCTATTTTTGCTTCAGTTTGGAAAACTCATCCCTCTTTCAATTTTCTATCTTGACCCACAAGATTACGTTTTAAGGAAGCGAGATCATGCAAGACGCTATTACCTCTGTAATCAACTCAGCTGACGTTCAGGGCAAGTACCTGGATACCTCAGCAATGGAGAAGCTGAAGAGCTACTTCTCCAGCGGTGAACTGCGCGTTCGTGCAGCAACCACCATCAGCGCAAATGCTGCTGCAATTGTGAAAGAAGCTGTGGCGAAGTCTCTGCTGTACTCGGACATCACCCGTCCCGGCGGCAACATGTACACCACCCGTCGCTATGCTGCCTGCATCCGCGACCTCGACTACTACCTCCGCTATTCCACCTACGCCATGCTGGCTGGAGATCCTTCCATCCTGGATGAGCGCGTGCTGAATGGTCTGAAGGAAACCTACAACTCGCTGGGTGTACCGATCGCTGCAACCGTGCAGTCAATCCAGGCAATGAAGGAAGTCACCGCTAGCCTGGTGGGTGCTGATGCTGGTAAGGAAATGGGCGTTTACTTCGACTACATCTGCTCTGGCTTGAGCTAATTTTCAGCTTTGGTTTTGAGCTTTAGATTCGATCGTTCTGTTTTAGTTGAACAGTGCCTTGGATTTAGGGCTGAAGGCTAAAGACTCACAGCTTGAATTTCCTGGAAGTCTGGGAAGTCTAGAGTGAGTGTTAGGCAGTCAGGGGCGGCTCACAGAGCGAGCTGAGACGGTCTAAGATTGATTCTGGACTCCCAGATTTTGATTAGGATTCAACCTACTGTTTCCGACTTTTCAGGAGAGAACACGATGCGGATGTTTAAAGTAACGGCTTGCGTTCCCAGCCAGACGCGAATTCGCACTCAGCGGGAACTGCAAAATACCTACTTCACCAAGCTCGTTCCCTACGACAACTGGTTTAAGGAACAGCAGCGCATTCAGAAGATGGGCGGCAAGATTGTCAAAGTTGAATTGGCAACTGGCAAACCCGGCATGGATGTAGGTCTGAAGTAATTCTTCAAATTTTTCACAACAAGCTATCAGGTTTATTTCGCATTTGTCGTCATTAAACCTGCACAATCTGGGCAGTGCCGCTCAACAACCAGGCTAGCTTAGTCGGTTTTGCGAGGTAGTGCCCACTTTGTATTTTTATACTTTTTATTGTATGTGCCGTCTTAAATGCTTCTAATAATACTTCTAATCGCTAATACTTCTAATTACTAATACCTTTAATCGCAAAATAAATCCTAATCGCACAGTAAATCGACTAACGCGATATTCTACGACTTCCGTTTTCCTATCGAACTGATTTGTCTCGGGATATTGGAACTGCTCAGTCTTTAGTGGCTGTTACGGCTCAACCCTTCCCGGCAGCAACTCATTTAGTAAGAAATTATTAAGCCTGGGCTGCTCAAAAACACGATCGTTATACTAAAGACGGTAAAGGCGATTCCTGTATGACAAGTGTTCCAGTTGTCCAGCAAGATTTTTCGTTTACCCAGGGAATCCGTTCCGCAAGATTTCTTCAGTGACCTTAATTGCCTTAGTGTTCTGAAACTGATCATCTGAAATTCATCGTCTGAAATTTACTGTTTGAAGTTTATCACCTGAAATTTATCGAGGCGGTTTTTAGCTTTCCGTTCTTCTGGGTATCAACGCTGAATTCACCCACGTTTCCTTTTTTGGGGCTACAGATAAGGCAGCAGTATTCTTTTCCTTCCAATTTGCACACCCTAAAATTTTCACTTCCTATGCTTACTATTATTGGCTGCGGTAATCTAAATCGATGTGATGATGCAGTGGGCGTTATTGTCGCTCAGCGTTTACAGAGCTTTCTTAACCGATATCCCCGATCGGATGTAGGTGTGTTTGACTGCGGTACGGGCGAAACCGATGTGATGGTTCAGGCAAGAGGCAGCAATACGCTAATTATTATTGATGCCTGCACTACGGGTTCAGAGCCAGGAGCCGTCTTTACTATGCGGGGCGCAGAGCTAGAAAGCTTACCAGAACCGGGGCACAGCCTGCACAACTTCCGTTGGGATCACGCGCTGGCAGTCGGACGTAAAATGATGGGAAAAGACTTTCCTAAAGACATCACCGTGTATTTAATTGAGGCAGATCAGCTTAATTTGGGATTAGAACTGAGTCCGGTGGTGAAATGTGCAGCTGCGAAAGTGTTTGATGCGATCGTGGAATCGCTGCCCGTTATGAGTTATGCTTAACCGCGCCGAAACCGCCGATTGAACTCCGCGACGCGCTGCTCCCACTGCTGGCAGTATTGCTTCAGCGTGTCTGCCTCTAGCCAGAACAGCTCTGCCGGAGATTCAGGAACCGCAACCACGATCGCTGCTGCCTCCAGCTCAATGCCCTGATCGGCATAGGAAAAGTTAAATGCGCTGTAGTAAGCTGCCAATTGCAGGGGGGCATCGTTCAGCCGATCGAGACTTTTGCGGGGGCGATCGGCAGTTTTCCAGTCGAGAATGCAGGGTGTGCCGGAATAGCTGGCAACGCAGTCAATTTTTCCAGCGTAGCCCAAATCATAGTGAAACACGCAGCTTTCCACCAACCGCACCTGATCGACCTGCTGCAACACGGGTGAGAGGCTGTCCCAGTAGGGTTGTACGGTTTCAGGACGGGGAACATCCTGACTCAGCAAATAGTGCTTAATGTGTTTGTGAGTTTGGGTACCGCGTCGGCTGGCATTGCCTGAAATTCGTTTGGCTTCTTCTGCCCCCACTCGATCGCGCCAGTTCATAAGTGCCTGACGAGCTTCGGGAGGCTTGGTCGCGTTCAAAATCGTTGTCACGCTGGGGAGCCGTCTTCCTTCGGCACCTACAAAGTAGCTCTGCCCCCGCTCGCGGACAGACTTGGCAGAATACACGGGTAAAAGCTGGGGAACCGGGAGCATATTCAAGAAAACGGCTCAGGAAAATTGCTTCATATCAAGCAACCGACGGATTGCCTGCAGCAGATGATCAGGATCGATCGGTTTAGACAAATGGAGCTGAAAGCCTGCCGCCATTGCCTGCTGGTAGTCGTATTCGGCAGCATAGGCAGTAAGGGCGATCGCCGGAACCTGTCCACCCTGCTTCGGAGACAACTGACGGATTTGTTTCAGCAACGTATAGCCATCGATCCGAGGCATTCCAATATCGCTGATTAGAACATCGGGAACCGTCTTGAGCAGAATCGTCAGCGTTTCTTTGGCAGAGCTAGCTAGTATGACGGTTGCCCCTGCTTCTTGCAGCAAGGTGCTGACGTATTCGCGCATATCGGCTTCGTCATCTACAGCAAGCACACAAATGCCTTTGAGCGGCTCAGCATTGGCAATCATCGGCGGCGGGGCGGGTTCTGCCAGCACCAGCGCATCGGACTGAATCAGCGGTAAACAAACAGTAAACGTTGTGCCCTGCCCTTCTCCAGCACTCTCAACGCTGACCGTGCCGCCATGGAGTTCCACCAGATGCCGCACGATTGCTAGACCCAGCCCTAAGCCGCCAAAGGTGCGCGTGATCGAGCTGTCTGCCTGCCGAAAGTAGTCAAACACATGGGGCAGGAAGTCGGGGTGGATACCTTTTCCGGTGTCGGTAACAGTGAGTTGGGCGTAGGGGGTAGGGGGTGAAAAGGGAGAGGAGGAATGCTCGGCAGTTTTACCCGCTTGGCCACTTCCCATCTCCCCATCGCTCCCCGCAATGCGCTCTAGCTTCACTTCAACTCTGCCCCCATTAGGTGTGAATTTGACAGCGTTGGAGAGCAGGTTCCAGGCGATTTGCTGAAGGCGGGCTGCGTCGCCCGTAATCTGGTAGAGGGCAGGTAATGGGGCGAATTCGATTTGAATTGCTTTTGCTTCGGCAGCAAGCTGCACGGTTTCGATCGCCGCCTCAACCACATTGACTAGATCGATGGGAGTCATTTGCAGACTCATCTTGCCGCGCAGAATTCGGGAGACATCGAGCAGGTCTTCGATCAGCTGGGTTTGCAGTTTGGCGTTGCGTTCGATCGTTTCCAGGGCGCGGTCGGTGGTGACGGCATCAAAAGCGCGGGTTCGCAGTAGTCTAGTCCAACCGAGAATCGGGTTGAGGGGCGATCGCAGTTCGTGGGACAGCACGGCGAGGAATTCGTCTTTGATCCGGTTGGCGGTTTCGGCTTGCTGTCGGGCAGCCTGTTCCTGGGCGAGCAGCTTTTCGCGTTCGGCTTCGGCGCGTTTACGGGCAGTTAGATCGACGTAAAAGGAAACAATCTCGGTTTGTTCGTCATACGGCTCATTCATAAACGCAGAGCCAATCAAAACCGGAACGCGGGAGCCGTCTTTGCAAATGTATTCTTTTTCAAAGGGAGTGCTAACGCCGCGCTGCCGCAGTTCTTGTCCGGCGGCCATATCAAGCGGTAGGTATTCGGCGGGGGTCATATCGAGCCAGCGAATTCGTCCGGCTTTCAGATCCGATCGCTCATAGCCCGTCATTTTCAGGAAATAATCGTTGGCATCCACAATATTGCCGGAAAAGTTGCCAAACGCGACCCCAAAAATATTGGATTCGGCAAGGCGACGAAATCGCTGTTCGCTGGTGCGGAGGGCTTGTTCTGCCTGCTTCGCTTCGCTGATATCGGTATGCACGCCGACCCACTCCAGCAGATTGCCGGACTCATCGAATACGGGCACTGCTCGAACCGAAAAATAGCGGTAGCTCCCGTCTGCAATTCTCACCCGATGTTCACTTTCAAAGGTGCTGCGGGTTGCCACTGCCTCGGTCCACTGTATCCTGACTCGCGATCGATCCTCGGGATGAATCATTACCAGCCAGCCTGCGCCCAGATAATTTGGAAAGCTTTGTCCCGTCAGGCGTTCCCAGGAGGGCTGCGCCATTTCGACTTCTCCATGGGCTTCGGTCGTCCAGACGGCTTCTGCCGAGGCCAGAGCCAGCGATCGATAGCGGGCTTCTGACAGTTTGCGATCGGCAACTTCCTGTTCTAGCAAGCGATTGGTAAGTTCTAGCTCGATCGTGCGCTGAATGACTCGCCGCTCCAGATCGTCGTTGAGCGATTCGAGTTCTGCCTGAGCAGTTTGAAGCTGAGCCGTTCGCGACTGCACATGCTGTTCGAGTTCCTGGTTCAGCCGATTGATTTCTGCGGCTGCTCGATCTCGTTCTGCTTCAACCCGGACGCGATCGGTAATGTCAAACGTGAAGGCAAGAATCTGCTGGATTTCGCCCTGTTCATCCAGCATCGGCACGTATTTAATAATCATGGTGAAGGGGTCGGTCTGGGGCAGCGTGAAACTGCACTCGATCGACTGCATCTGTCGGGTTTCAACCGTTTTGAGCAGCGTAGGTAAATAGGCTTGCGTCACTTCTTCTGACCAGAGATCTTCATCGCGTTTACCGAGCATCTCTGCCAGCGTCAGATCGGCTCGGCGCAGTCCGGTCTCGTTGACATACTCAAATCGCCGCTCTGCATCGTAAACCACAAATACATCTGGCAAACTGTTGACTGCCAGCCGCAGTCGTTCTTCGCTCTGACGCAGGGCGGCGGCTGCCTCTTTGCTAACCGTAATATCAGTCGTGATGCCATTAATGCGATCGGGCTGTCCCTGCTCGTTTCTCACCACATAGCCCCGATCGCGAACCCAGCGAACCTGCCCATCAAGGCGGCATAGCCGATATTCTATGTCAAACTGATCGATCGATTGCTGCTGATACAGTGCCTGATCGAGTTCAATCAGGCGCGAGCGATCGTCTGGGTGAACGCAGCTTAGCCACAGATCAGACTGCTGCAAAAAATCCTGCATCGGCAAACCACAGAGTTGCTCGACGGAGGGAGTGGTATAAAGCAGCGCTCGCGTCTCAATATCGCGTGACCACAGTACATCTTGCACCGACTTCAGCACCGCGTTTAACTGAGACTGGCTTTCCTGAAGCTGTGCCTGAATCTGCTTGCGTTCTGCTTCGCGGTGCTTTGCCATGGTAATGTCCCGCATCACGCCAATCATGCCGCTCGCATTGCCATCGCTGTCTTTGAGAACGGTGACCGAGGATTCGACAAAGAGCCGATCACCCTTTGCATTAAAGTGCAAGATCTCGCCGCGCCAGTACCCCTGGGTGATCAATGTTTGAGCCGCACGCTGCCGATCGCCCGGATGAAGCCACTCGTACTGCACGACCTCAGCCAGCGATCGTCCGACAACTGCCTCGGCGGGCAAGCCATACAGTTTTGCCGCACCTCCATTCCAATAAGTGATTTGCTCTTGCCGATCCACGGCAACAATAGCATCATTCACCTGCGACAAAAGCTGAAGCTGAAAATGAAGCTGCTGCTCATATTCCTGACGGCCCGCTTCAAGTTTTTTTGCGGCAGTCATATCCAGGAAGTAGGCTGCAATCCCTGTTGAACTAGGATAAATATGAACCGAGAACCAGCGATCGAGCGAGGGATAATATTCCTCGTATTGGGCAGGTTTTTGCGATGCGATGACGCGCAGGGCAGCACGGTATGCTTTGGTTCTCCGTAGTTCTGGAAAAATCTCCCAAACACTCTGTCCCAGAAGCTGCTGGCGCGGTTTGCCTAGAAGCTGTTCTGCCCTGGCATTAATGTAGGTATATCGCCAGTTGCGATCGATAATGATGAATCCATCAGTCGTCAGTTCAAAGAACTGTTCCAGTGGAAGCTGCTCTAGCGGCTCGGTTTCCTGGTTTCTTCCCCGATTTTGATCCTGGTCGAGATTGACTTGACTGTACCAAATCTTTTTCTGGAGCTGGCTTTGACGATCGGACTGCCGATTCTGGGCTGAATTGCTTTGGCTCAGATCTTCCTGGCTCAGATCATCCTGGTCTGGATTACCCTGCTCTAGCGTGTTTTGATAGGTGCTGTTCTGATTAATGTTGTTCTGATTGGTGTAGCAGGGCTTCAGCCAGCGAAATCGATCGCTCAACAGCATTCCCACACACGCCACCGTCAAATGTGAAGTGATCTGATGAGAAGGCGGGGAACCAGGATTCCAGAATTCATCAATGAAGGCAGTCAAAGTACGTTCAAAGACCGGATCAAAGGCAAAGGGTGAATACCGATCGCAAAGCCACGTAACCGCAGCAGAAGGTAGAACCAGACTGCCAAAGAACTGAAATTGCTGAGCAAGTTTCCACATGAAAGGCGAGCCAGAAGACTTATCTCTTTTTATAGATGATTCTTCGCTAGAAGAGTTTACTGTGAATTTAAGTCAGCCTGTAGACAGAGCAGTTTAGCGATGCAGTTTAGCGATCGATCTTAGCGAGGCAGCACGGTAAAGAAAACAAGCCAAACAGTTAAAGCCATGACGGTAAACATAAGTAGCTCTCCTGATGCTGGATAAATCTGATGTTGAACAAATAATGCTGGTTTGGTGGAAATGAGAAGCCGAAGTCGAAGCAATTTTTTAAGCGATCGTTTTTTAGCAACCGTTACTTGCTCAAACTTGCTCGCTTAAACCTAACTAACCCAAAGTGTTACTCGCGCAACCCATACTACAGTGAAATATAAGTAGTGAAATACAAGCAGGGAGATAGAAGGACTAACCCAACAGAATGCGGTTGTAAACGAACAGAGACAAAACTGGAATTGCGATCGCTATGGTCATCAGAGCCATAGTCATGGAAGTCGTTATTAAGGCAGTTATTAAAGGAAAAGTAATTAGCATAGCCGTAAAGTGATTTCCAGAATGCTGTTATTTTGTGGGATTACCCTGCTGCTGCACCTCTGCCCGACTGCTCAATCGTGCCTCAGTCTGTGGTGATAAATGTTTCTACGTCAGCATTCGTTTGCTCTTTATTTAGAACCAGCGATCGGATCTGTCTAATGGTCAGGCTAATGGCCAGGAATGCAGTATTTCATTCGTAATATAGAGCACATTTGATTAAATTTTCGCTAAAAAAGAATTAGTGTAGCTGAGAGGGCAGTTCACGGTGACTGCATCCTACAACCCAATTCTGGTCATTTTTTCGATCCTGTTGGCGATTGTTGCAGGTTATACTGCGCTCGATCTGACTGGACGAGTCAATGCGTCGGCGGGGGTTGCTCGAAAACTCTGGCTGGTGGGTGGCGCAGTCGCACTAGGCGTTGGCATCTGGGCAATGCACTTCATCGGGATGCTGGCGTATCGCCTGCCGCTGCCAATGACCTATGACGTGCCGATCGTTTTATTTTCGCTGGTGGTGGCAGTCGTGGCTTCGGGCGTGGTGCTGTCGATCGCCAGTCAGCCTAAACTCGATTGGAAACAGCTTGCAGTTGGCAGCCTAATCTTGGGAACGGGTATTGCATCCATGCACTACACAGGCATGGGAGCTTTGCGGCTGGCAGCAATTCCGCGCTATGACTGGCGATGGGTGCTGCTGTCGATGCTGATCGCTATTGGAGCATCGTTTGTGGCTCTGCTGCTGTCATTTAAGCTGCGAAGTGCAATTAACCTGGGCGGAACGCTGCGAAAGCTGATTGGGGCGATCGGGTTAGGCAGCGCGATTTATGGAATGCACTATGCTGCAATGGCTGCCGTTCACTTTCAGCCAATGCCTACTGCGGTCTTTCAATCTGAAGAAAAACTGGAAAATTTGTGGCTGGCAGGGCTGATCGGGTTAGCTGCGCTGGTGATTCTCATCCTGGCACTAACGGCTGCATTTATGACGCGCCGCCTTAGTGTTGAGCTTGCCAGAGCCGAGGCACTGCACGAAAGCGAAGCCCGATTTCGATCGCTCGTGCAAAACGCCTCTGACATCATTGCGGTGATCGGGGCAGACCTGCAAGTGACTGACGTAAGTTCCTCGATCGAGCAAATTCTAGACGATTCGCCGCAAAACTGGATCGGCAAAAAAGCATTTGAACTCGTGCATCCCGACGATGTGGGCAAAGCAATTCATCTGCTCCAACAGGCGATGCAAAGCAGTTCTCCCGCTGGGACGATCGCCAAAGCGCAAACCATTCAGCGAACACAGCTTCGCTTGCAGCACAAAGATGGTTCCTGGCGCGATTTTGAAGTGCTTGCCAATAGTTTGCTCAACGAACCTGCTGTTCAGGGAATTGTGATGACCTGCCGCGATATTACTGCTGCGAAGCACCTTGAAAAAATCCGCCTGCGCGTCGAAGCCGAACGAGAACAGTTGCTTGCAAGCGAGATGCTGGCACGAGGTTCCGCTGAGGTGGCAAACCGCCTCAAAGATGAGTTTCTCGCAACCCTGTCCCACGAACTGCGAACTCCTCTCAACGCGATGATGGGCTGGGTTCAGCTTTTGCAAACCCGCAAGCTCGACGAAGCCACCGCCAGCCGCGCCCTGGAAACGATCGATCGCAACACCCGCGCTCTGAGCCGTTTGGTCGAAGATGTGCTGGATGTATCGAGCATTATTACAGGCAAACTGCGAGTCGTCGTCTATCCGGTCGAGTTAGTTTCAGTGATCCAGTCTGCTCTCGATGCAGTGCGCCCTGCCGCAACCGCCAAACAAATCCAGCTAGAGTCCATGCTCGACCCTACTGCCGGACCCATCCTGGGCGATGCCGATCGCCTTCAGCAAATCGTCTGGAACCTGCTCGCCAATGCCATCAAATTCACGCCCAATGGGGGCAGAGTTGAAGTGAAGCTAGAGCATGTTGGGGAAAGCGATGGAGAGATGGAGAGCAGTCAAGGGAGCACAACGACTGCCGAGCATTCCTCTTCTACCTCTTCACTCCCTTCCCCCTTATCCCCTCACATCCCCATTCCCTCATCCGTTCCTTCATCCCTTTCCTCGTCCACCCCCTACGCCCAACTTACCGTCACCGACACCGGAAAAGGCATCCACCCCGACTTCCTGCCTTATGTATTCGATCGCTTTCGGCAGGCGGATGGCTCAACGACACGCACCTTTGGTGGTTTAGGGCTGGGTCTGGCGATCGTGCGGCATTTGGTGGAACTCCACGGCGGCGCGGTCAGCGTTGAGAGTGATGGGGAAGGCAGAGGATCTACTTTTAAGGTCAATCTGCCAATTAGCAGTGTGAACCTGTCTCCTTCTGAACTGGAGCAGGGCGATCGATCGAGTCCTGTTCAGAATTCATCTAGTCAATTGTCGGTGCTGGAAGATTTGCGGGTGCTGGTTGTGGACGATGAGCCAGATGCCAGAGAACTGCTGAGGGCAATTCTAGAGCAGGACGGCGCGATTGTTGAAACCGTTGCTTCTGCTGCGGCAGCACTGCAAGCGTTGCCCCACTTTAAGCCTCATATTGTGATCAGCGACATTGGAATGCCCGAGGAAAATGGTTATGCTTTGATTCGGCAGGTGCGAGGTCTGGCGGCATCGGCAGGTGGACAAACTCCAGCGATCGCTCTGACTGCCTATGCAGGACATGAAGATTATCAGCAAGCTCTACAGGCAGGCTTCCAGCGGCACCTTGCTAAGCCGATCGATCCGGCTGATCTAGTTAAAGCTGTGGCAGAGGTAGCGGGACGGGCGTTAATTTATTAATCCGATATTAATCCGAATGATGATTATCAATTTGTACCGGGCAACAGGATAGCGATACCGGGCAATAGGACATTTTAAGGTCTAGCTAAATTTGCTGGCTAACTTCCGTCAGTTAACTTTAAGGTTTGCCATTTCACTCTTTAAATTCTGTAAGTGTTGAGTAATGCAAAGATTTCTGCGCTCTAGAGAATTTAAAAGCAGGAAAGCGAACGACGCAAACCGACAAACTTGGGTCAGAGCGATAAACTTGTTCAGGAAATTTTTGCATCGTTTAGAATGGCGGAAATACCCGACCTCACAGCATTGGTTTCTCCTATCGTAGAAGAAATGGGGCAAATGCCTTCTGGTGAAGTTAGAAATCGGGGGGCAGTTGAGAAGTGTTTTCCTTATGTTTCTTTGACTGCTTCGATCGCAGATGCCATTGAAGTGATGCAGCAAGCTAAAACGGACTATGTTTTAGTCGTTGATAACTTCGAGCAGTCTGCGGATTTGCTCTGTTCTGAAGAATCTGCTTTGAGCCAATCGACCGCGATCGAAACGCTGGGACTGCTGACGCAGCAAGCGATCGTGCAGGAAATTGCGGCGTCGGGCAATTTGTCGTCCTGTGATCTGACGGCACTGCCGATTCGATCGATCGTGCAGCCCGCCCTAACCCTGAGCGAAGCCGAGGCAGAGGATCTATCGCAGGTTTTTCTGATGTTTCAACAGCATCAGTTGAGCCATTTACCTGTTCTAGACGCTGTTGGGCGGGTCAGCCGGGTGCTCACAATGAGCGATGTGAGAGATACCTGTATGCGGCTGTACGCAGAACAGGAAGTGGAAATTCAGCACAACACTGGACAACTGCGCCTTGTGATTGAGTTTGAGGCAATTTTGCGGCGAATTGTCGATCACATTCGCAGTTCGCTCGACGAAGCGCGGATTCTCCAGACGGCGGTAGAAGAACTGGGCGCAGGCTTAGGCATTAACTCCTGCAACATCGCGCTGTATGACCTAGAGCAGGGCACTTCCACGATTCTTTATGAGTACAACCCTCCGGTAATTCCGTTTCGCGGTCGTACGGCACGGCTTGCCAACTATCCCGAATTCTATGACCAGCTTCTGCAAGGGCAGAGCCTTCAGTTTTGCAATTTGCAGCCTAACCCGATTCGCGGACGGCGAGCGATTTTGGTGTGCCCGATTTTCGATGACCGTCAGGTTTTGGGGGATATCTGGCTGATCAACGATCGGGACTACAGCTATCGCTCCTATGAAATTCGGCTGGTGCAGCAGGTGGCAAACCAGTGTGCGATCGGCTTACGGCAGTCGCGGCTGTATCAGGCAGTGCAGCAGCAGGTTGAGGAACTGACCCGCCTGAATCTGCTGAAGGATGATTTCTTGAGTACAGTTTCCCACGAACTGCGGAGTCCGATCACCAATGCAAAAATGGCAGCTCAAATGCTAGAAATCGTGCTTCAAAAGGCAAATATGCTCAATCCTGAGTTACCTAGGCCGCTCGATCGCTATCTGCAAATTCTCAAAGACGAGTGCCAGCGCGAAATTAGCCTGATTAACAACCTGCTCGATCTAACTCGCCTGAATGACGAATCGGAGCCGCTGCGGCTAACTGCGGTTGATCTCTCGCTGCTCATTCCTCAAATCACACAAGGCTTTTTAGAGCGCATCCAGAACCAAAATCAAGAGCTAATCTATAAATTGCCGCCTGATCTGCCGCTTGTGCAAACCGAGGTTACTGCGCTAGAGCGGGTTCTGATCGAACTGGTGAATAACGCCTGCAAATACACGCCGCCCCAGGAAAAAATCATTATCCGAGTTCAGGTTGCTCCACAAACGCTGCAAATCTCGATCTGTAATACGGGCATCGAAATTCCTGAAGCAGAGCGCAGTCGCATCTTCGATCGGTTTTATCGCATTCCGAACAACGATCCCTGGAAGCACGGCGGTACGGGATTGGGCCTAGCACTGGTGCGAAAACTGACGGAACGCTTGAAAGGAACGATTTGCCTTCAGGTCGGGTCCAATCAAACCACTTTTGTGATTGAGTTGCCCAGGGCGATCGAGGAGTAGGAGAGAAGTAGGAACAGATTGATGCGATCGATTTGACGCGACCGATCCCACAAACTGCTCTCTCGCCCCCAATTCAGGGAAAATCTCTCCTACGGGTTCTCAAAGTCTGCCAAAACCTGGGGCATTTCGGGGGCGGAGTAGAACTCCTAATTCTTCTCAAACACCCCCTCAAACCTTAACTGCCAATCTCTGCCAAAATATCAGTCGCGTGGCTTGCCGTGTCTATGGTTGAGTAAACTTTCGCAATTTTGCCCGACCCATCAATCACATAAGTAACTCGCTTTGAGTAGCCGCCGCCGTCTACATCGTATGCCTTGGTGATCTTGCCATCCACATCTGCTAACAGCGGAAAGGGCAGATTGTACTTTTGGGTAAATGCCTGGTGAGAGGTTTCGTCGTCCATGCTCACGCCAAACACGGTGATATCTTTGCCTTGATAGTCGCTGTAGTAGTCGCGAAAACCGCAGGCTTCTTTGGTGCAGCCAGGAGTGTCATCTTTGGGGTAGAAATACAGCACGACGGTCTTTCCGGCATAGTTAGACAGCGTGACGGTGTTGCCGTGGGTATCTTTGACGGTGAAATTGGGTGCAGTTGCGCCTTCGGTAAGCGGCATCGTCTTGTCTCCTTTTCGAATGCGGATAGACAACCAAAAATCTTAACCTAGTTTGGGTACAGGCTGGTGAATGCGCTGGTGATTGACCGATCGCCTCATGCACGCTGAATGCATTATCAACGCACCATTAATGCGCCTTCATCCAAGTAAAGTAAAAAGTCGCTCCCTGACCGATATCCGATTCGACCCAGACTCGACCCCCGCGCATTTCAACAGTTTTTTGCACTACTGCCAGTCCGATTCCGGTTCCTTCCACCTGATCGCGGGCTTCAAGCCGCTGAAAAATGCCCCAAATTTTGGGTTGATATTCGGGCACAATTCCTGCACCGTTATCGGCAACGGCAAATTCATAAAAGTGATCCTGCTCGCGCACGCGAATCTCGATTTTGGACGGGTGTTTGGACTGTTGCAGTTCTTCCCCAGTTTTGGGATGAGGGACTTGCCCGTACTTCAGCGCATTGCTGATCAGATTGAGGAAAACTTGCTCTAGTGGCACTCTTTCCGTGATCAGCGTTGGCATTTCGGGCTGAATAATAATTTGCACTTCCGGCGGGGGAGACAATAGCTCGATCGTTTCCTGCAAAAGCTGCTGAACGCTGAGCCGCTCCAGTTTCCCCTTAAATCGTCCTGCCCGCAATACTGCAAGATCCCATCGATTAAGCCTTCCATCCGATGCACCCGCCCCCGCAGCAGTTTCATTTGCTGACATGCATCGCTGGTCAGAATGTCTTCCAGGTCTTCTTCTAGCCAGGTCGAAAGGTTGGCGATCGCCCGTAAAGGAGCTTTTAAATCGTGAGAAGCAATATAGGCAAACTGATCGAGTTCTCGATTGCTAGCTTCCAGGGCGCGGGTGAGCTGCAATAGTTCCTCTGCCTTGCGTTCAACTTCCTGCCGCGATCGAACCTGATCGGTCACATTAACTGCATGAACCATGATCCCGTAGACCTGATGGTTTGCGTCAAATAGCGGCTGGTAAACGTAGTTCCAGAAGCTCTCTTCGATTTTACCGTCGCCATTGTGATCGAAAACTGCCCGCTCCTCGCGCCCCCCATAAGCCTCACCGCTTTCATACACCCGATCGGGCAGCTCGTAAAAGCCCTGCTGATTAAGGACAGGCAACGCTTCTCGCACCGGTTGCCCAATACAGTCTTCTCCCACCAGTGAACTGCTGAAACAGAGCATTTGCCGTTTGGATTACATGATTAGAACCGTGTGTTATCCAGATGGCAGCCGGAGCCCGAGCAAACACGCCCTGAAGTTCTGCTCGCGCTGCCTGAGCTTCTGCCAGAGCCTGATCGCGCAGTTCTTGTTCCTGTTTTTGATCGGTGATATCCCGTGATACGCCAACGATTTCAACGACCTGTCCGGTGATGTCAAAAATGGGCGATTTGATCGTGTGGAAAAAGCGAACTTCACCGTCAGCGCGAACATTCGATTCTTCTGAAACTTCGATCGGCTGTCCTGAGGCAAACACTTCAGCATCAGTATCAGAATGCAGGGTGTAGTGGAAGCGCAGTTCTTCGATCGTTTTGTCGTAGTAGTTCTGGGTTGCCTGGTTTGCATAAATTAGGCGGGAGTTGGGTGCGAGGCTGTAGACCATATCCTGCACCGAGTTGAGGATTTGGGCATAGCGATATTCGCTGTCACGCAGGGCAATTTCAATCTTTTTGCTATCGGTAATGTCGCTATGAATGCCAATCCATTCACGGACAGTGCCATCGGTTTCAAGGACGGGCACGGCTCGCACAGACATTCCGCGATACATACCATCCTGTCGCCGCAGTCGATGCTCAACTTGATACATCGTTTGGGTTGTCAGCGCATGATTCCAAGCTTGAGCGGTCTGAGCGCGACCGTCTGGATGAACTGCAGTGAGCCAGCCCCAGCCCAAATATTCTTCAAGCGATTGTCCGGTAAAGGCACTCCATCCCGGCTGCTCTGAAACGAATTCTCCGTTTGCTTTCGTATCCCAAACAATTTGCGATGTGGCTTCAACCAGCGATCGATAGCGTTCTTCGCTTTTTCGCAGGGCTTCTTTGGCAGTTTCGAATTCCTGTCGCTCCGCGCGTTCGCGCTGCAATTCCCGATGGCGTTCTTCGGCTTCTCTTTCTTTTATCTTTTCGTTTGTAATATCGAGCATGATACCGTGCAGCATTTGCGGTCTGTTCTGGCTATCTTTGATCACACGCACGATATCTTTTAGCCAGATAATTCGCCCATCGGCAGCGATCGCTCGATACTCAAATTCGTGGTCGCGTCCTTCCTTAGCGGCACAGAGGCAGAATTGAATGCTGCGACCCGATCCTTTGGATGCAGAAGTGTATCCTGCCAAAAAGTCAGTTCCGAAAGCCACTGCTGCACTGGATACCCCAAAATCTGCTCAGCTCGATCGCTGACAAACGTAAATTGCCAGGTCGCCAGATCCATTTCCCAGACGATCGCATCCAAATCTTGCAGCAAAGTAAAAAATCGATCGCGAACTGCTGTTTCTGTCTGAACTGTTTCTGCTTGGGCTGTTTCTGTCTGAACTGTTTCTGCCTGGGCTGTTTCTGTCTGAACTTTAGTCTGGAAAGCTTCACTGGATTGCATCGATACATCACCAGATACCCCAGACCGATTCATAATCCAATACTCCTTCGATCGCTGGCTCGATCAGTAATGATGCCAAAGGGATTATCGGCTACGGGAGTTAAAGCTACATCTATAAGGGGAGCGATGCTGCTGTGCTTCTTGCTCAGCTTGGAAGTCCCTCAGAATTGGGAGATTCAGGGGGGCTGCAAGATTTGAAACTTAAAACAGTAACCCCCCGAAACAGCACCTTCTGTAGAACAGTAGAACCAGGAAATCGTGCGAGTCTTTATTACAGGAGCCACGAGAAATGTTGGCGCAGAAACGATGCGGAGCCAGCATTATCCTAAAGTCGCGATCGTTGCTAGAGTACGGTCACCGCAGTCTGGAACTTTCGGCAGGCGGCTGCTCCTCTTGTCCAATCAGTTCAGGATAGGAAGGTGCAACAGGCAAAGATTTCATCTCGTTAGTGGCAATATGACCCAGATAAAATGCCCCTGCTTCAATATCCAGTGAATGGGCAGTTACATCTCCTTCCAGGCGACCTGTGCGCGTGAGCGTGAGCCGTCCTTCGGCAATCACTCTGGCTTTCACCACACCATGCACCACAATATTATTTGCTCGTAGCTCTGGACCTTCAACCAATCCCGACTGGGAAATTTCCATATCGCCCCGAACTTCCACTGTGCCATGCACAATGCCATCCACGCGCAAATTTCCCTCGACGTTAAGAACTCCCTGGATTTCGCAGGTTGAGCTGATGTAGGTCAATGAAGAAGACGGATTGCGCTTAAACATCCTTAAACCGTAAAAAACAACCATTAAAAAAGAAGAAATAATCTAGCCTGAGCGCGAGCCTCTTGAGGGTAGTCCAAGTATCTGGTATAGCAAGTATCCGGTATAGAACTATAGCCCATTCACACAAATTGACAAACAAAAAAATCCCCCGCTATTGGAGGGATTCATTGAGCCTAACCGTGAGAGATGCTTATAACAGCAGGAGAATTAACCGTTGATTACAGGAGCGGTCAGTGCAACCGGAGTTTCTGCACCCGCAGCCAGGTCAAGCGGGAAGTTGTGAGCATTACGCTCGTGCATCACTTCCATGCCCAGGTTGGCGCGGTTTAGCAGGTCTGCCCAGGTGTTCACCACCCGTCCCTGCGAATCCAGAATGCTCTGGTTGAAGTTGAAGCCGTTCAGGTTGAACGCCATTGTGCTGATGCCCAGTGCCGTGAACCAGATACCGACCACAGGCCACGCACCCAGGAAGAAGTGTAGTGCCCGGCTGTTGTTGAACGAAGCATATTGGAAGATCAACCGACCAAAGTAGCCGTGTGCAGCCACGATGTTGTAGGTCTCTTCCTCTTGCCCAAAGCGGTAGCCGTAGTTCTGCGACTCGTTTTCGGAGGTTTCCCGCACCAGCGAAGAAGTTACCAGCGAACCATGCATTGCAGAGAATAGCGAACCGCCAAAGACAGCTGCCACGCCCAGCATATGGAACGGGTGCATCAAGATATTGTGCTCTGCCTGAAATACGAACATAAAGTTGAACGTTCCAGAGATACCTAGCGGCATACCATCCGAGAACGAACCTTGTCCGATCGGGTAGATCAGGAACACTGCCGTTGCAGAAGCCAGCGGTGCAGAGTAAGCCACACAAATCCAGGGGCGCATTCCGAGACGGTAGGAAAGCTCCCACTGACGACCCAAGTAGCAGAAGCAGCCGATCAGGAAGTGGAAAACGACGAGCTGGTAAGGGCCACCGTTGTAGAGCCACTCATCCATGCTGGCGGCTTCCCAAATCGGGTAGAAGTGCAGACCGATCGCGTTGGACGACGGAATCACTGCACCCGTAATAATGTTGTTGCCATAAAGCAAAGAACCTGCCACAGGTTCACGGATGCCATCAATGTCCACGGGAGGAGCAGCGATAAAGGCAATGATGTAACAGATTGTTGCAGAGAGCAGCGTCGGGATCATGATGACGCCAAACCAACCGATGTAAACCCGGTTTTCGGTAGACGTAATCCAATCGCAAAAACGCTCCCACAGACCTGCGCCTTCGCGCTTCTGAAGAGTAGTTGTCATGATTGCTATGGTTTAAGAAATGATGCGATTAAATGTATGAGCAAGTGGAACCTCGCTGTCATTTATCGTAGGCGGAGTTGCAGAATTTGCCAAGAATGGTGATTCTTTGCAACAGTAATTTATGTACCGATATGAAGACAGATTTGAGTATTTAATCAATCTATTATTTCAATCTGTTTACAATTCAAATTCAGTACAAAATTGCGATCGATTGCTTCTAATTCAATTGGAATCAGGTAATTCACAATTTGCGTTGGGTGGTACATCGGAGCAGCTTCAGCACAAAGCAACTACATCAAAATCAAAAATAGCCGCTGAAACAAAAGAATTGCTTCAAATTTCAGCAAATTTTGTTCACAACTATTCACTCAGGTTTACAAACTAATGTGTCTAATTTGTGAGTCGGATTAAATTGCCCGGCAGGGGGCACTGCCATTAGTTACCCTGCTCCTGTAAATTTGCTTTTAGAGCAAGGAAAGTCAATCATTACAGCAATTTAATGAACTCTTGTAAGGGCTTTTCTCAGCAAACCTGTGACGATCGCCGGAGTCTCTAGGTGAGGTAAAACGCCTGCATCAGGAATCGTCCAAAACTCCCGAACTGCTCCAGAACTCAGCCCAGCAAGCCGTTTGCCTACAGCAGGACTGCCAAAGCGGGACTTCTCGCCCCAGACAAAGAAAGTCGGTACGTTGAGCTGCGGTAAATATAGCGACAAATCAAAACATAAGTCGCCCCTGAGCGAGGCTAGGGCTGCATAGTCCGCGTTAAGCTGCTGCGCTGAGGTGAGATACGCTTCCACCATTTCCTGCGTCACCCGTGATCGATTCGCAAAGAGAAACTGCTCTAGAAAATTACGCACCGCAAACTCATTTGCCGCGCCTGCGGAATACAGCAAGCGATCGATTCCTGGAATGCCTGCAATTTTCGCTGGAAGCCCGTTACCATAATTTGAATCAAAATCTGAATAGCCTGCGGGCGACACCAGAAACAGCGATTGAAACAGATCGGGACGCTGAATTGCTAATCGAATCACTAAACCCCCGGTGAGCGAAGCAGAGACGACCGTAGCAGGTGTGCCAATTTTTTCCAGCAGTTCCGTAATGACCTGAAAATAGTCTTCGGGCTGATAGTCTCGTATCGGATGGGTCGATCGTCCCCAGCCAATTAAATCGGGCGCGATCACCCGATAATCGGGCGCAAAAGCCGGATACACTTTTGACCACTCATAAGCCGACGAACCGCCACCCAAACTGTGCAGAAATACAAGCGGCGGCAAATCTTCTCCCACTTCAGGATGTCCGCGCCAGGGGCGATCGGTTGGGGTGTAGTAAACCATCACTCCCAGGAACGTGGTAATAATATGCTGCGTGAATCCGGGCGGCTGAAACTGAGGCATCGGCTTAAAGATTAATCGGCTTAAGGATTAACAGAATTTAAATCAACTAACTTCAAATCAACAAAATGAACCTACTTCAAATCAACAGAATGAACTTAGGGAGGGGCAAACGTTGGGAGGGCAAACGTCCCAAGCATAGCGGATTTCATTGAGGTTCGATCGCAGCCAAAACCTTATCCAGTTCGATATCTAAATTCAATATCTAATTCGATCGAGCCTTTTAACGGAACCCTTCGACGTACTGCTTTAGCTCTCTTGCCATGCGGCGTAAGCCCTGCTGCTCGTCCTGACGCAGAAACAGCAGAAAAACATGGGTCACGGCTCCCGAAAGGTTCTCCTGGTGAATGTATTTTGTGCGCTGGCGATCGATTTGCTGCAACTGGAAGACGCTCTCACTGCGAAATCCGGGCGCGGTATAAACCCATCTCAAACAGGTTTCAGGCTGGAGTAAGGTAATGTGCGGTTCAAATTCGGTTTCACTTTCTTCGCGCACCCGCCGCAGCGACAGGTGAACTTTTCTCCCCTGAGTAAAAGGCTTTCTGGGATTGCGATCGTACAGAAACGTGTTCCAATACAGCCATTTCTCTTTATGGATCAGGGCTTCCCAGACAACTGGCTTGGGTGCATTGATTTCGATTTCGGTGTAGAGACTGGGCATAGCTGCCGGAAAGTGCTGCGTGTTTCGTGTGCAAGGGTACAGTTTAACGGGTGAGCTGCCTCTTAGACTGGGCAGTGCATCACTGCAAGGACTAAGATTTCAATAGGATTTCGATCGCCAACGATTTAAGAGTTCCGCGAATTCCCACCGATGTAACGATAGGTTTTAGAGGATGTTTGAAAAGTCATCATGATGCCTCGAACCGCCCCCTCGTGGGTCAATCGGGTTAATCGGGTCAATTTTGGCGAGAAACCCACTTTAGGAGATTCAGATTAGGGAATTCAAAGTCCGCCAGTATTAAGGGGTTAGGGGGCAATGTAGGATATTAGACATTTTTCAAACATCCTGCTAATCTGCCGCTCCCATTGAATGACTTACTTTCGGCAACTTCCATTCAGCTGCGCCCACCCTTTAGCCACGTACGCATAGGAGCATTTAGCGATCGTATGGTCAGTCTGACACCCAACCCTAGCTATAGTTTAACGATTCGGATTCAGCTGCCCAACATTGCCGGGACGCTGGCTCCTGTGATTCAGGCGATCGCTGGGACAGGCGGAAATATTGGCCAGATTGATCTGATCGAAGTCAACCGCAAAACGCTTATCAGAGAAATTACCGTAGATGCATCGAGCGCAGATCATTCTGAGGCGATCGTTCACGCGATTAAAGACGTTCAGGGCATCAAGATACTGGATGTCTACGATCGCACATTCAGCCTGCATCGGGGCGGCAAGATCAGCGTGCAGAGCAAGATTTCGCTGAAGCGTCAAAGCGATCTGGCAATGGCTTATACGCCCGGAGTGGGGCGAATTTGTACGGCGATTGCCCAGCAGCCAGAGCGGGTTTATGAGCTGACGATTAAAAGTAATACGGTGGCGATCGTCACAGACGGCAGCGCAGTCCTGGGGCTGGGAAATCTGGGCGCAGCGGGGTCAATGCCTGTCATGGAAGGCAAGGCAATGCTGTTTAAAGAATTCGCCGGAATCGATGCCTTTCCTATTTGTCTGGCGACTCAGGATGTCGATGAGATTGTGCAGACGGTGAAGCATATTGCCCCGGTTTTTGGCGGTGTGAACCTGGAAGATATCAGTGCGCCGCGCTGCTTTGAGATCGAAGCCCGCCTGAAGCAGGAACTCGATATTCCCGTGTTTCACGATGACCAGCACGGTACGGCGATCGTCACTCTGGCAGCTCTGCTAAACGCGCTCAAGGTCGTTCACAAATCGATTGATCAGGTGCGAATCGTGATTAATGGGGCAGGTGCAGCCGGAATTGCGATCGCCCAGCTTTTGCAAACCGCAGGCGCAACCCGAATTGTAATGTGCGATTCACGCGGCATTCTCTCCACCGCTCGGACTGACCTGAACGACCAAAAGCGCAAGTTTGCCGTTTCGGAAAGCGGGTTGCTAGCAGATGCCATGATCAACGCAGACGTATTCCTGGGGGTCAGTGCGCCGGGCGTAGTCAGTGTTGAAATGGTCAAATCAATGGCAGACGAGCCGATTGTCTTTGCAATGGCAAACCCTATTCCCGAAATCCAGCCCGAACTGGTGACGGATTTAGTGGCAGTCATGGCAACCGGACGCAGCGACTACCCCAATCAAATCAACAACGTCCTGGCGTTTCCCGGTGTCTTTCGCGGAACGCTCGACTGTCGTGCCAAAACCATGACCACCCAAATGTTTCTTGAAGCGGCAAAGGCGATCGCCTCCCTAGTTAACCCAACTGACCTCAGCCGGGAACAAATTGTGCCCTCGGTCTTTGACGATCGGATCGCAATTTCAGTGGCGGCAGCAGTGCGTTATGCGGCAAGAGCTGAGGGCATTGCTCACGATTAAACCTGTCAAAGATTAAACCTGTAAAATAGGAAGGAATCAAAAGAGCTGGAAGTTTTGCCCCTGCTGATCATCTCTCTGGTTAGCTTTTTTGGGCAAGTTGTTCTTTGCTTCCCTACTTCGATCATTAAATTTGTGCCTTATTCTGAGCTTCCTGATTCGTTTGACGTTTTGATTATTGGCGGTGGTGCGGCTGGACTATATGCAGCACTTCGCATTCCCCAGCATTACCGCGTTGGCCTAATTACCAAAGAAACCCTCTCTCTCTCTGCAAGTGACTGGGCACAAGGGGGCATTGCAGCCGCGATCGACCCGCAGGATTCGCCGAGTTTACATATCGAAGATACGCTGAAGGCAGGGGCAGGCTTGTGCGAGCCACAGGCAGTCGAGCTTTTGGCAACCCAGGCTGCGGACTGTATTGCGTCGTTGCTTGAGATGGGCGTGCGGTTTGATCGGCGGGAAAATCAGCTCGCTCTGACGCTAGAGGCGGCTCATTCTCAACGGCGAGTGCTTCATGCAGCAGATACAACAGGCAGAGCCTTGGTGAATACGCTCGTAGAGCAGGTTTTAAAGCGATCGAACGTTCAAATCCTGGAGCAGGCATTTGTGCTGGATCTGTGGCTAGAAAACCAGCAATGTTGCGGGGTCAGTTTGCTGTACCAAAACCTGCTTTGCTGGCTGCGGGCAGGAGCGGTCATTCTGGCGACGGGTGGCGGCGGGCAGGTCTTTGCCCAAACGACAAATCCGGCAGTCAGCACAGGCGACGGGGTGGCGATGGCATGGCGGGCAGGGGCAGAGCTGCGCGATTTAGAATTTGTGCAGTTTCATCCCACTGCCTTGACTTACCCTGGCGCACCGCGATTTTTGATTAGCGAGGCGGTTCGGGGGGAAGGGGCGCATCTGGTGGACTCGGCTGGACACCGATTTGCCTTTGACTACCATCCGGCAGGTGAACTCGCACCGCGTGATGTGGTAAGTCGAGCAATTTTTAGCCATCTGCAAAAGACGGCTGCTGATCCTGCAATTGCTTACGTCTGGCTGGATTTGCGTCCCATCCCTGCAGCAACGATTCGCCATCGCTTTCCAAACATCATGGGAGTTTGCCAGCAGTGGGGAATTGATATTTTCCAACAGCCGATTCCGGTCGCGCCTGCGGCTCATTACTGGATGGGCGGTGTGACTGCCGATCGCCTCAATCAAACCACGATCGCCGGACTCTTTGCCGTTGGCGAAACGGCTAGCACAGGCGTACATGGTGCAAATCGATTAGCCAGTAATTCGCTGCTAGAATGCATCGTCTTTGGAGCGCAGTTTTCAGCGTTAGACTTACCCGTGACAGAACCAATTGCCGACCCAACGCTGAATCAGTCTTCTATCCAACGGGTAGAATGGTTCGATCGCAGGCAAGAAACGCTGCCGTGGCAAACGGATGCTGAATACTTGAGTAAACTCCGTGACCTGATTCCCCGATTGGTCTGGCAAAGTGCGGGAATTTGTCGAGAGGCAGCCTCACTTCGGCAAGCGATCGAGCAGATCGACCAATGGCAACAAAGGTTTGACCATCTGACCCTGAGTCAGGAGCTAAATCGCTGGCTCAGCAGCCCGTCCACTAACCGGATTACCCTGAGCGAAACTCTTGCACCATCTGCGCCATTCGAGCTAGCAAATTTGATCCGCCTGTGGGGCGAAACTCGCAATTTGCTCAACGTGGGCAATTTAATTCTTAAAAGTGCTGCCTTTCGCACTGAAAGTCGTGGAGGGCACTATCGCACTGATCACCCGAACATTGAACCTGACTGGCAAGTTCATACGCTGATTGAGAGCCATCGCTGGAAACGATCCGCAAGCATTGGCTGACGAGCACGATTTACCCTCAAGAAACTGAGCCGTTAGCGGGCTCCAGACCCCTGAGTGCGATCGGGTGTGCCTTCGCCCGGCATTGTGGGATTGTCGCTGTACTGACTGAGCTTAATCGAAGCCTTGTATACCTGCTTTGGAGCGGCAGGGCTGTTATCGTTGGCGAATAAGTTGCTGGAAAATGAATCGTTGGAAAGCGATTTTTCCTGTAAGTCGATCGATCCATTCACTGATTTTTGGATTTCACCGTTCTCACTGAATGCAGCCGCAGAGGCAGCGGGTAGAGCAATTCCAACGCTGATGCCTGCAATGTGCAAAACGTTTGCCATCACGACAACTGCAAAAACTCGCTTTAAGATATGCATAATTTCAACAAAACACCGTAGATTCACCCAAGTAGGGTTAGTATATCTGCCTATTTGCTAAAAAAGCCAGTGCATTCACTGACTTTATGATGAATCCGGGAAGTAATTGCTGACACCACCCAATGGGATGAGTTATATCCTTTACTGTAACTAAATAAATTAAGCCGTAAGTTCACTGACTTTATTAACGGCTAGAAAAGAATTTCTTCCAGAAGGAATATAGCCATTATGGCTTGCTCTCATGGAAACAACGGAGATCGTTACGCTTTGACGTGGATTGTAAACTCTTTTAGCATAGTGGCTTAATGTGATGAGATATAGCCAGTTAAATTCCGTAATCCCTACTGAGCTTTGCAAACTAAGATTCAGCTTTATGCCACTCTCCACCAGCTACATCGGCGAGATAAAATACAAAATCTGGCATGATTAGCTCATTGTCCTGTCGTAAGCAGCTCTGAGCCATGACCTCCGACCCAGCTCATTCCCAATCAGAAATTGCCCAATCAGAAATTGATATAGAAGCAGTCCAGCTTAATGAGTCTGCAACTTCTCCTCAGCTCGCTACTGATCAGTATCAGCGCAAAATGCAGCGGCGCAAAGAGGTACAGCAGCAGCGTTTAGCAGAGCGGACGTTAGAAAAAGGACTCATCATCGTTCACACAGGCAACGGCAAGGGCAAGACAACTGCTGCGCTGGGCATGGTGCTTCGATCGCTGGGTCACGGCTATCAAGTAGCGATCGTCCAATTTATCAAAGGAGCCTGGGAGCCTGCGGAAAAGCAAGTTTTTAGCCTCTGGCAAGATCAGCTTGCATTTCACGCGATGGGCGAAGGGTTCACCTGGGAAACTCAGGATCGCGATCGCGATATTCAAGCTGCCAAAGCTGCCTGGGAAAAAGCACTCACTTACATCAACAATCCAGAGTTTCGCCTGGTACTGCTCGATGAAATTAATATCGCGCTCAAGATGGGCTACTTGACCGTAGAGGAAGTTCTACAGGGACTCGATCGCAAACCCGAAGACTCCCATGTGATTCTCACCGGACGGGGCGCACCGCAAGCATTAGTCGATCGAGCCGATCTCGTGACCGAAATGACGCTTGTGAAGCATCCCTTCCGCGAACAGGGAGTGAAGGCACAGCCGGGAATTGAGTTTTGAGCGGGGTTTCGAGCTACTTTGCAGAAGACTTAAACGGACTGCGCTTTTTCCGAGCTTTTTCTTTTGCTCTTTCCCGCTCGTATTCCAGCTCCTTGAGCTTTTTCATGATGCGCCCGAAATACTCCTGCATATAGGATTCCAACGTTGTGGTTTCCTCAGCCGCAATCCCGAATACTGCATAGGTTTCGTCCATCGAAGCGGCCAGCGGCTTGCCCGAAGCGACGACTTCTGAAAAGGCAAGGCGATCGGCAAGGTTCCAGCCCCATTGAAAGAAGCGAGCCGTTCGTTCGACTGCCTTCAAAATCCCGCCGGGCATCCGCGTTACTCTGGCATCTTTACCCGATAGCCGCTCACAGAGTTTGATAATTTCATAAGCTCCCCATGCTTTAGGACCCACCACGGGAAAGCTGCGACCGCTTGCTGCTGACACTTTTAATGCCTGAACCGCAAACTTAGCAATATCTTGCGTATCCATATAGGCGATCGGCGAACTCTCACCCATCACCCAAACCGCCTGATTTTCCAGGATCGGAATGGCATATTGACCAATCAACCCTTGCATAAAGCCACACGGCTTCAAAATAGTGTAGTTTAAGCCGGATTCTGCCAGATATAGCTCGGTGCAGCGCTTGACTTCCATCAAGGGCACATTGGGAAACTTCTCTGCATCCAGGATCGAGAAAAAGATGAATCGCTCTACGGCAGCCGCTTTTGCAGCCTGAATTAGATTTACCTTTCCTTCCCAGTCGACCTGCTTAATGCTTAAAGAGTCAGTGGGTCGGGTCGTGGCGGCATCAATAACAGCAGTTATGCCCTCTAATGCTTCAGGTAGGGTATCAGCGTTGCACAAGTCACCCCGCACCAGCTCTGCCCCCCACTCCTTCAGGAAAGCAGCTTTTCTAGGGCTTCTGACCAGACAACGAACCTGATAACCCTCATCCAGGGCGCGTCGCGTGACTTGTCTTCCTAGAGTGCCCGTCGCACCAACGATGAGTAAGCTCATGAGGGCTTCCGTTACGAATCGTTAACTTTATTAGTTTACGATACCCTAAAACGCCTCAACCACCGCGAGGAAAAATTATTAGTAAAAGTGATTTCTCACCATTATTTCTCACGCTCCAAGAGAGACTGCTGTTTTAAGGGGGACTGTTGCTTAAAAAGACAGCCACATTCCCAAGCGGACCTGAGAAGTGGCTGAGATCTATTGAGATCTATAAAGCCCATGAGGAAAAGCCCATGAGGAGCCAACCCCTCAAATGTTCTTTTTGCGCTACTCTTCACTACCCTGAATTCGGAGCATCAGGAAGCCTAAGCCTAAACCCACGAGAATTAGAGTAAAGGAGAGCAGTGCTGCGTTTAACATTTCGCCGTTCATGCGTGGTTATACTCCTGCATCAAAAAATTGTTAGTGCTAGATTGAACCCTAGGTTTTTCTTGCAGTCGCGGAAAGCTATGCAGGAAAGCCTGGGCAAGAATGCCTATACAAGTATCTTAGGGTAGTTTGACGGTGATCTAAAGGGCTGAATATGCGAACACCAACCGCAGTCAATGTTGCGTCCCGTCCTCGACTGGCGATCGTGTTAGGCGACCCTGCCGGAATCGGGACGGAAGTGGTTTTGAAGGCACTAAGCGACCCTATACTGACCGAGTCCTGTCAAATAACGCTGATTGGTAATCACGTCCTGCTGCACCATACTTATCAACAGTTGCGCCAGACAGAGGCAATTCGGGCGAATTTGACCGTCCTGGCAGACCCTGATGATCTCGACCTGTATAATTTGCCGCTGGAATCGTCGGTGATTGAGCAAATTCAGTTGGGTACGGAGAATGCAGCGAGCGGTGCAGCTAGCTTTCGCTTTTTAGAGACGGCGATCGATCGAACGCTGAACGGTCAATTTGATGGCATTGTCACTGCTCCGATCGCCAAGTCTGCCTGGAACGCTGCCGGATTTCACTATCCCGGACAAACAGAACTGCTGGCAAAAAAAGCAGGGGTAAGCCGCTATGGAATGCTCTTTGTTGCCCGATCGCCGCTTACAGACTGGACATTGAGAACGCTTTTAGCAACAGCCCACATTTCACTGCGGCAGGTTCCCGATGCGCTCACGGCAGATCTGCTGACGCTGAAACTGGAACTGCTAATCGAGTGCCTGCAACAGGATTTTGGCATTGAGCAGCCCCGAATTGCGATCGCCGGACTGAACCCCCATAGCGGTGAACAGGGGCAACTGGGACGAGAAGAACAGGATTTCCTGCTGCCCTGGCTGCGGCAAATGGGCGATCGGTTTCCTCAGGCCAAACTTGATGGACTGATTCCGCCGGATACGCTGTGGGTACGTCCGGGACAAGCCTGGTGGGGTAGTGTAACGCCTGACGCAGCTCATGACGCCTATCTCGCGCTATATCACGATCAGGGATTAATTCCAGTGAAGCTGCTGGCGTTCGATCGAGCCGTGAATACGACGATTGGGCTACCCTTCGTTCGCACTTCTCCTGATCATGGAACCGCATTTGATATCGCCGGACAGGGAATTGCTCAGGCAACCAGTTTTAGAGCGGCGATCGATTTGGCGATCGAGCTAGCTCACCAACGGATAACTCAGCAGTGTTCCCAAATCAGCCCGTAATTTAACACAGGATGAAGCGGTGTTTAAGATCTGTTGAAAGAAACTACGGAGTATTTTGCCAATTAACTGAGTGCCCTGAAACCGATTTAGTCTACCTTTAGGCTGAAACTTTATGTCAAGGTTTGCTGACTTCTGCAATTTTTATTAATATACGAGGAGGAAGATCAGCGCAAGAATAAAAAATATTCAGTATAGCCTAATACAAAAACAACTCTAAAGAACTTGTTTTAGGTTATTCTACCTACGGAATTCCATAGCGTTTTGCTCTGTTTGTAACTTTATTGCGTGGGATTTGGCTTTCTGGCTTATTTCCCGATCTTCTCTGCTTCTAGCTTGTCTGCTTTACTTCGTGACGATCATTTTTGTAGCTGAGGGTGAATCATGGTTCAGTCTATTCAATACTCAATAGATTTGCTTCAGGATGAGGCGCGAGAACTTGTTCATAAGGGTGTAATTAGCCGAAATCAGCCAATTTACGTGCTGTGTCAGTACATTCCTGCTCGTGAGTGGGCGTTTGTAGAATGCGTCCTGGAAAACAACGACTTCCTGCTTCGCGATCGAATTGCAGATTTGTTAGGACGGGAGGAGTGGTCGAACGACTAATTCTTCTCTCGTTCCTAATAAATGACTTAGTTGAAGCAAGGCTACGGGGGTTAGACTCGTAGCTTTTTAATTTTCGTTAATTCTTGCCAAATCTATCCTTACCCCTGTTGTCATCCCACTAACCGCCCCACGGAATCTTTCATATCGTTCAGCAGGAATATCTGCTTTAGCCATACTGCTCTAAATACTGAGCAATGTCTTCACTGATTCGCGTTAGTTCTGCTTCGGTGGTGAGGCGAATTCGATCGTCCCGCAGGGTAATCAGAAGCTTGGCTGCGAACGGACTCGACCAGATATTGGGATTGCAAAACACTTCAAGAAAAACCTCCCCGGTATGGCGATATTCGAGGGGCGGCTGGGGTTCGGGTTTGCTGCCTGCTGCTTTTGCCGCTGTTGCTTTCAGGCTTTGCATCAAGACTGCGATCGCGCTTTGCAGTTCTCTTGCGGCTGTGGGGCTGAAGGCAAAAATCACAGAACCTTCGGATAGATTGAGCTTGATCGGTGAAGAAGACATACTTTACTAAGTTGTACTGAGTTGTACTGAGTTGCTCTTAAACTGCTGCCAGGTTGCCTGACGTTACGTTGCTTTAAGCAAGGATTGCCGGAGCGTGATAATTCTCCCATCCTAACGACCCTTTTGTGATTCGCAAGCAGAGAAGGGCATGAATCTTAGCCGATGGGCTTCTGGCAGATTATCCTTCGTCTGCCGCTTGCGGTCATTCGATCGGCTCAGTAGATTAAGGGAAGAAAAGCGAGACCATGAGGGCGATTTCCCATTCAGGCACGAGGAAAAAGCTGTGGCAATTGATAATCGATCGACTGTTCGCAGAGTTTTAGTGATTACGCTGCTGCTGAATCTATTTGTGATGGGATTAAAGGGAGCAGTGGGGTTCTGGACAGGTTCGCTAAGTTTGCTCGCCGATGCAATTCACAGCTTTACCGATAGTGCGAACAACGTTCTGGGGTTAGTGACCAGCCAATTATCCTCACCGCAGCCTGATCGCGACCACCCCTATGGGCATCAAAAATATGAGGCGATCGGGGCTCTGGGAATTGCTGCCTTTCTGGGAATTGCCTGCTTTACAATTTTGGAGGGAGCGGTCGAGCGTCTTTTAACAGGCGGAGCAGAGGTACAAATTGCTGCGCCAGAACTGGGGCTACTGCTCCTCGTATTAGGCATCAATATTTTTGTGGCATTTTATGAGCGGCGAGTCGGTCGGCGGATTGGTAGTCCGATCTTGCTTGCCGATGCTCAGCACACAATGAGCGATATCTGGGTAACGATCACCGTTCTGACAGGATTACTCGGCATCTGGATTTTTGGCATTCAGTGGCTGGATGTCGTACTGGCGTTTCCAGTTGCGCTGCTGGTTTTTCGGAGTGCCTGGAATGTGCTGCGGGATAATTTGCCCTGGCTGGTCGATGAGATGGCGATCGCGCCTGAAGCAATTCATGCGGTCGTGATGCAGGTTCCCGGTGTACTAAATTGCCACAGCATTGCCTCCAGAGGATTGCTCGGGCGCCAGATATTCGTTGATATGCACCTGATTGTTAACGCTGCCGATGTCGAAACGGCTCATGCCATTACCGAAGCCGTCGAAGCTCGCTTGGAGCAGCACTATCATCCGGTGCGCGTCACAATTCACGTTGAGCCACCTTCGTATGAAAAAGAAGAAATTAGCTACGAGCCGCAGCCTTAGCTTCTAATTCGATCGCTTCAATCAGGGTTAACTCTGTTCACCTTCGATCGCAGGAACAGGGAATCCTATTAATGTAGTTGTGCTGCCTCCATCATGATCGCGAGTTAATTCAGCGGTTGAGGGATTGCCCAGCCTAAACGAGTGGGTTGCTGATAAATGCGTCTCAGGGTGTTGATATCGCGATCAGAAAGCGGCGGCGGTTGGCGTACCTGCGCAGAATACATCACATCCGTTGCAGTCGGGCTATGTCCCCAGATGCCCAATGCATGCCCTAATTCGTGACGAGCAGCAGCGCGCAGATAGTCTTGCGTCTGACCCATGCCCAGCCAGATCGTCATTCGATGCAGAAGGATAGGCTTTTCTGGAATCGTGCGATCGACCCATAAATTAAAGCGAGTTTCGGCTGAACGGGCGCGAAGTTCGGGTTGGCGAGTTGCGCTTCGATCGACCTGAAGCGGTGGAGTTCTACGCCAGATGGCAATATCTGCGGTGTCGGGGACATTTACGACCGTCAACGGTAGATAGGCATTCCATTCCTGAATTGCAGCCGTAACCGCTGTGACCCATTCCTGGCTTCGGTCGGGCATCTGTGTGGCTGGTTCAAAATAAATCCGAACAGGAAAGCGCGACCAGATTAAATATCCAGCGATCGTCGGCTGTATCTTGTCAAAATAGTCATCAAAATACTCGCTTTGCGGTTCAGCTGCCTGTCCACGAGCCAGGGTTGCGGGCATGGTATGAGCCTGAGAAACAGGTAAAAATCGATCGATTTGGGCTGGAGTTGGGGACTGTGAGGTCGATCGAGACGGTGGGAGTTGAGCTTTTGCCCCTGGAATGTCTACTGTAAGTACTAGACCGATCGCCGCCAAGAAAGCGATAAAAAGCACTGAGCAAACAGCCCAGCGCAGTTTAGAAAATTTTTGTTTGCTTTGCCGCTGTCTCAGCATTGGTAGGAAATTTTAGCTGGGCAACCAGCCTGCACTTAGCACGATCGTCAGTCCAATGAAGAGTGCGGTCAGAGTCCAGGTGACGCGATTTAGGGTTAGCTCTGCGCTCTTGGTGCTGGTGAAAAGCTGTGCTTGACCCCCCAATCCACCCAGTCCATCTCCTTTCGGGCTGTGAAGCAGGACTAACACAATCAAACCAGTTGCAGAGATCGCCCAGAGAATTTGAACAGTTGTCGTAATCATAATTCGATCGCTAATTATCGCTAATGGAGGTTCGCTAATGCGGGTAGGGTCAAGCACTCAGGCAAATCACACTCTGAACACTTCGAACAGACTGCTCATTTGCCCCCTTCCCATTCTACAAAGACTGATGGATTGAAGGGCTACAAAGACAGGCGAACCGGAGTGCGATTTGCCCGCACATCAAACCCCATCGCGTCGATCATCGATTGTCCCGTCATTTCTTCTGGCTGCGGCAGTCCTAGAATTTGCAGAATCGTGGGGGCAATATCTGCCAGGGTTCCGTCCGATCGCAGTTCTACATCGGTTCCATGTCCGGGAATCTTGCGCCGTTCGCCCTCAATCAGAATAAAAGGAACTGGATTCGTGGTGTGCGCTGTCCAGGCATTGCCCTGCTCATCACACATCTGCTCAGCGTTGCCGTGATCCGCAATGATAATTGCCGTGCCGCCCATTTTACCGATGCTGTCCAGCAAGCGTCCCAAGCAAGTATCAACCGTTTCCAGAGCTTTGACGGTAGCTTCCAGGTTGCCCGTATGACCTACCATGTCAGGATTCGCGTAGTTAATCACCACCAGCGAGTAAATGCCCTTCTCAATTGCTTCGATCGCCCCTTGCGTCACCTGAGCAGCAGACATGGCAGGAGCGCGGTCATAGGTTGCTACCATTGGGCTGGGAATCAAAAGGCGATCTTCTCCCACAAACGGCTCCTCAATGCCGCCATTGAAGAAATAGGTGACATGGGCATATTTTTCGGTTTCTGCGGTGCGAAACTGCTTCAGCCCGTGCTGAGCCACCACTTGCCCCAAAATATTGTTGAGGTTCTGCGGCTCAAACGCGACCAGGACGGGCAGTGAGCCATCGTACTGAGTAAACGTCACAAAGGAAAGCGGCGCAATCGGAGCACGATCGAACCCAGTGAAGTGAGGGTCAACAAATGCTTGAGTGAGTTCCCTAGCGCGATCAGGACGGAAATTAAAGAAAATCACACCGTCGCCCGGTTCGACTGCGCCCGGAGCAATGCGAGTTGGCAGCACAAACTCATCAGTCAATCCTGCCTCGTAGGAAGCCTTCAGCACTTCGAGTGCCGATTGTCCATTGCCTGACCCGTCTTCGGTCATAACGGCGTATGCTTTTTGAACCCGATCCCAGCGGCGATCGCGATCCATACTGTAGTAACGACCGCTCAACGTTGCGATGCGACCTACGCCTACCGCCTGGATATAGTCTTCAATGTGTTGAATTGCCCCTAGCCCATCAGTCGGTCTGGTGTCGCGACCGTCGGTAACGGCGTGAATGCAAACCTCAGTCAGATTTTGTTCTTTTGCCAGGTCAATCAGCCCAAACAAATGGTTGAGATGGGAATGAACCCCTCCTTCTGAACACAGCCCAACCAGGTGCAGCTTACTGTTTCGCTGCCGGACTTCGTGACAAACTCGCAGGAGTGCTGCATTGCTTAGTAGTGTGCCATCTTCAACAGCATCTGTGATCCGAACGAGTTCCTGAGGGACAGTTCTTCCGGCTCCAATATTAAGGTGTCCCACTTCTGAGTTACCCATCTGACCTTCGGGCAATCCAACGCTTTTTCCAGAAGTTCGGATCAGCGTGTGCGGATAGGCAGCCCATAAACTTTCCATAACGGGAGTTCGAGCAGCCGCAATGGCATTTCCGCTGGTTTCCTCTCGATAGCCCCATCCATCTAATATCACGAGTACTACTGGAGAAATTGGCACCTGCGCCATGTGAATTATCCTTACTGTTCAGCAATCTCTGTGGCAATGATATCACTCAGACTTTCAGATTGTGTCAGCTAAATTCAAGACACGATGACTTTAAATTTTTAGTAAAAGTGAGCGATCAACAACATGATGAGCAGAACAATGAACAGCGGAATTTAGCACACTAAATTAGTCAGTCTGATAAGCATTACTTAAGCCTTACTGCATTAAATATCTAAGAATATCTAATCAATCGATGCAGCTTTTTTGGTGAACTCAAGATCGCAGCTTCAATTCATTGTGTCTTGGCTATCTCTACCCGTTTGGATAGGCAGGACGCTTACTCGATCGCTGATAGCCCCGACCTTTCACCCCTGCACCCCTAAATCTGCACTTGACCAACTTAAAGAAACGCGATAAATAAATCGAAGCAGAATCTTAACCTACACGACGCTTTTGCTTTTCTTTCTGTTTTTCTCGTTTAGCAGCTACTTTCGCTGTTTTTTCTGCCTCGATCGCCGCCAGTCTCACTTTTTCTTTTTCTTCGGCAATTTTATCTAAATAGTAGTGATAGTCACCTGGATAGAGGCGCAATTCTCCGTCGCGAATCTCAACAATTTTGGTCGCAACCTGTGAGATGAAATATCGATCGTGGGAGACGACGATCGCCGTTCCATCGTAATGCTGGAGTGCTTCTTCCAGCGTTTCTTTTGCAGGAATATCGAGGTGGTTTGTTGGCTCGTCTAGAATGAGTAGATTCGCTGGACGCAGCAGCATTTTTGCAAGGGCAAGTCGAGCTTTTTCTCCGCCGCTCAGAGCCGCCACTGGCTTAAAAACCGTATCTTCGCTAAAGAGAAATCGTCCTAACAAAGTCCGAACTTCTTCGTTTTTCCAATCTGGAACCTCGTCGTGAATAGTATCCATTACGGTCTTTTCCAGATCCAGTGCTTCCGCTTGATTTTGCTCGAAATAGCTAGGGATCACTTGATGCGCACCTAGACTGACCGTTCCTTCGAGCGGTGCTTCGCTTCCAGTAATCAGACGCAACAGGGTCGATTTACCCGATCCGTTTGGGCCCAGAATTGCAATGCGATCGCCCCGCTCAAGCAGCAGGTTTGCCCCCAGAAATAAAATATTGTCCTCATAAATATGAGTGAGGTTCCTGATGATGACCACTTCGCGTCCGCTGCGGGGTGCAGGCGGAAACCGGAAGTGCAAGGTTTTTACAGATCCGACCGGAGCGTCAATTCGCTCAATTTTTTCAAGCTGTTTTTCTCGGCTCTTTGCCTGAGTGCTGCGGGTCGCGCTGGCTCGGAAGCGATCGACAAATGCCTGCTGTTTCTCAATTTCCTTTTGCTGCCGCTCAAATGCGCTGAACTGGGCGTTTTGAATTTCTTCTTTTTGCTGAAGGTAACTGCTGTAATTGCCGAGATAGCTTGTGGAGACGCCTCGCTCGGTTTCGACAATCTGATTACACAGGCGATCGAGGAATTCCCGGTCGTGCGACACGATCACCATTGGCGTTTCCAACCCTTTCAGGTAAGTTTCTAGCCATTCGATCGTTTCCAAATCCAGGTGGTTAGTCGGCTCGTCCAGCAGCAGCACATCGGGAGACTGAAGCAGAATTTTGCCCAAGCTCATTCGCATCTGCCAACCGCCGCTAAAATCGCCCACGAGCCGATCGCCGTCCTGCAGCTGAAAGTCAAGCTCCGGCAGAATCTTCTCGATTTGGGCTTCTAGACCGTAGCCGCCGAGTGCCTCAAACTGTCGCTGAAATTTGTCGAGCTTGTGGATCAGGCGATCAAGTTCTGTGGGACTGGCAGACTGCATCTCGTGCTGGACGGCTTGCAGTGCCTCGTGGGCGTCATTGGCTTCTCGAAATGCCCGCCACATTTCATCTCGGACGGTGCGGTCTACCTGTACATCAAATTCCTGCGTCAGGTAAGCAATCTTCAAGCTGGATGGACGAATGATTTCTCCGGAAGTCGGTTCGATTTCCCCGGCAATAATTTTGAGCTGGGTTGATTTTCCTGCCCCATTCACGCCCACCAGACCGATGCGATCGCCCGGTTTTACTTCCCAGTTCACGTCCTTTAGCACTTCGCCGGTCGGATAAATTTTGGAGATGTGTTCCAGACGCAGCATTGCAGGACTCCACTCGAAATGAGGAAAACGCCACATCAAATGTAACAGAAATGTTATCGCTTCAGTGACGTAAGCAATACTTGCTAGCTTGGGCTCGAAGCAGACGCAAACTTACCTGCTTAAGATATTTGAACAAGGAGGATGCTTGAACAAGCGAGCGGGCAAATGGGCAGGTGGGGCATAGCCGCGGGCAGTGCGTTGGATGTTTCGTCTCTGCAGGGTCTTGGTGGGCGTGGGTAGGGAGGCTCTCACCACTGAGCAGCACCCTTGTAAATCTTGAGATTCAAGAGATTAAAAGATTAAAGCGTTTGTTTGACCGCAACAGGCAGCTCAAACTGCTGCTCGATCGTCAACTTCCGCTCTGTCATGCCTTGCTCAAACAAATGGGTCGGCAATGCTTCTTCCACCGTCCAGACTCCTGGCTTTTGCAGCGCACCCGATAGCAACACCTGAGCAATACTCCCTGTGCCGCAGCCGGAAGCGTATGCAGTGTTTTCGTGGGCAAAGGTTGAAACGTACTGGGTGGGCTGCCCGTTGCGCTTTCCACGCACTTCTGCCCGCATTGCCACGCCAATACCGCTCCAGCGATCGGTCACGCTAGTCATGGTGTAGCTAGTTTTCGACAAAAATTCGATCATCCATGGTTGCCGCATCAGTTGGCGCGGAAACAGGTGAGCTGCCATCCAAGTGAGGCGATTGTAATAGTCGGGCACAGAGCCAAATTTGGTGATCACCGTTTTAACGGGAAATGCCTTGCACAGGGTAAACGCTTCTGGCATATCAAACCAGTACACGCCCGATCGCCCGTAACCGGGAAACTCAGTCATCTCGCGTCCAGTGTAGGGCTTAATTTCCTGCCATCTGCCGTCTACCCAAACCTGAAATGGATTTTGCAATCCGAGGAAAGTTGTCCGCATCACAGTGACGCCTGCGCCGCCCGACCCGGAGACTACATAACTAAGGTGAATCACTTCCGGTTCGTCAAGCTGTTCGACGCCCTGCCGCACCATACTGTTCGAGATACCGGGAAACACGCCAGAGTTAATCACGGCGGTTGTGCCTGCCTGCTGTGCTGCCTCACAGAGACTCAACGCATTTTTGGTAAACGATCGATCGTCGCTCACATCAAGGTAGTTCACGCCTTCGCTGATGCAGGTTTTAAGCGTAATCGCATCCCGGTAACGAAAGGGTCCTGCACAGTGAATCACCAGATCTTTGTCTGCCACCGCCGATCGCAATCGCTCTGCGTCCGAAAGGTCAAGTTCGAGAAACCGCACCCGCTCACCGAGTTTATCGCTCACATGCCCCGTATCAGCCGTGCGTCCTGTAATCGTGACTTCTGCATCGGTGTAGGTCAGCAGATCTGCGGCAACGCTGCTACCAATCCGTCCTCGTCCGCCTACGATTAAAACTTGTTTTGTCATCTTGCGTTGATGTATCAAGTTGTTAAGACAGCGTGTTCTGCTGCGTCGCTATTCTAACTTAGGCAAGAGGTTGACCTGAGCGAAGCGTGAAGATTTGATACAGTCAATCAAAGCGTTTCATCAGCTGAAAAACGATCGCAAAGTTAAGTTTGAAAAATTAAGCTTGGATCTATTTTCCAATCATAAAAGGGTGGCAAGTAGAAAACTAAAGTAAAAAAGGGCGATCGAAATAAAACGCTTCCTAGCAGATGACAAAAGCGGCTGCTTAAAGCGGCGATCGCTTTAACTATGATATTTAAATATCTTAGATTAGCTATCTCAAGCAAATTATCTGAAAGAAATCATTTCAAATAAGTTACCTCAAATATACTAAAGTTGGCTAGCCGTCCAAGCAATTCCTGCACGAAATTACTCGAATGGGCTAACCAACTGAATTTATGTCAACGGTTTTATTTAACCGTATTGAACCGCTTGGGGAATAACAGATTTATTGCAGGTGAAGCAGGTCGCGCACGACGCTGTAACCACCCAGATCCCAAAGCAGGTATGCTACGAAGCCAATCATTGCCAGACGACCGTTCCACAGTTCTGCTTGGGGATTCCAGCCGAACAGGAAGGCATTACGGTCTTTACCGTTATAAGCACTAGCGACGGGGGGTAGATCGGTTGCGTTACGAGTTTCCATTGGTTAGACTCCTAAGTTGCTGACAAACGTTACGTTATGTTTCATACCTTAGCTTTCGCAGCAACTTGTGCTATCCCTCGGAGGTTATAGATCGACGATCGAGTTTTTAGAGCATGATTCGCCTCAATTAACCTCATTGTTAACTGAAATTGACTATCAACCAGAAATTGATGTGGTATTTCTATCTATTTACAGGTGATAAATCCCTTAATTTCATTATGTATGTTGCACCTTAACTGATTCAAAACCAATTCAAAATCGATTCAAAACTGATCCAGTCCTGCTTATAAGGTCGATCAGTCTTCTGAGAGATGAATTTCCTCGATCGCCTGTGTCACTTTCAGGAAAGAGTTGTGCCAAAGCAATTTAAGAGGAGAACAAAAGATTATGGCGACGACATTAGATGACGCAAAGCGGCAAGCGATTGGCATGAAGCTGTCAGAAATGGCAGAGATGCAAAAGTTTTTGATGGAAAGCGAGCAGCAGTTCATCTCTCAGATTGCTGATGATGACATTCGCGATCGTCTGCGGAGTATGCTTCAGGATGATCAGAAGAACCTAGGCATTATTGAAACTGTTATTGTTCAGTATGGTGTGAAAGCTGACCCCAAACCATCTTCATTCCAGATGATTGAAATGGGTCGTCAGATCAACAACAGTTCTGACTTCTCTGTGCTGGAGAAGCTATCTCATCACGAACTGATGAAGCATGCTGTCACTATGATGGGTCTGCTGGTTCACAAGTGTGCCCAAGTTGTGGGTGCAGACGTAGAAGCTGCAATCACTCCGCTCAACACCGTCAACTTTGAAAACCGCGCTCACCAGGAACAGCTCAAGGGCGTTCTGGAGAAAGTTGGCGTTCGTGAACTGACGGGCAAAGAAGCTGACCAAGGTCTGTGGGGACGGGTTCAGGATGCTGTTGCTGCGCTGTCTGGTGTTGCAGGAAGTGTTCTGACTCAAAACACCGATCGCTCTGACATGACGCTGCAAGATATCCTCCGCATGGATCACCAGAAAGTGAACGTGCTGTTTGCAGAAATCATGCAGACCAATGACCCGATGAAGCGTCGCGAATACTTCGGTCAGCTCTACAAAGATCTGCGCGCTCATGCCCTAGCAGAAGACGAAATCGCATACCCCGCAGTGCGCGGCAAATATCCCGAAAGCGATCTGCAAGAGCTGTACAACGAGCAAGATTCTTGGTTGCCCAAGCTCGACCAGATGGCGAAGATGGATATGATGTCTGAGCAGTTCATGAACGAAATTCGTCAGCTCATGAGCGAAGTTCAAGATCACGTTCGTCAGGAAGAAAGCACTTTCTTTGCAGCCGTGCGTGACAGCTTTGGCAAAGAAGAGCAAGAGCGTCTGGGTTCTCAGTTCAAAGCGAAGAAGAGCCAGCTTCAGGACGAAATGAAGTCTTCGATGTCGATGTAATTCGATGTAATTATCCAAACCGTCTCCCTACCCCCTAATGCTGGGAAACTGGGCCCCTAAAAGTCTTCTTTTGCAAGTGAAAGGCTTAGCAGCTTAAGGTCCCCACCCTTCGGGAATTTAGGGGCGGCATCGGACATTGAATATTCATCAAACAACCTCAATTGCAGGTTAAACGATTTATCCCCCCTCAGATTCATATCAGGGGGGATTGCTATGCAAATTAAGTTTTTCACATCTTAAGTTTTTCATATTTGATAAGGAGGTTAAATCATGTCCCCCGAATCTCAAAAGCTTCAGCCCCCGCAGCATCAAAACCAGCAGCCCGGTTTAGAGTCCGAAATGACGCCTAAGCCCCAAGCTGTTGACTCGAAGTACAAAGGCAGCGACAAACTTCTAGATAAAGTCGCGCTTATTACAGGCGGCGATAGCGGGATTGGTCGTGCTGCTGCAATTCTGTTTGCCAGAGAAGGTGCAGATGTAGCGATCGTTTATCTCAACGAACACGACGATGCCCAGCAAACCAAAATGATGATTGAGCAGGAAGGTCGTCGCTGTATTTTGATTCCGGGTGATATTGGTTCGGAAGATTTCTGCAAAGATGCTGTTTCTGAAACGGTTCAGGAATTCGGGCATCTGGATATTTTGGTGAACAACGCCGCTGAACAGCATCCGCAAAAAAGCATTGAAGACATTACCGCAGACCAGCTTGAGCGCACCTTCCGCACGAATATCTTTGGAATGTTCTTCCTGACCAAGGCAGCTTTGCCTCACCTGAAAGAAGGCAGTACCATTATCAACACGACGTCGGTGACTGCTTATCAGGGCAGCCCGGAACTGCTAGATTACTCCTCTACCAAAGGCGCGATCGTAGCATTCACGCGATCGCTGTCAAAGTCTCTGATTGAGAAAGGCATCCGCGTGAACGGTGTGGCTCCGGGACCCATCTGGACTCCGCTCATCCCTGCAACTTTCCCCGAAGACAAGGTGGCACAGTTTGGCAAGCAGGCTCCGATGCAGCGCGCCGGACAGCCCGAAGAAATCGCGCCCTGCTATGTGTTCCTGGCATCCGATGACTCGTCCTACATGTCAGGTCAAATTCTGCACCCGAACGGGGGCGCAGTGGTGAACGGCTAATTGTTACCGTAATCCGAAGTGCCCGATTGATCCATGAAACCTACTCTTTTGTGGGCAATGGATTCACACTTCTTCCAAACCCTCTGCCAACGTTGGTAGGGGGATTATGCTTTCTCGGCTCAGGTTTTCCCTTTAATGTTTCAGGACGTTCTTCGATCGATCAAACATTTCTGGCTACGGCGAATTTATCCTAGCCTTGCCAGTTTGATTGCGGCGATCGGCACGGTGGGCTTGATTAGCTGCTTATCGGTGCTGTGGTTAGTTGCCCATCTTAGCGACGAAATCCTGGAGCGCGAAAACTTTGCGTTTAACACTGCTTTTTTAAACTGGCTGCATCAGTTTACAAATCCGACGCTCGATCGCCTGATGCTGTCGATTACCCATCTGGGAAGTTGGCCGATCGTTGTGCCAATTCTCCTTACTGTTTTTTTAACGCTCTGGCTCAAGCGACAGCGACAGGAAGCACAGATTTTTCTGATTGCCAATATCGGTGCATTTATTCTCAAAAACGCGCTGAAGCTCTTTTTCAAAAATCCCCGTCCGGCGTTGTGGATGCGGCTAATCACTGAAACGTCTTACAGTTTTCCGAGCGGTCATGCGCTGGGGTCAATGGTGCTATACGGCATGATCGCATTTCTGCTTGCAAGGCACTTTCCAAAAAGAGCAGGCTGGTTTTATGGAATCGCAGCCGTGCTAACTGGGGCGATCGGCTTTAGTCGGCTGTATCTGGGGGTGCATTGGGTGACGGATGTTGTCGGCGGCTGGGGAATGGGATTTTTGTGGCTGATGATTTGCGTGGTGATGCTGCGGTTAAAGCAACCGCTTGTGGTTTGATGGCGATAGCGATCGGAGTTTGAGATTTAGAAAGCAACACAAGCTGAAAGCCCCTGGAATCAAAGAATTCAGGGGACTTTTCGCTAACAACGCTGCTAACAATGCAGGCGCGCTCGCAACTCGGACTGAGGATATTGCTTTAGCTCACTTGTTCATCTTGCTTATTTAGCTCACTTGTCGATGCAGGACTTCGGTTCGTTCGGCGAGCTTCTCTCCGCCCGCTTCTGCCAGTGCCCGCACATATTTCGACTTAAATTCTTCCAGCACATCGAGCAGTCTGGACTGAACTTCCTGCAAGGTTTTGTCTTGATCAAATTCCTCGGCGATCGCTTTCCGTAAATTGTGCTGTAGGCGATCAGTAATTTCCTTGCCTTCTGAATCCGAGAGTGCGCCCCTCAGACTCTGATAAATTCCCTGCACTATTGAGTTAGACAACTGCTGCACCACTTGAGTCAAGATTCGTCCCACTCCCGGCATGTGATGAAGCTGGGAATACACGGTCATTTGTTCCAAAGTTCTGGTCAGGCTATGCTGGACCAGCTCCTCGATGTCGGGCTGAATGCGGGGCAGGATGTGATGCACGCTGGTGTCATAAAGCTGATCCGTAATAGCAACCATTTCCTGGGGATTAATCCCGTTTGTTGAGGAGTCCTGATCGGGTAAAGCAGACGATAGCCATTCGATCGGATTACCCTCGCGCAGGGACTCTTTCATCTGGTCAATAATTTGAATTCCCACAATTCCGGCTAAATCGGCTCCGACGGTGACGATCGTATCTCGCTGTACCTGTACCCGGATTGGTTCCAGATCGAGTATATCGACTAGATACAGGCGCAGAGCAACCGGAATGATCCGCAGCCACCGCCAAAACGGAAGCAGTAACAGCAAGTCATACCATTCACGCAGTACCACATCGATCCAGGTTAAATCGGGATTACGACGACGAATCAGGAGAATTCGCATCAGCATATCAACCGCAAAAATCAAAACAAACGGCAGATCAATCAGCCAGAAATAATCGATCGCTGCGCCCCAGGAGTTGACTCTGCGGTAATAGTTTGTCTGAAAAAATGGCTGAATCTGAGCATCCCAAAATGCGAGTTCCTGCTGCCATCCCTGCTGTTCGAGATATGCAGAACTCCAGAATTGATCAAAAGCATCGCGGGTAAAGGGTTGCCCTGTTCTCGTCCGCATATTCTGCTGCACTGTTGCCAGTACTTCTTCTCCACGGGGCGCAGCAAAGGCTGTCGTTAACTGCTGGCTCAGGATTCGCAGTTCCTGCAGCGAGTCTTCCACTTGAGGTGACTGCAACTCGTATTCGGCAAACTGGCCCTTCAGGCGATCGACCTGCATCTGGTAATACTGAGTTTCAGGATGAACCTCAACCCCCTTTACCGGATCATAAATCTGAGTAATATCAGGTAAATATTGCCTGTACACTGGACGCAGATTAAAGTAAGTCAGATCAAAAAAGACTAGCCCCAAATTAATCAGAGCAACGATCGCAATAATCAGCGCGGTGCGAGGATGACGGCGTTCAAAATCAGGCTTAAATTTAACCATAGTCGCTTGGAATAACGGTACTCAACTGCTTACATCAGACCTGCATCAGGCTGCATCAGACTTGTATTAGGTCTGCATCAGACGGCGCGAAAATCGGTGCGAATTTGCACCACGGTCTGACCTTCAGCTTCGATCGTTAATCCTCATGCTCGATCAGGCATCGTTCTGGAGTATTACCCCCTTTCCTTAGCGCACCTGCTGACCTAATTACCCACTCTCCTCACCACGCTCTCGATCGCCCTCACTAGCTCATCCGGGTCAACGGGCTTCACTAAATGGCGAGCAAACCCAACAGCAAGTGCCTGCTGCTGGTCGAGTTCGCTAGCGTAGGCAGTGAGAGCGATCGCAGGCAAAAAACCATTTTTAAGCACGAGCGATCGAATCTGGCGCATCAGGGTATAGCCATCTATTTCGGGCATTCCGATGTCGCTAATCAGCAAATCAAATTCCGATCGAGCGATCGCCTGAATTGCTGCTTTTGCTGAGCTAACCGCAATTGGAACCGCCCCCGATCGCTTGAGGGTAAAGGCAATGAGGTCACGGGTATCGTTGTCATCGTCCACGACCAGAACGCGCAGTCCAGTGAGGAGATGAGGCGGTGCGGGGGTGGGAAGATGATTTGCTCCCCATCCTGATGTTCTGCTGTCCCCATCTATTTCCCGATCGCCCAGACTTCTCAACAGGGGCAGTGTGACGATAAACGTTGTGCCTTTTCCCTCGCCTTCGCTGGTTGCTTTCACGGTTCCGCCGTGGAGTTCCACCAAATGCCGCACAATCGCCAGCCCCAAGCCCAAGCCGCCAAATTTGCGCGTGGTTGCTCCGTCTTCCTGCCGGAAATAGTCAAACACATGGGGAAGAAAGTGGGGGTGGATGCCTTTTCCGGTATCGGTGACGGTGATTTGGGCGAGGGTGGGAATGGCGGACTGGCAGGGTAGAGAGGAGTCAGAGGAGGTTGTGTCTGCTGCTGTACTCGCTGCACGGTTCTCCAGCTCTCTATCTTTCCCTTTCCTCATTTCCCGATGCTTACTTTCCACCTGCTCTAGCGTGACCTGGATCCTGCCGCCATTCGGCGTGAACTTGACAGCGTTTGAGAGCAAGTTCCAGATCACTTGCTGCAAGCGGTTTGGATCCCCTGAAACACAGGCAGCTATTGGAAGGAGATGGGTTTGAATTTGGATTGATTTTGCTTCGGCGGCAAGGCGCACGGTTTCGATCGCCACTTCGATCGTTTCATTTAAATTCACCTGGCTCACATTCAGGCTGAGCCTGCCGCGCAGAATCCGGGAGACATCGAGCAGGTCTTCGATCAGCTGGGTTTGCAGTTTGGCGTTGCGTTCGATAATTTCAAGGGCGCGATCGGTTGCGGTTTGATCGAGCCGCTGTTCGCGCAGGAGTTTTGACCAGCCCAGAATCGGGTTGAGGGGCGATCGCAGTTCGTGAGACAGCACGGCGAGGAATTCGTCTTTGATCCGGTTGGCGGCTTCTGCCTGGGTGCGGGCAGTTTGCTCGGCGGCGTAGAGGTGTGAGTTTTCGATCGCTACCGATGCCATTTGAGCAAGCTGCATCAAAATATCTTCGTCGGCTGCGGTAAATTCTCCTTCATACTTATCGGAAAGCTGAATCAGACCGAGATTTTTACCATTTCTGCAAATCAGAGGGGCTGCTAGCCAGCCGCGCATCGGCGGATGTTCTTCAGTGTCGCTGCCAGAGTTTTGCCAGCAGGGATGTGCCTCTAGCTCTGCCTGGGTCATGCGAATAGGCTGATTGGTGTTGCAGACGATCGCATAGATGCCTTCTTCGGAGAGATTTGCGGCGTAGTTCTTCCAGTCCCGATACTTTTTTGAGGTGGAGATGTTGTAAACTGCGCCTGCCAGCGTGTCTCCGGTTTTTAGCACGGTGACGGCTTGATGAGCACCGATAATCGATCGCGCCTGAGCCGTGATCACTTGCAGCACTTCTTCGACCGAAAGAACGGCATTCACGGCGAGCGCTGCCTCGGTTAAGCCGCCAAGCTGCTGAGCATACTGCTGGGATTGTGCCAAAAGCCTTTCCCGTTCGGCTGCCTGGTTTTTTTGCTGGGTCACATCGGTCGCCACCCCATCCCAAAGAACTGAGCCATCCGGTTGGCGCTCGGGGCGAAAGGCATACCGCACCCACTTCAGCTTGCCTGACGGTAAGAGATAGCGACCTTCCCAGTGAATGGATTCTCCCGTGGCGATCGAAGTTTCAATCACCTGTTTTAGCTCTTCGCGATCGTCTGGGTGCAGCATTTGCCACAGCACCGTCACATTCTGCTGAATGACTTCGGGTTCTACCTCAAACAGAGTACGGCAGCTCGGACTGATATAGGGCACGGAATCTACGCCCTCGGCAGTGCGAACATAGCGACAGATTGCACCAGGAACATTGTGCGCCAATCGCTGAAATCGGGCTTCGCTCTCGCACAGGGCACGCTGAGTTCGCAAACTTTCGACTGCAAACCAGATGCGATCGGCAACTTCTTCGATCAGGCGAATTTCTGCGGTTGTCCAGGGTCGGGGCTGCGTGTGGCTAAGGCTCAGCACGGCAACCAAATGATTTTGCTTAATCAAAGGGACGGTCAGAGACGATCGCGTTTGTTCTGCCACCAGAGCTTCGCGGAAATGGGCACAGCGTGCATCGGTTGCGACATCTGCGATTGCCACGGTTTGTCCCTGTCTCAAGTCATCCAGATAATCGGAGCCATAGTTTGACATTTGATACTGGGTGGCAGGGTTGATGACGCCGTGACAAATTTGCGGATGAATCATCAGCCATGTTTCGGAAGCATCGACTTCGCCATAAATACAGCGATCGATCTGAAAATAACGGCTTACCAGGGCAGCTGTCACCTGAATTACCTGTTCCGGTTCGCTTAGAAGCCGCATCGAGTCATTCAGTTCCAGCAAAAACTGCTGCTGCTGCTCTAAAGACTTGCGGTTCGTGATGTCGTAAGCACTGCCCAAAATTTGCTTCGGTTGTCCAGTTGCAGTGCGGCTAAAAACCGTATCCCTGCCGCTAAACCATCGCCACTCGCCGTTTCGGTGACGCATTCGGTACTCGTTTTCGAGAAATTCTCCGTGCTGTAGCGACTGAAAGCGGGCGATGTGTTCCGGAAATTTGCTCAGATCCTCTGGGTGAATCAGCAAGGGAAGAAGACGATCGCCCAATTCCTGAATTTCAGCCGGAGTGTAGCGGAGCAATCGATAAATTTGTGAACTGACATAAACGTTGCACTGTTCGATCAAATCATAAATATAGAGGATGCCGGGTGTCGTCTCAGTAATTTGCTGAAGCAGCCATTGCTGTTCTCGCAACTGTTCCGTTCGCTGTCGCTGAATTACATTCTGTCGTTTTACTTCGGTAATATCGCGCAGATAAATCGAAAGTTCTTCCGAGGATGGATAAGCACGTATTTCTAACCAAATCTGAAGCGATGCGATAAATGCTTCAAACTCGATCGATTCAGGATAATTACCTGCTGGTGATCTATCTGCTGGTGATCTATCTGCTGGTGATAATTGACTTTCTTCAACTGCCTGTCGAAGCTGCTGTCTAATTTCTTCGGTGCCAGTTTCCTGAAATACGTCTTGCCATCTCTGACCCACTAACGATTCCGGCGATCGATGCAAAAGCTGCGCGGCGGCAGGGTTCACGTAAAAGATTGTCCAGCTTCCCTGCCCATCTTGCTTGCCAGCAGACAAATCGACTGCGATAAAAGCATCCGTCATTCGTTCTAAAACCTGGCGCGTCTGCGGATGCATTGTTTTAACTGAAGTGGATGAAGCCGATCGCGATTCTCTGCTAAGCCTGGTTTTTTTCGCTTCACCGCTCGTATTGCTCTCGTCGTTCCCGGCATTATTCACAGAGTGATTCACAGTTCTTTCCTCGCTGCTTCTTTTTTGATGCTTCAGGAAAGCGAGAATTGCCAGAAAAGACCGGACGAATTAGTTTGTCCGTGTGGGGGATAAAGCATAAACATAAAACGAGACAGGCTTTTAGCAGTATCGCAAATCTGATGGGAGTTTTGTAACATTATCATCTAAAGGGTTTGCCTTTTTCTCTCTATCGTAAGTAGGAAGCTTCTCCTGTTCCTGTCAGCAATCTATCGGAAAGGTGATGTTCTTACAGAACAGGTTCGATAACTAAGTTGCCCATCCAGATCTTGCAAAACTTCTGTTAAGCCAATCGCTGAAGCCGATCGTCTCAATTCATTTCTGTAACCCCCTCCCACCCGTTTCAAAAGGCTTCTCAAAAGATAGAGGGCGATCGCGTTGCAGTCCGTTTAGCTTAAGGAAATGCGATTAAACCAAAGATAAAACGGAACTGAACGTTTAGAAACGTCTAGAAAACGATCTAGAAACTTAGAAAACGATCGCATCAAAGAATTGCACTGCGAGACTGCGTTTATGGAGAACGAATCGACTGTTCAAACGTTGCCTGCGATGTCACCGCAAACTAATCAAATCTTGCCTAAGTTGGGGCTGGTTTGCATTACGGCATCTAAAGATGTTCGGTTTAAAACAACAACCCGCAAACGGCTGCTGCAACTAGAACCGGAAACCCAGGCGCAAATTTTACGCGAACTCTATGCTGAGAACCTGCGACGATTAAGGGTGGCGATCGAGTTTTGCCACAGCCGCAATATTTCGCTGTATCGTATGGGATCGGGAATGTTTCCCTTTGCAGACGATACGGTAGGAGAAGCCGTTTTACCAGAGTTTGCGGAGCCAATGCGGGCAGTGGGACAGCGGGCAAAACAGCTTGGCGTGCGGCTCGTGCTGCATCCCGATCAGTTTGTGGTGCTCAGCTCCGATCGCCCGGAAGTGATCGAAAACAGCATTAAAATTCTGGCAACCCATGCGCGAGTGATGGATATGCTGGGGCAGCCCCAATCGAACTGGGCGTTAATGAATATCCACGGCGGCAAAGGCGATCGAGCAGAGCGGCTAATCGACACCATTCGCAGCTTGCCGGACAACATTCGATCGCGGCTCACGCTGGAAAACGATGAATATACCTATGATGCCCGCCAGATTTTTGAGATTTGTCAGGCGGCGGGGGTGGCAATGGTATTCGATGCCCACCATCATGTGATTCACGAGCAAGTAGACACCTACGAAGACCCTAGCGTGGCAGAAATGCTGGAAGCGGCTCGCCAAACCTGGACAAACCCTGAATGGCAGTTAGTGCATATTTCTAACGGCGACAAGTTCTTTCGCGATCAGCGTCACAGCGATTACATCACAATCATGCCGAGCTGCTATCGATCGGTTCCCTGGATCGAAATCGAAGCAAAGCAAAAAGAGGAAGCGATCGTCAAACTACAGCAAGAGTGGCTTTATGGTCCGCCCGATGCAATGGTGCAGTATGCGCCCGTGATTCCTGCTGAGCCGATCGACGAATTGATGATCGAGGATGAGCAGCCCGAAGTGATGGAACTATCGGCGGAAATCGAAGAAGCGATCGTTGAGCAAATGGTGTAGCAAATACAAGAAAAACTGATCTCTCTGTAGGTTGATGCTCTTTCGAGGGGAAATTTGTTGAACTGGTAACTGGAGTGATTGTTAGGAACTTAAGCGATGATACGTAAGATTAACATTGGTTTAACAGAAGAGCAGCGTCAAGGCGTAATCGAGCTGCTGAATCAGGATTTGTCGAGTACCTATTTGCTGCTGGTCAAAACCAGAAAATTCCATTGGGACGTGGTTGGTCCTCAGTTCCGCTCTCTGCATCAGATGTGGGATGAGCAGTATCAAATTCTGACGGAAAATATCGATGCCATTGCTGAGCGAATTCGTGCGCTGGGCGGCTACCCGATCGGGACTGCCGCTGGTTTCGTAGAGAAGTCTCTGATCAAAGAAGAGCCGGGTCAAATTCCTTTGGCAACCGACATGGTGCTGCGACTGGTAGATGACCATGAGCAAATTATTCGCAGCTTGCGTGGGCACATCGACCAGTGTGGCGATGACTTTCACGATCAAGGTACAGCTGACTTCCTAACCGCCATTATGGAACAGCACGAAGAAATGGCATGGATGCTGCGCTCCTTTGTTGAAGGTCAGTCGCTTCAGCCAGATGGCTCTGTGTACGGTGACGATCGGATGAAGTCTGCGGCAACGGTGTAGTCAATACACGGCGACGCCAACTTGAAACAGCAAAGTTAAACAGACGGTGATGGTTATTTTACTAAGGCATTATCGCTCTGTGATCAAGTTCGATCGGTCATTCAGTCCCATATTAAGCCACTATTGAGTCACTATTGAGCTGATACTGAGCCGATCGTGGGCCCATACTAAGCCGATATTGAGATAGCGTGAGTCGGACTGCTTGAACATCTAAATTCTTTTCTTTATCCAGGTCTCCTGATCGGTAAGATGAACCATTCAGGAGATTCTTTTTGTTCTGCAAACCGTCCTACATCCTGTTCTGCAAACCGTTTACAAATCGTTTTGCATACTGTTCTACATACCGTTCTGCAAATCGTTTTACACCTTAAGCCGAGACGAAAACTATGCGCGACCCATCTGCAGAAAACCATCCCGCAGAAGATCTTTCAACTAATGACTTGCTCGATGAATATAGCCTGGAAGATGTGATGGAAGCACCCACCGAGGAATTTGATATTTCAGGACTGCCGATCGACGAATTTATCGAGCCGATCGCCGTTCCGCCCGATGGCGCAAAATCGCAGTGAGTCGTTACAATTCATTAAGTTTTCAGCGGTATAAAGCCCTCTTTTCAAGCTAATCTAACGGTGTACTGCCAGAACCCAAGTAGGCTGGAAAGGTAATCCTTCAGTTAACTCTTCGCCTATTGTGAGTCATTCTGGTCAAAATTTAGACGGTGACGTTGAACCATCTTTTGAATCCGCTGCGGATCTATTGAGGATCATTGCTCAACGGCTCGATCGCCTGCAAAGTAATCTGCCTCAGGGTAATTCGTCTGACCCGAACCACTCACTGAATCCGATCGAGGTTGGGAAACAGCTTCAAAATGATGCAGCCGCTCTGCGACAAATTGCCGATCGAGCGCAGTTGTCTGAACACCATTTGCGGCAGATGCAGGAGCGATTTTCTAAAGCCTTTTGCGCCAGTCCAGTCGCGATGTGTATTTCTCGTTTAGCTGATGGCTACTTTGTCGAAGCCAACGATCGCTTTCTGGAATTAGTCGAATATAGTCGCGAAGAATTAATTGGCAAAACCTCGATCGAGCTGAGCATTTTTGAACCACAGGAGCGGGCATTTTTGCTGTCGCTTTTGCTGCATACATCAGAACCAGTCGAATGGTGGTTTCACAGCCGCAGCCGCAAGAAACGACTTGCCCGGATTGCCTCAGAAACGATCGAACTGAACGACGAATTGCACTTGCTGGTGCTGGTTGAAGATATCACCGACTATCGCCGGGTTCAGGCAGACTTGCAGCAGCTTAATGAGGAACTGGAATCGATCGTACAGCAGCGCACTCAGGAATTGCAGGCATCGCAAACGGCACTTCAGAATAGTCAACGTCAGCTTGAAGCTGTTTTAGATAATTCCCCCCTGCTGATATATCTGCTGGATCTAGAAAATCGCCATTTGCTGGTGAACCGTCGCTATGAGGAATTGGTCGGGCGATCGCGGCAGGAGTTGATTGGCTTTTCTGCCGAGTCTGTTTGGGGCAGTGCTCGGGCTGGAACGGGAGATTATCTTGCCGAAACTGTGTTTGAACATCTTCAGCAGGTGCGAGACAGCAGACAGCGAATCGAAGTCGAAGAAGTGCTGTATATCCATCAGCAGCAGTGCGTTTATCTTTCCAACAAGTTTCCCTTATTCGATGATCAGGGCAATCTCTACGCTGTGGGCGGCATTTGTCTAGACATTACCGGGCGGGTGCGGATCGAGGAAGAGCGCAAACAGGCACAGGCAGCCGTGGCACAGCGAGAACGGGAGTATCGCACCCTGGTTGAGAATTCGCCTGATGTAATTATGCGCGTTAACTGGGAAGGACAATTTCTCTATGTCAGTCCCAGTTTTTCGCGTACTTTCGGCGTTCCGCAGCAGGACTGTATTGGCAAAACAAAGGGCGAAATCGGTCTTTCGTCCAACCTCAGCGACTTGTGCTACCCGCAGCTTGAGCCGGTATTCGATTGCCAAGAACCGCAAACGATCGAATTTCCGATTCACACATCGCAAGGTCCACGATTTTATCAGTCGTGGGCGGTTCCAGAACTGGATGAACAGGGAAATGTGATTTCTGCCTTGATTATTGGACGGGATATTACCCAGATCAAGCAGGCAGAACAACGGCTTCAGCAGGCGATCGCCGAGCTAGAGCGAGTCAACCGACTCAAAGATGAATTTCTCAGCACGGTGTCACACGAACTTCGTACGCCCGTTTCTAATATGAAGCTGTCGATGCGGATGCTGGAAGTGGCAATGCAGCGGGCAAACTTTGAACCTGACGCTCGCTTGCTTCAATATCTGTCAATTTTGAACCAGGAATGCGATCGCGAAATTAACTTAATTAACGACCTGCTCGACCTGCAAAAACTAGAAGCTAACAAACGCGAACTGACTCTGGAACCGATCGATCTGGAAAACTGGTTGCCCCGCCTGATCGAACCCTTTCAAGAACGCGCCCAAAACCGTCAGCAGCAGTTGCGGCTTGAGTTGCCCAAGAGCTCTCTGCCAAAGTTGACCAGCGATCCCAGCAGCCTCGATCGCATCCTGGCAGAACTGCTGAACAACGCCTGCAAATACACGCCGCCGGGAGGGCAGATTGTGCTGCAAGCCGCCCTTGACTCGCAAAAGATTCTGCTGACAGTTTGCAATTCAGGCATCAAGATTCCGATCGATGAGCTGCCCCGAATTTTTGACAAGTTCTACCGCGTTCCCAGTACCGATCCCTGGAAGCAGGGCGGCACAGGCTTGGGGCTGGCACTGGTGCAAAAGCTGGTGGAACATTTGCAGGGCGCGATTCAGGTCGAGTCTAGCGCAGCCCAGACTGTATTTACCGTCACGTTACCGCTCAATCTGCCGATCGATATTCTTCCGGTTAGCCAAAATGATTGAGCGATAGACTATGAACTGACCTTCAAAGACAGATCGCCGCCATGTCTGCTTCTCCGTCCGCTTTGTCGAATCCCATACTGAGTGCCGTTCATATTTACCCAATCAAGTCCTGTCGTGGCACAGCAGTCACCTCCGCAGAACTCACGCCCTGGGGCTTGCAGTGGGATCGTCAGTGGATGGTTGTCACGCCCGAAGGCGAGTTTTTGACGCAGCGGACTTTGCCAGAGTTGGCATTAGTGGAACCTGTGATCACTGCAGATTCGCTGTATCTGATGGCTCCTGGACAGCGCGATTTCCTTGTACCTTTGCAGCAGCCTGACTCGGCGGCAGAATCTGCAAAAACAATCAAGGTCAGGGTTTGGGGCGATCAATGTGAAGCGATCGATCAGGGCGAAGCTGTCGCTCAGTGGTTCAGTCGGGCAATGGGTATTCCCTGCCGTCTCGTGCGAATCGGGGCAGGATACGATCGTCCGATTGATGCCAAATATGATCGGGGACAAACGGCTCAGGTCAGTTTTGCCGACGGTTATCCCCTGCTGCTGGTCTCCGAAGCCTCGCTCGATGACCTGAACCGACGACTTGCTGAACCCCTGCCCATGAACCGCTTTCGTCCCAATCTTGTTGTATCGGGCTGTTCTGCCTATGCCGAAGACGAGTGGCAGCAAATCCAGATTCAAAACGTGCCGCTTGATGTTGTGAAGCCCTGTACTCGCTGCATTATCACCACCATCGACCAGGAAACCACCGATCGCGGCAAAGAACCCCTGGCAACGCTGGCAACCTATCGCCGCTGGGAAAATGGCGTCATCTTTGGGCAAAACCTGATTCATCGCAGCAGGGGCACGCTTGCAGTGGGCAGCCCGGTACAGATTCTCGGCTAAGATTTTGGGCTGGAATTTTGGGTTGGTTTGGGCTGAATTGATCGCTTTTGCCATAGCAGCGCAGCCAATTCGACGTAGGATGTGTTAGGCGTAGCCGGGAGCGGCGATGTCCCGGGCACTCACCCCCTACTTCTCAAGCACACGCTCAGGCTGTTACGCTCGCAGTTGTCTTTTTGATTCATGGTCATGGCAAATCCACCCATTCGGATCTGTATTATTCTCGGCACTCGTCCTGAAGCCATTAAACTTGCGCCCGTGATTCGGCAATGTCGAGAGCAGGCTGACTTTGAGACGCAGGTTGTGCTGACCGGGCAGCATCAAGAAATGGTGGCGCAGGTGATGGATTTGTTTGGTCTGCAAGCTGACTACGACTTGGCAATCATGCAGCACGGGCAAACCCTCACCGATATCACCGATCGCACCCTGCGCGGCTTAGATCGCTTCTTCCAAGAAAAGCAGCCGCAGATGGTGCTGGTTCAAGGTGACACGACGACTGCATTTGCGGCAGCTCTGGCAGCGTTCTATCAAAAAATTCCGGTCGGGCACGTCGAAGCGGGACTGCGAACCAACGACTTGTTTAACCCCTACCCTGAAGAAGCGAATCGGCGATTGATTTCCCAGATCACCCAGCTTCACTTCGCACCTACCCAGCTTTCGGTGCAGCACTTAGAGCGATCGAGCGTGATGGGCAAAATTCACCTCACGGGCAACACGGTCATCGATGCGCTGCTCACGGTTGCCGATCGCCAGCCTGCTTGCGATATCTCCGGATTGGACTGGCAAAGTTGTCGAACGATTCTGGCAACGGTGCATCGGCGGGAAAACTGGGGCGAACCCTTGCAGGACATCGCTCACGGCTTCTTGCAAACGCTGGAAAAATTTCCCGACGCTGCCCTGCTGTTGCCCCTGCACCGCAACCCCACCGTACGCGAACCGCTTCAGGCAATCCTGGGCGATCATCCCCGCGTCTTCCTCACCGAACCGCTGGACTATGCAGAACTTGTCGGCGCGATCCAGCGTTCCTATCTGCTGCTTACCGACTCTGGTGGACTGCAAGAAGAAGCTCCTAGTCTGGGCAAGCCGGTGTTGGTGCTGCGCGAAACCACCGAACGTCCAGAGGCGATCGACGCCGGAACCGCCAAGCTAATTGGTACAGCATCCGATCGCATCCTGGAAGAATCGGCAAACCTGCTCAGCAATCCAGTGGCATATCGCACGATGGCAAATGCGGTCAATCCGTTCGGGGATGGTCATGCCGCCGAACGGATCGTGAAAGCCGTGAGAGAGTATTTTCAAGAATGATGCTCTATGTCTCGCGCTCCTTCGCTCTCGGTTGGAGAAGGGCGGGGAGATGAGGGAGTTTAGCCGATCGTGATATTCAGCGTGCCATCGGTTGAGAGTCCGCCATCGCTGACGCTGAAGCCAAAGCTGTCGCTGCGGGTTGCGCTGTCGTACAGAAACACCTGATTCGGATTGTTCAGGCTGTTACCACCGAGCCACATCAGAGTTGAACCCGAAATCGAAGCCGCTCCTTCTTGCACTGCACCACCATCAAGCTGAGCCAGCGCACCCGCCCGATACACAAAGGTCTTCACCTGACCAGGAACGATCGATTGGCCCACAATGTCCGAACCCGACAGCCCGGTCAGCTGAGCATTGCTGGGCAGGCTACCCGTAAGCTGTTGCTCGGTGCGAGTGCCGAGGTTGAACAGGTAAATGCCGTCGGCAGTGCTGCCGCTGGTCTGGTTGCGGATAAAGGCGATCGTGTTTCCGGCAACGATCGCATTCGTATCGTTAAAGACCGCACTGCTGTTAACGTTTTGGGCAGAAATGGGCGAAGTGGGGTTGGTGTTATAGAGAATGTCCGTGTCGCCCGTTGCGCTGTAGCGTCTTTCCCAAACTACCGTGTTGCCTGTGATGCCCTTTAACGTGTCGGCGTAGCTGGCGGCATTGCTGCTTGCCTGAGTCACGGTGCCGCTGCTCAAATCTGCGAAGTAAATGCCGTTATCGCGCAGGAATGCCGCTTTATTTCCAGCTAGCAGGGGTTGATTGTCGCCGTTGCTGGTGCTGTTGTTGAGCGTGCCCGTTGCGCCATTGCTCAGATTATAAAACTGGACGCTGCTCTGATTGCCCGATCGCTTTTGCCATACAACGTGAGAATCCGAAATTTGGGGTGCGGAGTCTGCGCTGCCGTCGTTGGTGAGTTGCAGCGTTTGTCCGGTGCTGCCCTTGTAGAGGTAGATTTCGGCGTTTGCGCCCGCGCCGCTCTGCCAAACCACATTATCACCAGCGATTTGCGGCTTGCTGTCTGTCACTGTGTTGTTGGTGAGCTGCTGCACGCTGCTGCCGTTGAAAAGGAAGATTTCCGAGTCGCCTGTACCGTCTTGAGCTGACCAGACTGCGTTAACACCTGCCGTCTTGAGGCTGTTTGCGTCAATGGTTCCGCTGGCGATCGCCTTTGTCGAATTTTGCTGATAGCTGATGCGGTTGGCATCCAGATCTGCCTGGGTGAAGGTGCTGCCTGCGCTCAGCCGATTGCCGTTGAGGAAGAGGCTACCCAACTTGGGCAAATTCTTCACGGTATAGGTCAAATCTCCTGCGCCCTGCTGGGCATCAATGGCTCGAAGCGAGTTGCGAGAAATCGAAGCCGTACCGCCTCGACCGATCGCAATGCCATTGCTGAAGAGGGAAGGAGCAGTATTGTCTTCCACGCCTGGCTTCACTACAGGTGAGCCGCTCGGACCGTTTGGGCTAGGAATAAAACGATTCACGGCACCCGTACTCATACTGAGCCGATAGCCAGTTGCACTCTGTTTGTTACCCTTGACGCGCAGGAAATAGGTTCCCGGCAGAAGTTCATTGACATTAATCCGTTCTGCCTGTTGTCCAAGACGCTGGGATTTCTGCAACAGCTTTCCTTGACCATCAAACAACGACAAATCGGCGTTTGCTTTCAGTCCTTTCAAATTAGCAGTAAAGCTGCTTCGATTCGTTACATTAAGGCGAAAATCATCGAAGGCATCTCCGCGACCACCAATTCTTTCATTCCATTTTGTAGAGATATTGGAAACTTGGATCGAGCGGGCTTTGAAAAAACGGTTTCCTGTATCTTTTAACATGACGATTTTCAGGGGGCTGCACGTTTGTACATTGATCAACAACAGTAAGCAACGGAAAGTTTCCAGAAGCAATCGCGGAAAACTATTTAAAGCTTCCTTAAAGCACTAGCCGCAATATAAATGAATGATGAAAACCCTGATGTTAGGGGATGGCAAAATCCCCGGAAAGTCGCTCCAGCACTGAGGAGCATTCATCTGTGACACTTTCCATTACTGTCTTAATTCTATTCCAACAAAGCTTGAGAAAAATAAGCTCTGTCACTTGTGAGATATTTTGAAATGTTCTTTAGAGCTACCGTAAAGCTAGGACTTATTCTTTGTTAATTTGCTGAGAGTTTTACTCCTTTTGAGCGATCGTTTAATCAAACAATAAAAAACTCTAAGCCTCAAGATTGAGAGCCTAGAGCCAAAAGATAGAAACGGGTTTCGGATTAGATTTTAAGAGATTGGACAATCTTCAGGACTTGTTATTGTTAGACCACACAGTTGCCCTGGTTCTTTTCTGATAGGTTGTGACGCTTTTTCGACTGTCCTATATCGATCGAAATCGCCCTCTAGCCCTGGATTTAGAAAGCTCGAAGTTCACCATAAAGGGCTACTGTGTCGCCCAATTGCTCGATTCCTGCTCAAACGGCGACCTCAACTGCCTTCTTATGGGCAATGCTGGCGGGAACCGAACCAATCCCGCTGATTTTCAAAGTCCCCCAGCATTCAGAGATTAGCAGGCTGCACAGCCTAGAACGCGAGCAGAATCAACTTGTGGGTACACAGTAGCCAGCCTTGGGGAATTTAGGGGGCTGTCTAACGGGGTCAAACTCAACCCTTTATCCTTAGATTCAGCAGATTCAGCAACGCCAAAAGGGGCTTCCCTTATCTGCTTCCCCATCTAAAGAGACTGTAAAAAGATAACTTTTCTGGGGCCTGGAAATCGCTCACAGAGATCCCTGTTAACGGGTCTAGCGAGGCTGATTCACATACTGTCCGGCAACGCGAAGCGCATCACTGATATCTACATCTCCATCGTGATCGGCATCCAGAAATGCGTTGAGAACCGGATTAGAACCCGCCTGATGCATCGGCGCATTGCCAAAATTAGGGTTCCCCATATTGGGATTACCAAAATTGGAGTTGCCCATATTCGGATTGCCGCCCATTGAGGAATTGGTTGCCCCCGACTTGAGCAGGTTAAGCACCACCGGAACTAGCAGCGGCAGCAAAGACTGAATTATCTGGGGACTCAATCCAGTGCGCTGAGCCATCGCCTGCACCACCTGCGGAATCTGACCCGCCCCAAAAACTGCCTGCACTGCCTGCGGATTGGGCTGCATGCTGCCATATTGATTCACGATCGCCGTCGGATTGCTATAGCCGCCCGCTGCCTGTTGCTGAAGCGACGATCGCACAAAGCCTCCCAGAATTGACATCATTGATTGGGTCTGAGAAGGATTAATCCCCTGCTGATTAGACACCTGCTGCACCGTATTGAGGATGCCGCCAATCTGATCCACATTGCCCTGCTGAGCTGGATTGTTAATCGCACCCAAAATCTGATCAAAAAGTCCCATAGGTTACTCCGCTTACTACAAATTGATTACTGCAAGTCAGTCAAAACAGGCATAACCTTCGAAAGGATAAGGGGTGCAAGGCGATCGACTCATCCCAATAGAGAGATAGATACAGCAATAAAAAGATGGACAGGAAACCTGAATTTCAGTCCTTCCATCCACAAGTTGGGGGTCGTGATCAAACGCCAGGGCAAGCCGCTTTGCCAACCTGCTATCGTTCATACTCACCGTTCAGTCCAACAGGCTCAGGCGGAATTTTTTGGGAGGGCTAGACTTAAATCTGTTGCGCCTGCGTTTTACCTGCTCGTCGTTTTATCTGCTCTTACTCCCTCAACCTGCCCGATCGCCTGCTTCCTATACTGCTCAGCCTGCCTGGACGATTGCTTCATTACATTGTTTGAAGTTTTGCAAGCTTTCACAGATTGGATAAAAGCACTGCTGTAAACTGGATTTCGATTAGAGAACGTCATGATACGGTCACTTCACAAAGTGAGGCAGATTTGCGAACCAAATTTGCAATTCTTTGAGGGTGATTGCAAACCTTTACTCAGTTTGGAGCCGCTATATCAATGTCTCATGCAGTAAAAATCTATGACACCTGCATCGGATGCACCCAGTGCGTTCGTGCATGTCCTACAGATGTTCTGGAGATGGTTCCTTGGGATGGCTGTAAGGCGGGTCAGATTGCTTCGTCTCCTCGGACAGAAGACTGTGTTGGCTGTAAGCGATGCGAAACGGCTTGTCCGACTGACTTTCTTAGCATTCGGGTGTATTTAGGCGCGGAAACTAAGCGCAGTATGGGTCTGGCTTACTAGATACTCTATTACGCCTGCTATCTTTTGCGTTTTTCAATACATCTGGGTCTAATCTTAAGTGGGGGTTTACCCCCTTTTTTTATGGGAACTGTTTTTCTGCAATTGCTATGACTTCTGATTTATGGCTAAAAACTAGCGGAACCTGGATCAACGTTGCCACCATTCTGCTGGGAACTGCCTTTGGACTGCTGCTGAAAGGACGATTGCCGATCGCGATGCAGCGCATTATTACTCAGGGCGTAGGGCTGATCACGCTATTCGTTGGCTCTAGCATGGCAGGCAGCTTTAGCAAAGCCCAAGCAGGGGCGATCGATGGGGTAATTCTCGGCTTAGTCGCACTGGTACTGGGTGGACTGTTAGGAGAAGCGTTGCGGATAGAAACTAACCTTGAAAGAATTGGCAATTGGCTAAAGCACCGTTTTAAGGGGCAGGGTAAGTTTACAGAAGGCTTTGTCGCCGCCAGTCTTTTATTTTGTGTCGGTCCGCTCGCGTTAATCGGCAGCCTCAATAATGGCTTAACCGGAGATAACACCCTGCTTGTGATCAAAGCTTCAATGGATGGACTGGTTTCGATCGCCTTTACCAGCAGCTATGGCATGGGAGTCGGGTTTTCCGCGCTTACCATTCTGATTTACCAGGGAATTTTGTCTCTTGCCGCAGGCGTGCTGGCACTGGTAATTCCCGATCCGGCAACTGCTCCCCCCGTAATGCTTTCTACAGGGGTTGGCGGACTGATGATTTTAGGGCTGGGCTTAAATTTGCTCGAGGTTGCTCAGGTCAAAGTTGCCTCTTTTCTGCCGGGCTTATTTCTTGCCCCATTGCTATACTGGCTTGCCGATCGCCTCACTTAAATTGGCTTGCCGATCGCTTCACTTAGAAGTGCCGATTAATTAAAAAAAATTAATGAAATAAATGGTGGAAAGATGCCTCACCTGAATAGGTCAGTAACCTATCCCACAACAGTGACTGCTAATTGCAGGTTCATTCCCTAAAATTGACCTTAAAATTGGCTTTTATCAAGACCTCAAGCAGATTTGCATCAACTCAAAACAGCACAAAGCGCCATGAACAGAGGCGATACAATGCCATTGAGGGATATTTGCAAATCAAGCAATTGAAAAGCGATCGCCCCTCATCCTCCCATTCCCTCATCCCCTCACCCCTCCTTAAAAGGAGCAACCTGCATGACAACCGTCCCAACTCCCATCCGAGTTCTCATCGTAGAAGACGACCCCATGATGCAGCTCGGATTAGAGCAATCGCTGACCAGTGCCCCCGGCATCACCGTCATCGGGCAAGCGGAAGATGGTTATACAGCAGTGGAAGAGGCATTAAAGCTAAAGCCTGACGTGATTGTGATGGATATTGGGCTACCCCGACAAGATGGGATTGCGGCAACTCAACAAATTAAGGAGGCAATGCCCGGAGTTCATGTGGTAATGCTGACTTCTCACACGACTGAGAACGAGGTGATCGGGGCACTGTCAAGCGGAGCAGATGCCTACTGTGTCAAGGGAACCAGCGTTGATCGACTACTAACAGCGATCGAGGCAGCTCAGGAAGGAGCGAGCTATCTTGACCCCCAAGTGGCGCGGCAGGTAATGGAGCATTTAAAGCCAGTCGTTACGACGGAACCGAGTATTGTCGGTCAACTGTCCCAGCGAGAGCTAGAAGTTTTAAAGCTAATGGTGGAAGGACGCAGCAACCCGGAAATTGCAACTGCCCTCTATCTCAGCCCCAATACGGTGAAAACTCACGTTCGCGGCATTATGAACAAGCTAGCGGTAGACGATCGGGTGCAGGCAGCGGTGGTCGCCCTGCGAGCAGGACTGGTTTAACCTGCCCATCGATCGAAAAATCTCCTCCTTAAGGCGCTTTCGGGGTCAAAAGTTCCCTTGCTTGACCCCCCCTTGAACCCTGCTTTTAAAGGAATTATTAAGATTTGTTAAAAAACGCTGTGTAAAAAGTAGGTCAAATAGGACATTGATAGAATTATATACACTACATCTAGCGTAGTCCCTGTTATAGCAGCAATACAATCAACCATTGATTCCAGTGATTGTGTGCTATCGATAGTGTCAACTAAACCCTCTAAAGCGAAAACAGACAGTTTATCGCAAGATGTCTACAATTGATTATTATCTGGTAGGAAGCAATCTACTCCTTAAGATAAGTTGCGTGCTGAGCAATCTCTGCAAGTAGGACCGCGAAGCAAACTGGCTCCGTTCCGGCTGAAGAATCAGCCCATGTGCAGATTAGCTCACCGTAGCTCAAAAAGTATTACTGCTAGCATTAGCGACTGGTCATCAGCATTCCTTTCACCCTATCCTGCATCTCTCATTAGATTTGTCTACTGTAGGCACTTCTCCCTATCTTCCAGCATCAGTATTAATTCAGTGTTGACAACGCTGAAACTGTGCCATTTTGAGCATTAGTCTATTCATCTTCAAAATCTAGTTCCAATCTAGTTTCAAATCGTGATGGCTGAAGATTGTTCAGGAGTGCTGCCAGTAGCAAACGCTATTGGAGATGCAGATAGAAGTGCGATCGAAAGAGTTGAGTTACGCCTAGAGTGAGTTGTTTGCCCAGATGGGCAACTGCCAGCATTAACTGATTCGCTGAGTTATGGGATCACTATGACGACATTTGACGAGATTTACCAATTTTTCAGAAATCCACCGCCATTCTATTTGAACAAGGAACTGGCAGTCTGCTATGTCCTAGCCGTCTTACTGCGACGGGACTCCTACGGGACAGAGTTAATCAGCCTGCTCGAACATGAGTACCCAAACTATCGGTTATCCGATACGGTGCTCTACAGTGCCCTCAAGTTTCTGGAAGACGCAAACGCGATCACCGGATACTGGAAAAAGGTAGAGGGGCGGGGTCGTCCGAGACGAATGTATCAGATCTGCCCTGACTGGCACCAGCAGGCCCAGGAGCTTTCTCGGCTCTGGTATGGCTATGCAGGTCGCCCAGCACAGGTGTCCCAGCAGTAAGTTTTAATTTGCTCATTCCATCAGTTCGTAAGTTGGGCGATACTCAGAAACGTAGTGGTCATCCGGTTTCGGATTGCGCTGTCGTTTCAAACGAGTGATTACCCACTCTCCTGCTGATTATGCAAACGTCGATTCTTTCTTCTACTGCCCTGCTGACGCTATTGCTGTCGGTGGGGCTATTTTTCTTTATTCGTGCCTCCACTAAAGACCGCATCGAAGTTGCCCAACTGATGAGCGACCAATCCGAGGAGTCGCTGCTCGACGGCCTGAAACAGTATTTCGCCGATCGCGCCTATCGCGTTATCTCACTTGATGCAGAGCAAAACCAGGTGACATTTGAGGGTTTTGTGCGCCCCAGTTTGTTTCTGGCAATATTCCTCAGTTCGCTGGCAGCGATCGGCATTTTTTGTTTGGTGCTGGTGCTGTCTTACCTGTTTCCTGCCGCCGGAAACTGGCTGCTGCTGCTCGTGCTGCTGGCTCCTGGAGCAGGGGTTTTCTACTGGAAAAAATCAGGACGATTGGAACAAGTCGCTGTCAAAGTTGAGCCAAATCAGGAGAGCCAGATCCATTGCCTGCTGACCGTCACCGCCCACCGAGACGAACTGGCAGAACTGCGGCGATCGTTAAACCTGAAGTCTGCCGAATAACTTCATGCTTATCTGCCATCAGAGTACCCGTCCTTAGAGAACATTAGAGCAGTCGCAGAAGTCCTGCATTGCCTCCCCATCTCTCCATCTCCCCATCTCCTTTCCCCTTGCTCCTCCGCTACTCCACAAACCCTGATCGCTCCTCCTGCGTCTCAATCAAACTCTGCTCCAATTCCTCCCAGTTGCGATTCTCAATCTGATGAATCAGGCGATCGAGCTGATTTCGGTACTGAGCCAGGGCATGAAGCAGGGCAGGCTGGTTGTATCTTGCCATCATCACCCCTAGTTCTGGATTGCCGCCGCCAACCCGACTCGTATCCCGGAAGCCAGAGCTTGCAAGTTTCTGCGCCAGATCTAGTACAGCAGCATCTGATTCACTGAGGCAGGCAGAAATCAGGCTAGCACTGATCATCACAGGCAAATGAGAGATCCAGGCAACGGCGCGATCGTGTTCAGCAGGCTGGCACTGATAAAGGCGGCACTGAAGTGATTGCACCAGTGCTGCAACAGTTTCCAGGGCAGCAGGTGGGGTGGTGTCGATCGGAGTGAGGACGTAGGGACGATCGACAAACAGATCGGCTTGGGCAGCATCGAGCCCACTTTCGGCAGTGCCTGCCATTGGGTGTCCGCCCACAAAATTACGCCAGCGGGGAGCGATCGTTTCGACAACAGAGGCTTTGACCGACCCCACATCAGTCAGAATAGTATTGGGATTCAGGTGCGGAATGAGCTGCGCGACCGTGGATTCGATCGCCCCCAGCGGTGTACAGAGAAAGACCACATCGGCGGCTGCCATCAAGCTCAAATCCTGGCTGGCGTTGTCTACGATGCCCCGTGCTACGGCTTGGCGACAGGTTTCTCCGCGACGGCTCACTCCCAGCAGCGTATGCTCTGGGAACTGCTGGAAATCGATCGCCAGTGACCCACCAATCAGCCCTAATCCCACAATGCCAATTCTCATGCGTGACCCATTACAGTTTGCTAGACTTTAGACTTCAGACCCAGGACACTCGACCTCAGCCGCAAGAATCAAGCATCCTGGTCTTATCGCTGCGGTCGCTCGTCTGCTGTTCGTCGTCTGTTCTTCCAAAGTCTATTGTCTTCTGTTTCCAGCCTACGATTAACTCCTAAGTTTTCCAGGCTACAAGTTTTCCCGCCCCCTCAAATCGCTCTGTAGATTCAGCGATAGATTGAGATTGCTGCGGCACCATGAAATCCATTACCGGGGAGAAGTTCGGCTTTTGTGATTGAAGTAGAAGTTCACCAACAACTGCGGGCGTTTCTGCGAGAGCAGGGCGAACCCTACTGGCAACACCATTTAACGATGGCGCGGCTAGTGGCGCGTGCGCTGCGCTTGGGCAGAAGTGCTTTGATTCAGGCGGGTGCGCCTTCGGGCTATCACGGGCGGTATCGACTGAGCTATTTAATGCCGCTATTGCTGTGGGAAGGGTCGGCAATTCTGGTGGCAAGCGAAGCTGTTCAGCAGCGACTTCTCATGGTTGAGATTCCCCGGCTCCAGCAGTGGATTCCGACGCAAAAAGAAATTCGGACGGGCGATCGCTGGCTGGGCACAGGGTTTGAAGGGCTGCTGTTGACCTCGCCTCAGTCTTGGATATCCGATCGCCTGCATGGGTCAGGACGCTTTCCGTCCCAGATTCTCACTGTGATCGATGGCGCAGACGATCTGGAGCAGTGGACGCGAAACGAGCTGACGCTCAGCCTTCAGCCGCAAAATTGGGACGAACTGATGCAAACCTGTCCCCAGCAGGCGGATCTGATTCGCGATGCGCGGGTGCAGTTGACCCGATCGATTTTTCAGCATCCGGTGAACCCCTACGATCGCTATTTGGTCGAAGCGTCAGAACAGGAGATTTTTAGCGAACTTTACCATCGGCTTACCGCAGGCATCGAGCAGCCATTGCCAAGTTGCTGGAATCAGTTCTGGCAGTCTTGTCAACAATCCAGTCAGCTTTTGTGGGCAGAGGTGATGCGGCCACAGGGACAGTTTTCGCTGCTCACGGCTCCTGCAGAGGTGGCAGATTCGCTTCAGCCTGTCTGGAACCAGCAGCCGATCGTCCTGATTGGTGGCGTGCTTGATCTAGACACCGAAGCCACCATTTATCGCCAACGGCTCGGGTTGCCCGATCTCACCTGTCTTAAGTTTTCGCCCGATCGCCAGCACGAATTAATTCAGCTCTATCTGCCAGACGGCTTACCGATGCCCAACACGCCACAGTTTCAGCCTGTGCTAATGAGTGAACTGCGAACCTTGCTGGGCGCAACTCAAACAGCAAATCAAGGCTTGACTGTCATTCTGATTGGCGACACGCCGCTAAAAGCGCAGGTTGGTTCAATGCTGGCAGCCGAGTTTGGCTCCCGCGTTCAGGTCGAGCGAACCTGTCTAGACGAGCATGGAATTCTGGTGGCAGGCTGGGACTATTGGCGGACTCATCAAGCCGTGTTGCCCGCGCCCCATTTGCTGGTGATTGCGACGCTCCCCTTTCCTTCACTCGAAGATCCGCTGGTTGCCGGACGAGTGACACACTATAAACGATCGCGACAGGACTGGTTTCGTCTATTTCTGCTGCCGGAAGCATTGAGCGAACTTCAGAGAGCCGTTGCCCCGGTGCGAGAGGCTCAAGGAGTGGTGGCACTGTTGGACAACCGGGTAAACCATCGCAGCTACGGACAGCAGATTTTATCATCGCTTAGTCCGCTTGCCCGGATTAACTATGTTGATGCAAGCCTTTTTGCCTCGCTTGAAGGATTCAGCCTGAGCGAATAGCGCTTGGTCAGCCCAACACACTCATCGGCAAGTTCGCACGATATTATCAAAGGTGGCAAGTTTAGCTGTGTTGATGTCGGAGAAGCAGTATGGGTGACGCAAAACGACGCAAGGAAATTTTGGGCGATCAGTACGGACAGGAAGGCAACGTTTACCCCTGGCTGCCGCTGAAAAAAAGCCAAGCGCAAAAATTTGTGCAGTGGACCACTAAAGGAGCTTGGATCGGCATTGGCGCACTGGTCGCTTACTGGGTAGTTGTTCGCTTTGTGGGTCCCGCGTTCGGCTGGTGGGAAGTGATTTAACCCGCGACACCTTCAGTTAGGACTGCGATCGTCCTGCTATCAAAATTCAATCACAGCCCCGGATAGAATTGGTGCAAAATACAACCACGCAAAGCAATCGTGCAAAGTTTAACCTCGAAGGAGGCAGCTTGCCAAGTGAGCCAGTTGTAGAGTAGCCCAGTTGCAAATCGATCCGGGGCAGAAGTCCAGCCCTAAATTTTCAAAAGCTGCTTATACTGAGCAGATTATATAATGTGGAACATAAATCTGAAGGAATTCTTCAATAACCTAGAAGTGTTATTCTGAATACCTCATTGGGCAGGTTTTATAAACTACCTTTTGCTAGAGGACTAATTTTCCTTTATTCCTTACTCTCTGAATAATTTCGTTTCATTCTTTCAGGCAATTCATTATTTTCTCACTAGGGAAAAGACCTGACCACCTGAGGCAAATCTTAAGAAATTGTAAAGATACAAGATTTTGTGGTAAGTGTGGTGATAGGAGGTCAAGTTAATGTTTCTTAGACTTGCAGAGCAACATCGACAATTTGTTCAAGACTTGGTGATGAATCTTCAGGCTTTGGCAACGGTGCTAGAGCAGCGGGGCTACTTGGCATCCTGCTATACCTGCGGTGGGCAAATGAACAGCGCATCGTTTATGGTCAGTCTGGCGGAAAATCACCTGATTCGGTTTCTTGTATCCGATTATGGGATCACCTGGACTGAAATGCGAGACGATCGCGAACTGATGAAACTAGAAGGGGCAGAGGCAATTAGCCAGCTTCAGGAACTCGCCAATCTGGTGAAATATCAAATTAAGCCGTCTGATTACCGTTTGAACGCCCTCCAGCCATCTTAAATGTTCTGATTGGGTTGAATCTCAAGGCAGCGATCGAGTTACTGTTTCCGTCGTTGTTAGAGTGACTGAGCGAATTCCCTGCATGATTTATCCTGCGATAGCAGCATCACAATTTCGTCAATCGTGTGTTGGGCTTTTCCAGGTGGTGTGTTCGCCTGATTCACAACAATGCTAAAGACGATCGCAGGACGATTGCCCCGATTCAAGTAGCCCGATAGAGCAGCAGTGCCGCTGAGTGCGCCTGTTTTTCCCTCTAACTGACCTTGAACCGAGGTTTCGCGAAAGCGATTTTGTAGCGTTCCCGAAATTCCAGCGACCGAAAGCGACCTGCGATAAGGCAGCGCATTATTGGTCTGCGCCATTGCTTGAAGCGTTTCCACAATTGCGGCAGGGCTGACCCCATTGTGGCGCGATAAGCCTGAGCCGTCTGCCAGCACATAGCTATCAGATTCAATTCCGAGGCGAGTGAGACTAGCCCTGAGGGCAGCGATTCCGGCTTCAAGGGCAGATTGCGATGGATCTGGGCTGTCTGCCCCTAGCGATCGCAGCAGAGCCTCTGCGTACAGATTGTTGCTGAACTGGTTTGTTTCGACTAGTAACTCGCTCAAGGGCAGCGACTGAACGGCAGCGATTTCCGCTCTGGTTGCGATCGGTGCATCATCAGCATGGGTGAGAAGCTGAGTCTGGTTCACCTCAATTCCAGCCGACCGCAGCGTTTCTGCAAACTGACGCAAAAAGTTTTGTCCCGGCTGCGGGATCGAGACCGCAACAGGTTCTGATGCTGCTCCGGCACGAAGCTGTCCAGCAACAGTAAGAATCGGCTGACTGAGATTCCGTCCCACCGAGACAAATTCTGGCGCGTCTGATGCCACCGTTCGCGATCGATTCACGATTTGCCATCCCTGCGCCTCTGACGGCTGATCCCAAACTACCTGAAGCGGTTGATCGACCTGCTGGGGCACGAGCGTGAGTCCGATCGCGTTCTGGTTCAAAATCAGGCTGTTCACAGGCGCACCGTAGCCTGCCTGAATGTCTTCCCATTCCCACGAGGGATTGACCGCATCACCACGAAAGTAGCGATCGTCCCCTACAAGGGTGGCAATGCGTGTGATGCCTCGGTCGCGAATCTGCTGTGCCAGAGCTTGAAGCTGGGCATGGGTCAAGCTGGGATCGCCCCTACCAACTACTTGCAAAACTGCGCCCTCTGGAGTTGTCCCCACCTGATAAATTGAGGTGCGAATCCGAAACTGCGCTCCTAGCTGAGTCAGAGCCGCTGCGGTAGTCAGCAGTTTGACGTTTGAAGCCGGGACAAGATAGCGATCGGGATTGCGAGCATAAAGGATCTGGGGATCTGCTTCCAGCGTTTGCGCTAAAATCCCCCACTGGGATCGCTGAAACTCTGGGTGATCGATGAGACGATCGATTTGCTGCACCAGGCTCGCGGCACAGACTGAGGCGTTCACTAAAATGGGTTGCTTCGGAGTTGCGCTTTGTGCCGATCGCATCCCAGCCATAAAGGTGAGTAGCAGACAGCCTACGCTAACCCAAGCGGTAAACGGTTTAATTGACATTCGTTCAGCTACTTTCGATCGTTTGTTTCCTGGCAAATATTCGAGCGGCTACGATGATCCCCATCCCAAGTGCCCCTTACTGCTCGTTTCGTTTACGGTATATCCGCAAGTTACTAGAGATTAGGTTTGAACTTTGCAGCCCCCTACATCCCCTATTGCTGGGGGACTTTGAGAACTGAGGAAAACTGAAGAAGGCTTGGTTACCTATAGAATTGGAGAGCCAGGAAGGCGTTTCTGAAAGCCGTTTCAGCCCTGATTAGCCATCATGTGCCAGCCATTGTGTGTACAGAATAGCCAATGTCATAAGGAGACCTTAAACGCCTTGCAATAAATACCTTACGGTTTCAAAATTCCCGAAAATTCGGGGATTTAGGAGGCGATGCAAGACATCTACTACTGTTCAATCTACCGCTTGCTCTTCATGAACTCAGCAATCCGCTCGACTGCCGTTTCTAGAATCGAGGGATCATGCACCAGCGCAAATCGCACATAGCCTTCGCCAGACTTGCCAAAGCCTGATCCTGGTGCGACGGCGACTCCGGTTTGTTCGACTAAGTCGATCGCAAACTGCATTGAATTGATTGCCCAGGGATCAGGCAATTTTGCCCAGACATACATGGCAGCTTGAGGCCGAGGAACCTGCCAGCCAATGCGATTTAGGGCATCGACAAAGGCATCGCGACGCTGTCTGAAGGTCTCCACTGCTTGGGCAACGGCTTCCTGAGAACCCGAGAGGGCTTCGATCGCACCATTCAAAATGCCCAGATACTGATTGAAATCAACCACTGCTTTGACTTGCCGGAGTGCCCGGATCAGTTTTGGGTTGCCGATCGCATATCCCACCCGAAAGCCACCCATGTTGTAGGACTTGGACATGGTGAAGAACTCGATCGACACTCGCTTTTGGGGATCGGCTTGAAGGACAGAAGGCGGGGGACTGCCCTCAAAGTACAGATCCACATAAGGGAAGTCGTGCACCAGGACGAGATTGTGCTGATCGCAGAAGGCAACCGCCTGCTTAAAGAAATCGATCGATGCGGTTGCTGTTGTGGGATTGTGCGGATAGCTCAACACCATCATTCGCGCCTGTTCCAACACGGGAATCGGAACATCTTCAAAAACTGGCAAAAAATTGTTTTCTGCCAGCAGAGGCATGGTGTAGATTTGTCCACCAGCCAGGTGAACACCGCCTGCGTGGGAAGGATAGCCCGGATCGAGCAGCAGGGCAAAATCGCCCGGATTCAGAACAGCAAGCGGTAGGTGGGCAGTTCCCTCTTGAGAGCCAATTAAGGGCAGGACTTCAGTTTCAGGATCAACGGGTACACCAAACTTGCGCTCGTACCACTGAGCTGCCGCCCGCCGAAACGCCCCCGTGCCATGAAACAAGAGATAGCCGTGGGTTGCGGGGTCTTGCAGCGATCGGGCAATGGTATCCAGTACAGGAGCAGGGGTAGGCAGATCGGACGATCCAAGGGATAGATCAGTCACGTCCAGTCCGGCAGCTCTGGCTTTTGCCTTTGCCCGATCCATATCAGCAAAAACGTTGGCTTGCAGGGGGGTGAGGCGATCGGCGAGTTGCATAGAAGGCATCGAATAAAGGACTGCCCCAAACGGGCGATCGATGGCTAGCCGCTAATTCAGCCCAGTTACGAGAAATTCTTCAACTTTCTGTTTGCTGATTGCGCCCTCGCTTGCGTCTACCATTTCTCCATCTTTGAACAACCGCAGCGCAGGCACACCTTCAACCTTGCACCAAGCCACCGATTCCGGGTTGGGGTCTACTTCCATTTTGACCACTTTCAGACGATCACCGTACTGATTCGCTGTCCAGTCCATAACCGGAGCCATGAGCCGACACGGACCACACCAGGATGCCCAAAAGTAGACCAGGACAGGCTGAGCCGCGCTCAAAACTTCAGTGGAAAACTCTGTATCTGAGATCGTAACGACGCTACTCATGAGAATAAATAGAGGAAATCTTAATAAACATCCTTTTCTAGATTACCTGCCTGGAATGCCAATTCGGAATTCGGAACTCGAAAGTCGGAATTGTGAGGCGATCGGCAAAGATCTGAATCAAAGGCAGAAACTTCTGTCAATCGGCTGCGTCAAAACAAAAGAGACTGAACCTCAAACGTGAGGGTGTGAGGAGTTCCTAAAATTGGCGGATGGGTTGTCGATCAAATTTTGGTCACGCCCATCCGCTAGTTATTTGTGCCAGGCTAATTATTGTGTGCCAGACTACTTCATCGTCCAGGCACTTACCGCTAAGCAGCCCCAACCAATGATGAAGGCAAGTCCGCCGATCGGCGCAACGGCTCCCAGAATTTTCACACCAGACAGGCTGAGGGCATACAAACTGCCGCAAAACAGCACCACCCCGACGATAAAGGCAATACCCGCCGCATTCAGCAGTGACTGAGCTGCTTCGGGACGGGTGAGCAGGATAGCAACTGCCACTAACGCCAGCGCGTGATACATCTGGTAGCGAGCCGCCGTCTCAAAGACTTCCTGAGCGCGATCAGTGAGTTTACCTTCCAGCGCGTGTGCGCCAAATGCACCAGCCGCAACGGATAATCCACCCAGGACTGCGGCGATCGTCAGAAATATCTGCATAAGTGCCCTACTTTCCCAATGATTCGAGCAGATTCCTTGACCGCTTCCACGGGTTATTTCACTGCTTCCAGCAGGCGCGAGAAGTAGAAGCGAGTTTTGGTCATAGCGTTTCGCTTAATCGTCCAGCCGTTTGCTTCCAGAGCCTTGACGATATTCGCTTCCCGATGCAGGTAGGCGCGAGTTGCTTTGCTGGGACCGGGGAAGAATTCGCCGATTTTCTTCAGCACATCATAGAAAACCGTTTTGGGCGCGAAACTGATCAGAACCCGCGATTCGGCAAGCTGGCTTAGATGAGTGATCATCTCCATTGCTTTGTCCTGCGGATAGTGAATCAGCACATCCAGACAAATTACGGTGTGATAGCTACCGCTCAGACTTTCCAAATCCTGGACCGCAAAAGTAGGATTCTCGGACTGTCCCAGAGTTGCCTGCGCCCGCTCTTTTGCCTCGCCTACCATCTTCTCGGAAATATCACTGGCAAAGACTTTTGCGCCCATTTCCGCCATCGGAATGCTGAGACTTCCCACGCCGCAGCCCGCATCGCAAATCGTCATGCCTGCCGTGTTGCCGTCCGATCGCAGCCAGTCCAGAACCGTATCGACCGTGCGCTGGTGTCCCAGACGAATATCAAGCTGCACTTTGTTGACTTCGCCATCACCATAAATTCGCCGCCAGCGATCGAATCCGGTCGCGTTGAAGTAATCTTTTACGATCGTTTTATCGTCTGTTGCCGTCATGACTCCAAGCAATACCTGATTTTTAACAAGGGTTGTCTCATAACTGATTGTGCCTTAGATTGGGTTCCGCTTGGGCTTTAGATCCAGCAAAAACCAAGCCTGCATTTCCCTTTTCGAGCGACAATATCCCCTGTTGAGATTTCTAATTGAATTTTCTATGGCTTCTCCCCTAGTTGGCATTATTATGGGCAGCGACTCCGACCTTCCGACAATGAAAGGGGCGATCGAAGCCTGCGAAGAATTCCAGATTGCCCATGAAGTCGGCATTGTCTCTGCCCATCGCACTCCTGAACGGATGGTAGAATATGCCCAAACTGCCCACGATCGCGGCTTAAAAGTGATTATCGCTGGAGCCGGAGGAGCCGCCCATTTACCCGGAATGGTTGCCGCCCTAACTCCCCTCCCTGTGATTGGTGTTCCCGTTGTGACCCGCACGCTTCAGGGCATTGATTCGCTTTACTCGATTGTGCAAATGCCCGCCGGAATTCCCGTAGCCACGGTGGCGATCGGCAATGCGCGAAACGCAGGACTTCTGGCAGTGCAAATGCTTGCCGCCCACGATCGAGATTTGCTGCAACGGGTACAGCGTTATCGGCAAAGCCTGAAGGAAATGGTGATGGAGAAGCAGGCGAAACTGGAGGAGGAGGGGTATCGGCGGTATCTGGAGGGGATGTAGGGGGTGTAAGGGGTGTTTGCGCGATCGGGAGCGGCAGAGCAGCAGTTCCCTTGATTCCTTTGATTCCCGCCAGAAGGGATTTTAGCTAAGGAAAAAAAGACACTAAAGACAATGGAATCGACGCATCTCAAGCAGTTTCGGCTGATGGCGCAGTATAACTCCTGGGTCAATCAGCACCTATATGGCTTGGCTCGATCGCTTTCAGAGGAGGAGCGGCGGCGGGATTGTGGGGCATTTTTTGGGTCAATTTATGGGACGCTGAATCATCTGCTGGTGGGCGATCGCATTTGGCTGGGACGGTTTGCAACCTGTACGTCCTACACTTTTCCAGCGTTGCAGCAGACAGATTTGCTGTTGAACTGCACTGATCTGAGTCAGGAGCTTTACCCTGATTTTGAACAGCTCTGGCAGGGGCGATCGAAAACCGATCGGGCGATCGAGCAGTGGATCGAGGAACTGACACCAGAAATACTGTCTGCGTCAATGCACTATCGCAATGTAGCAGGGACGATCGATCGAACCCATGCGCTGTGGTTTGCGATCGCCCATTTCTTTAATCATCAGACGCATCATCGTGCCCAGGTGACAGTGCTGCTGCAACAAATGGGCAAGGATTACGGCATCACTGACTTTTTGATGATGTATGACTCGGCGAAAGAAGCAGTGCAGGCCTAGCGGCACGGAATGTCTAAAAGCGGAATGTCTAAAACCAGTGCTTTGGATAGGGTTTGCGACAAACCAGATTGTTATAGGCGATCGTGCAAGTTACCATCACCAGCGAACCGAGTAGCACTGGAGTCAAAACAAAATGCCAGTCTGCATGACTCATCACGCCTACTAAAGCGACGGCTCCTCCGGGCGGATGCAAGGTGCGGGTTAGCTGCATGAGTTTAATCGCGGTTGCAACGGCAAATGCCATGACCCAGGGCTGGGAACCAAACAGGGCAACGCAGATCACACAGACCAGTGCTCCTAGAGAATTCCCACAAATCACATTGCGCGGTTGCGCTAGAGGACTTTCGGGCACGGCATAAACCAGGACAGCGGTTGCACCAAAGGGAGCTGCAATCAGCGGATAGGTTGTATGCATCGTCAAATACGCCAGCACCGCAATCCCAAGAAAGCTGCCTAACCAGGACAAAAGCGCTTGCTGAAAAGAGAAATGAGGCTGATAGCGGGAACTGCCGCCCAGTTTGGCAAGCTGACTTTTGAAGCGATTATCCCAGCGGGGAAACTGCTTCGCATCGCCCTGAAGTTTGGAACGATCGGTAAAAGCATCAACAAAACGAAGCCGCGATCGGATAGGGGAGTTCCGCATAGGAGCAATTGCCTCTTGCATAAACCAGATGAATAGAAGTCAGATGAATAAGAACCAGATGAAACAGATTTAATGGCATGAGAAATTTGCCTGGCCCCATCGGGCAATCCTCATCAGGAGCGGCGAACCGTCGAGCCAGTATTTGTACTTATGTCATCATATTCTGACATTCTGCTAAAGAGATACACCGAAAGTATCGATAACTACAGAAATTTCTTATGCAATTTATGGGGTAAAGCTGTCACCCTTATAACTCCCTTCCTACCCTCTCCTACCTCTCTACCTCTCACCTACCCTCCGACAGTTGCCGCTTTCCTCAAACACCCACTACAACTCACAATGTCCTTCCCCATCTCTTGATTCCTGCTGCTATGCCTGAAGTCTTTGGACAACTGCCTGTCATCGAGCCTGCCTGGACAGAACTCCAGCCGATTCAAACCGTTGAAAAACAGGAGCGCAAGGTTCTGCTGACCTGTGGTAATGCCGTCTTGAGCATCAGCGTACTGGCAGAAAACCTGATTCGCGTGCGTCTGTCGCCATCGAGCGAATTTTTGCCGCGCCGATCGTGGGCAGTGGCTCAAGAGGATAACGCTTGGTCAGTTGTGCCGTTCGAGATCGAGGAAACAGCAGATCAAGTTCAAATCAAAACTTCACAGATTCGGGTTGAAGTCGATCGCCAAACCAGACAAATCACCTGCTTCGACAAAGCCGATCGCCCCTTTGCTCAAGACATTCAGCCGATCGCCTGGCGAGAAAGCGGCATTGCTGCCTGGAAACACATCGAAACAGAGGAGCATTTCTACGGCTTTGGCGAGCGCACCGGATTTCTAGACAAACGATCGCAGGCCTATACAAACTGGACGGTAGACAGCCTCGACTACCATGCCCTCACTGACGAGATGTATCAGGCGATCCCGTTTTTTATTGCGCTGCGCCCTCAGCTTGCCTATGGGCTATTTCTTAATTCCACTTTCTGGAGTCGGTTTGATATCGGGGCGGCGCAGGCAGGAGTTTGGCAGATAGAAACCCAGAGTCCAGAACTCGACTATTACATCATTTATGGTCCGGCTCCGGCGCAAATCCTGACGACCTACACTGCCCTTACTGGACGAATGCCTCTGCCGCCAAAATGGGCGATCGGCTATCACCAGTGCCGCTGGAGCTATGCCTCTGAGGACGAAGTGCGCGAACTGACCCAAACCTTCCGTCAGAAGCAAATTCCCTGCGATGTGATCCATTTGGATATCGACTATATGCGGGATTATCGGGTGTTTACCTGGCATCCCGATCGCTTTTCCAACCCGAAGCAGCTCTTAAGCGATCTAAAGCAAAACGGTTTTCAGACCGTGACGATCGTTGATCCGGGCGTAAAGCTGGAATATCAGGGCAATTATGCAGTCTTCAACGATGGCTTAGAGAAAGAGTGCTTTGTGCGAACTCGTAATGGCAATCTATTTCAGGGCTATGTCTGGCCCGATCGTGCTGTGTTTCCCGACTTTATGCGAGCGGATGTGCGGCAGTGGTGGGCAAGCTGGCACAAAGAACTCACCGCAGCAGGTGTGGCGGGCATCTGGAATGACATGAACGAACCCGCCATGAACGATCGTCCCTTTGGTGATCCGGGGGTAAAAATCTGGTTTCCGCTCGATACGGCTCAGGGAGGAGAAGAGAACTCGACCCACGCCGAGACGCATAACCTGTACGGCATGATGATGGCACGCGCCGCCTGTGAAGCCATGCAGCAACTTAGACCGAATGAGCGATCGTTTATTTTGACGCGATCGGGCTATGCCGGAATTCAGCAATATTCAGCCGTTTGGACAGGGGACAATCATTCGCGCTGGGAATACCTGGAAATGTCACTGCCCATGCTCTGTAATCTGGGGCTATCCGGGGTCGCATTTGTCGGCGCAGATATCGGCGGATTTGCCGGAAACGCAACGGCTGAACTCTTTGCCCGCTGGATGCAAATGGGAATGCTTTATCCGCTCATGCGTGCCCATTCAATTCTCAAGAGTATGCGTCATGAACCGTGGGTGTTTGGCGCTCGGGTGGAGCAAATCTGCCGTCAGTACATCGAATTGCGCTATCAGCTTTTGCCCTACTTCTACACACTGTTCTGGCAGGCGGCAACCACAGGCGCACCCATCCTGCGTCCCTTACTGTACGACTTTCCCAACGATCCACAGACTTATGAGTTGGCAAATCAGGCAATGCTCGGTTCCGCAATCTTGGCAGCCCCGATCGATCGTCCCGGTCAAACCTGTCGCGTCGTTTATCTACCAGAGGGAACCTGGTTCGACTGGTGGACAGGTCAATCTCACAGGGGCAACACCCACATCCTCGCTGATGCTCCCCTGGAAACCATGCCGTTGTTTGTGAGGGCGGGGTCAATCCTTCCCATGATGCCCGTGATGCAATACGCCAATGAAACTCCACTCACGGAACTACGGCTGAAGATCTGGCAGGGCGAGGGCGAATTTACCCTTTACGAAGATGACGGACGCAGCTTTGCCTATCAGCAAGGAGACTGGGCAACAACCACTTATCGCGTCTATTCCGACAGCAATCAAACGATCGTCACAGTGCAAGCCAGACAGGGACAATGGCAGCCCCATCCGCGGCGCGTGATTGTAGAGTTAGTTGGCGTAGGCGAACAGTCTTTTGAAGAGGATGGAAGCGATCGGCGTTTGGTTTTCTAATATCGGCGCTTGGTTTTCTAATAATGATGCAGTTGCCTGATGAGCAGTTGCTAATGCTAAAGCGATCGACCCTTAACCTTTTGCTGCAATCAGCACCCCGATAAGCGATCGACCCGCTAAAATCAGATCTCTGTGTCGCCCCCTCACTCATCCACCCCCAATGGACTCCGAGCTACTCCAACTCTTCGTCAACGGAATCGCCGTCGGCAGCATTATCGCTTTAGCAGCCGTTGGTCTGACTCTCACTTACGGTATTCTGCGGCTGGCAAACTTTGCTCACGGCGACATCATGACCCTGGGCGCATATCTGACGCTGGTGTTTAACCTGAGCGGCATGAATATCTGGCTGTCAATTTTGCTGGGCGCAGGACTGACGATCGCCGTTGCCCTGCTTACGGAAAAGCTGCTCTGGTCGCCGATGCGAACTAAACGTGCTAGTTCTACCACGCTGATCATTATCTCGATCGGACTCGCCCTCTTCCTGCGAAACGGCATTATTTTGATCTGGGGCGGCGCAAACCAGAAATACGATCTGCCGGTTGTACCCGCGCTCGATTTGTTTGGAATACGCATTGCCCAGAACCGACTTCTGGTCGTAGGACTAACGATTCTTGTGATTTTTGGACTGCATTATCTGCTGCAAAAAACCAAGACGGGCAAAGCGATGCGAGCAGTTGCAGATAACGTCGATCTGGCACGGGTATCGGGAATTAATGTAGATCAGGTCGTGATCTGGACGTGGGTGATTGCAGCAGGCTTAACAGCGATCGGTGGCGGAATGTATGGCTTAGTAACTGCTGTGCGTCCCAATATGGGCTGGTTTCTGATCTTGCCGATGTTTGCCTCGGTGATTCTGGGCGGCATTGGCAATCCTTATGGGGCGATCGCTGGGGCGATGGTGATTGGCATTGCTCAAGAGGTTAGCACTTACTGGCTTCCCGCCGAATATAAGCTGGGCGTTGCACTGCTGCTTATGATCCTGGTGCTGCTGGTGCGTCCGCAAGGCATCTTCCGGGGCACAATGTAGTGGCTTGGTGCTGGATGAGACTTTTGCCCTGTAATTTTTGCCCTGTAATTTTGCCCTGCACAGCGAATTTCAGAAACTTACTTCTGCCACTGCTGAGTCTGGAGTGACTAAAAACTGGGGAGACGTACCGCAGTGTCAAACATCTAGCCGCCGACCATGCCCTAATCCTCAGCCACTCTGACTCAGCATCCCAGGAAACGCTACTTCAGAATACCGAAGTAGAAAGCAGCGACGATCAGATTGCCCGCCAGCAGGACGATCGCCCACAGCGTGCGAAAAGGATAGCCCGGTTTACCAGTCTTCGTTGTGGTCATGGTGATTAATATGCTCCATCATGAACAGTTAACTTACCTAGATGGTAGTGGATGAGTGTCACCAGTTTGAGCAGAATTTTGATCGGGTTAGGAAAACTTAGGAAATGAGTTTCTGTCTGAATCTGATTTAGAGGGACAGTGTCTACCCTGCCCTCATAGAACCTGGTCAGCAATTTCAGCAAACCTCTTACAATAGGATTCGTCCTTTTATCTTCGATCGATCGTGGCTCAAACCTATTACGCCAAAATTTACGTTACCCTGCGTCCCTCAGTGCTAGACCCGGCAGGAACCGCAGTGCAGTCTGGGGTAAAACACATGGGCTACGACAACGTGGAGCAGGTGAGAATCGGCAAATATATCGAAGTCACGCTCACCGCAGATAGCGAAGCCGCCGCCCAAACCCAACTCGATCGCATTTGTGACCAGCTTTTGGCAAACCCCGTGATTGAGAACTACCGCTTCGACATCATGACGGCAGCAGAAGCCGCCTGCTAACCTCCAAGGTGATTCTCGGAATTATTCTCGATTCACAAATTCCAGATAACGGCTGCTCAGTTCCTTTACTGCAAGCTCATAAAACTGCTTACCGTGTTCGGGCGTTGCCAGTGCCGGATTTGACCCCATTCTGCCGTCTGGATAGCGACGACGAAAATCGATCGCCCCATAAATTGGCTCACCAGAAGTGACTTCCGAGCTGAGGGTCGCTTGTTTAATCGCATTAGGATACACATACTGCGTCAGGGCAACCTCGCTGGGAGTCGCGTGTGAGCCTTCCTGGTTGCCGTATAGCTCCTGAGCCAGCTTATAGACCGAGCCGCACATATACCAGTTCGCAACGTGACACTGAACGCGATCGGCGTTCGGAAGATTTAAATCCGCTAATACCTGATAGCACTCCGAAAAGGCTGCCTTGAGCGTTGCCACATTGCCGCCATGCCCGTTGATGAAAAAGAATTTGGTGAATCCTGTGCGCACCAGCGAAGTCACGTAGTCTCGAATCACCAGCATCAGCGTACTTGGACGCAGGCTCACTGTTCCAGGAAAGGCAGTGTGGTGAAGTGCCATACCCACGTTGATAGTTGGGGCAACCAGGGCTTGTGTCGCTTCGCCAACGCCTCGCGAAACTGCCTCAGCACAAATTGCGTCTGTGCCAATTAATCCAGTGGGACCATGCTGCTCAGTAGAACCGATCGGAATAATTAGCCCTTGCGACTGCTGAAGGTAGGCTTCTACTTCTTGCCAGGTTGTGAGATGGAGTAACATAACGTCTCCGAAAGCTAAGCTTCTACTGTACTTTAGCCAACGGACAATCGCCCCAGAAGCACCTGTAAAGCGATTATCCCTCTGGATATTAAGCTGAATATTGAGAAGAATGAGCGTAGCGATAGGGGTTAGAGAATGTTTGAAACGTGATACCTGTGACCCAAACCGCTTCCCTAACTCTTCCCTTCCAAGGAAACCTTATTTGCTTTAAAATTCTTAAAGTCCCTTGAAGTTGACTTATTGAAGTTGACCGATTTAGGGGGACAATGCAAGGCCTCTGCGACTCCTTACCCACCCTCTTGGTATTGATCCCCAAACTGATCCCCAGACTGATACCCAAACTTTCTGTAACCTCGTTAAAATAATAGATAAAATTTACGAACTACACCCTGTGGGTGGCAGCGAACTGTAAATTCTAATAAATTGTCAAACTTGCCAAACTCAAACTGTCAGCCTCAGACCTGTCAAGCTCAGACAACGCTAAACCTGTCGGCCTCAGACCTGTCAACGTCAAACTCATCCATCGCGAATCTGTCGATGTCAAATGATCCGATGCCAAACGATCAGCCCCGCTGAATTCAGGTTTAGATTCCAGCCCGTAGCTCAGATTGTGACCAGTCCTTTATTAAAGATTCGACTTGACCCTCCACACCCCCCTTCACAATCCGGTATGCTCAGGCTTTAATTTGCATAAGCTCACCTTTCCCAGAGTGCGATTTTTATTCAACCGTTCCCCCTCATGATGAATCCTAAGGCTCTCTGCAATGTCAACCGTTCCGGGTCTTTTTTGCATCAGCCTCTCTGCCTACGCGATGAACCGTTGACCCGATCGTGCAGCTTGTTTTAGGGCTGCCTGTTCATTGCCATCCTTTGGCTGTTGCAGTGATTCGGACTTGGAATTTGCAGACTTTGATTGCTCAGGAGAAGCGATAAATGCTACACCGCAAGATCTATCAGATCTGTTGTGATGGACGAGAAGTTTGGATCTTTTTGCGGGATCAACAACGCTGGATTGAGCGTGCACGCATTCTCGATATCGAGGGTGACCTGGTGACAGTCCGGTATGAAACCGAAGAAGATGACGAAGTTTGCTCCTGGGAGGAGATGCTTCGCTTAGAGAGTATTGGTTCTGTAATGCAAAAATTGGCGACTGTGCCGCGTGGCGATGTCGAGCCGCTCGTCTCAGAAGACTGCCCTGAAGCAGAGCGCATTCGCAACCATCAGCCTGACAACGAATAGCGCAAACCAACCCTCAAATAATTCAGGATTGTTCAATAATGCCCCTGTCCATCAGGGGTTATTTTTTGTTTTAAATCTTCGCGTTGCTGACCTGGCAGTGCTAATCCGGCGGATGAATTCTGTAAGGATGGTTTACAAACCACCCCTAGCGCAAAACTCCCTATCCGAGAATCCTGTTTCCATTCAGCCATGCCTAAATCTTTATCTCATCTAATTCTCTGTTTTATCTAATTCTTTCTTCTATTTTTTTGTTCTATAAGTATTCGCGCAGAAACTCAAACGGGTCATCTTCCCAGCAAGGTTCGGGGCATCGCCAGTCTAGATTTTGCAAAATATCAGACTCGATCGCTTCAATTTCGTTCTGGTTAAAAAGCTCAGTCAGCACATGCAGATCACGTCCCCGAAGCGGAATTGACTGGGCTGAAATGAACTGTTCCGACGAAGAAGTATTCTCATGAAAGAGTAAGGGACTGCTGGCATCAAGCAGCGAAGGAAGCGGTTCTGGTTTGAAGGGATTGATCGCAGTAGAAGCGTTCGCCGAACGGGTAGCTAATGGCTCTCCATCTTCAAAAGAAACAGGCAGAGTTGGGGGACAAGCGCGAGGGGCAGATGGCATCATGATTGAGTTTAGGGGGCTGAGCAAAACCGAGAACATGGCTTGCAAGCATCTTAAACTGTTTTTGCAAAGAAATGTGAGGGCTAGTACTCAAAAAAGACTGCTCTTGCCTGTGTTTTTACGGAAGGGCTGGGGTTGCGATCGTATCAGCACTGCGCTACAGAACGATCAGCCGCAGCAGGACAAGGGTAAATCCACGGGAATTAGGCGAACTTGAAACACTTCAGCAAAGGCACGGGCAACCTGTTGTCGAACCCGATCGATCTGGATATCGGGAATAAACTCTGCCAGACTTCCCACCGGTCGATCGCCAATGCCGCAGGGAATGATGTGCTGAAATCCTGACAAGTCGGGACAGACGTTGAGTGCGAAGCCGTGCATCGTAATCCAACGGCTTACCTTAATACCGATCGCAGCCACCTTGCGCCCCTCGACCCATACCCCCGTTAGACCTGGAATTCGATCGCCCTGAAGCTGATAAGCTGCTAGCACCCGAATTAACACTTCTTCGAGCTGGCGTAAGTACCAGTGCAAATCCTGCTGATAAAAGCGAAGATTCAAAATCGGATAGCCCACAAGCTGACCCGGACAGTGGTGAGTTACTTCGCCGCCGCGCTCAATCCGAATCACCGGGTAGGGCGAATTTGAGACATCAAACTTCAGAAATTCAAGGCTGGAACCCTGCCCCAGGGTGTAAACAGATGGGTGTTCGAGCAGAAGAAAAATATCATTCTCGGCAGGGTCACTGTGCTCGGAGTTCGCGAATTCGCTTTTATCAGAGCCGCTGACTAAGCGATCGGGCTGCAACCGTTCTTTGATCAATCCGTGTGTGCGTCTTTCAGCAACCCATTTGCGCTGCCAATCCCAGGCAGTTTCATAGGGAACCAGTCCCTGATTGTAGAATAAGCACGGTCTGAGCAACACAGAATTTTTCAAATTCCCGATCTACTAATCTACTGGGTGAACGCAAAATAGATCAACATTAATTAAACAGAAATTAAACTGAGAATTTGTCCGCTCTGGTCAAGAATTATCAACGGATGCAAATGATTTTAAACGAGACTGTTGTCCCCGATACAAGGTGCTAGGGTGAAAGTGTGAACCCAGTTCTCAGGGGAGGAAGCTCTTATATGAAGCTTGTTATCCAGGGCAAAAACATCGAAATTACTGACTCGATTCGTGAATACGTCCATCAGAAAATTGAGAAAGCCGTCAGCCATTATCAGCATCTCACAATGGAAGTGGACGTTCACCTGTCAGTTGCCCGCAACCCCCGGATAAACCCAAATCAGACCGCAGAAGTTACGATTTACGCCAATGGCACAGTTGTGCGTGCTGAAGAAAGCAGTGAAAACCTCTATGCCAGCCTAGATCTTGTCGCCAATAAAATTGCCCGTCAGCTTCGCAAATTTAAGGAAAAACGCTACGAACAGGATCGTGCACCCGTGAAAGCCACTGCGGTGATTGAAGAGAAACCCGTCGCTGCGACTTTGATTGACACCGATCGCACCCCAGAACTACCTGCAGAAGTGGTGCGAATGAAATACTTCGCAATGCCGCCGATGACCATTCAGCAGGCACTAGAGCAGCTTGATCTGGTTGACCACGATTTCTTTATGTTCCGCAACATTGAAACAGGCGAAATCAACGTGATCTACGAGCGCAATCATGGCGGCTATGGCGTGATTCAGCCTCGCAACGGCAACGGTCACACCAACGGCAAATTTGCCGAAATTGCTCATGCTCACCACCCCGAAAACGTAAATAGCAACGGATACGCAAACGGACACACGAACGGAAAAGTAACCCAACCTTAAGGGACTTCACTTCAGTCGAGGAGGGATTGACTTTGATCGAAACCAGAGGACACTAGACTGGAAAGAAATTGTGCAGTCCTAGGTCTACCTATTCCTCCTCCAATTTTTTATGTATACCTACGCTTTTCTGCATACGCCTAAGGCTCCTTTGGTGCTCATTAAGGGCATTAGCGGAACTTTAGAAACCGTGAAAGCCGATCGCCTCTTAGCAGTGGTTGAGCCTGAGCTCACAGTAGACTCTCTGCAAACCAGCGATGAGCAGCTTATGCAGGCAGTCCTGAAGCACGATCGGATTATTTGCGATTTGTTTGCTCAGACAACGGTGCTGCCGCTGCGGTTTGGCACGTATTTTGTCTCGAAAGAAGCACTGCTGGCACATCTCACCGATCGTCAGACTCAGTATCTCGATCAGCTTGCTCGACTGGATGGCAAAGCCGAGTATTTGCTGAAGCTAATTCCAAAACAGGAGCCAGAAACGGTGATCGCCCCGAATCTAAAGGGCAAAGACTATTTTCTGGCAAAGAAGCAGCGCATTCAGGAGCAGGCAGACTGGCAGCAGCAGCAGCAAATCGAGCGATCGAATCTGATGCAGCATTTCACCGAAGCCGGAATTTTGCATCAGGCGGTTGAGAGTCGGGAGGGGATTGAGCGGCTTTATTTGTTGGGAGATCGATCGGGCGAGGAAAAGCTGCGGGGGGTGCTGGCAGGCTGGCAGGCGCAGTGTTTACGCTGGGAGTTAGATTTGAGCGGAGCTTTGCCGCTTTATCATTTTGTTTAACTCTATTTGTTTAGCTCTATCATTTTTTCCAGAACACTTTGTCTAGAACAATGAGCTTCGTTTTCGGCTTTTCAGCCCCTAAATTCCCATTCTGGGGACTCTGAATGTTCTACAGCTTAAATAATCCTTCTTCCTGAGGCGTAATTTCCCCTCTAACAATAATCACTGTACGGTTTGTATTGCGAGCGATCGACTCTGGAATATTGCCTTTGATCACCTGCTGAAGCAGTCCCTCGCGGCTGGCTCCCAGCATAATGACATCGCAGCGTTCGGAGCGCGCAAGGTCAAGAATGGTGTCAGAAATCGATCGTCCACAGAGCGATCGGGCTGTGACCGGGCAGGGGAGTTTGAGCGTGACTTCGGCAAAAAGCTGCTTCAGGTAGGCAGTGTCGTGGCTGGAGGGCGTGTCGTCAAACACTTGACAGAGATGAACATCGGGCTTGGTTGAAAGCATGGTGAGGGTAGGAAGTAACCGCACAGCTTGCTGGGCATTAGGTCCGCCTGCGACAGGAATTAGCCAGCGATCGAATTTGACGATATCGCCGAGCTTCACCATCATCACTTCGCAGTCTGCCTGCCGAATCACGGTGTCTACAATGTTGCCAAACACGCGCCCTGGCGAAGTCGTGCTGCCTTTCCAGCCCATCAGGAGCAGATCGATATGGCGTTCCTCGATCGCTTCTAAAATTGCCTGAGCTGAATCGTGTGCCAGCCGTACCTGCGTATGAATGGGGACTTCTGAGGCGCGTCCGATTTGCTCTGCTCGTTTCAGCAGTTTGCGGCTATTGGTCGTGCGAATGCTGGCTTCTGAAGGCGAAGTTCCACGCGGCACACACACCACCTGAAGACATTCCAGCTCGTAGTCTCGTTCACGGGCGATCGTTGCTGCTAGGCGCAGGAGCAGGGGAGCGGTATGGGGATTGCTAAGCGGTACGAGGAGCCGTCCTTTTCCGGTAGCGGGCGATCGGGTTTGGTAAACCACGTAGGAGGGTTCAGGCTGGGGACCGAAGGATTTATTCTCACCGCTAATCTGGTCTGCTTCGGCACGAATAATATCGGCGCGGGTGATAATGCCGACGAGCTTTTGTCCTTCGGTAACGGGCAGACGGCTCAGCTTAAAGCGATTGAGCAAAAACAAAACGTGGGTGAGGCGATCGGTGGGGGAAACAGTGACGGGCTGCGGGGTCATGATATCGGCGAGTATTGCAGGCTGCCCCGTGGGAGCATGGCGCGAAGCAAAGCTGTTCCCCGCATGGGGTAGTCGGTCTGCCAGGTCGCTCTGGGTAACAATGCCAATGAGTTTGCCGTTCGTCATAACCGGAAAGCCGCGATGGTGCGATCGAGAAAATGCCTGCACGACGTCGGGCAAGCTGAGGCTGCTGTCTAGCGTTTCGACTCGTCGCTGCATCAGGTCGGCTGCTTTTAGCTCTGTCCAGGCTCCGCCCTTGGTAACGTATTTGTCGAGGTGAATGCCGTTCCAGGCGAGTAGGCGCGTGTAAATCGAACCACTGGCAATGCGATCGGTAATCAGGTAGGCGATCACCGAACCGATCATCAGCGGCAGCACTAGATTAAAGTCCGTGGTGATTTCAAAAACGATGACGATCGCTGTAATGGGTCCACGGGTGACGGCACTAAAAAATGCGCCCATTCCTGCCAGCGCATAGGTTGATGGATCGCTAATGCCAGCGGGAAAGCCAAGCGGAATGCCCACCATTGTTTCGAGCGTTTGTGCCCCATAGCCCACCAGATGCCCTAATGCCGCACCCAGCAGCAGAGCCGGAGCAAATAGCCCACCCGGTGTCCCGGCTCCATAGGCCAGCAAAGTCAAGCAGAACTTAATCACAAACGCTAGCAGGGTCAGATGCCAGGGCGCATCGCCCGTACTCAAAAACTCTTGCAGCCCCGAATTATCGCGAAACTCCGGCGGCAAAATCACCACGACTGCCCCTGAAATCAGCCCTGCTAAGCCAATCTTCATTGGCAGGCTCAACCGAGTTCCCCAGGGAAGCTCCCGCCGAAATAGTGCCAGGCTGGCAAAAATCCCCTGGCTAAACAGTCCGCCCAGCAGCCCCGCCAGCAATCCCAAAATCAGAAAAAACGGCACATCCTGAAGCGAAAAGCTGACCTGCGACTCGGTGACGATCGAATTCAGATTCAACCCCTGCCCACCAATTAGCCGCGACACGACCGCTCCAATAAACGAAGCCAGAATCGCCGTCCCCAGCGTCAGCCCGGAAAAATCCTGCAAAAACTCCTCCACGACAAACAGCACCCCGGCGATCGGCGCATTAAACCCTGCCGCCAACCCCGCTGCTGCCCCTGCCGCAATCAACTGTCTGCGATATTCGGGCGACGTGGGAATCCACTGACTCAACTGGGCTGCCAGAGCCGCACCGACCTGCACCGTCGGACCCTGCCGCCCCAGATTTAACCCGGAGCCAACTGCCAGAATTACGCTGACCAGCTTTATCGCCGCCACACGTAGATTAAGAGCGATCGGCACATTTGCCAAAGCCGCTTTCACCTGAGGAATGCCACTTCCTGCCGCTTCGGGAGCCAGCCGCTCGATCAGCCAGCCCGATAACACGCCGCCCACCAAGCCGATCGCAGGCAAAACAAACCAGACAGGCATCTGATAAGACAACTGCACCCGCCAACTGCCTACGAAGCCAATACCCCACTTCAGCACGACAGCAGACAGCCCGGAAACCACCCCGATAACACAGGCTTCAAAAATTGCCAGCTTCGAGCCAGACATCAGGGAGCGAAACCGATTTGGCAGGGTGAGATAGCCCATGTTAGACCGCAGCAGAGGGAAAGCCTAAACTATCCTCATAGTGCCTGATTTATAACGAACTGTAACTATTGACTAGGAGCTAACCTGACGGTATCTTGCCCATTCGCGATCGAGTGCCTGCTGCCATCGAGCAGCAAGTTCTAGATCCGTAAAGGGAACCTGAACAGACTCATTCGAGAGTTGAAACTCGATCGCCACCTGTTTGCTTTTCTCAGGCAAATTCGCCGGGTCGATCGTCTGGTCGTTTGCCTTGAGCCAAATGGCCTGCACTTGCTGGAGCGAAAAGGTTTGCAGGTCTTTCATGCCTTTGCGAGTTGGTTTGCCCCAGGTGATTTCGCTGCCCTTTTGTCCCAAAACCGCGTAGATATCATACTTGGCGCGATCGAATCCCTCCGCCCAGAGTCGATACGCCTCTACTTTTTGATACTCGTTCCATCCTGCCCAGGCTAGCCCGATAAACAGCACCAGCAGCGGCAACCACAATAAACCCCGTTCCATCGCTAAAAACCAATAAAAGAATCAGGCAACGAGCGGCTGACAAATTTCATCTGCCAGGACTAGCTCTTCGGCGGCGATCGTCTGAATCGCTTGCTTCATAACCGTCTCTGGGTCGTGACCCTGTTCAATTTGCTTTAGCCATCGCTGTGCCTCGTTGCCTTCACGCAGGATTTTCTTCAGTGGCAGCAGGAAGCAGCTAAATCCCCCCTGTTTTGCCGTTCCCCAAACTTCCTGATACAGCTCCTCGATCCAGTCTCGTGCCAGAATTGTCCGCCCATCGCGCCAGTGTCGCAGTTCGGCATCGAGGCTGAGTTTGGCAGCGGCGGTTTCGTTGGCATCGGTAAGAGCGACCAGGGCTTCGGCTCGATCGCTAGCAGGCAAAAGGCTGGATTGAAGCGGGTCGAGTTCGGGGTGCTGAGCAATCTGGAGTATCCTTGCCTCTAGCAGTGCCGTGAGCGCGAGCAGGGCGATCGGGTCGGTCATCAAATCGCAGATTCGTAGCTCCAGACGGTTAAGGCTGTAGGGACGATGATCGCCATTCGGGCGCACCGAAGACCAGAGATGACGGACATTTTGCATCGTGCCTTTTTCAAGCTGTGCTTCAGTCCAGTCGATATAGTGGCGATGGCTTTCAAATAAAGGCACATGGGCAGGTGTTTTGGGAAACAGTCCCCATCGGGTGGAATGAAACCCCGTGACGTTTCCATCCAGAAAAGGCGAGGCAGCACTGAGGGCAAGATACAAGGGAGCCTCGACGCGCACTAATCGACAGGCTCTCATCAACGTTTCTGGGTCACTAATGCCAATGTTGATGTGAATGCTGGCAGTCACGACCGTTGTGCCGTAGGTCTGCTCGATGTAGCTGTGGTAGGGATTGCCCGGATCAGAGCGATAAAACCGATCGCTCCCTGCCAAAGCCAATGTACTGCCGGGAATCAGCGTGTAGTTGCCCAACTGGTGCAAATAAGCCCGCAGCTGACGACGAGGACGCACCAGCTCACACAGTAGCCGTTCATAACGATAAAGCGGAGCCGTCGTGTATTCCACATTGCGGCTATCTGGTTCGCGGACAAAGCCATGCAAATTAGCCACAATTTTGTCAGACAACCCGACGATTTCGCCATCTGGTGTGCCCGTGTACATTTCCACTTCAAAGCCTTTCGAGAGCATGGAGAAATTGCCTCTAGTCACAGTTCTATTGTCTCGGAAAAGGAGTCGGCTGCATCGTTCTACCGGGGCACTCCGACAGGGGGAAGTCACCAGGCGAATTTGCAGCATGCCCAAGCGGAAGTCCCATTTATGCTGGGAGACTGCTTTGCATTGCCTGCTCAAGCACAGGAAACAGATCAGGCGCAGTAAAGTTATCAATCACCAGAAACGCGCCCAGGTCGTACAGCTTTTGTGGCTCGTGTGTGGATGCAATCCCCACGGTTGGAATGCCTGCGGCAACAGCAGAGCGAATTCCAGAGGGCGAATCTTCAAAGGCGATCGTCTCGCTTGCTGTCACTCCAAGCTGATCGAGCGCAGCCAGATAAGGCATTGGATCGGGTTTACCACGCGGCAGCTCATCTCCCAGCACCACCAAGGGAAATTCGCTGTCCAGGTGCAGAACTCCCAGCATAAATTCCACATTTTCGAGTGGAGCGTTGGTCACGATCGCCCGCTTGAGCTGATGCTGCTCCGTCCATCTCAATACTTCTAGCAGTCCAGGCATGGGCTGAAGCACCGTGGCAGCCTGCTGTCGAAACATCGCTTCTTTGCGTTCACCGAGTTCGTCACCTTCAGCGATCGTCAACTGCGGCAAAATTTCCGGCACAATTTCCTGATTGCGTCTGCCGCTAAATTTAGCGCGATAGGTGGGGCGATCGATCGTGATGCCATAGGAAAGCAGGATCGATTGCCAGTTTTGAAAGTGAACTGGGTCGGTGTCTGCCATCGTTCCATCGAGGTCAAACAGCAAAGCCTTGAGCATGAATTTTTCCTAGGAAACGCTTAAAAAGTCGAGCTATTCCAGCCCCACATTGCCCCTTTTGAATCCGCAAACTCAATATAGGTACGGTTTGCAGGAACACCGAGGCTCTGATGCACTTGGGTGCAAAAATCCTGGCTCATTGCTTTGGTTTGCGTCGGACTCATCGAACCTACACTCTTGATTTCGATGTAGCACGTCGGGTCAGTCGTTCCGGCAAAGGTCATAGACACACCCGACTCAAACGCCGTCATCACGTAGGATTCTGGCTTGCCCAAATGCTTAGCGAGCGCGGCAGACAACTGCTTAAGCAACGCTTCGACCCGGAGGCGATCGGGCGAGTCAACCGAGGTTTGAATTTTGATTAGGGGCATATTGCACAAGTTCCTTTGCGATTGCTAGCCGCCGTACTGCCAGCCTGTGCTTTCCAGCAGCAGCGGATCACCGTCTCGATGCACCCCAGCCGCAATCACCTCACCCACAAAAACGGTGTGATCGCCCTGTTCGACTGACCCCACGACGCGGCATTCGACATAGCCCAGGGTGTCGGAAATAATCGGACAGCCCGTTTCGCCCAGATAGAATTCGACATCTTCAAACTTATTGCCGATCCGTCGCTGAGGCTTAAAAAACTTCTGCGCCAGCTCCTTTTGCCCCGCTTCTAAAATACTGAGCGCAAAAACCTGGCTTGACTTGATCATGGCGTGCGATCGCGAGTCTTGCTTGACACAGTTGATCACAAGCGGCGGTTGAAACGAACCCTGCATCACCCAGCTTGCAGTAAAGCCATTGACCTCTTCACCCTCTTTCACGCCACAGATATAAAGTCCGTGAGGAATTTTCCGCAGTATTGTCTTTTTTGCCTGTTCGTCTAGCAAGGCGGTGTTCTCCGATCGCGCTACATCGGATAGTGTATCGCATTCCAAATCGGGTTCTCAGGGTTCTGTCTAGTTCCGCTAATTGAAACGACCGCCCATTACTGCTCTAATTCCTTGAAGGTGAGAAGCCTTCTCACAGGGGTTGTTGGAGTCATGAGTTTTTTCCCCCTTTAAACTTAAGCAACTTTAAACTTGAGCAACGGAAACAGCACTTACATCCGCATGACGATCGAACAACACTCGCGGACGCAGCAAAATTCGGAACAGCAGCACCAGCGACTCAAATTCGCCCGGAGAGGTGCGGCGTTTCCATTGTCCCGGACGGCAAAACAGCATTTCGACCAGCAATCGTTGCTGAGCCAGCGTCACCTGCTCAAACATGACCCGCACTGCCAGAAAATCCGGCTGCTGCGTTACCTGCACCACGCGGCCGCTGAGGATTAAGTGATGTTCTAGAATCTCGATCGTTACAGGCAAAACTTCGCCTTCATGGGGGATTGGAAAGTCAAGCTGTGTCAGGGCAATTTCTGCTCCGACTTCTGAAATCATCGTTGTAGTTCCCCAAAAGTCCTGCACTATGTTTGTATCTGTCACAGTCTTTGTATCGGTCACAGTGATCCGGGCGGTGCGGTGCAGGTTAAACCATTCATACAAACTGGGGCGCGGCACATCGAGCAAAATCAGCAGCGCGATGCCCAGCATGATCAGGTTATAGCTGCTCCAGATCCAGCCCAAGCCGATGCCTTTTGCCTGAATTGCCACTTCGGGCGGCACGGTATTCATCCAGGCTCCCTTCAACATACAGAGACCAAAGTTGACCCAGAGGCTGACTGCTGTTGCCACAAACAAAATAATCAGGGGCCACGCCAGATTCCAGTTAAACGAAAATCGATCGCTCGATGTGCCCTTAGGCGTGACTTTGAACCCTTTTGAAAACGGATTGAGCATGACCTGAATCACCGTCAGGGCGAGCGGAAAACACAGCACCAGTGAATAGATATCCGAAAGCAGGGCAGAGCGCGATCGATAATTTAGCCAGGAAAAAACTGAAAGCTGCACCAGATAATAAGGCAAAAAGAAATAGAGCAGTTCCGCCGCCGTTGCCCGAAGCGGGATCACCCCCAGAAACGAATAGGCAAGCGGCATCAGCAGAAATCCAACTCTCGAAATGCTGGTAAACCAGTGCAGCAAACCTTCAAGATGGGCAAGCCGCTGAAGCGGATTCAGTCCGGGAATAGTGAGCGGATTGGATTTGATGAAAAATGCCTGAAGCGTTCCCCTTGCCCAGCGCAATCGCTGAACTGCATGGGCGGCAATATTTTCGGCGGCAAGTCCGGCACTTAGCTTTTCGTCGAGATACACCAGGCGATAGCCCTGTGCTGTGAGCCGAATCCCGGTAAAGTAATCTTCGCTCAGTGAATCGGTTACAAACCCTCCGGCACTTTCCAGAGCACTGCGCCGCACCACAAACGAGGTTCCTGAACAGATTACGCTGCCTGCCCCATCGCGAATTGGCTGGATTTGACGGTAAAAAACTTCTTCTTCAGGAGTTAAGACATCTTCGAGTCCCAGATTGCGGGCGATCGGGTCTGAGTTGTAAAAGCTTTGCGGCGTCTGCACCAGCGCGACCTTCGGATTCTGGAAAAATCCCACGGTGCGAACCAGAAAATTTCGCGTGGGCACAAAGTCAGCATCAAACACCACCAGCAGATCGCCACTCGTTTTGCCGATCGCATGATTTAAGTTTCCAGCTTTGGCAAAGCGATTGTCCGGGCGCGTCATGTACTCACAGCCCAACTCTTCTGCCAGCTTTCTGATTTCGGGGCGGCGCGTATCGTCCAGCAAATAGACTTGCTTATTCCCATAGTCGATCGCCTGACAGCCAATTACTGTTCGCCGCAGAATGAATTCTGGCTCATTGTAAGTCGGGATGAAAATATCAACGGTTGGGGTGTATTTGCCCTCAATCACATCCAATGTCAGCCGGTCTGCCTCTCGGCGTCGATCGCGCACCCGCAGCATCAAAAAAAGCTGAATCGTGCTGCTTGTCAGCACCAATAGCTCCAGAAAAAACAGTCCCAGACTAAACACACCATTCAGCGGCGTATCCACATTGAGCGTCGAAAGGGATCGCCACAGCAGATAGCGCAGCGTCAACGCCAGCAAAATTCCCACTACCGTAACCCGCGACCAGTAGCGAGGCTGAGGCGAAACTTTGGTGACTAGCAGGACGATCGCAAACAACGCCACCGTCGGAAACAGCAGATAGCCGCCTGCTACCATCGGCACTTCTAACCAGAGGGGCGGCTGTTCTTGCAGCGTATTGAGCTGAGTAAAAATCCTGCTGACTGTTCCCTGTCCTGCAAACCAGCCTGCCACGATCGCCCCAGAAAACAGCACCGTTCCCAGCAAAATCAGCGTCGTAGTTTGGGGACGAAACGATCGCCGCGAGGCAACAGACGAGGTAATTTGAGTCGAGGGTGGGGTCTGGTCTGCTGAAGTGGTCATCGAGACTCCTTATAAGGAAGTAGGTCTGAGGAAGGCGGTCAGAGACTAGGATTTCGGGCAGAACTCGATCTCAGGTGAACTGTTTCTGAAGCAGTTATTTGCAGTTATTTACTCTGCCAGCGCACTAACTTTACCTTAACGATTACGATCGACGGTGCTAATCAGATTGCCCAAACAATTTCTGAAATCTACTCAATCTATCAACTTTCCTCAGCTTGAAAAAGTTTTGGGCGATAGCAAATCCAATCCAAAACGAGAGATTTGCCGTATGAATTCAAGATACGAGGCGCAAAGGCTGTTAAAGAAATAAAAACAAAAGTTGATTTCTGTTTCTGCTAATTTATGTAGATTGAACTGTAAAAGTTTTTTAGCAACCCCGCTTCCCAGGAGGCGATATGATTTTTGAATGATTTTAGAGAGGAAATCTGTTTCGACAGCACAATCTAGAACAGCGTACTGATGCAAGACAGCAATTCTCACGCCGCTTAGAATGATATTGCCCAGAATTCAATTGCCTGAACTTAAAAGTATTCGTTAGCACAGTTTTCTGAAATGTGAGTATCGTATATCAGCGTAGGTAGGACAATTAAAACATGATAGACACAATTGATTTTGTCAGTCTTATTCATCCAGCTTTAGCGATCGTCTTTGTCTTTCCGCTGACCGGGATTGTGGTTCAATACTCACTTCAAACTCGAAATCGCCGACTCCAGATTGCAAAAGGTCAAAAAAGCGCAATCTCTGGAACCGTTGGCACTCAGCATTTGCGGATGGGACGCTGGCTCAGTAATTCAATCGTTGGCGTAGCTTTAATCGGGTTAGGCTATGCCATTTTTTCTAAAGTGTTGAAGGCTCCTCCCGAACAGCAAAACGGCATTAGAATCGTGCTGCTGCTGGTTTTATTTGCCCTGACGATCGCTTCTCTGGTGCTGCTCAACATCGCTAACGGCAAACTGCAACGCGGCGGATTCGCCACCCTGACTGGAATCGGTCTGGTGCTGCTTGGCTGTCAACCAGAAGTATTTCGGCGCGGCTTTGAGTGGTACGTTTCCCATTACTACTACGGCATCGCGGCGGCAATGCTAATGATTTTCTCGCTGGCGATTTTTCCTGAGATTTATCAGGATCGATCGAATCGCTGGCGCAATGTTCATGTCGTTCTAAACTGCGTCGCGGTGCTGCTGTTTATCGGTCAAGGTTTTACGGGAACCCGCGACCTGCTAGAGATTCCTGTAAGCTGGCAACAACCCTACATCGAGCAGCTTTATATCAACAACTGCCAGACCCAGCCTTGTACAGTTCAGCCCAGGCAATAGCGATCCTCAATCGGGGAACGGCTTCGCCTTCGGCTATCACCAATTTATCCATCGGAAAACCAGACCCCTGGATTCGGCGCTCGATACAGTCGATCAGGGCAAGATTAGGCTAGAATTATGACGGCTTCTTTACAGAAGTTGATGAATCTCTGACCCCGCTGAGAAGCCGTTACATTTATTTTTGACTCGCTTAATCTCTCACACTGGACTTTTTATGACGCTTCCCATTCGTAATGTTGCCATTATTGCCCACGTTGACCATGGCAAAACGACGCTCGTTGATGCTTTGCTGAAGCAGTCCGGCACATTCCGCGAAGGGGAAGAAGTTCCAGACTGTGTGATGGACTCCAATACCCTGGAGCGCGAGCGTGGCATTACCATTCTGTCTAAAAATACGGCAGTTCACTACGGCGATACCCTGATTAACATCGTAGACACTCCTGGTCACGCGGACTTTGGCGGCGAGGTTGAGCGAGTGCTGGGCATGGTAGACGGCTGTATTCTGATTGTCGATGCCAATGAAGGTCCGATGCCCCAGACGCGCTTTGTGCTAAAAAAGGCTCTGGAGAAAGGACTGCGCCCGATCGTCGTCGTCAACAAAATCGATCGTCCGCAGGCAAATCCTTTTGGAGCGATCGATAAAGTGCTGGATCTGTTCCTGGAATTAGGCGCAGACGATGATCAGTGCGAATTTCCTTATCTGTTTGCGTCAGGACTGGCAGGCTTCGCCAAAGACCAGATCGAAGATGAATCAGTAGACATGAAGCCGCTGTTTGAAGCCATTCTGCGCCACGTTCCGCCGCCAGTTGGCGACCCGGAAAAGCCGCTTCAGCTTCAGGTGACAACGCTCGACTATTCCGACTACTTAGGACGAATCGTGATCGGGCGTATTCATAACGGCACGATCAGAATGGGTCAGCCTGCTGCGCTGATTAAAGAGGATGGGTCGATCGTCAAAGGCAAAATTACAAAGCTGCTTGGCTTTGAAGGGCTGAAGCGGATCGAGATGGAAACGTCTTCCGCCGGAAACATCGTCGCTGTATCTGGCTTTGCCGATGCCAACATTGGCGAAACGATTACCTGCCCGAATGAACCGCAAGCACTTCCGCTGATCAAGGTTGATGAACCCACGCTGCAAATGACCTTCTCGGTCAACGACTCGCCTTTTGCCGGACAGGAAGGCAAGTTTGTCACCTCACGTCAGGTGCGCGATCGTCTGATGCGCGAACTGGAAACTAACGTGGCACTCCGCGTCGAAGAAACCGATTCGCCTGATCGCTTTGCGGTAGCCGGACGGGGTGAACTTCACCTGGGCATTCTAATCGAAACGATGCGTCGGGAAGGCTACGAGTTTCAGGTATCGCAGCCGCAGGTCATCTACCGCGAAGTCAGCGGTCAACCCTGTGAGCCTTATGAATTGCTGGTGCTGGATGTTCCCGACGATGCGGTTGGCGGCTGTATGGAGCGGCTCGGTCAGCGCAAGGGCGAAATGCAAGATATGCAGGTCGGCGGCAACGGTCGAACTCAGCTTGAGTTTGTGATTCCGGCACGGGGTCTGATTGGCTTCCGGGGCGATTTTATGCGCCTGACCCGTGGCGACGGCATCATGAACCACAGCTTCCTCGACTATCGCCCACTTGTTGGCGAACTAGATATGCGCCGCAACGGTGTCCTGATTTCCTTCGAGGAAGGTACAGCCACTTTTTACGCAATGAAAAACGCTGAAGATCGGGGAGTCTTTTTCATTACGCCCGGCACAAAGGTCTACAAAGGCATGATTGTGGGCGAACACAACCGTCCGCAAGACCTGGAACTGAACGTCTGCAAGGCAAAGCAGCTCACTAACCACCGGGCGGCCAGCGGCGATGAACTCGTCCAGCTGCAAGCTCCGGTAGACATGAGCCTGGAACGGGCACTGGAATACATTGGTCCCGATGAGCTGCTAGAAGTCACTCCGACTTCGATTCGTCTGCGGAAAATGAGCAAAAAGCTGGCGAAGCGATAAGTTAACTTCGATTGTTAGTTAATTGAATTAAATTCTTAAGGTGGGCAGTCTGTCCGCCTTTTTTTGTGCTGTTTCTTATCCGTAAGCGGGGCGAGGGGGAGCAGTTCGGGTCATAATGGTGACCTTTCAAACATCCTCTAAGACTAATCAGATAAGACTAATTCAATAAGTTTCCTCATCGCAGTCAGGAAATACAAAAGGCGATCGAATTAACAAAAGCAACTGCCATAAACCCTAACTTTGTAAGGAAATTGGCAGTCGCTTTAGTACAGTATTCTATTAACGCAGCAAACTAATGCAGCAAACGGTGAAATGTCCGTTTTAGTGGCGGTTTCCAAGCCATTTAGCGGCAACTGCGCCCAGGGCTGCACCCACCATCGGATTGCTGATAAATTTCAAGATTGCTGGCTGGTCTGCCAACACTTCCTGGAAGATATCCGGGTGATAGTGATAGGCAAAGGAAGCCAGTTTGCTCACATCATCTGCCGTCATGCGTCCAGGGGTGTGGGTTGATAAGCCGAGCTGCTTTTCTAGATCGTGATCGCTCAAACCGCGCTTCTTAAACTGATGAAAAAACTCCCGCGCGACATCATCCCGCTCGTGAGAATGAATTTGAGCCACGGCTTTCTGCAATTCCGGCTCCATCTGGTTAGTAGGAATTCGGTCGGGGTGGAACGATCGTCCAAAGATGGCACGTCTTTCTTCACGGGTCGAGCGACGGGCAAAATCGTCGAAGTTTTCGTATTCCTTGCCGCTGCTGACATCATCAAGTTTTTCGCTGTTGCCTTTCGCCAAATCTTGCATGATCTGACGCTTATATTCATCATGACTTGCCATGAGTCGTCTCCTAAAGTATCAATTGCTTGCTGAGAATTAGCTCCCCAGCATGGCTATGGGTTTGTGCGAGTGCTTTTACCGAATGAGTGCGCAATCATGCCAATTGGTATCGCGTGAATGGCATTAACCGCTTTAACCCTGATAGTTCACCTGCTGCGTTTTGCTGTCGTATTTTGCAGTCAAGATAAGCTGCTTATCGGGTGCATAAACCAGAACGGTTAGATCATGGTTAGGCGCACTGCGGCGAAATCCCTGTGCCAGCGATCGAGCGAGCGGCTTCACATCATCCGGTCGAACTTCCTTTGAAATCACAACGCCAAGCTTATCGTTGTCACGCACATAAGCATCTTTGATTAAGCCGTGGCTAGTTTGAATTACCCAGTCTGCATACTGGTCGCCCTGAGTTGTATCACCCCGCGACAGATTATCGAACTGACCAACTCTGTTGAGACTGTGATCGGGTGCCGTGCTAGCTTCTGGAGTTGCCGTACTGCAAGCAACGGATGTCATTAAAACAAAAATTGCCATGAATGCCACAAGAATGCGGCGAATTTGATGCCATTGATTCATTTTTTGTTCCTCAATTTTTATTCCTCTGCAATGTATCAAAATGTTTCAAAAAATGAGCGCGCTCGTTTTTATTGCGTTACCGTTTCATGTTCTATTCACGCTCGCTTTGTTGCGAATCACATCATCCTTGGGATAGGCAGAAGATTAATCTAGCCCTTCTGATAGAGCCACTAAAAGATATTCTTTTAATCAAACAATTCAATCAATTACTTTGCCTTCAAATAAGATTGCAGTTGTGCAATCGTTTCATATTCACGCTGAAAGCAGTCTAATAATCGCTGATAAACCGGAAAGAGCTTCTGATATTGAGCAGTGTGGGCAGCAATCGGCTGGTGTCGCAATGTTTCGCCGATCATGGCTGTGCTAAGGGTGAGCGAATCAATGAAACCCAACGCATAAAGCCCTACAATTGCCGCTCCTAAACAAGAACTTTCGTGCTGTGCCGGAATGGTAATTTCCCGATCGAAAATGTCTGCCATCATTTGCCGCCAGAGAGCCGATCGTGCAAAGCCACCTGTTGCCTGAATGCGTTTCGCCGTACCTGCAAAATCTTCGAGTGCCTGAAGCACAATGAGCAAATTGAACAGCACCCCCTCTAGTACCGCACGGGTAATATGCGCCCGCGTGTGATTCAGGGTTAGCCCAAAGAAAGACCCGCGTGCATTTGCATTCCATAGCGGCGATCGTTCCCCCAGCAAATAGGGATGAAATAGCAGCCCATCCGCGCCCGGGGAAACGGCTTCTGCCTGCTGCATTATCAGGTCATAGGGGTCTTGTCCCCTTTGCTTTGCCAGCGCAACCTCGGCATCGGCAAACTGATCGCGCACCCATCGCAGGGCAATTCCACCATTATTGACTGCGCCGCCAATAACCCAGTGCTGCTTGGTCAGTGGATAGCAAAATAGCCGCTCCTGCGGGTCCGTCACCGGACGATCGATCACTGCCCGAATTGCCCCACTCGTCCCGATCGTCGTTGCAAATACACCCGGCTCGATCGCCCCCACGCCCAGATTAGATAACACCCCATCACTGGCTCCCATCACGATCGGGGTTTCTGGCGCAATGCCCATGATTGCCGCAAAGTCAGTTTGGATTGGCTTTAGCAAATAGGTGGTCGGAACCAGTTCGGAAAGCTGGGCAGGCCGAACTCCAGCGATGTCTAATGCTTCACTATCCCACTCCAGACGATTTAGATTCAGCAGTCCGGTTGCAGACGCGATCGAGTAATCCACGACATAGCGGCGCGTCAGCCGAAAAAAGACGTATTCCTTGATAGAAATAAACCGTGCTGCCTGCTGAAACAAATCGAGCTGGTCTTGCCGCAGCCACAGCAGCTTCACCAGGGGAGACATGGGGTGAATGGGCGTCCCGGTTCGTAGATAGATTTCGTGTCCCTGACCCGATTGCTTTAAAGACTGTGCCCAGGCTGCGCTGCGGTTATCCGCCCAGGTAATGCTGCGGGTCAAAGGGCGATCGTCCTTATCCATCAGAATCAGACTGTGCATCGCTGAACTGAACGATAAACCAACAATTTCGCCTGGCTTTGCCCCGCTCGCCTGAACAACTTGCTGAATCGTTTTCAGCACCGCCAGAAAAATCTCGTTTGGGTCTTGCTCTGCGGTTGCCGGAGTTGGTGAATAAAGCGGATACTCAATCAATGCCTGCTGCACTGCCTCACCCGCCAGCGTAAACAGGACTGCCTTGGTGCTAGTGGTTCCAATATCAACGCCGATAAGGTAGCGATCGGTTGTCATAACTGTTTTGCAAACGGAACTGAGCAAACGAAATCTATAGGAAGAAGCTTTTCAGGAGCGCAACGTTTCTTTTTCACTCATGCCCTCTCAACTGAATAAAAGCCCGTTTTGAAGCGCAACAAGTTGACCCTGAACTGAAAGAATCTCAAGGGCAAGGTCCAGGAAACGTTGGAGATAATTAAAGCTGCTCAAATGTTGTTCTGAATGTTGCCCTGCAAGATTGAGCGCAAACCTAGAACAGCTTTTTCGACAACCGACCTGAAACGACAAAATTCAAAACCTGAGGCAATTTCAGCCACTATTGGCTTTATCGTTTACCAAAAGCGCAATTTTATTGTAGTTATATTAACTGGCTAAGATTTAAACGTGAATCAGCCTATAGTTACAGGAGAAACACAGCAGTAGGAGAGGTTTTTGAAGCGCGCAACTCATCCTCAAGCAGGACTGAAAGCCAAATAAAAAGCAGCCCGTGAGGACTGCCTATCTGTACGCAAATGCCTTTCAGGTTTTGTTCTCCAGTGGTTTTATAGTACCGGTTTACCTTCTTCAACTTCCTCTACCTTTAGGTAGAGAGGGATATTACGGATTGCGGTTGAGCCACTTAGCCTGCATGAGAACGATCGCCCCTTTGCAGGATGAACAATTCTCAGCCTTGAGTATTATCTCAGCCTTGAGCATCAGAAGTCCTTGCGGCATTATTAAGACGATCGCTCACCCGCCGCAGCACTCCGTTAATAAACCGATGTCCCTCGTCGCCGCTATATCGCTTCGCTAGCTCAACCGCTTCATTGATTGCTACCTGTGGAGCCAGTCCCAGCACCCACATTTCCGTCACCGCAATGCGTAAAATATCTTGATCAACTCGCGCTAAACGATTAAGCTGCCAATCTACCATTGACTCACCAAGCAGGTGATCGACCTTCGAGCGGTTTGTCTGCACCTGAGTCAGCAGTTCCATCGCATAGGCACGGACTTCTTTCTGATTTACAAGCTGAATAAATTCAGGCAGCTCCAGGGATGCTCCAATTCGATTGATCGCCTTTTGGGTTAGCTCGATCGCTTCCGTCACCATTGCTTTTGCACTGTTGAGGTCAATCGCTCTGGTTTCACTGGTTAGCAGTCGATCGCTCCCGCGACTAAGTTCTGCCGCAGCCGTTTCCAGCGTGTCTTGTACCTCAGTCGTCAAAGTTCGGATCGCCGCCAAAACAATATCTTGAAGCTGCTGGGTCTGAAGCTGCTGCGGCTTACTGGGAAGCTGACCAACGCTGAGCAGGGCGAGTTCACGGGCAATTCTGCGAGCTTGCATATTGATTGACAAGGTTCTGATCGAGCTTTGTCATTGTAGCAAGAGGTGAAGGGATGAGGAGGTGCGGGGGGATTTGAGTCAGACGAGAGGCTACCTTTGAAACGGGATCCGAATCCTGACGAGCCGATAAATCCCTGCCTCTGCGATCGCCTCATACTGTCTCGGTCGCAGCTTTGCTTCGCGGATTTTCACATCTCGTCCCAGCAGCAAAATACTGGGCGGTATGGGATTCGCAGTGCTGAGATCGCGCAGATCTTTAATCACATCGTCCGGGTCAGGGATGAATTCAATTTGACGATCGGTATAAAACACAATCGATGGTTTACCAAAGCCAATCATCACGATCGGTTCATTCGGCTGCTGCACCTGCACAATCTTCTGGGAAAGCTGTCGTAAAGGAAGCTGTCGTTCTGCATCCATCAAAGCAGCAGCGGGCATCAGGGTTAGCAGCACAAAGGCAACAAAACCGACCAGATTCACCGCCCAGAGCCATCGTCCCTGACGACGCAGCAGAAAAATCAATCCAACGATCGCCACAGTCGCCCACGCAACGCCACCCCAAACTTCAATTCCTGCCTGACGAAGCGCATTTGGCAAGTTCGGCAGTTCCGGGTCGTCTCCTAGCCAGTTTGGGCTGTAATACACTGCCCATGCCAAACCAAACAGCACTGCCACATTCACGGCATGACTGACCCAGGCAAATCGATTGCTCCTTGGGTTAAGGCTTGGGCGGCTCATCTGGTCACTCCAGAACAGCGCAACCAAAATCGCACTTGCAGGCAATAGCGGAATCGTATAGCTAGGGAGTTTGGTGACGGCGATCGTAAAAAACACAAACACGATCGCAAACCAGATCAGCGCAAAGACTCCGAGGTGACTAGAGCGGGGCTGCTGCTGCCAGGAATGCCGCTTCCAAAATCGCAGTTGGGCAAAGGCGGCAGGTAAATGAATCGACCAGGGCGCAAAGGCAGCAGACACAACCAGAAAGTAAAAATACCAGGGAGCCGAGTGACGGTTCACCACCTGGGTAAATCGCTCGATGTTGTGATAGCCGAAAAAAGACTCAATAAACGCATCGCCGTTCGCCAGCGTCACCAAAATGTACCAGGGCACAGTAATCGCCGCAAAAATCAACGCGCCCTGAATCAGCTTCAGTTCTCGCAGCACAGTCCACAGGTTTCCCATATAGAGGAGAAACGCCAGCACAATCATGCCGGGAAGCACGATGCCGACTGGTCCTTTTGTGAGCACTGCCAGCGCGCTCAAAACATAGGCAGCAATGTACCAGCGATGTTGCGTCTTCGCCCGATCGGGCTGAGCATAGCCGCAAAAAAACGCCAGCAGCGAACCGCCAATACAGCCGTTGAGCAGCATATCGGATACGCCCGTCCTGCCCCAAACGATCGTCTGCGGATTCAAAACCATTGCAGCAGACCCGACCAGGGCAGCAATCCAGAGCTGACGGTCAATTTGCGGAGGAATGGGCCTTTCTGCCGCTTGAGCTTCACCGGCTTCGATCGCCCTTGCCGGACGCGCAAACCCAAACCGACGCAGCGTATAAAACCCGATCGCTGCCAAAAAAGTGCCTGCCAGCGCAGAAGGAAAACGGGCTGACCATTCATTCACGCCCACCGTCTGGTAGGCAACCGCCATGATCCAGTAAACGAGCGGCGGCTTGTCAAATCGCGTGGTTCCATTGAAGTAAGGCGTAATCCAATCGCCCGTAATCTTCATCTGCCGTGCTGCCTCCGCAAAAAGCGGTTCGGTTTCATCCACCAAGCCGATGCTGCCCAGATGCAGCCAAAATGCAATCCCAGTTGCTAAACCAATCCATACAATGGCAAATATCCAGGCGTGATTGGTTTGAAACTGCCACTGCGAGGTGGCTTTGGATAGATCTACCTTTCTCATGGTCTCACTGGCACAGATGGAGTCGATCGCGATCGGGTTCAGACCTTACTTTATCGAAGTCTGGTCATTTTCCGTAGCACGGTGGAGTGATTCTCCTGAGTACTGTCGGATTAAGAACTTCAGGAGTTCCCTGGCTGTAATTGCGGTAAATGGCTCCAGCAAATTATCAGAATTCCTGCTAAAAAAAAGCTGCGAATAGACAGTCTCCTGCATTACAAAGCCTGCATACCTCTTGTCTATCAGTAGAGTGAATTTAGTAAAGCGAATTCAGTAAAGCGAATACAAAGTAAAACGCTGTAGGAAGGTGCTGATGAGCAGAATTAAGAATATTATTTTGGTTCACGGTTTTTGGGTTAATGGCTCTTGCTACAGCAAAATTACTCCACCGCTACTAGCGGAAGGCTACGAAGTGATTGCCGTGCAAAACCCACTCACCTCTTTGGCTGATGACGTTGCGGCAACGAAACGTGCTTTGGCTCGCGTCGAAGGAAATTGCCTTCTCGTGGGGCATTCGTGGGGAGGGTTCGTCATTACCGAAGCTGGTAACGATGAGAAAGTTGCTGGCTTGGTGTATATAGCGGCGGTTGCTCCCGATCGCGACGAATCGATGATTGATCTGCTGACTCAATACACTGCCCCTCCCGTGCTGCAATATGTTGAGGAGCAAGATGGGTTTCTTTGGCTGTCCAAAGAAGGAATGCAAAAGTCCTTTGCAGGCGACCTTCCGGCTGAAGAAGCTGCCTTGCTTTACGCGACTCAAACTGCGGCACCTGCATCGCTGTCGCAAACAAAAGCAACTTCACAACCTGCATGGAAAAATAAGCCAAGTTGGTATATTGTTGCAAACTCCGACCAGTCCGTTTCGCCCCATTATCAGCACGATGCCGCAAAACGAATTGGAGCAACCACTACCGTGCTGGAATCCAGCCACGTTCCAATGCTTTCGCAGCCAGGAGAAGTTTTAGCAGTGATCAAAGACGCGACGGCGATGAGCCACTTATAAACCCACTGCTTAAAGAACATGCGAATGGCTCTCGTCTGGATCATCGGCGGCACTCAAGAAAGCGCAGCGTTAGTCCGAGCGCTTGTTGCTTCGGGCATTGCTTGCATTGTTACAGTCACCACAGAATCCGCCCGATCGCTTTACCCCAGTGATCCCTCAGTTCAAATTTGGGTAGGACGATTGCAACCTGAAAGCCTGCTGCGTTTCCTTCAAAACCACTCAGTTCTCTGTATCGTGGATGTCTCCCATCCCTTTGCCGTAGCAGTTTCTCAGATGGCGATCGACGCTTCGATCAAATATCAGTTGCCCTACCTGCGCTATGAGCGGCAATCGGTTGCATCGGATGGAATTCACTTCAGCAGTTTTAATGCATTGTTTGCCAGCGATCGATTAGCCGGAGAACGGGTGCTGCTCACGATCGGCTATCGCCCCCTGATGCTCTTTCAACCCTGGCAAACGCGATCGACCCTCTTCGCCCGAATTTTGCCTTCCCAAGTTGCACTAGAAACTGCCTTAAACGCCGGATTCACCCCCGATCGTCTGATTGCCCTGCGCCCTCCAATTTCGATCGATCTGGAACGCGCCCTCTGGCAACAGTGGCAAATCTCCCTTGTCGTTACAAAGGCATCAGGTTCCGCCGGAGGGGAAGACACCAAACAGCAAGTTGCAAATGAATTGGAGATTTCTTTAATCGTGATCGATCGTCCCCCAATCCAATATCCCCAACAAACGCAGGAGATCAAAGCTGCGATCGAATTCTGTCAGCGTTGCCTTTCCTGACCCGCAACCTTCGCAATTAGCGATCGGCAAGCATTCCTTTCGCAGGCTCCCCATTCCAAAAAACTCAAAGTCCCCCGTTGATGGGGAATTTAGGGGGTTGGATCCCGCAACTGGCCCCGTTTTCTGCGTTTAAGAAGCTGTCGAATTTGATTCCAGCTCGATCGCTTGATTGTTATACAGGCTCATCGCCTTCGGCACTCCCTCTTTCAGACTCAGCTCGATCGCCTTCACCACCAGATCCAGCACTTCATTCATCACTCGACTTTCTGCCACTGAAAATCGTCCCAGCACATGATTCACCACCTGGGTATCTGGATTCGCGTTCTTTCCTTTTGGACTGCCAATTCCAATTCGCATTCGCGGGAAATTCTGACTATTCAGATGCGAAATGGCTGACTTCATGCCGTTGTGTCCGCCCGCTGAACCAGACTGCCGCAGCCGCAAACGACCGATCGGCAAATCCATTTCGTCATAAATCACCAGAATTGCTTCTGGCGGAATTTTGTACCAGTCTGCAACAGCGCGAATTGACTGCCCGGACAGATTCATATAGGTCAAAGGCTTCAGTAGCCGAATCTTTTCCCGATAGCTGCCCTGCCCCTCACCGAAAATGCCCTGAAACTTACGATTTTCACCCAGCGGAATTTTCCAGACTTGAGCGAGCCGATCGATCGCCTCAAAGCCAATATTGTGACGGGTTTGATCGTATTTTGTACCCGGATTGCCCAGCCCCACAATAAGCTGTGGCTTCACCTCCGAGGAAGAAGTCGCGGATGCCATAATTTATGAGTTGAATTTAGCCTTGCTGAGAGCTCGCCGCTTCAGGGGTAGTTTCAGAATGAGCTGCTTCCGGTGAATCTGCGATCGTCGCATCAACAATTTTAGTTTCTTCAGCAGGTGTAAGAGCCTTAGGAGCCGGAGTTTCAAGGGTTGCCTTAATCGGCTCATTCACTGATTTCTCAATTCGCTCTGCTTCTCGCTTAAATTCATTCTCAAATTCTTTCGAGGCTTCCTGGAAACCACGTAGTGCTTTACCCAGGCTTCGACCGATTTCAGGCAACTTCTTGGGACCAAAAATCAGCAGTGCCAGCACCAGAATCAGGGTCATTTCGGGTAAGCCAATGCCGAAGAAATTCATGCTTCTTCCTCTCTAAGCGATCGAACGTCTCACAAGATCTAGTGTAGTTTCCTGGTAGACAATTCACTTGTCCGATCGAGTAATTTTTCTATGCAAAAATCCCCAGACGAAGCCGGGGATCAATTTGAAATAAATAATTGAATTAGCGATTGAATTAGCTTCCGAGGCTTGACCAGTCCACGTTCACGCCTTCTAGAATGAGCGAGGAGTTGTAAATCTGAAGAATAATCAACAGGAACACAAAGAACAGTCCCATAAAGACTGCCATCAGAGGCGTAGTTCCCCAACCGGGGGCAACTTTACCGTATTCAGAGTTAAGGGGCTTAAGAACATCTCCCAACCGAGTCCGCTGTGCCATGTGTTACCCTTTCTAAGCGTTCTAAGATTTTAACGATCCGTAATATTATAAGGATAATACTATTGATGAATTTCTCAAATATGGAACCCGCAACAGTTCTTAGCATTACGATCGCCGTCTTCCTGGTGGCAATCACTGGGATCTCAGTCTACACTTCGTTTGGACCACCTTCAAGAGAATTGGAAGATCCTTTTGAAGACCACGAAGACTAGAAGCAGAGCCACTGCTAAAGCAAAGCTCCTGTTGTCTGCTCCCGTCTCTCACAGTGGATGTCTCGTGGTTTGTACCTGGCATCACTTACTTTCGCTGAGTCAACTTCTCAGCTTTTCTCATGCCCTGCTTCACAGGGTTTTTCTATTGCAGAAGATTACTTTTATGAGAAACTGCATAAAAGCATCAGGCAACTGAGACTCCTTCCAGTGCTTCTGCTTCTGTATTGAGAATCTGAAATACAGAATCCATCATTGTCACTTCAAAGACTAACTTCGCCTCTGGATGCACATCACATAGGCGAAAGCTACCTTTCCCCTGGTCTGCATCTCGCATTCCCGCAACAAGAACTGCTAAGCCGGAACTGTCAATAAAACTGACCTGGCTTAGATTAATCACTACATTTGGACTGACTTTGGCAATACAGTCCTGGAGTTTAGAGCGGAACTGTGATGCAGTTGTGATGTCCAATCGCCCAGTTGGTGTGAGGACAAGAATCGGTTTACCAGACTTTGTTTGATAAAGAGTTTGCTTCACTGCAATTGCCATCTTAGGTAAGGGAGCGGAATGAGTCTCCTTCGCTTTGCTGCCTTTTAACCTGCTGCGTGTGATTTAAGCGAACGATGAGAAACGATTAGCGATCGATAACCGTCTTGCAGCTTTTCTTTGAAAGTGCGGCAGGCTTACTTCTTAGCTTTCCCGCTCAACGATAGATCAGAGACATCAAACATCAAAATGTTTTGGATTGATGCTCAGACGGACGAAAGCAGCCTAAAAAACAACCTATGCCAACTGCGATCGTTGAAACATAGGCTGCTCAGATTTATCAAGATATTCGGTGCCGAAATAATGCTGTGCTATGCAGCCGTAATATAGTCCTGCAACGGCTTCCAGATAAAGCTGCGACCGCCCCCCATCTCCACAACAACTTTCACCTTTGGTTCGATCGTTGGCAGCGTGGTCAAAAACTGTAGCTCTTGCTGAGACAGCACAAAGCCCTCAAGCAGCCAAATCACTAAACCTTTCGAGTTCGCTGGAAGTGCCTCTAGCTGAGACTGAATGGCAGGCGGCAAATAATATACATAGCCCACTGCTCCTTCACGACCGGTATTCTTCTTACCCAAGTGGGGAGGACGCACGCCATGAGTCCGCAGCAGATAGGCAGGCAAGTCGCCCAGTCCTCTCGCGGTAATGTGCATCATGCCATAGCCCGTAGCTCGCAGCCGCCGCTGATACCGTCCTTCGTGTCCGCCCTCTAGAGGCACAGACACCCCTACCGATCCAGAGGTCTCTAGCCCGCGAATAAAATCCTTGCCAGTCGTAATTAATGCCATAAATCCTGCTTGACCTTATAAATAATAGGCAGAATGGCTATCCCATCATGAACCGCTCGCCGCATCAACCGACAAATGCCATGAATTAGCATTCCGGGCAATCATTGCGGACTTACAACCCTAGATTATAAGGGTCACCCGATCGTCGAGCAAGCGCATCTACATTCAGGACGGCGATCCAGCCTCCTGCATTCCTAATTAACCTAATAAGCAGCACCAATGAATTAGATAATTAGACCGTAGTACTGTCTCTAGCCGATTCTGTAAGCTCTTCTGTACCTAGCTGAATGACACCAATCAAGCTTTGAGTCTAGGGATCAAGACCAGTTGGAGAATTCACGTTGAGGAGGGAGGGTTTAACCCTAGCGTTTCTTGTTGAATTGAACTCAACAATGACTGCACCAAAGGCCAGCGATCGCCAAGGGGCAACTGCAATGCCTGGTTTTGTAATTCCTGCAATGTTATCTTTCAATTTATTTTAGAGTGCTGCTGACATTCCCAGCCTTAATGCGTCTCCTGCGATCGCCCTACTTCGTCCCGTCCTACCCTATAGACAAATCCGAAATCATTCGCTATGATAAGTAGCTGTTGCCAAAATTGGACAGCAAATTTTTCTCTGGTATTGAGTGTGGGGAAACGCCTGTCGTTTGATTGAGTCCCAGCCACATTTCAGAGGGCTGAGTTGATTCGTTGGAAATCTAGCGTTGCTGGAAGGCACTTCCTGAGCGAAGTTCATCTACCCGTCACCTGCCGGAATTTGCTGAAAGGTCTGGTTTGAGGATACTTAGCGAACATTGTTCACTAAAGTCCTAAGCCAATTTGGGCTGACTGCGTCAGGTTAATCAGGAGATTGGTTAGCTTCTTGCGCGTTCAATCCTATAAGTGAAACAGCATTCACAGAATAACTGTGTGGTTCTCTTGAGCCTTGGCTGAAGGGAGCCTGCATAGTCTGTGTTTATTTGGAGCCAAATGGACTGTTGAGGCGATCGCAGTTCTGCTCCTTATGCAAACCGCGAGAAAGGGGGATTCGTCACAGTGTCTGTTGGCATTCTCGGCACAAAAGTAGGCATGACTCAGATTTTCGACGAGGCGGGCGTTGCGATTCCTGTCACCGTCGTTCAGGCGGGTCCATGCACCGTTACACAGGTTAAAACCAAGCAAACCGATGGCTACACTGCTATTCAGGTGGGCTATGGCGCAATTAAAGAAAAGGCAATTAATAAGCCTGAGATGGGTCACTTAGCGAAAGCGGGTGCAGGTCCGCTGCGTCATTTGCACGAGTATCGTCTGGCAGACCCCAGCGAGTTCGAGCTAGGACAGCAGTTGACCGTCGATCGTTTTGAAGCGGGTCAAACCGTGGATGTGGTCGGAACCAGTATTGGTCGTGGCTTTGCAGGCTACCAGAAGCGGCACAACTTCAAGCGGGGTCCGATGGCGCACGGTTCTAAGAACCACCGTCTGCCCGGTTCCACGGGTGCAGGTACAACCCCCGGACGGGTCTTCCCCGGTAAGCGGATGGCAGGTCAGTTGGGTGATGCCCGCGTCACGATCCGTAAGTTGACTGTGGTTCGAGTCGATGCAGAGCGCAACCTGATCCTGATCAAAGGTGCGCTGCCGGGTAAGCCAGGTGCGCTGGTGAATATCGTGCCTGCAAAGTTAGTCGGACGAGCGAAGTAAAACGATCGCCCCCAGGACGCTAATTCCACAGCAAATTCCTGGCGGCAGTGCCCAAGAGAGAGTAGAGACGACCTATGGTTGACTGTGTAGTAAAAGACTGGCAGGGTGCGGAAGTGGGTCAAGCTTCCCTGGAACTGCGAGTTGCTAAAGAAACAAGTGCTGCTCACGTAGTGCATCGGGCACTGGTGCGGCAGATGAACAACGCTAGACAGGGAACGGCTTCCGCAAAAACCCGCGCAGAGGTCAGCGGCGGCGGTCGTAAGCCCTGGAGGCAAAAGGGAACGGGTCGGGCAAGAGCCGGTTCTAACCGTTCACCCCTCTGGCGGGGCGGTGGCGTGATCTTTGGACCGAAGCCACGCGACTACTCGACCAAAATGAACCGCAAAGAGCGTCGTTTGGCACTCAGAACGGCTCTGGTCGGTCGGAACCAAGACCTGGTTGTGGTGGCTGATTTTGTAGATCAACTGCCGCGTCCCAAAACGAAGGAGCTGGTTCAGGCTCTCACGCGCTGGGGAGTTGAGGCAGATTCTAAGGTGCTGATCATCACCGCCGATCGCGAAGACAACGTTTATTTGTCTGCTCGCAATATCGATCGCCTCCGGCTGATAACGGCAAGCAACCTCAACGTATTTGACATTTTGAACGCAGACAAGATTGTAATTACCCAGTCTGCGATCGCCAAGATTCAGGAGGTTTACGGTGAAGATTGATTCTCGCGCTCTTCCAGATTTGATCCGCCGTCCCTTAATTACGGAGAAGGCGACTCTGCTGCTGGAACAGAACAAGTATGTGTTCGAGGTTTCCCCTAAAGCTGATAAATATCAGATCAAAGCGGCGATCGAAGAACTGTTTGATGTCAAGGTCATAAAGGTCAATACGCAAGTCCCTCCCTATAAAGCGCGTCGTGTCGGACGGTTCCAGGGCAATCGCCCTCACTACAAGAAGGCGATCGTGACTCTGGCAGAGGGTGACTCGATTACGCTCTTCCCCGAAGTCTAGCCTCTGAGGATTTTAAATTATGGGTATTCGTAGCTATCGACCTTATACACCCGGAACCCGTCAGCGGGTAGTTGTTGATTTCGCTGAAATCACGAAGTCTGAACCGGAAAAATCGCTAACGACATCCGTCCATCGGAAAAAGGGACGCAATAACCGGGGCGTAATCACTACTCGTCACCGGGGCGGTGGACATAAAAAGCTCTACCGCATCATCGATTTTTACCGCAACAAGCACAATATTCCTGCGAAGGTCGCGGCGATCGAGTATGACCCCAACCGGAACGCTCGAATTGCGCTGTTGTACTACCAGGACGGTGAGAAGCGGTACATCCTGCATCCGGCCAATCTGGCGGTGGGCGCAACGGTAATTTCTGGTCCTGAGGCTCCGTTTGAAATCGGCAACGCGCTGCCGTTGGGCAATATGCCGCTGGGTACGACAGTTCACAACGTTGAACTGGTTCCTGGTAAGGGCGGTCAGGTTGTGCGGGCAGCAGGCACTGGCGCACAGGTCGTTGCAAAGGAAGGCAACTATGTCACCCTGCGTCTGCCTTCGACAGAAGTTCGCCTAATTCGCCGCGAGTGCTATGCCACGATCGGTCAGGTGGGTAACGCGGAAGCCAGAAACGTGAGCCTGGGTAAAGCGGGTCGCACTCGCTGGAAAGGACGTAGACCGGAAGTGCGAGGCAGCGTGATGAACCCAGTAGATCACCCGCATGGTGGTGGTGAAGGACGTGCGCCGATCGGTCGTCCCGGTCCGGTTACGCCTTGGGGTAAGCCTGCTCTGGGCGCGAAGACTCGCAAGAAGAAGAAGCTGAGCAATTCATTGATTGTCCGCCGTCGTCGTCGTACCTCGAAGCGGGGTCGTGGCGGACGGGAGGCATAATTCGCATCTGCGTTCGGCCAACCTCTCGTCTAAGAACAGCTTGAACGCAGTATGTATCGCTCTTTTTGTTCCGTCTAACGTTCATCACAAGGTTAACTGGTAGCCATGTCTCGCTCGCTTAAAAAAGGTCCGTTTGTTGCTGACCACCTGCTTAAAAAAGTTGAAAACTTGAACGCCAAGGGCGACAAGCAGGTGATCAAAACCTGGTCGAGAGCTTCGACGATTCTGCCTCAAATGATCGGACACACGATCGCCGTACACAACGGACGACAGCACGTTCCGGTCTATGTGACAGAGCAAATGGTCGGTCATAAGCTCGGAGAATTCGCGCCGACTCGCACCTTCCGGGGTCACGCGAAAAGCGATAAGAAAGCCCGTCGATAAAAAAAATAGCCGCTCTAGTCGGTCTTAGTTCAATAGAAACTTATCGCTAGAAGCTAGGAGAAAACGATGCCAACCATTAGTTCTGATGAAGTAAAAGCTGTCGCCCGCTATATCCGGATGTCGCCCCATAAGGTGCGTCGTGTGCTGGATCAAATTCGGGGACGCTCCTACCGGGAAGCCCTGATTGTCCTGGAATTTATGCCTTATCGCGCCTGCGACCCAGTGCTAAAAGTGCTTCGCTCTGCGGTTGCGAACGCTGAACATAACGTTGGGTATACCCCTACTGACCTCGTAATCACTCAGGCATTTGCGGATCAGGGACCTGTACTGAAGCGATTCCGTCCCCGTGCTCAAGGGCGTGCCTATCAAATCCGCAAGCCGACCTGCCATATTACGATCGCCGTCGCCCCAGGCGAATCTGCGGACTAGATCGAAGGCTAAGACTTGCAATTCATACTTTCTGACTATTACGAGGACAAACCGTGGGACAGAAAATTCATCCAGTCGGCTTTCGTCTCGGCATTACCCAGGAGCACAAGTCTCGCTGGTTTGCCGATGCGGGTCGCTATCCAAAACTGCTTCAGGAGGACTACACGATCCGCAACTTCCTGGAAAAGAACCCGATGAAGCTCAAGAGCCTTGAGAGTCCGGGCATTGCCATGATTCGAATTGAGCGCAAAGCGGATCAGATTGACCTCGAAATTCATACCTCTCGTCCGGGCGTCGTCGTCGGTCGGGGTGGACAGGGGATCGAGGAACTGCGAACCAACCTGCAAAAGGCATTGGGCGACAGCAACCGCCAGATCCGGATTAATGTGGTGGAAGTGGCGCGAGTCGATGCCGATGCTGCTCTGATTGCAGAAAACGTGGCACAGCAGCTTGAGCGTCGGGTTTCCTTCCGTCGTGTTGTGCGTCAGGCTATCCAACGGGCGCAGCGGGCTGGAATTGAGGGAATCAAGATTCAGGTGAGCGGTCGTCTGAACGGGGCAGAGATTGCGCGGACGGAATACACCCGCGAAGGCAAGGTTCCCCTTCATACGCTGCGAGCAGACATTGATTTTGCTTACAAGACGGCTCAAACCATCTACGGGATTCTGGGCATCAAGGTCTGGGTGTTCCGAGGCGAGATTATTCCTGGACAGGAAGAAGTGGCTCCGGCATCTGCTCCTGCAAACCAGCCCCGTCGTCGTCAGCCCCGTCGTCGTCAGCAGTACGAAGACCGCTCGAACGAAGGTTAAACAGAACTCCTACATCTGATCAAAGGTACTCAAGATGTTAAGTCCTAGAAGAACTAAATTCCGCAAGCAGCAGCGCGGGCGGATGAGAGGGTTAGCCACTTCAGGCAATGAAATCAACTTTGGTGATTTTGCCCTGCAAGCCCTCGAACCCACCTGGATTACCTCGCGTCAAATCGAGGCAAGCCGACGAGCCATGACCCGCTACATTCGCCGGGGTGGAAAAATCTGGATTCGGATTTTCCCGGATAAGCCTGTGACAATGCGCCCGGCAGAAACCCGGATGGGATCTGGTAAAGGAAACCCAGAATACTGGGTGGCAGTCGTGAAGCCGGGTCGGATTCTGTTTGAGATTGCGGGTGTTCCTGAAGCCACTGCCCGCGAAGCGATGCGTCTGGCATCCTTTAAGCTGCCGATTAAAACGAAGTTCATCATGCGCGAAGCGGAGGAGTCGTAATCATGGCTCTGCCTAAAATCGACGAAGTAAGAGAAATGGGTGATCAGGACATTAGTGACCAGATCGCCTCGGTGAAAAAAGAGCTGTTCCAGTTGCGCTTTCAAAAGGCAACCCGTCGTCTAGAGAAGCCGCATCAGTTTAAGCATCTGCGCCATCGTTTAGCGCAGCTTATGACGGTGGAACATGAACGGAAACTTGCAGCAGCGCAATCATCCCTTGAGTCCCAGCCTGCAAGCGAGGAGAAATAAGCAATGGCGGTGAAAGAGAGAGTTGGTCTGGTCGTTAGCGACAAAATGGACAAGACCGTCGTGGTCGCGGTAGAAAACCGATCGCCCCACCCGAAGTACAAAAAAATCATGGTTCGCACCAAGCGATTCAAGGTACACGACGAAGAAAATAAGTGCAAAGTGGGCGATCGCGTTCGTATTCAGGAGACACGCCCGCTGAGCCGCACCAAACGCTGGACAGTCGTAGATATCCTCGGTGGCACGACTAGCGCGTAATTAACGGTGAACGTGATTAGTTGAACCTGTTTATTTGAGGATTAAGAGGGAGACGAACTGTGATTCAGCAAGAGACCTATCTCAATGTGGCGGACAACAGCGGCGCAAGAAAGCTGATGTGTATCCGCGTTCTCGGCGGCAACCGTCGCTACGCCAACGTAGGTGACGTGATTATTGCCGTGGTGAAAGATGCGCTGCCGAATATGGCGGTTAAAAAGTCGGACGTGGTACGGGCAGTCGTCGTACGCACCAGAAAGGGTCTGCGTCGCGATAGCGGCATGAGCATCCGGTTTGATGATAACGCCGCCGTGATCATCAACGCTGAAGGAAACCCCAGAGGAACCCGTGTGTTTGGTCCGGTTGCCCGCGAATTGCGCGATAAGAACTTCACCAAGATTATTTCGCTGGCTCCAGAGGTGCTGTGATGAAGAAAGGAACCAAGGTTCGCTACAAAATGCACGTCAAGAAAGGCGATACCGTCCAGATCATTTCTGGCAAAGAGAAAGGCAAAGTAGGTGAAATTCTGAAAGCTTTTCCCGAAACCAGCCAGGTGATCGTGCAGGGCGTTAACGTCAAGACGAAGCACATCAAACCCCAGCAAGAGGGTGAGTCGGGGCAGATTCAAACGATCGAAGCTCCGATCCACAGCTCGAACGTGATGCTGTATTCCAACAAGCAAAAAGTGGCAAGCCGCATCTGCTACACCGTCAACACGGATGGCAAAAAGGTGCGAATGCTGAAGAAGACTGGGGAAATCATCGATTAGTGTTTGATTCTTTACAAGAAATATCCCTGACCAAGACCAGGGAATTTATGGAGAGAGACCCATGGTAAACAAATTCAAGGCACGCTATCAAGACGAAGTAGTGCCTAAGCTGATGGAACAGTTCAAATACACGAACATTCATCAGGTTCCTAAATTAGTCAAAGTGACAGTGAACCGGGGTTTAGGCGAAGCATCGTCTAACGCAAAGGCACTGGAAGCATCGCTGAACGAAATCGCGAGGATTACCGGACAAAAGCCAGTTGTGACTCGCGCCACAAAAGCGATCGCAGGTTTCAAAATCCGCAAAGGAATGCCCGTCGGCATGATGGTGACGCTGCGCTCCGACCGGATGTACTCGTTCCTCGATCGCCTGATCAATCTGGCGTTACCCAGAATTCGCGATTTCCGAGGCATCAGTCCAAAAAGTTTTGACGGTCGCGGTAACTACACGCTCGGCGTGCGCGAACAGCTTATTTTTCCTGAGATTGAGTACGACAACATCGACCAGATTCGCGGGATGGACATTTCTATCACCACGACTGCGACGACCGATGAAGAGGGTCGTGCCTTACTTAAGGAACTGGGGATGCCCTTCCGGGATATCTGAGGCAATTTCATCAAGAGGAAGCTATGGCGGCTAACGATACCATTGCAGATATGCTGACGCGCATTCGGAATGCGACAATGGCGCGGCATCAAACAACAGAAGTTCCATCGACCAAAATGACGCGAAGCATTGCTGAAGTGCTGCGCTCGGAAGGATTTATTGCTGACTTTACAGAGCAGGAAGAAGGGATCAAGCGGATGCTGGTGCTTTCCCTCAAATACAAGGGCAAAAACCGTCGTCCCATTATTAACACTCTGAAGCGGGTCAGTAAGCCTGGACTGCGCGTTTACTCCAACCGGAAGGATTTACCTCGCGTGTTGGGCGGCATTGGCATTGCGATCATTTCAACGTCCAGCGGCATCATGACCGATCGCGATGCGCGTCGTCAGGGACTCGGCGGTGAAGTGCTTTGCTACATCTGGTAAGGCAGTTTTTAGATTACAACTCACTTTAATCAGGAGAAACTGTCATGTCTCGAATTGGTAAACGCCCAATCACGCTTCCGGCAAAGGTTGATGTGACGATCGACGGACAGGAAGTGAAGGTCAAAGGTCCGAAGGGCGAATTGGCTCGCGTCCTGCCTGCTGAAGTCGAAGTGACTCAGGAAGACGGCACAATTACGGTGGCACGCCGAAGCGACTCTCGCGCTGCCCGCCAGCGTCATGGACTCTCGCGCACCCTGGTTTCCAACATGGTCGAAGGGGTGTCGCAGGGATTCAGCAAGCGGCTGGAGATTCAAGGGGTAGGCTATCGTGCCCAGGTGCAGGGACGCAATCTGATCCTCAACGTGGGATACAGTCATCAGGTGCAAATTGAACCGCCCGAAGGCATTCAGCTTGCTGTAGAAAACAATACCAACGTGATTGTGTCTGGAATTAACAAAGAAGACGTGGGCAATACCGCCGCCAAAATTCGTGCGGTTCGTCCCCCGGAACCCTATAAGGGTAAAGGCATTCGCTACGCAGGTGAAGCCGTCAGACGTAAGGCTGGAAAGGCAGGTAAGAAGTAATGAAACTGACTCGCAAAGAATCAATCAAACGCCGCCATCGTCGCGTTCGTCGCAAAGTATTTGGCACTACGGAACGTCCCCGGTTGGCTGTCTTTCGATCGCATCAGCACATCTATGTCCAGGTGATCGACGATTCGCAACACCATACCCTGGTAGCAGCTTCCACGTTGGAACCCGATGTTCGATCGGAAGTTGAAACAGGTCGCAACTGTGATGCCTCGGTGAGAGTCGGACAGTTGATTGCAGAACGGGCAAAGGCACAGGGGATCGATCAGGTCGTATTCGATCGCGGCGGCAACCTCTACCACGGGCGTGTCAAAGCTCTGGCAGATGCAGCGCGGGAAGGCGGACTGAATTTCTAGGTCATGCTCTGAGTTCAATACAAGAAACTTGTTAGAAGGATAAGGATTATCATGGCGAATCGTCGCAAGAATAACCGTAACAACAAGGAAAAGGAAACCGATTGGCAGGAGCGTGTCGTTCAAATTCGCCGTGTAACCAAAGTGGTGAAGGGCGGTAAGAAACTCAGCTTCCGGGCGATCGTCGTGGTCGGAAATGAACGCGGGCAAGTCGGGGTCGGGGTCGGCAAAGCCAGTGATGTGATCGGCGCAGTGAAGAAAGGAGTCGCGGACGGCAAAAAGCACTTAGTTGAAGTGCCTTTGACCAAAGCAAACTCGATTCCTCACCCAGTTAATGGTGCAGGCGGCGGTGCAAAAGTAATGATGCGTCCGGCAGCACCTGGTACTGGGGTAATCGCGGGTGGCGCAGTTCGTACCGTACTGGAGCTGGCTGGCGTGAAGAACATTCTGGCAAAGCAGCTTGGCTCTGGCAATCCGCTCAACAATGCAAGAGCGGCAGCAAACGCGCTGTCTTCGCTTCGCACCTTCTCGGATGTGGCAGAAGAGCGGGGCGTTCCAATTGAGAATCTCTACGGTTAGTAGTTCGCCTAATCTGAAGGCGCGATCGCTTTAATGATCATCTAATGATCATCTCTTCATGATCATCTCTCGTTTATTGGCTGTATCACTATGAGACTACAAGACGCTGTTCCTCAACCTGGCTCACAAAAACGTCGTCGTCGTGTGGGTCGAGGCATCGCTGCCGGACAGGGCGCAAGCTGCGGCTTTGGGATGCGGGGTCAAAAATCTCGCTCCGGTCGCCCAACTCGTCCTGGATTTGAGGGTGGACAAATGCCCCTCTATCGCCGGATTCCGAAGCTGAAGCATTTCGAGCGAGTGAACGTGAAGCAATACACGGTCATCAACGTGGGCGATCTGGCAGAACTGAGTGCGAATTCCCAGGTGAGTCTGGCTTCGCTAATGGAGGCTGGTATCGTGACGACTGATGATGGTCCGCTCAAGATTCTGGGCAATGGTGATGTATCGGTTGCGCTAACCGTTCAGGGGGCTGCTTTCTCGGCATCGGCGCGCGAAAAAATCGAAGCGGCGGGCGGAACTTGTGAAGTGGTAGGTTAAAAGCTTCTTCAATTTGGGATGTTTGTTGCTGATCCCTTCAGTGTTGTTCTTGAGCGATCGGAACATCTACACTAGGAGAGAAGCTCTCAAATTACACTGCTCTACTGGTTTCATCAACCTTTTAATCAGCAGTACAGCGTACCTGCCAAATTCAGCAGAGGGACTCCTACATGGTCGTTAGTCGAGATAAAACTCCAACCGCTCAAGAAACTTTTGCCCAAATGGCGCAAGCAGCCGGACTGAGAAGTCGGTTGCTTGTGACCGTTGGAATGCTCATTTTAATTCGCCTGGGCATTTACATCCCGATCCCTGGAATCGATCGCGTTGCGTTTCAGCAGGGACTTCAAGGAAGTGGCCTAGGCAACCTCATTGGCATTCTCGATGTCCTGGCAGGGGGCGGTATTTCCGCTGTCGGCATTTTCGCGCTGGGAATTCTGCCCTATATTAATGCCTCCATTATTATTCAGCTTTTGACTGCTGCCGTTCCAAGCCTCGAAGACCTTCAGAAGAACGAAGGGGAAGCCGGACGACGCAAAATTTCTCAAATCACCCGATATGTTGCTTTGGGTTGGGCAATTTTCCAGAGCATTGGTATTTCGCTGCTGCTTAGCCAATACGCGGCAAGTCCAGGACCGCTGTTTATTTTCCAGACGGTGCTGGCACTGACCGCAGGTTCAATGTTTGTTATGTGGGTTGGTGAACTGATTACTGAGCGTGGCATCGGCAATGGAGCTTCGCTGCTGATCTTCGTCAGTATTGTTTCCACCCTACCTCGATCGCTCGGACAGACGATCGACTTGGCTCAAAGCGGCGATCGGAGCTTGGTGGGCGGCGTGATTATCCTGTTCCTGGTTTTCCTGGCAATGATCGTCGGGATTGTGTTTGTGCAGGAAGGGACTCGTCGGATTCCGATTATTTCGGCGCGTCGTCAGGTCGGTCGCCGGATGTATCTGGAAAAGAGCAGCTATTTGCCGCTTCGCCTTAATCAGGGCGGCGTGATGCCGATCATCTTTTCTTACATGGTGCTGTTTTTGCCTGCTTCGCTGGTCAACTTCTTCCCGAATAACCAGGTTTTGATTCAGGCGGTTCGCTACCTCAGCCCCGGTCACTGGCTGAATATTCTGCTTTATCTGGTGCTGATTCTCTTCTTTAGCTATTTCTACGCTTCGCTGATCGTGAACCCTGTAGAAATGTCCCAAAACTTGAAGAAGATGGGCGCGAGCATTCCCGGTATTCGTCCTGGTAAGGCAACCAGCGACTATATCGAAAAGGTGCTGAATCGGCTAACGTTCCTGGGCGCAATCTTCCTGGGTCTGGTCGCAATTATTCCGACTGCGGTAGAAGGCGCAACGCAGGTCAGAACCTTCCAGGGTTTGGGCGCAACGTCGCTGCTGATTCTGGTGGGTGTGGCGATCGACACCGCAAAGCAAATTCAGACCTATGTGATTTCCCAACGCTATGAAGGGATGGTGAAACAATAGTGGCTCGATTGATCTTTTTAGGACCTCCTGGCGCAGGTAAGGGTACGCAGGCACAGGTATTAGCCAAGCACTTTGGCATTCCTCACATCTCCACTGGGGATATTTTGCGGAGTGCAGTGGCGCGGCAGACGGAGTTAGGGCAAAAAGCGCAGTCCTATATGGATCAGGGCGAACTGGTTCCCGACCAGCTCATTATTGATATGGTACGGGAGCGGCTCCACGAAGATGACGTGACTCCAGGCTGGATTCTCGACGGTTTTCCCCGTACGGTGACTCAGGCAAACTCTCTCGATCAACTGCTTCAGGAAATCCATCAGTCCTACGATTACGTGGTGAATTTTGATGTACCTGATGTAATTCTGATCGATCGCCTGCTGAACAGGGGGCGGAAGGACGACACCGAAGAGGTGGTGAAGCATCGTCTGGATGTTTATCGCAAGCAGACCGCTCCGCTAATTGACTTCTACCAGAACCGCAGTCAGTTGATTTCGGTGAACGGCGATCAGTCGGTCGAGGATGTGACGGCTCACCTGGAGCAGTTAATCAACGCTTAATTTCACTCAGTTCCTTTGCTGAAATATAGTTGGGCTGCGTTGTCTCGAAGAAGAGTTGGCGCAGCCCTTCTTTATTTTGTGGCGATCGTCCTATAAGGGAATCCTCAATCCGGTGACAGGATACCCGCGTTGATATAGGCGCATCAGCTCACCGGGAAGCGGTTGAATGGGTGACGCACTGGCACGAACAATAATCGGTTGAGTCCAGGCGTAGCTATCGCAAAATCCGCAACGCTCCAGGTCAATCACACTCTGATCGACCGCATCGGGATCGCCTAGCAGGATAAACTTTACCTGCGATCGCCCCGGAGGGGGGCTGGCATCGCCTCGCCCAAAACGGTCATGCAAAGGTTTACCGAAAGCCGTAGACGGTTCGGGAGGGTAAGTCATGTATTTAGATCTCCATAGGGTAAAGAACCCTAGAGAGTGGAACAAGACTTTAAAACATGACTGAATCAACCAGAACGTATAATCGTCCTAGCCTTCAGACTGCTCACATCAGCCTGGGAGGTTAGCTGGCTATGAGTGTTCGCAGCACCCATAGTCGGCGATCGATCTCCTGATGAGAACAATCACTCCCTCAGTCCATCTCTAGGTAAAGCATGGCTCTCCGGTTAAGTTGCATTGAGCCATTGCTTCACGCCACCAAAATTTTTTTGTGCGAGTAATAGTAGGGGGTGGGGCGATGCGACGCAGTTTCCCCTTCGGGGTAATCGTGATTTATCAGAAACAGCTATGGTCTAGGCTGTAATTTCATCGAACCACCCTTGATTCGGGCTAATTCCGTTTTTAGGATCTTAGGCGGAATGGAAGGCAAAAACAGACCGAAGAAACGCTCTCAGGATTCGGGCTAATGCCTGGAATCAGGGGATTATGCGGAAAATTTGTCGGGCTAATGTTCAATTGGAGCGATTAGACGGAATTCATTCAGCCTAATTGCCTCTATAGGGTAGATAGCCCGAACGAGTTCAGCCCAATCAGTAGTTATACGCGCGACTCGAAGTCGTTCGGGGGAGTTGGAAGGATTCCTAAAAGTCTTTCCCTGCCAGTGTTCAGGCAGATGTCCGCCTCAGAATATTCAACCAGTAATGGGAG